>NZ_FNDQ01000030.1 GCF_900099675.1 Myroides phaeus
AAACTCACTGATTTTTTCTGATCGAGAAAGTCCCCTCATACTGTCTTTTCCTTCCAAAATAATAGTTACTATACGTAACTTAAATTCAAAATTGTGTTTCTGTTTTCTACTCATAAAAAATGCCCCAAAAAGTGTCTAACTTTTTGGGGCATGTCTATTTGTTTTAAGAGAACTCTTTTTTAAAATATCTTATCTGTATTCCTTAGAACAAAAAAAAGGACCAAAAGAATAACTAATGCATATGCAAACCAATTAGGAATAGCATACTTCTCTAAAAACTTTTTATTACCAAATACATATACCTCAATCAAAGCAACATAAAGAAATACCAACAAAGGAAGTAAAATATAAATGAGCGGATTTAATAGAAATGCTTCATTAAAGTTGCCGTGTAATAAAGATTGTATAGCACGTTGTCCTCCACATCCTGGACACAACCAACCTGTTTGTTTATTAAATATACAAACAACACCAGTACTTCCGTCACTTCCAAAAAACTTATAATAGTAAAAAGCTAATAAGATTGGTATTAAGAACAATAAAATTCTAATACACCATTTTTTCATATCTTATTGATTTTCTGCTTCCTCTATCGCTTGCTGCATTAATTCTCGAAAACCTTCTATACCACCAACTTCTTGATAGTAGAAGTAATAAGCAATAATACCAGCAGCAGTTAAAACTAAAGCAATAATTGACAATATTTTAGCTGTCTTTGCAGATTTAACAGCACCATTATAATCACCATTATTAAATTTACTCGTAGATTGACTTGACATTACAATTGCGATAATCCCTAAAATCAACCCCAAGCACCAAACTGAGCAAACACTCAAAATAGTTGACACAATTGATAAAGCCATATAATTATTTGGCTTCTCCAAAACTACTTCTTTTGTTTCAAAACTATTAAACTCCATATTTTATATTTTTAACGCAATATAAAATATTTTTATGCAAAAGAAAACAATATAGATAACTAACAAAAAATTATCTTAAAATCAAACTACTAAACAAAAAAAAGAGAACTATACTAGTTCTCTTTTTTTTGTATCTTAAAAGTAATTAATTACTATATTTCTTAAGAAATTCATTTAAATCTCCTTGTAATAAACTCTGAGCATCATTAACAATTGAATCCACATCCTCAATAGTTAAAATAGGTTTTAGCTTAGCATCGTTTCTCAACCAATCTAAATACTCTTTATTAAACTCAGCATTACTATATTCTCCTTCCTCAATCAACTCCTCTTTATCAGAAAAATAAAACTCTTCATCATAAATTACTGGCTCTACATCATAAGCTGCAACTTGCAAAAGCTCTTTCAAATTCTTAGCCGCAATAAAAACGCCTCCTTCATCTCCAAAAATTACAATCGGACACTCTCCTAAGTTCTCATTTCTTACCCAAAAAGCAAAAATACTTCCTGTACTATTAGCTTCTGCAAAAGGAATAAAAGAATTCACAAATTCCACATCCTCTGAAAAAGATTCTATAATGCCTGGATCTTCATCAATTAAATAAAGTGCATTCGAATAATATGATGGAATAGTGTCTAATAACTGAAATTCCATTAAGCTTTTTAATTCATTAGGTATTTTATACCCCTTAAATAACGCAGTAAATTCTTGTTTTACCATTGTGTTGTTCATTTTTGCCTTTTTACCAGGCTTACAGTTTTTTTAATTAAAAAATAAATTACAGCAATAAAATCTATCTTAAAGAAGCTTATTGCTTACATTCAATAAAGATAAAATATTTTTTTTTACAAAAAATAATATTTTAAACATTATTAATGTTTTTTGTATAATAAAAAGTATTTCTTTTTCAGAGCATAAAAGTAATATTTTAAAACAAAAATTTCAAGATTTCTTACTTAAATAACAATTATAATAAAAAAAAGAGATACTCATCTTTTACATCCTTACTTATAAATCAATGTGTTTTTAACTATTCACATTCAAATAATTATATTTGTCTACTTAAATATAGAAAAACAACACTTCATAATATGTCCACAACACATACAATATATTTAGCTTCAGCCCTATTAACAAATGATAAAAACGAAATGCTAACAGTTAGGAAAAAGGGATCAACTTACTACATGATGGCAGGAGGAAAAATCGAATTAGGAGAGACACCAATTGAAACCCTAAAAAGGGAAATTCAAGAAGAATTACAATTAAACATTACAAACGATCAAATTTCATTATTAGGCACACATCAAACAACAGCTGTCAATGAAGCTAACACAATTGTTAACGCTACAATTTTTCATGTTAGAATAAATAACTCATCGATTCAAGCATCCGCAGAAATAGAAGAAATAAAATGGGTAACAAAAAAAAATTATAACGACATTAAGCTTGCTCACCTTTTAAAAGAATTTAGTCTTCCAATTTGGTTAAAAATGAAATAGGCCTTACGAATTAACGTAAAGCCTATTTTTATATTCATTTACCTATGCTTGTTTCTTAACAAACTTAGTTAGAATTACAATTGTTTGTCCGTCTACCTTTCCTTCAATTTGCTCTACATTATCGTGAACTAATCGAATATTTCTTACAGCAGTACCAATTTTAGCATTAATAGTAGACCCCTTTACATCAAGGTCCTTAATCAATGTTACCGTATCCCCACCTACTAAAATATTTCCATTACAATCTTTATGTAATTCAACAGAGCCATCACCTGTATGATCCCCACTTAATTTAGCAAATTCAAGTAACTCATCATCTAAATACATCATATCTAAACTATCCGCAGCCCAACTTTCATTTCTAAAACGATTAAGCATACGCCAAGCGACAACTTGTACAGCTGGAAATTCACTCCACATTGAAGTTGTTAAACACTGCCAATGATTAGAATCTAATTCTTGCTTTTTATCAATTTGAGCCAAACAAGTATCACAAATATAAATCTCTCTATCTGCATCATTTGCAGCAGCAGGTGGTACTTCATAAACATTCAAATGCCCCGTAGCCTCACATAATTCACATTTGTTACCACTTCTTTCTTTCAGTTGCGCTTCAGTCTTCATACTTTATAATCTAATAAATATTAAAGGTGTAAATATAAACTTAAATATTTATATATAAAAAATAATAAAACGACTCATTATATAAAGTATTTTCATTTAGAAGCTACTAATATCACATCTTTATATATTACCATACTTCAAACCTTAGAATTACATCAGAAAAAACATTAGCAATCGCACTATACAAACAAATGCTTTATCTTTACTACTTAACAACACACAATTATCAAAATGAAAACAGATATTGAAATTGCACGCGAGTGTAAGCTTGAGGAAGTACAAGACATTGCCAATAAAATTGGTGTAGATCAAGAAGCATTAATTCCATACGGAAAGCACATGGCTAAAGTTTCACTTGAAGAAATTAATGCCGAGAAAATTAAACAATCTAATTTAATCCTTGTTACTTCAATTACCCCTACCAAAGCAGGAATAGGTAAAACGACTGTTTCAATTGGTTTAGCATTAGGATTAAATAAAATTGGTAAGAATGCTATAGTAGCATTACGTGAGCCATCATTAGGTCCATGCTTTGGAATGAAAGGTGGAGCAGCTGGAGGTGGTTATGCTCAAGTATTGCCTATGGAAAACATCAATCTTCACTTTACAGGAGATTTTCACGCTATCACATCAGCACATAATACCATCAGTGCATTATTCGACAATTATATTTATCAAAACAGAGCCTCTGAAAACGGGATAAAAGAAATACTTTGGAAACGAGTATTAGATGTAAACGATCGTAGCTTACGCTATTTAGTATCAGGACTTAGAGGAAGTGCAAATGGAGTTCCTCAAGAAACAGGTTTTGACATTACCCCTGCATCAGAAATTATGGCTATATTATGTTTAGCAAGTGATATAGATGATTTACGCAGAAGAATTGAAAACATCTTATTAGGATATCGCTATGATGGCAGTATGTTTACTGTCAAAGACCTTGGAGTAGCTGGAGCAATAACTGTCCTATTAAAAGACGCTTTAAACCCTAACTTAGTTCAAACAACAGAAAACACTGCAGCTTTTATTCACGGAGGACCATTTGCTAATATTGCGCACGGATGTAACTCTGTAATAGCAACAAAAATGGCAATGAGTTTTGGTGACTACGTAATAACAGAAGCTGGCTTTGGTGCAGACTTAGGAGCAGAGAAGTTTTTTGATATTAAATGTAGAAAATCAGGGCTACAACCAAAGCTAACAATTATAGTAGCTACAGCACAAGGCTTAAAAATGCACGGAGGAATTCCTATTGAAGAGATTAAAACTAAAAATACAATTGGAATTACTAAAGGATTAGAAAACTTATCCAAGCACATTGAGAACATTCGTTCATTCGGACAAAATATAGTTGTAGCCTTTAATAAGTACGCTTCAGACGATGTAGAAGAAATTGCTATTGTACAACAATATTGTAAAGACAATGCTATTGGTTTTGCCTTAAACAATGCTTTTGTTGAAGGAGGAGAAGGAGCAAAAGAATTAGCACAAACTGTTGTAAATGCAATAGAAACAGCACCAAGTAAAGAGCTAACATTCCCATATAAAGACGAAGACACTATTGCTTACAAAATAGAACAAGTAGCTAAAAAGATATATGGAGCAACTCACGTAGAGTTTTCAGCAATTGCTAAAAGAAAATTAGCACTCTTAAAATCAACAGAAATGGATAAATATCCAGTATGCATTGCTAAAACACAATTTTCGTTCTCTGCAGACGCTAAAGCTTTTGGAGTAGCAAAAGATTTTGAGATTCTTATAAACGATATCGTTATAAATAGAGGAGCTGAATTTATTGTTGCTATTGCAGGAGATATCATGCGTATGCCAGGACTACCTAAAGTTCCACAAGCAACTAAAATTGACTTAGTTAATGGTCTTATAGAAGGTTTAAGCTAAATGGCTATCACTTTGAAATAAAAAAAGGTATTGACACAATGATCAATACCTTTTTTTTAATTGCATTAAGCTTTAACAGATTATTACAAATAACAACAAAATATTTTTATTAACAAAATATTTTTTAATCATTCACATTATTATTTATGAAAATTATTTTATTATATTTGAATTAATACTTTTAATGATAATTTATCTTAAAAGCGTTTAAATATTATTTAATTATTTCAAATAAACGAATTAATCTATCATTTATTTAATCCTTTACCTAACGCTATTATGACAGTGTTAATGATAATTTCGATTATTTATTGGATTATATCTTTTTTAGGTGGTGGAATAGACAATACCGATATTGACCTTGATTTAGATGTAGATATTAATGCTGACATTGATGTTGATGCAGATGTAGGCACAGATTTTGATCTTACCAATAACAATGTTGATACAATAACCGACAACCATATAGATACAGCCGTTCATACTGATCCAAGTGTATTCATAAAGTTTCTTCATTATATAAATGTCGGTAAAGTACCATTTATGATAGTACTCACATTACTCAAATTCTTTACGTGGGCAGGAACTCTTCTTGCTACAACAATACCAACTGTTTCTAACTTAGGAATGAAATCCGTTGTAATATTAATACCCCTTTCATTTATCGCAATATTCATTACACACTATGCTACCACCCCTATTGCAAGATTTCTTTACAATACGGGGTATCACGGTGAAGAAGCTATTGATTTTATAGGAAAAGAAGGTAGAATGATTTCCAGCATATCCGCAGTAAAAAAGGGAAATGTTGAAATTTTAATTGAAAACGACCCCGTTAAACTACTCGTAACAAGTAAAGATGGCCAACCTCTCTCTTTTGGAGACAAGGTTTTAATCATTAATAAATCAACAGACAAGAATGTTTATATCGCAAAGAAAATAAACACATAACTATAACCATTAAATAAAAACTATACTATGGATTTTGAATTCGGATTAGGAACTTTAATAGCCTTAATAATTGGAGCGCTATTCTTACTTATCTTACTATTTTTTGCAATACTTGCTTCTTTTTACAAGAAAATTCCACAAGGAAAAGCGATTGTAAGAACAGGAGTTGGTGGAACAAAAATTGCATTTAATAAAGGTATTTATGTAGTACCTGTATTCCATAAAATGGAAATTATGGATATCTCTGTAAAAAAACTACAGATAGACCGTATGCAACAAGAAGGATTAATATGTAAAGATAATATTCGCGCCGATATTAAAGTTGCATTCTTTATTCGAGTAAACAAATCAATTGATGACGTAGTTAATGTAGCACAAACATTAGGGTGTGAAAGAGCAAGTGATGTTGAAACATTAAGAAACATCTTTGAAGCAAAATTCTCAGAAGCATTAAAAACAGTCGGTAAGAAATTTGAATTCATCGAATTATATGAAGCGAGAAGAGAATTCAGAGATGAAATTATCAATATTATAGGTACCGATCTTAATGGCTATATCTTAGATGACTGTGCGATTGATTATTTAGAACAAACAAATATCTCCTTCTTAGACCCACAAAATATCTTAGACTCAGAAGGTATTAAGAAAATCACTGAATTAACAGCACAACAAAACATCAATGCTAACCTTATCCGTAGAGATGAACAGAAAGTTATTAAAAAACAAGACGTTGAAGCAAGAGAAGCTATTCTTGAATTAGAAAGACAATTAGCCGAAAAAGAAGAAAAACAACGTAGAGAAGTTGATAACGTCCGTGCCCGTGAAGAAGCAGAAATACAAAAAGTACGTGAAGAAGAACGCTTAAAATCTGAAAGTGTACGCATTGCTACAGAAGAAAGTTTAGCTGTACTTGAAGAAAACAAATTACGTCAAGTAATTATTGCAGCTAAAAACAAAGAAAGAACGGATGCAATTGAAACAGAGCGTGTAGAAAAAGACAGAGCATTAGAGCAAACTGAAAGAGAGAGAATTGTTTCTTTAGCACAAATCAACAAAGAGAAAGCTGTTGAAGAAGAAAGAAAATCTATTCAAGATGTTATTCGCGAACGTGTTTCTTTAGAAAAAGGAGTTGTTGAAGAACAACAAAATATCAAAGATGTTGAAGCATTACGCGAAGTAGAAAGACAAAAACAAGTTGGAATTACACAAGCGAGTAAAATTGCAGAAGAAAACTTAATCAAAACAATCAAGGAAGCTGAAGCAAGGAAATTTGCGCAAGAGCAAATATCTCAACAAATGCTGATTGAAGCAGAAGCACAAAAAGAAGCTTCTATCAAACAAGCAGAAGCACGTAAAATATTAGCAGAAGCCCAAGCAAGAGAAGATGCTACACTTGGACTTGCTGAAGCAGAAGTAATCAAAGCTAAAGCAGAAGCTGTAGAACAACAAAGTATTGTAGAAGCAGCTAAAGTACAACGTATGGCAACGGCAGAAGCAGCAGGAATTGAAGCTAAAGCAGAAGCTAAGCGCAAAGAAGGTTTAGCCGAAGCAGAAGTTATTAAAGAAAAAGCTTATGCAGATGCAGAAGGTCTTAAAGAAAAAGCAGACGCTATGAAGCAAATGGATGGCGTAGGTAAAGAACACGAAGAATTCAAATTAAAACTACAGAAAGAAAAAGAAGTAGAACTTGCACATTTACATATCCAAAAAGACATTGCTATGTCACAAGCAGAAGTTTTATCCTCTGCCCTTCAAACTGCAAACATTGATATTGTAGGTGGAGAAACAATGTTCTTCGAAAACATAGTAAACCAAGTAAGCCGCGCTAAAGGATTTGATAATCTAATTGGCAAGAGTTCAAATGCGCAAGACATTAAGCGTGCTCTTTTAGGAGATGGTACTTCTGTAAATCAAGGAGAACTATACGAAAACATCAAATACTACGCTAAACAGTTTAATATTACTTCTGAAGATTTAAAAAACCTAAGCATTGCCACTTTAGTTCTAAAGATGCAACAAAATGCAACAGATGAAAATAGTGGTTTATTAAACAGTATTGCTGGTGCAGTACAAACATTGGGTATAGGAAACAATAAACTTTCTTAATTTACTGTATATCACTCCTTGTAAACAAAGAGTGATATACTACATCATCCTCTACCCCTTTCATTTACCTACGTATATACTATATACATAGTCCTTTTACACTATGGCTGAA
The DNA here is from genome assembly GCF_900099675.1 of Myroides phaeus. GTDB lineage: Bacteria > Bacteroidota > Bacteroidia > Flavobacteriales > Flavobacteriaceae > Flavobacterium > Flavobacterium phaeum. The sequence continues at coordinate 8,116 of NZ_FNDQ01000030.1, forward strand.
TTAGAAAACCAACATATCGTCGAATCGCTTGATTCTAATACATACGAAATTATACAGCGAAGACTTCAAGACCAGAAAAGTGAGTTAATCCAAAAACTTAATACTTTAAATGATAGTCGTAAAGAAATCTTTAGTTCTGTTGACTTAAAACTTATCGCCAACCAACGTATTACAACAGAAAACAATTGTATTGCCAGGGGAATTATAGCCTTTGACAACATTTGTATTTTCGGTTATAACGTACATTTTGGACTAAAGAAGGAAATACAATTGAGTGATGTTTTCAGTATTTATCGTTTTGAAAACAATCAATTTCAACCTGAAAATCTTGATTTTATAGCCGATGATAACTTCATCAACGATTACAATAACCTATACAAATATTACAGGGATTCTATCTTTAGTCGCTTCAAAAAAACGGAGAACTACCTATATATGGTATTTCAAACGAGTTCAAAAGTTGACGACCTAAAAGCTTTTAAGTGGTTAATTAAAGACAATAAACTCTATTATCAAGACGATAGAAGTGTTCACGAAGTAAAAAAAGCCAGTCAATATGAATTTACTTGGCAAAAAACTACCATAGACAATAGACGTTTAGGGATACATCCTCACGTCTCTATTTTAGATAAAGTATTTATTGAAGCTGTAGGTGGAGATATTACTTTCAAAATAGAAGACAATACACAGGATGGAAAAGGAATCTATAGCGAACCTGTGAAAAATATAGACCAGCAACTTGATGATGCTGATTACTATTTTGCAGACTTAAACAACTTTATACTTATACGTATAAAACCTTACCAAGAAGATTTTAGAGCGTTTATATTTAACAATAAAACAAAACAAGTCATCAATGTTCCTGCTTTAAATGAAACAGGAATATTATTACCCGATAACCAAGGTGTAATCTTTTCAAATGGTTATTATCTTCAGAATGGTGACTACAAGATTTTTGAAAACAATGTTCCTAATCTTGAATTTGTAAGAACAATACCTTCTCATAATGGCGAAGACTTTTTATATATATTCTATCAAGCTGAGAACAATATATATGTTCTTATGTCTTATAATATCATTAAACAACATATAGAGACACCTATAATATGTAATGGTTTTACACTTTTCAACGATGGTAAACTTACTTATTTCCGTTCAGAAAACGAAGCCGTAAAACATCACGTTGTTCAAGTATGGGAAACGCCTTATGCCACTACCCTACTGGAAAATAAAGAACAAAAAGACAATCACCTTTATAAAATTGGAAATAAAGACATTGTAAAAGCAATGGCTGAGTGCCAAGAAATCATACACCTGATTGACAAAGAAGATTCGTACGAAGGCCTTTATAATGACATTGCTAAAAAAGCTAATGATATTATAGATGCTTATTTTTGGATTAATGACTCAGAAACACAACAACTATCTACTCCTCTCTCACAAATTAGAAATATTGCTAATACAGCAATTGACGAGTTTGAAAAAGTACAAGAACAGCGAAAAAGAGCTTCAAGTCAATTAAACGAATTAAAAACTAAAGTAGATAAACAACTCTTTAATGTTAAGAATGCTAAAGGTAATACCGTAGAAAGTTTAGTACAATTACTTGCTGACAACAGAAAACTGGTAGGTGAAGTAATCAACGCTAAACAAACAAAGTACACCCATATTCCAACATTAGAGTCTTATTTAGACGCACTGTCTAAAACCAATAGTTCACTATCAGAAAAAACAATAGCCTTTTTACTACAAGAGCACGCGTTAATACCCTATGAAGATAAAGTTATTGCCCAAAAAGCAAAGGTAAACGAAGTAGTTAAAGTAATTGATGCCAATGCTATTGATGCTAATTGTAAGAAAATATCAGCAGAATTAGAGCTACTAATAGACATCTTAAATAGCTTAAAGATTGAAGATACAACCCAAGCAACCAAGATTATTGAAAAGATATCTGTTATTTTCGCTTCTTTAAACGAAGTACGTTCACAGCTTAAACGCAAGATAGACTCTTTGCGTACAAATGAATCTATTGCTGAGTTTCACGCACAACTAACTTTATTAGACCAAAGTATTATCAACTTTTTAGAGTTGTCAAATACACCAGAAAAATGTGATGAATACTATTCTAAAGTCAGTGTACAAGTTGAAGAATTAGAAAGTAAGTTTGCTGACTTTGAAGAATTCATTCTAAAAATTGCGGACAAACGAGAAGAAGTTATCAAAGCTTTTGATACACGTAAAACACAACTTGTTGAACAAATCAATAGACGTACAAGTTCACTTGAACAGATTGGTCTTCGTATTTTAAAGAATATTGAAAACAAATCTGCCTCTTTTAAAACCAAAGAAGATATACACGCTTTTTTCTCTACGGACTTAATGATTGATAAAGTTCGCCAATTAGTTCACGATTTAAAAGAATTAGGCGACGTATCAAAAGCTGAAAACCTTGAGAATAGCATTAAAACAAGTCAAGAAGACGCACTGCGTACTTTAAGAGATAAACAAGATTTGTTTGCCGATGGGGAGAATATTATTGCACTGGGCACCAACAAATTCTTAGTCAACAAGCAACCTTTAGACCTTACAATTGTCAGAAGAAATGATATTTTATTTTATCATCTAACAGGTACAAGTTTTTACTATCCTATTCAAAATGATAAAATATACACCTATAAAGAAATTTGGAATCAAGACTTAGTATCTGAAAACAGTGCAGTTTACCGCGCTGAATACTTAGCATACCAAGTTTATAAACAATATCAAAAAGATAACACATTAGTTCTTTCAGACACTATAAAACACAGAACAGAACAAAATTACGCCGAAGGTTATCTAAAAGGGGTACACGATTTTGACGCCTTAGAAATTTGTAACAACCTGCTTTCCTTAAATAAGGAATTAGGAATACTAACCTATGCCCCAGCAATTCGTGTAAATGCACAGCTTTTTTGGTACAGTTTACCAGAGAATACAAAAACAAGCATTCTTAAAAACATCGATAGTGCCACTGCAGTGATTAAAGTATTCCCTAAAAGTGAAAATTATACTTATGTTTTAGAACAAATACAAGACTTGTACAAACAATGGAAGTCATCAATGCGCTTAAATAAAAATGAGTTACAAATTGCAACTTATATTTTTAAAGAGCTTTCAACAGGATTGTACTTTACAAAAAGTAACCAAGCAACCTTATTAAAGAAACAGTTTACAACGTACTTACAACAACAAAATGCTTTGTTGATTTTCGAAGATGATAGTAAAGATGCTAAACTATCAATGACAGATCGTTTTCTATTAATACAAAACTGGTTACATTCCTTTATCGACACGCAATCACAAACGGCTGATTCAATCAAATACATACAAGAAGCAACGTGTCTATTATTATTTGAAAGCACCTATAATTACACACTATTAGAAGCCAAAGACGAAGTGGTTATCTCTAATTTAAAAGGAAACCATCCATTAATTGTACAAGATAATTACACTTTAGATTATCATCAGTTTATGGATAAACTATTAACTTTTGAAGAAGTATCCGTTCCTGCTTATAACGACTTTAATATTACTAAAGACAATATCTTAAGTGAGTACAAAAAGTCGTTAAAAATAAATGAGTTAAAACCACGTGTATTAACCTCTTTTGTTAGAAATAAATTAACTAACGAAGTTTACTTCCCTTTAATAGGAAACAACTTAGCGAAACAAATTGGTGTTTACGGAGATAACAAGCGTACAGCGAGAATGGGAATGCTATTATTAGTATCCCCTCCTGGATATGGAAAAACAACCCTAATGGAATATTTAGCCAATGCATTAGGATTACATTTTGTAAAAATAAATGGACCTACAATTGGTCATTCCATTACCTCAATAGACCCAACAGAAGCTAAAACATCTGGAGCAAGAGAAGAATTAAAGAAGATAAACTTGTCATTTGAAATGGCTGACAACGTTATGCTTTACTTAGATGACATACAACATTGTAGTTCTGAATTCTTACAAAAATTCATTTCATTAGCCGATGGACAGCGTAAGATGGATGGTATTTTTGAAGGAGAAAGTAAAACATATGATTTAAGAGGAAAACGCTTTTGTATTATTATGGCCGGTAACCCTTATACAGAAACGGGAGAGAAATTTCAAATTCCTGATATGTTAGCTAATCGTGCAGATACCTATAACTTAGGAGATGTAATTGGAAATACTGAGAATTTATTTAAACTAAGCTTACTTGAGAATGCTATTGCAGAAAACAGTTATTTACAACGTCTAAGCAGTAAATCATTAGATGATTTCTATAAACTAATTCAACACATTGAAACTCGCTCTGAAGAAGCATTAGATTTAGAAGGTAATTTTAGTACTCAAGAATTAGAGGAATTTATAGCTGTGATTAAAAAAGCGATGCTGGTAAGAGATATCGTTCTTAAAGTAAATCAGAATTATATCTTGAGTGCGAGTATGGATAATGCTTATCGCGTAGAGCCAGCCTTTAAATTACAAGGTTCTTACAGAGATATGAATAAGATGATTAGTAAAATTGTTCCCTTAATGAATGAAGTCGAAATAGATGAGTTAATCTTAACGCATTATGAGAATGAATCACAAACCTTAACTTCAGATACAGAAGCCAACCTTTTAAAATTAAAGGAAATCACAGGCAAACTAAATTTAGAAGAAAAAGAACGTTGGGAAACAATCAAGGAAATTTTCACAAAACAGAATAAATTAGGTGTCGCAGGCAAAGACAATCAAGTTGGACAAATATTAAATCAGCTTATGGATTTTAATCACAATTTAGAGGGTATTGCACAAGCTTTAAAACGCAATTAGCAACACATACAACAGGGTTTAATTCTTTTAAAAGAGTATAAATGCAAAGCGGTCTATTTTATAAATAGACCGCTTTTTTATTAGTATTTAATGTATGCCACTATCTTAAAAAAAAGTCTGCATCTAATAGATACAGACTTTTTAAAATTTTATTCTTTCTAATTTACTTCTATCACACTTCCCTTTTCTTCATCTTTCACTACTGTAAGTGACATCGGTATTCTCTCTTGCAATTCTTCAACGTGAGAAATAATTCCAACTATACGGTTCTCCTTATGTAAATTACTCAATGTTTCAAATACGATATTTACCGAGTCTATATCTTGTGTACCAAACCCTTCATCAATAAAGAAGAAGTTTTTATTAGATTTCGATAAACTTTGTACACTTTCTGCCAAGGCCAAGGCCAAAGAAAGTGACACCTGAAAACTTTGTCCTCCTGATAATGTTTTCACACTCCTTGCTTTCCCATTGTTCAAATAATCAACAATCTCAAAATCATTGCTCTCATTTAATTGCAAACTCAGCTGATTATTAGTCAGACGATGAAAACGGTGATTAGCCATATCACATAAGTTTTTCAAATAAATACCAGAAACGTAATTTACAAAGCCAGCACCTTTAAACATATTGTCAAGTACACTGATATTCTTTAAGCGTTTTTCTACTTTATCGTGTTCTATTAATAAATCTTTCTTCTCGGCTAACTCCTTAGTCAATCGCTCAACCTCACCCTTTAGCTTAGCCGTTGATTCAGTCAATACCTTAACCTCCAATTCAAGTTCTTCAATAACCTCTTGTTGTTTCTCAAATTTCTCTTTATCAAAAGAAACTTTCTCCAACTTCTGTTCTAAAGCAACAACATTGTTTTTAACCACTTCCAGTTTTACCTCAAAAGCTTGAATAGCCTCACGACCACTCTTAACATCCAACTGCGTTTCTAAAATAGCTTTTACCTCATCTAATGTATTTAATCCATTTGCATGAACTAATACCTCTAATTCTTTCTGAAGCTTTTCTTTGCTCACTTTTAGTTCAGCAATTTCCTCTACCAATCCTTTTTGTTCTGATTGAAGAGCTGCTAATTTTGGAGATAACTCTTGAAACTCTTTTGTCAACGAACTATGTTTCTTTTCCGTATTGTCAATTCTCAATTGACGTTGTTCTTCTTCTTGAGTAATTAAACTCTCTTCTAACCCTAAATAAGCTTGTAAGTTTAAACGAACAATTTGAGAACTCTTTGACTGAATCTCACTTTCAAACTTAGCTTTTTCAACCTCTAACTCAGCTAACCTTGTTTTAGCTTGGTCTGCTTTATGTCTTAACTTTTCAACCTCTTTCTGAAGAAGGGTATACTGATTTTCACACACCTCAACTTGTTGTTGAATTGCATTAGCAGTCTCTTTTAATTGAACAAACTGTTCCTTATTACCAACTTCAATTATACTCCAAGTAAACTTACTATGGTGTAATTGTATTGCCTGCTGATTCGCCTGTTCTTTTGCTTTTAACTCCTCTAACTGAGTCAAAAAGAAATTATACTTATCAAACAATGCCACTGCTTTACTTTCGTATACATTCAACCTTGTTTGTTTATCTTTAATATCGCTTAAAGTACGCTCTACATTCGCAATAGCTAACGACACATCATTGCCTTGCAAAACGTGAGGATGCTCTAATGATCCACATAACGGACAAGCTTGTCCATTGTGCAAATCACTTGCATACTGCGTTAATTGTTGCGACACTCTTAAATGTGCTAACTCTTGTTCTGCTTGCTCCTGCTTTTTATTAAATGTATTTCTATAACCACTTATCTCAGCTTGCCAATTATCAATATTCTTTAATTTTAGTTTTTGAATATCTTGTTGTACCTGCTGTAAGTCAGCCGTAGATTTACCTATACTCTGATTTACTTCCTCAAAACTCTTTTTCAATAATTCAAAATCCTTAAACCACCCTTCAATATCCATAATCAAATTACTATCAATTCGATTAGCTTTCGTTTGATTTAGTTCATTCTCTTTTTGCTGTAAGTTAACCTGAGCCTCACTAAAATGTTGATTAACCTCATTGACAAACTTAATTCCCTTCTCAAAGTGTTCTTGATTTTCTGTATTCTTTAGAGAAGCTTCCTTTATTCCCTTGATTAATCCCAGTTCATAACATTCCGCTTTTTGTTGCTCTAACGTAGCAAAATCCAATTGCACCATTTCTAATTCCTTAGAAACCTTTGAAAACATATCTTGCGTTTGAACAACAGAAGTAGTCAGCTTTTCATTCTTTTCTTCCTTAAAAGTTAGCTTAATACTCGTATTCTCAGCATCAGCTAACACCGTAGCAAAGGTTTGTTCAACTAATTCAAAACGCTCAAGCTCTTTTTTCTTTTGTTGAAAACCGGGCAACTGTTCGTTTAAAGTTGCCAATTCCTCTTTCTTTACTACTAAACTTTCAAAGTCTTCTTTTACAGCTTTTAACTGTTGGTAACTTTCATTCTCTATTTTAAAAGAATTAACTGCCTTTTCTAACTTATCTTGTTCATCAACCAATATCTTTTGTTGCTCCTCTATTGTTTCTTGAGTAACCGTAGCAAAACCTTGTAACCTACCTTTAAGCTGATCAAAACTTTCCTTTGTTTGTCCGTAAATCCTCTTAACCCTTGAAGTCAAATCAAAACGATCTAACCCAAAAATCTGTTGCATCATACGCGTACGGTCAGCCCCTTTCAAGTCAATAAACTCTCTGAACTGTCCTTGCGGAATAATAACTGTACGCTTAAAGTTATCGTAGCTCAATCCTACTATTTCATCCATATTCAAATGAGATAAAGGTATCCATTCATCCCCCTCCCACTGATACAATACAGCATCACCGCGTTTCACATCTTCAAATCGCTTAGAATTACGTTTAAACTCTCGTCTAATTCTATACTTTTCATCTGCGAAATTATAAAACTCAAAATCTATCACAGCGTGATCAGACTTTAAATTCATCATATTATAAGCGCGATTATCTCTTGAATTTAATCGTTCGCTTTCTCCATATAATCCAAAAGAGATTGCCTCTAAAATAGATGATTTTCCAGAACCTACCTTCCCGAAAATTCCAAACAATCCAGCCTCAATTAACTGTGTAAAATCGATTACTTGTTTTTCTTGGTAAGAATATAAACCTTCAAGTGTTAATTTAATTGGTATCATCTATTCTTCATTTAAAATTTCATTAAACAAATCCATTATCTCTTCATTAGGCAATTGCCCACTATATCGCTGTTTAAAATAATCAGAAAACAATCCTTTAATATCTTGTTCTAAATTCACTTGATTCACCTCCTTATCTCCAGCTTCCTTATCCATATTCACAATTGGGATGATAGATATAATACCATCGTGTGCTTGGTTTAACCTCTTAATATCATCAGCATTTAGGAACGTATCACTCACCAAGGTTAATTCAACCAATGGCTCAGGATTAGACAATAGCCAAAAGATAGCCTCTTCAATATTTGCAAACTTCACTCGCGAAAGAGGTCTTCCCTTTTGCAAAGGCATTTGTCTGTAAGTAACCGGTTTATTTGCCTCTGCCTCAATTATCATAACGCATTTACGCTGTCCTGCTTCACTAAAACTATAGCCCAACGGACTACCAGAATACACCACAGGACGATCATCTGGTCCTATTTGATGTGCTCTATGAAGGTGGCCTAAAGCAGTATATTGTATTTGCTCTGGAATGATATCACTATAAATCAAATCTGCATTACCAATTTTCAATGGTTTCTCTCCATCTGGTTCCTCTAACATCTCCCCATTTCTATTCATCATATACAAATGAGAAATCAGTAAATTCACCCCTTTCGTCTTACAGTACTTATCAGCCAATGCTTGCCACGTTTCTTGTAAAACACTATTCAATGCCTCCGTTTTATCCTCTACATTCAAAGCCTTTCTCAGCCTTACTTCATTAGCATAAGGCGTATGTATAATACGAATAGGTTGTTTGAAATCTTTCAGTCTTATTTCAATAAATCCAGGTGCCGACTTAGAAACCTTAAAGTGATCTTCTATCGCAAATGGTTTAACCTCAGCATTAGGAAACCCAACAAAGATAATTCCACACTCCCTGGCCAATGGATCTGGTGCATCAATACGTTCAGGACTATCGTGGTTTCCTGCAATAGCAATTACAGGACGCTCTCCATTTTTAGCCAATCGCTTCAATGTTTTATAAAACAAATCAACTGCTTCAATCGGTGGGTTAAACGTGTCAAACAAATCACCAGCCAGTAGAACTAAATCCACTTTCTCTTTATCGGCAATTTTACAAATTTCTTCTAAAACCTCCTTTTGTTCTTCAAGTCTACTATAATTATCTAATCGTTTTCCAAGGTGCCAATCGGCTGTATGTAGTATCTTCAATGCCATCGTATGGTCTATATTTTCTGAATATTCAAAGATAAGGACAAATAATTCGACTCCTAATGAATTTTACTAAATATAGCGTTAATAAACACCTTAAAAGCAACAAATGACAAATTGGCTTTGCGTAATAAAAACGTAGAATCTACAACGATTACCCATTCGTAAACGAGATACATAAATTGTAATACAGTATACTAAAAACAGAAAAAACAATACTATGCACATTGTAATATTAGCATCATCTACCATGCTTACCCCTTCTTATTTTAGTCCACAAAAAAAAGGGCAATGCGATAATTAGCTTATCTCATTGCCCTTGATGTATATATTGATTGTGCGATTTAAATCTCACATCCTTCCGGTCCACAAGCACCTGCGTCTTGATTTCCTTTCATTTCAAATTGTGGTTTACTTTCTTGATAAGCTTGCGTTAATGCTTCAACAAACGCCTCTACTGGTTGCGCTCCAGATACTCCGTATTTTCTGTCTAACACAAAAAATGGAACACCAGACACACCGATAGCTTGTGCTTCTTGAATATCTTTTTGTACCTCAGCTGTTTGCTCTTCTGTTTCCAAAAATGCTTTAACCTCAGCTTTATTCAATCCAACTGTTTCTGCTAACGTTGCTAATACTTCAATATCACCAACATTTTTACCTTCTGTAAAATGGGCTAAAAACAACGCTTCTTCCATCTCGTTCCCTTTACCTGCTTTTTGAGCAAAGTGACTTAAACGGTGCGCTCTAAAAGTATTTACAGGAATAGCAATATCTTGTCTGAATTCAATTCCAACAGCAGAGCCCGCTTGTTGTAAATGAGCTAACATTCCTTCAATTTGCTCCATTGGCATACCTTTTCTGTTTACGAAATACTCTTTAGTAGACATATTAACACCTTCTTCTGGTAATGTTGGATCTAATTGGTAACTCTTCCATTCCACTTGAATCTTATCTTTAAAAGGCAATTGTTCTAATGCACTTTCAAAGTGTTTTTTTCCAACAAAACAAAATGGGCACATAACGTCCGACCATATTTCTACTTTCATATTGTTTCAATTTAATGTGATACTATGTTCTGCAAAAGTGCAGCTTCTCAAAGATACACTTTAAATTACACATCCATTCCTGCTTTAACAAACCTTAAATAAATGTTCTTTCAAAACGATAAGTCTATTTTTTGTATTTTTACCCTTATGGGAAAGTCAATTATATTTATCGGAATTGTCATAGTTATTATCGGACTAATTGTACAATTTACACCATTCAACTTTAATTGGTTTGGCAGACTACCAGGAGATATTCACGTTGAACGCCCTGGCTTCTCTTTCTTTATGCCTATCAGCAGTATGATAATTTTGTCTATTGTAATTAGTGGACTAATTTGGCTTTACAATCGTTTCTTTTCTTAGCGATTACTTTACCCAAGTATCTTTTCCTGCAATAATACCAGAGATCAAAAGGGTAACTGACATAACTAAAAGGAAAATAAAAGACGATGTCCAACTTCCTGAGAAGTCGTAAAAAGCACCAAATAACGGAGGACCACAAGCTGCTATTAAATAACCAAAAGCCTGTGCCATTCCAGATAATTCAGCCGATTGTACTGTACTACGAGTACGCAAGACAAAGAAAAGCATTGATAAACTAAATGCTAATCCACTTCCTGCTCCAATAAGTACACACCACAATACGATGTACTCTGTTTTGAATATAAGAATTCCCCCTATTCCAACAATAAACAACAACCCTACTATCAGTGAAAGCAATTTTTGATTATTCATTTTACTTGCTATAATAGCACCTGCAAATGTCATTGGCAATTGAGCAAACTGAACGTAAGACAATATCCATCCAGAGTCTTCTATTGACATTCCCCACGTTTGCGCTACTTTAGGTAACCAAGCAGCCAAACAATAGAATAATAACGATTGTACTCCCATAAATACAGTTACAGCCCAAGCTAATCCTGATTTATACAAGTTTACCGTATTCTCTTCAATAGGAAAATCTCCCTTAACTGTTTCTTCTTGTTTCTTCTTTAATTGTGGTATCCACACTACAATTGTTACTAAAGATAAAACCAACCAAATACCAATTGATCCTTTCCATCCAAAGTTTGTGATACGCCCTAAGCTAATACTGAACCCCGCCGCTAATGCCGCTGTTAGATTCATAGCAACAGAGTACACCCCCATCATTGTTCCTACTTTATTACTAAAGTTATTTTTAATAAATGCAGGCATTAATACGTTTCCAACTGTAATTGCTGTACCTACTAATGCTGCTCCAAGAAATAGAGAAACAATACTTCCTAAGGGTCTAATGATTAAACCGATGGTCAACAATATAATGGAACCAAGTAATACTAATTCCATTCCGTATTTACGAGATACTTTTGGAACAACACCTGATAACAAGGCAAATGCCATTAAGGGAATTGTAGTAATTAATCCTGCCGCAGTATTTGACAAGGATAAAGCTTTACTTATCTCTGCTACTACTGGACCAACAGAGGTTAGTGGGGCACGTAGATTAGATGCTATAAATATTACACCTAAAAACATCAGTATCTTCTTCATTTTTGAGACATCACCCTGACTTGTTTCTACTTTTGTATTCATTTTATTCTGTGAGTTTTTAAATATGACACAAAATTAAGTGGTTATTTTTAATTATATTCGCCATATATCATAACTAAAACGACAAGTATGGATGGGCATAAATTAGTAGATGAAGTTGGAAAAGACGTTTTTGTGTGGCACGCAAAACAGTGGAAACACACAGATGAATTTCACTCTCACAAAAAAGCACAATTGGTATTTGTAGAAGAAGGATATCAATATCTACATATTGAAGAGAACCACTTCTTACTACCACAAAATCACGTGGCTTGGATACCTTCAAACGCTATTCACAAAACAACCACCTCATCAGAACACGTATCTCTGCGCACGTTATATTTTGACATTGATAACCTTCCTTCTTTCTATGATGAATTGTATTTATTTGCTATTCCTCCTGTACTAAAAGAAATGATACTCTACACAGAAAAATGGTCAATGCTAAAAGAAGAAAACAAGAGTGAGTCCCTCTTTCTAAAAGCGATATTACACGAGTTACCTTCATTTATAGACAACGCTGTACCTTTGCAAACTCCAGTACCCAAGAGTAAGAACTTAATAGATATTGCTGCTTATATACATCAAAATTATCAACATAAAATAAACATTGAAGAAGTAGCGACAATATTTCACTTGAGCATTCGTACGTTAGAACGACAGTTTAAAAAAGAAACAGGTATTAGTATTGCAAAGTATATACAAATGGTCAAAATTATAAAGTCCATTGAGTTACTTAGTGAAGGTGTATTAACCATCAATGAAATCGCTTTTAAAGTAGGCTATAGCAGTGCCCAATCTTACAGCAATGTATTCACAAAATTAATAGGAAGAAGACCAAGTGATTTCTTAAATCAAATTAATAAATAGCTATTTAGCTTTACTGCATAAAAAAAGCCAACCTCTCGGTTGGCTTTATCTTTTATACTAAGTTGATTAGTTTTCTACTGGTAAGAAACTATACTCTTTAGCGTAGTACAACATTTGAGCTTCAAAAGACTCTGGTTGTTTAATTTCGAAATCTATAATCTCTCCTTTATCATTTTTCACAGGAACGATATAAGGATTTACAAATCCTCTATATGGAGCAGAATTAAATTTAGCGTTTCTTGCTAATACTTCTTTGTGAATAGCTTGATCAACTTTCACTCCGTAGTTTTCAACTAAAGCTTTTGCTGCATTAAAATCTCCTTCAGATTTGATACGTTGAGTTTCTCTTAATAACTGACCGAATAATTCGTGTAGTTTTTCGTAATCAGTAATATTGAAATATGTTTTACCATCGCGAACAACTTTCTCAATTACGTTGTCTTTTTTACCTTTTTCGAATACCCAAGCACTAACCCATTGACGGTTTCTCATATGAGCTTCCTCAATATCAGCACCTGGTTCTAAACGCACTAATTGTAACATTAATCCGTTTCTGATATATCCATCATAAGCTGCTTTTCCTACTGCTTTCCAATCATCTACTAATCCTAATTCTTGTAATTTAGGGTTGTATAAGTAAAATAGTCCTACTAAGTCAGCACGTCCTTCTTCTAATGTAGAAGCATAGCTTTTTAAAGTAACTTGTGGTTGCCCAACACCAGGGTTAATTTGCCCAGATGCGTGTCCGATAACTTCGTGTAAAGCTGTATGTAATTTATCCGCTAATTCACCATATTTTTCCTCCAATTGGAATTCCTCTTCATCGTGAACAAACTCTTTCAAACGATCAGAACCACTTGCGTGATTGTAAGAATCAATAATATTACCTAATGAAATTGATTTAGATCCGTGTTCTGCTCTAATCCAATCTGCGTTTGGTAAGTTTACTCCGATAGGTGTACTTGGAGATGCATCACCAGATTCAGAAGCAACGATAACAGTTTTGTAAGTTACCCCTACTACACTTTTCTTTTTATGTGCGTCAATTAACGGAGAGTTATCCTCGAACCACTGTGCCTCGTGAGATAAAACTTCCATTTTCTTAGACATATCAAAGTCTTTGATTTGAACAACACTCTCATAAGAACCTTTATGTCCTAATGGGTCATTGTACACTTCAATAAATCCGTTATTATAATCGATATTTCCTTCCGTTGCTTGTACCCACGCAACATTATAATCATCCCAAGATTTTAAATCTCCTGTTTGGTAGAATTTAATCAACAAGCCAATAGCGTCAGCTTGCTTTTGGTTTTCAGCAACAGTCTGTGCTTTTTCTAACCAATAGATAATTTGATCAATAGCAGGACCATACAACCCTCCACTTTTCCAAACTTTCTCAACTAACTTACCGTTCTCTTTTACCAATTTAGAGTTTAAACCGATAGACAAAGGACGATTAGCATCAGGGCTTGTCATATTAGCATAGAAATCCTCTGCTTCTTTAGCTGTAACACCTTCTCCATAGAAGTTTATAGCAGAACCAACCACTAAATCCTTAGAAGCGTCTAAGTTTACTTTCTTGTTATCTACATCATTAAAAAGAATTTCTGCAACACTATTATCTAATGTTGTATTTGTTTCTTTCAATAAAGTATCAAAGTATGCTTTAGCAAATGCAGGTTTAATTTTATCATTTGAGTAATGGTGGTGAATACCGTTAGAGAACCATACTCTTTTTACATAAACCACAAAGTTTTTCCAATCTTCAGTTGTTTTATCTCCTTGGTAGTTTACATAGATATTTTCAAGAGCCTTACGAATCTTTAAGTTATGCTTATAGTTTTGGTCCCACATAATATCGCGACCTACATAACCAGCTTGGCTCAAATAATATACTAATGTTTTTTCTTTTAAAGTCAAGTCATCCCATCCTGGAATTTGATATCTTAAAACCTCAATATCTCCAAACTTGTCTACACTGTATTCAAAGTTCTCCACTTCTTTTGCGTTCTCGTTATTTGTTTTATTCTCTTTATCTTTCCCACAAGAAAGGAACATTGCTGAAGCAAGTGCAATACAAGCAATAGTGTTTAATCTCATAATGTTTCGTTTATTCGTGTTGCAACAAATATATAAAATTCTATACGGAACCCCTATACCTTTTTCCGTTAGAAATTATGAACTACAAAATTTTGAACGTATTTATTTACATAATCATCGAAAAAACACCTTTCTTCTTTCAGATTACTAAATATTATTTACTTGTATTCTTGTGCTTTACTTTTAAAAAAGCTTAATATTTAGAAATTAAAACACCTCAATAGTAGTTATAAAAGTAGCTATAGATAAATGTGCTACCAAAAAAGAGAGCATAATTAGAGATAAGCTTACTTCGTCTTTCATAGTGCTTATTGATTACACAACTACACTTAGACAAAGTATATAAAAACAAAAAAGTAACCCGAAGGCTACTTTTTCTTTACTAAAGGATGATTTAATCCCTTTACATTATTATTAATAACCTCATAGGTTTTTAAATGCTTAAACAATTCTGTCAGGTTTCTAAAACCATAATCACGAGCATCGAAACTTGGATTAAGTTTACGGATATTACCTCCAACTGTTGAGATATAAGCCTCTACTTCTTCGTCAACTGACATATTAAAAGCTTTATCTATCAATCTAAATTCTTTCTTAGTTAACGATTTATTGTCATCATCATCGTTATTATTCGCTTTTTTAGCATTGCCATTACCTCCCTTTTCCTTTTCAGTTTCCTTTGGCATCAGGGTTTCACAATAAGTAAATATCTCACAAGACTGTACAAAGGCATTCGGTGTTTTCTTTTCACCTACTCCCATAACAAATATACCACCTTCTCTAATTCGCTTAGCTAAACCTGTGTAATCACTATCACTCGACACAATACAAAATCCATCAACCGATTTGTTGTGTAGAATATCCATTGCATCAATAATCAGAGAACTATCCGTAGAGTTCTTTCCTGTTGTGTAGTTGAATTTTTGAATAGGCGAAAATGACAGGTCGTTCAGTAGGTCTTTCCAACTCCCCATTTGTGGAGTAGTCCAATCTCCATAAATTCGTCTTATTGTTACTTTTCCATACTTAGACACCTCTTCTAATATTTCTTCCAGTAGTTTTGGTTGCGCATTATCGCCATCTACCAAGATCGCTATATTATTATTTATTTTTTCCATTCGTTAGTTTCTAATTACAAAGTCTCTAAAATACAAAAATCCCATTTAAAATGGGATTTTTATATGCTAATATATTTTTAAATATATCTTTTTGTTGTTGAACACAATACCTTATCAGATTAAAAAAACAAAACTTATGCTATTTTCATAAGTCAATATATAATTATAAAACATTCCCAAAACTTGTAAGACATTGCGTTCCTCTCACAAAAAAATAATTACTTAATCCACTTAACTGTAGTAGGAGCAACATAAGATTTCATCAATACAAGAAGGTCATCAATATTATTTGCAACAACAATCATATCTCTATTTTCCTGTTTTAAAAAACCATTTGCTACCATTGAATCTGCCATTTGCAACAACGGAGTATAGAAGTCATCTATATTTAACAAGGCAACTGGCTTTTTATGCAAGCCTAATTGTGCCCAAGTCAACATCTCAAAAAACTCTTCCAATGTACCATACCCACCTGGCATTGCAATGATACCATCAGACAATTCGTCCATTTTAGCTTTGCGCTCGTGCATTGTTTCTACAATGATTAAGTCCGTTAAACGAGTATGTTCCAACTCTACCTTTTTCAAGAAAGTAGGTAAAACCCCTATTACCTCTCCCCCGTGTTCAAGTGCACCATCTGCTACTGCTCCCATTAAACCGACTCTGGCTCCACCGTAGACCAAGCCTATTTTGTGATTAGCCATTGTTTGTCCCAAACGATAAGCTTCTGCTTTAAACAATGCTTTTGATCCAGAACTCGAACCACAAAAAACTGTATATCTCATATTTATTTTGATTACAAATAAGATTTTAAATACTGAATACCAACAACTTATGTAATATTTAATATTAATTTATTTTTTTTACAAAAAAAGACTGTAACAAATAGTCAAATACTGTTACTATTATGTTAGCAACCCAAATTAAAACAAATAAACTTAACTCAATAACAATTATGAAATTTAAACTAAGCATTTTCCTTTTTTTAACCATGGTGTGCACTACGTTTGCACAACAAAAAGGAAAAGTAACAGGTATCGTTTTCGATAAAACGCTCAATGAAGCAGTTCCTTATGCTACAATTTCTTTGAAAGATGGTGAGGCTATTGTAACAGGTCAAATGACTGCAGAAGACGGAAAGTTTGAGCTATCTGCTCCAATGAAAAAATACACTATTGAAGTACAATTTATTGGCTACAAAACATTTACAAAAGAATTCGAATTAACTGAAGCTATTCAAAACTTTGGATATATTAACCTACAACCTGAAGCGACAACTTTAGAAGGAGTTAATATTGTAGCTGAGCAGTCTACTATTGAACAAAAGATTGACAGAAAAGTAATTAATGTTGGAAAAGACTTAACAACTGTTGGGGCTACTGCATCAGAAATTATGAATAACATCCCTTCTGTTAATGTTGACCAAGATGGTAAAATCTCGCTAAGAGGTAATGAAAATGTACGTATTCTTATTGATGGACGTCCAACAAATATCTCTGCTGATCAACTATTAAAGCAAATTCCTTCTACTTCAATCAAAAGTATTGAGTTAATTACTAACCCAAGTGCTAAGTACAATCCAGAAGGAATGTCTGGTATCATTAATATTGTATTACACAAAAATACAGCTGATGGTTTCAATGGTTCTGTTGACACAGGTTTGACTATTGCTAAAACGCCTAAAACAACAAACTCATTAAACTTAAACTATAGACAAGGGAAATTAAACTTCTTTGGTAATGGGAGTTTCAGCAGTGGAAAATATAAAAATGAAGGAGATATGTTCCGTCACGACATTTCTTCTCCAACAGAGATTAGAATGCGTTCTAAAAACAACTCTTACTTATATAAAGTAGGTGTTGACTACTATATCGATGACAACAATACTTTGTCTTTTTATACAAACCAAAGTAATGGTTCAAATGATTTAGACTTATATACATCTACTGTTTATCCTAAAGGTGATTTTGAAGATATCTTCCAAAAAACTTATTATGATGGATCAAGTAGATATAGTTCATATAACTTAGCTTATAAACATTTATTTGAGAAAAAAGGACACACATTAGACGTTGAAGTTAACTTAAATGATAACAAGCGTACAAATGATGGAGACTACAACACTAAAACTGGTGTAGCTAATAATGTATTCTACCAAGATTTTTCAGTTGATAAGAGTACTATGACAACTGTAAACGTTGACTATGTAAACCCTTTAAACGATCATACAAAACTTGAAGTAGGTGCTGAAGCAAGAATTTCAAGAGCTGAGAATAACTTTAATTCTACTATCGTAGGAAAAGATATTGTTAACAATGATTACAACCAAGATATCTATTCTGCTTACGTTACTTTTGGACAAAACTATGGCAAGTTTAATTACCAAGTTGGAACAAGATTAGAAAGCTATAAAGTAGATTCTAAAACAGCAGGTAAAACAATCTTCAAAGATGATTACGTTACTTTATACCCTTCTGTTTACTTAGGATATAATATGACTGACAATGATATGTTTAACTTGAGCTATAGCCGTCGTGTAGATAGACCAAGTGTTTCTCAAACAAATCCAATCAGACAGTTCTCTACTCCATTAATGTCAATGGTGGGTAATCCAGAACTTAAACCGCAGTTTACAAACTCTATTGAGTTAAACTACACAAGAATGTTTGCTAAACAAAGTAGTATTACTGCTGGAGTTTATTACAGAAACATTAATAAAGAGATCAACCACGTGATCTACAAAGATCCGTTGAATGATAACCCAAATGCTTTATTAATGACGTATGACAACTACAAATCAAATGATGCTTATGGATTTGAGGTTTCTGCGAATATAAAAGTTACACCATGGTGGGATATGCAACCAGCTATTGATTTCTCAAGTATTAAACAAACTGGTGTAGTTTCAGAAATCAAAACAACAACACAAGGAATAGAAACAGAAATGATTATGCGTTCGATTACTGCTAATGCGTTCAATGCACGTTTAAACAGTAACTTTAAAGCAACTAAGAATTTACGTTTCAACTTATTCGGATTCTATAGAGGTGGTGTAGATGGTATTACTTCAGATTCTAAAGAAATGTATAAGATAGACGCTGGAGTAAGATACTCTTTATTAAACAATAAAATGAGCATCAGTGCTCGTGTAAACGATATTTTCAACACAATGAAATATGGTTATAACTCAATCTATCCTTATCCTGCAACAGGAGAATTTAGATGGGAAAGTAGATCATTATACATTGGTGTAAACTATATGTTTGGAGGTGCTAAGAACCGTGCTTTACAAAGAAAGTACAGAGATTCTAACACGAAACAAAGTAGTGGCGGAGGTGGAGGATTATTCTAATCTACAATCCGTCAGACAATTCTTTTTTTGATTATTACTGAAAAAGCTGCTATTTTAAGGATAGCAGCTTTTTTTATTTTGTCAATTAATATTTTAATAGAAATTCTCTTACTTTACTTTGTACCTTTTTTATAACTTCTTCTTTAGATAAAAATAAGTCGTGTATGCCATTCTCAACACAAGCATCTACAACTACATTACTCAATCTATTTCCTACTCGTTTAATATCATTTACATTTAACACAATATCTGATTCAAACACAGTTTCATTCCACTTTTTAGGATTACCGGATTTTGAACTATACAATAGTAATATTGGCAACTCTCCTAAATCTGAAGACTTCTCTAACCTATCTTGTGCTTGTTTCACAGCAAATATCCAAGCATAAAATACAGGAAAAGGCTTAATTGGTTTTAATCGCTTGTCATAATCCCAATTACCTTTATAATCTTTATGTAAGGACTCACCATATATTTCTGGTAATCCATCTATACATCCAAAAGGATTACTGTTCTTTCTATTTTTAGCAAAAAAGCTTACAAACGGTTTCACGTAAAAAGGAATATTGAAATCTAAAAATGGAGAGTTTAAAATCAATCCGTTCAACTTCTCTCTCTTCTTTCCAAATTTAGCGTAATATGTTGCTAAAAGCCCCCCGGTACTATGTCCTAAAAGATAAATTTGAGTCTCTTTATTGTCGTTTAGAATAAAATCTAAACCAAACTCAATATCAGGAAAATACTCGTCTAAGCTTTGACAATAATTGGGGTGTTGATGAGTAAGAAGAGACCTACCACATTTTCTTAAATCAAGAGCATAAAAATTAATTCCTACAGAATTAAAGTATTCCATGATATGCTTTTGAAAGAAATAATCACAAAAACCGTGTATATATAAAACAGATTTATATGCCTCTTTTTTATTGCTTTTCGATTCGATAAGTGTGGTAATAACCCTCCCCTCATAATCGTTTGCAAAAGTATGTTGATGTGTTATATAATCCTGATACGTAAAATGTAAATTCATAATCTAAAAACAAATTGATTATAATAAAGGAGAAAATAAACGAATGAAACTATTTTTCAGTCGATGCCAATTAGAACGCTTATTCCAAAAGCTCAATTCTAATTTAATTGAATCCTTACAATCATTATAAAACATCTGTCTCATCTTATTAGCAAAAGCTTCATCATAAGTAATAACATTGACTTCAAAATTCAAATCAAAACTTCTATGATCTAAATTACAAGTACCTATTGAGCTTACTCCTGAATCTGTCACAAAAGTCTTAGCGTGGATAAATCCTTTTTTATACAAATAAATCTCAACACCATATTCTAAGAGTTCTTGGAAATAAGATTCCGATGCAAGTTTTACAATATGTGAATCTGTAATACCAGGTAATATAATTTTCACCTTTTTACCACTCAAAACAGCCATTTTTATAGCCAACTGTAATGATTCGTCTGGAATATAATATGGAGTTGTTATCAACACCTCACTCTGGGCTGTTTGTATTGCTTTTAAGACACTATAAAGGATAGAAGGCACATCTGAGTCCGGTCCAGAAGAAATCACCTGTACCGGCACATTTCCCGCTACATCCCTTGCTACTTTAGGAAAATACTTTTCATTGAAAGCGATTGACTGCTTACTACAAAAGTTCCAATCTGCTAAAAAGACATATTGTAGCCCATAAGCACCAGGTCCTTCCAAACGAAGATGCGTATCTCTCCAGAAAAACTCATTTAAATCCTTTTTACGGTTGTCATACCTATCGGATATATTTATTCCTCCCGTATAACCAATAAGTCCGTCTATAACGACAATTTTACGGTGATTTCGATAATTAAGTCGATTTGCAAAAGCCAATAGTATAATTTCATTAAAAGGATAAGCTTCTACACCGTTTGCTCTTAAATTACGAGCTATATTTTTTCTTATATCGCGACATCCAAAATCATCATATATAAATCTAACCTCAATCCCCTCCTTTGCCTTTGCTATTAATACCTCTTCTATTTCTCTCCCGATGTCACTATTCTCAAAAATATAATACTCAATATGAATACTTTTTCTTGCTTGCTTTAAGTCTTGTAGTAACCTTGGAAAAAACTCCTCCCCATTTTCCAATATTTCAGCTTTATTGCCAACCAATAAAGGGCCGTCGCCTAATGCGGGATTAGATAACATATTGATGAATGAACGATTTTTATTTACAATTGGATTGCCATTTTCACCTAAATCTAAATGAACTTCTCTCAGGCGCTTTGACAAGCGTTCACTATAGTCGTCATTTACCTTTAACTTTTTAGAATACATCTTTCTCTTTCGATAATTAATCCCAAAAGAAAAATAAAACAGCATCCCAAAAATAGGTACAAAAAAAATAAGAAGTAAATAAGCTAAGGTTTTAGAAATAGAATCTGTATCATATACAATTCGAATAGCTACACCGATAGCAATTAAAAAATATATAATCTCAAGATATATAAACCAATCTGCTTGTATTCTAAAAAACATATCAAATGTATTTATTCAAGAAACTTACCACTATGACATCTGTCAGATAGAGACAAACTTTTAGAGAAGTAATAAATTTAAAAAAATAAAGGATCAAGCACAAAAGTTGGGGAGGAAGTTGTAAAATAATATATTTGCACCATGATGGATAGCAAAGAAATACTAAAACTAATCCTACCTGAGTACTTGGTAGAGCATTTCAATATTACAAAAGTTGAAGAATTAAATAGTCGTT
>NZ_FNDQ01000031.1 GCF_900099675.1 Myroides phaeus
TCGCATTAATTTAAATGGAATGAGCCCGGTAGAATACCGAGCTCATTATATTAAAAAGATTGCATAACTTCGTCCAACTTTTTGGGGTCAGTCCAGAACGGATTTTTTTTATGTGTATTTTTCTTATTTGTTAAATTTAAGAACCTTGTTTATTTTAAGACTCCTGCCTCGTCAATCAATAATTTAATATTCTCATACGAATTATTCATTGCTTCTCTAATCTGTTCTTTATTTAACCATACGGCTTTCTCAATTCCTTCTTCTAACTGTCCGACTGGAGTTCCCTCGAAATCAGTTTTCATTTCATACCAAGTCGTTATTTTTAACTTGTACTTGCCATTGCGTTTAAAGATATGATAGGTTTTCGGTAGTTTACGTACAATCTCTAATCCGTTAACCCCTGTCTCCTCTTCTACTTCGCGAACAGCAGTTTCTTCCATTTCTTCGTTCTTTTCAATTCCTCCTTTAGGTAAATCCCATTTACCACTTCGAAGAATAAAAAGAATTTCTCCTTTTGAATTATATACCAATCCACCCCCGGCTTTTTGCACAGGAATCTTATCTTTTATCTTTTTTAAGATTTGTTTTTCATTTGGATAGTATAAAAAAGCCTTATCAATTTTATTTTGAAAATATTTAATGATAATTTTGTCAATATCGACACTATCTAATAAGAACAATTGAAAATCGGTTTCTTTCTCGATTTTATCTGTTAGAAACAAAGGTTTGTCGTTTACAAAAACTTTATACATTTGTATTATGATTTTTAATAAAGAAACAGCACACAAGACGGCCGAATTACTTCTGCAAATTAACGCAATTAAATTAAATCCTAAAAATCCTTTTACTTGGGCTTCTGGATGGAAATCACCAATTTATTGCGACAACCGTATTACTCTATCATTTCCAGAGATTCGTAAATTCTTAAAACAAGAGTTTGCTAACAACATTATCAGCAAATATGGGAAACCAGATGTTATCGCTGGTGTTGCAACAGGAGCTATTGGAATTGGTTTATTAGTTGCGGAAGCACTTGACTTACCTTTTGTTTATGTAAGACCTGAGCCTAAAAAACACGGTAGACAAAACCAGATTGAAGGACAACTTGAACCTGGAAAAAGCGTTATCGTAATTGAAGACTTAATCAGTACTGGAAAAAGTAGCTTACAAGCAGTGGAAGCTCTTAAAGAAAACGGAGCTAATATCTTAGGTATGGCTGCTATCTTTACTTATGAATTTCAAGTAGCTGAAGATAATTTCAAACATGCAGGTATTGAATTAACTACATTGAGCAATTATTCTTCTTTATTAGAAAATGCAGTAAATCAAAAATACATCTCTGATAGTGATTTAGATACTCTTCAAGAATGGAGAAAGAATCCATCAGAATGGAATCAATAATAATTGACTAAAAACTTATCTCTATGAACTTAGAAAGCACTAAAGTTACAGTTCCTCAATCTGCTGAATATATTTTCAACGCCTTAAATGACGTGAAAAACTTTGAAAAATTAATGCCTGACTCAATTGCAAAATTTGAAGTAACAGGAGACGATTCTTTCATATTCGCATTAAAAGGAATGCCGGAAATTAAACTTAAAAAGAAAGAGCAAACTCCTCATTCTAAAATAGTTTTAGGAGCTGCAAGTGATAAACTTCCTTTCACACTTACAGGAAATATTACAGAAGTTGATGCTAATAATACTGAAATTCAACTTCAGTTTGAAGGAAGCTTCAACCCAATGATGGCGATGATGGTAAAAGGACCTATCGGTAAATTCATTGAAGCTTTAGCTGGAAACATGAATAAATTATAATAAAAAAGCCCGATATTAAATAATCGGGCTTTTTTTTATTTCTTCAATTCTACTTTATACTCTAATAAAGCAGGATTTTCCATCAACTCTGTAAGAGAAAAGGTTTTGGTAAATGACTTACCATCGTTACTAATTTCAGCATCTTCATAAGACACTTTCTTAATTGGCTTATCAAAATTCACTATAATCTTATAAGTAAAGAACCCTTCCATTCCTCCTGCTTCTTTTGGTTCTTCTTTCTTCTTAGCTTTTAAATTGACTTTGCGTTCAAACGTATTCTTCTTAAAACTAAATACTGCATCATCTAAAAACATTGGACTACTTCCGATTTGACTCTCTTGCTTAGAACTATTCAAGGCAGCTGTTTTCTCTTCTATCTTTCGTAAACTGCTAATTGTTTTATTAAGCTCCTCAACTCCTTTAGCTTTAAACTTGAATGTTATATCACCAATACTATCATTCAAAGTAGCTTTTAGCCGTATATTCTTAGTGGTTTCAAAGAAATCAGCATCTGCTTTCATAATACTGTCTTTCTTTATTTCTGAATTCTTTTCATTTATCAACGATAAATCTAATAATTCTTCTAATGATAATTCCTTCTCATTAATCAGCCCTACAAATCCATCAGCGCTTTTTGTTATAGATTTAAACTCACCCGCAGATTGTAATAATTCTGAAAAGTTTATACTATAATTAAATTCAAACTCTTCGTTTGACTTTACATTCATTTCTTCTTTCATTACGCATGATTGAAAAAATATCCCTATACCAATGAACATTAAATAAATCTTCTTCATTTTTGTTTTTTTTCAAAGTTATCATTTATTCTAAGTAAATAAAGGACTTTGATTAATGAAATTAATAGAATAGGGGCTATACTCTTTGACAAAAGAATTTGTGTTTTAAACGTTTTGACAACCTATTAAAAAAAAACGGATAGTTAATACTATTAACCATCCGTTTTAGCTTATTTAAAAAACATACTAATTTATACTAACTCAGCACTTAATCCTGCATCTAAAAGTTGCAAACATTGTGCTTGAAGCTTTTTAAACTCTCCTGTTTTTACTGTACATTTTCCTTTGTAATGAACTAAAATAGCACATTGTTCTGCCTGTTCAGATGTATGGTTACAAACTTTTACAAGCGTTTCTATCACATGATCAAATGTATTTACATCATCATTATACAGCACAATCTCAGTATTGTTATTCAACAATTCTGAAATATCAACCTTCTCTTGAACTTGTTCTTGTGTACTCATTTTAAAACTTTTAATATTCTAAAAAACTATGCTTTAACGAACTTCAAAGATACCCAATTATTTTTTTCTAATTGTTTTTCAAATGACAAACCTAATTCTTCTGCACATTTTTGAATAGCAGATACGTCCTCTGTATAGAACCCACTAAAATATATTGCTCCTCCTTTTGCTAAACAAGCAATGTATTTATCCATATCATTTAATAAGATATTACGATTGATATTAGCTAAAATAACATCATAAATAGGCTCTCCTTTTAATAAAGAAGCATCTCCTTCAAATACATTGATATTCTCACAATTATTGCGTTGAGCATTCTCCATTGAGTTAATATAACACCAATTATCAATATCAATAGCATCTACTTGTGTAGCACCACGCATTGACGCTAAAATTGCCAAAATTGCTGTACCACATCCCATATCTAATACGCGTTTTCCTTGCATATCATTTGTTAAGATTTGGCGAATCATCATAAATGTAGTTTCGTGATGTCCCGTTCCAAAACTCATCTTAGGTTCGATTACAATATCAAACTCTGCTTCTGTTTTTGCGTGAAAAGGTGCACGTACATAACAAACATCATCTACATCAATCGGATCAAAATTCTTTTCCCATTCTTCATTCCAATTTACTTGTGCAATCTCTTCTTTGCGGTAAGTAATTGTAAATTGATCTGATTGAAGAATAAAAATATTCTCTAAAATATCTGGAGTCCACAAGCTTTTTTGAACATAAGCACTTACTCCTGTTGCTGTCTCTTCAAAGCTTTCAAACGCCTTCTCTCCTAACTCAGCAATTAGAATTTCTGTTCCTACTTCTTTAGGGTCTACATTAAAGTGATAGGCAATATATACCATATATTATTGTTGTTATTTATTAACTATTTGATAACATTAAGTTTACCTTGAATTAAAAATTAAAACTTAACTATGTGCAAAACTAATGCTATTTTTGCATTATAATACAATACTCTATGAAAAAGCTTTTACTAGCACTATTGCTTGGGTTCCCATTACTGGTTTCAGCCCAAGATAAAACAACAGAACAAGAAGCCAGGCCTAATGATATTAAACTTGAACAATTACCTTATTATAGTTATGGTAAAGGGATTGGTATGACTTCTCCTGATAGTATTTTTAAATTAAATCTGCGTTTTAGAATGCAGAATAGAATTACAGCTTATAGCAACCAAGATGAAAAAGCAACATTTGCGGGTGAAATTAGGCGACTTCGTTTACGTTTTGATGGTTATGTAGGTAACCCTAAATTTTTATATGTTGTGCAACTTTCTTTTGCGCCTGGAGACGTGGGGAAATCAGAGAACGGAGATCCACCAAAGATCATTCGTGATGCTGCAATGACTTATCGTCCTAATGAACACTGGAACTTCATTTTTGGACAAACTAAACTTCCTGGTAACAGACAACGTACCAACTCTTCTGGTGCTTTACAGTTAACTGACCGCTCTATCAACAATGCTAAATTTAACTTAGATAGAGACTTTGGTGTACAAGCTTATTACTTAAACGAGAAAAAAGATGACTTCGGTTATATTATTAAAACAGCTATCTCTACTGGACATGGAAGAAACTGGACAGGTAAAGAAAGTGATAGCTATGCTTTGACTGGACGTGTTGAACTTTTTCCTTTTGGTAAGTTTGCTAAAGGTGGAGCTTTTTTTGAAGGAGACCTTGCACGTGAAGTAAAACCTAAATTAATGCTTGCTGGTACATTCTCTCACAATAATAATGCACAAGCTTCACAAGGGCAATTAGGGAATAAACTATTACAAAACAAATCGTTTAACTCTGTTTTTGCTGATGGTATATTTAAGTATAACGGTTGGGCAGGAATGGTATCATATATGAGCCGTTCTCTTGATGATGCTATTTCTTATGAAGTACCTGGTGATTTAAGTAAAGACTACGCTTATGTATTTGCAGGACATGGATTGGATTATCAATTGAGTTATTTATTTCCAAGTAACTACGAGTTAATTGGACGTGTTTCTACACAGACAATGAAAAAGCAGTTATATGAACAACTAAATCTTCCTAATACAACACAATTTACTTTAGGTGCTACTAAGTATTTATGGGAACACGCATTTAAAATTCAAGCAGAACTTACTTATGAACGCTTGAATATTATTAATAATCCTGTAAAGAACAACTGGTATTTTAGAATGCAGTTTGAGATGGGAATATAATATCAATATACTTTAAATAAAAAGTTTATTATTGCGTAAAAAACTATAATACAATAACTTATAAACCTATTATTACTTTCATTTTCAGTTATAAATATCTAATTTTGAAATAAAATTAAATATTTATGAAAAAATCGATTGTAGTAGTAGGTTTACTTTTTGCTTTTTCACTGTACAGCTGTGGTAAAAAGAATGAAACTGAAAATGTTACTGTAGAACAAGAAGAAACAAAAGAAGAAATTGCAACAGATAATAAGGAGTTTAGAATTATTGAACAAGAAAAAGTAGACAGTCTAAATAATGCCTTAGCTGAGAATAAACCTGAAGCTATTGAAGCTGTTATGCAGAAATACCAACCAGAAGATACTGGGGCAGAAGGAAAGTATTCTTATGTAATTACAAAAGCTAATACAGATAAAGAAAATGTAACTTTACTTACATTAGTAGAAGATGGTCTTATGGATGACTCAATTAAAGCTATCAAGGTTAAAATGGAAGTTGAAACTATTGACGGAAACTTCAAAGTGTTATCTATTCAAGAAAGTTACCAATGTTACCAAAACAGAGGACACGAAGATTGGTCTGCAGAGTTCTGTATCTAACACACTAATAAAAGATATACTATAAAAGAAAAACGCCAAGTTATACTTGGCGTTTTTTTTTATTCTGCTTGAGCTTCTTCTGCTCCTTTTGCTTCATCTTCTCTTTTTCCAATATTCATATTTGGAAATTTCTTTTGAATAGATTTTAATGCAAATTCATTAATCTCATTCATAGCCTCTGGTGAAGGTAATTTCATAGTTTCAGCATTGTGTTTTAATACTTCTTCTAATAAAATTTGTGTTCTTAATAACTGAAAGTTTAAGTCAATTATTTCACCAGCTACATCAATGTCTCCTAATTTCATCCTTGTTTATTTAAATTTATTAATTCTTCTTGATAGAAATCAAATTTAACAAACTATTCCAAAACTAAAACTATTTAAACACTATTCTTTGAAAAAATAACTCAATTCTTGTCTCAAATTATATCTTGACGACATTACTTCTCCGTATGCACCTGCTGATCTAATACCGATTAAGTCTCCGCGCTGTAATTTTGGCAACAAAACATCTTTGCCAAAACAATCACTACTCTCACAGATAGGACCTACTACATCGTACTTTGTAACCTCTTTTCCTTCTTCTTGTTCTATAAATTTATCAGATAATAATTCTACCTTATGATATGCTTGATATAACGCTGGTCTTAGCAATTCCGTCATACCCGCATCTAAAATGGCAAAATTCTTTTTTATTCCCTCTTTTATATATAATACACGACTAACCAATGTACCACAATTGGCTACAAGTGATCTCCCCAACTCAAAGTGCACTTGTTGATTTTCTCTCAAATCTAAAAACTCGTGAAACAAGTAAAAGAAATTAGAGAAATTCACAATAGCTTCTTCATCAGGTTCAGCATAGTTAATTCCTAATCCTCCTCCCAAATTTAAAATTGGAATATGATATCCTCTTTCATAAAACCACGTATTCCACTCGTTTACTTTTATACAAAGTCGCTTATAGACATTTAAGTCTGTTATCTGTGACCCAACATGAAAATGAAGACCTATAAGCTCTAAAAAACTATTCTCCGAGATAATATCAACACAAGTCTGTAGTTGATGCATCATTATTCCAAACTTATTCTCATCTAATCCCGTAGTAATATAATGATGTGTTTTGGCATCTACATTAGGGTTGATACGCAAAGCAATTCGTCCTACTAATTGATGTTCTTTAGCTAAATCTCCGATAACGCGTAGTTCTTCTACTGATTCTACATTAAAAGACAAAATACCGTTTTGTAATCCTGTTAAAATCTCTCTGTCAGTTTTACCAACTCCTGCAAAAACAACTTCTTCTGCTTTAAACCCATTATCTATTGCGCGCTCAATTTCATAGCCACTTACACAATCTGCACCAAGTCCAAACTTACTTATTTCTTGAAGCACACGCGGATTATTGTTTGCTTTAATAGCATAATGAATGTGATATCCATATCTATCTGCCGCATTTTTAGCAACTGATATTGTCTCTCTTAACAAAGGTAAATTGTAATAATATAACGGTGTATTTTCACCTGCCAACTTACTGATAATTTCTTTTGTCATAACCTATACTTTCCTATTAAAACAATCTATTATGCAATGACCTTAACGCTTCCAATTTATGTTTTGCAGGTACAAGTAGTGAAATATTATGTTCACTTCCTCCGTATGAAATCATTCGAATTGGAATATGTTTTACAGCTTCAGAAACAATTGTAGCGTGTCCTAACTTATTATTTCTAAAATCCCCTACTATACAAATAATTGCTAAATCACTATCTACCTCAACACTTCCAAAATAATTCAACTCTGTGATAATCTCATCCAAATACTGTGTTTGATCTATAGTTAAAGATACTGCTACTTCCGAGGTTGTAATCATATCAATAGGTGTTTTATATCGCTCGAAAACCTCAAATACACGTCTTAAAAAACCATAAGCTAATAACATACGTGATGAGTTAATTCGAATAGCTGTAATACCATCTTTTGCAGCAATAGCAACAATTTGGTCATCATTTTGTGAATTACCCGAAATTAAAGTACCTGGTGCTTTTAAGTCCATCGTATCTAATAATCGAACAGGAACGTTAAAACGTTGAGCTGGAAATACACTCTGAGGATGTAGAATCTTTGCTCCAAAATAGGCTAACTCTGCAGCCTCTTCAAAACTAAGCTCTGCAATCGGTTTAGTATTCGGTACAAAGCGAGGATCATTATTGTGAAAACCATCAATATCTGTCCATATTTGAACTTCTTCAACCTGTAACACTGCCCCAATTAAAGACGCAGTATAATCAGAACCTCCACGTCTTAGGTTATCTATTTCTCCAAAAGCATTGCGACAAATATATCCCTGTGTAATAAACAATGTTTCTTTTGGATATTTCGCAAGCTCTACTTCAAGCTGACTTTTAATATATTCTAAATTAGGTTCTTGTTCTTCATCAATACGCATAAAATCTAATGCGGCTAACAGCACAGAACTAATCCCTTTTTCTTTTAAATAAAAATGAAATAAAGTAGTTGATAAAAGCTCACCTTGAGCTAAAACAATTCGTTCTTCCATTGAAGTGAACAAATCATTACTAAAACCTTCTAACAAACTAAAGTGGTGATTAATCACTTCTTCACCAGCTTGTAATCCGTCTTCAGTTTTAAACAATTGCTTGATGAAAGTTTTATATGTTGCAAACAATTTATCTATAGACTCCTTAGCCCCTTCTTTATCACCTTTAGCATATTGTTCTGAAATATTAACTAATGCGTTTGTAGTACCAGAAACAGCAGATAAAACAACTAAGTGCTTATCACTTGCTTGGGATTTGATAATTGGCAACAACTGCTCCATTCTCTCTGGACTTCCGACTGAAGTCCCTCCAAATTTTAAAACTTTCATAAAAATTAATTTGTTAATGACTAAACGAATAAAAAAAGGGGCTTGTCGTGATGACAAGCCCCTTCGTATATCTCAAAATTTATACCATAGGAAAGCTGCTCACGATTTTTTACGTAAGTACTGTTTCTTTCCCTTCTTTATAACTGATATAAACATTTTCTCTTTTTTTTATCTCTCACAAATATAAATACTTTATTCAATAAACAACCATAATCAACTCATTTTAAACAAAAAAAGATAAAATCAATATGACTTTATCTTTTTTGACAATTATAAAAAAACCGATACTAACTAAATTTTCACAATATCTTATATATAATTAAAGCGCTTTTAAACACTCTCTTTTTCTGCTCTTCTATCTGCTTCTGAAGCCGACTCAGCTTTTCCAAATTTCCAATAAGAGTATGCATTCAACTCTTCTTTTGTCCATTTACATTCCTTTCTCAAAAAGTTTCTCAGCATTTTTACGGTACTAAACTCTGCTGCAACATAACTAAACCTTGACGGATTAACTTCTATTGATTTTACAAACTCAATCACGTTTTCTGCTAATACTGAATTCTGTCCTGGTGTTGGATTAACAATCCACTGAATATTTACTTCTGCTTGTGAATTCAACTGTTGTATATCCTCTTCACTTTGTACCTCTATAAAAGCGTCAACGTTTACTCCTTCTGGCAAGCTTTCTAAAATTGCTCCTAAAACAGGAATAGCAGTAGCATCTCCAACTAATAAATACCAATTTGCAATAGGATATAATTCACTTGCATCACATCCCATCGCAACACCTATCTCATCTCCAACAGCAGCATTAATTGCAAAATTAGAAGCTGGTCCCTCATCTCCGTGAGCCACAAAGTCAATATATAATTCCTTCTTTTCTAAATCTATTCCCCTATGAGTATACGTACGCACAGTTGGTTTAATTGACACATCCATCGGCGCCCACTCTCTCTTTTCAAAATCAAATTCAGGTAAATGAACACGCTCACATCCTTTTGGTGCAATAAAAACCTTATTATTTACACCAACTGTTGCATCTTTAAAAACCTCTACATCATCTCCACCTACAGTTAACCTAATATAGTGAGGTGTTATATATTCTCTATTTTTTAATACAAATACCTTACGTTGTATATTCGTTTTCTTTGACATCTATAATTTCTTATCCATTAATACCTATTTCAGATAATTGAATCGGTACACGCATCAAATATACTACTTTATTTAGAACAATTATAAACTACATCAATTTATAGTGTGTTAAATCTTTCCATAGTACTCTTTTTCAGATGTATTAAATTTATTATAAGAAAATGCAAAAATGCACTTTAAAACAAAAAATGTTTCTCCTCTCATTGATTAATTTCTATTTTTGCTAAAAATATATTAAGACATGCTAATTATAGGAATAGCCGGAGGAACTGGAAGTGGTAAAACAACAGTAGTTCACCAAATTATGAATGAATTACCCGAAACTGAAGTAGGCGTTATATCACAAGATTCATACTACAAAGCAACCGACAATCTATCTTTAGAAGAGCGTACTTTAATCAACTTTGATCACCCAAGATCTATTGATTTTGAATTATTAGTAAAGCATTTAAAAGAATTAAAAGAAGGAAATAGTATTAATCAACCTGTTTATTCTTTTGTAAAACACAACCGAACTGACGATTATGTACTTACTCACCCGAGAAAAGTAATGATTGTAGAAGGTATTTTAATTTTATGTCACCCTGAACTTAGAGATATGTGTGATATTAAAATTTTTGTTCATGCTGACTCAGATGAACGTTTAATTAGACGTCTTAAAAGAGATATAGCTGACAGAGGACGTGATATGATCGAAGTTTTAGGTCGTTACCAAAATACCTTAAAGCCTATGCACGATCAGTTTATTGAGCCTTCTAAGGCCTATGCGGACATCATTATTCCTAATGATACTTACAACACTGTAGCCATTGACATTGTGCGTACAGTTATTAACGAAAAAATCGGTTAATCACCTATTTACGACATGAAAATACTTGATCGCCTGAAAAATATCAACTATTTAAACCTACTAAAAAATCCTTTTTTTTTAGTAGGTCTAATTTTTGTATTTTGGATAACGTTTTTCGACAGTTATTCTTTGCTTGAACACAGGGTTATTAATAAAGAAATTGATAAACTTGAAGGCAACAAAGAGTATTTCGAAAAAGAAATTGAAAAAGACAGGCAATCTATCAAAGGATTAAAGAGTGGAGATGCTACTGAAAAATATGCACGTGAAAACTATTATATGAAACGTGCTAATGAAGACATCTATATTGTAGAATTTGATACTATACCTGCTAATTAATCTTGACAACCAACTATTATGACCAACCAATTATTTGAAGAATTTGAAAAGATTTCTTCTAAAGCTTGGAAAAATCAAATACAATATGATTTAAAAGGCGCTGACTACAATGAAACACTTGTATGGGAGAGTTTAGAAGGGATTAAAGTTAAGCCTTTCTATCACAATGATTGTGATCATAAAGCTCTTCCAATAAACACAAATGCAAGTAACTTCAAAATTGTTCAGCGAATCTATGTATATGATGTCAATAAGTCTATTGACAAAGCTTTAGATACTTTACAAAGAGGTGCTGAAGTTATTTATTTTACAATTGACAATCCTACGATTGACAGTAAACTTCTATTGAGCAAATTACCTCAACAGCACACTTACTTTTTTGTATTTAATTTCTTAAATGCAAAGTACACTACTGAACTTGCTACTTTTGCACAAACTAATAAGTTTTCTATTGCTATCTTATTAGACCCAATTCATCAATTAACTTCTGATGGTAACTGGTATGAAAACTTAAATAGTGATTTCAATAACCTTAAAGAATGTCTATCTAAAGCTCCTAATACGGCTATTGTTATCAACGCTACTACTTATCAGAATGCTGGTGCTAATATGGTACAGCAAATTGCCTATGCTATTGCTCATTTAAACGAATACTTGAATAGAATTGACCATATAAACAATACTATTTACATTAAAGTTGCTGTTGGTACGAATTATTTTTTTGAAATAAGTAAGCTTCGTGCAATGAGAATGTTAGCAGAAATGGTAATAAAAGAATACCATACAGGCATTGACATTAAATTAATCGCCGTTCCAACTAAGAGAAACAAAACATTATATGACTATAATGTAAATATGTTGCGTACAACTACGGAATGTATGAGCGCTATTTTAGGTGGGGCTGATATGGTAAGTAACTTGCCTTACGACAATCTCTATCACAAAGAAAATGAGTTCGGAGACCGCATAGCACGTAACCAACTATTAATTTTGAAAAAAGAAAGCTACTTTGACGCAGTTGATAATCCTGCTGAAGGGGCTTACTATATAGAAAACATTACCTTACAATTGGCTGAAAAAGCATTAGACATTTTCAAAAAAATTGAGAAGGCAGACGGATTTATCACTTCGTTAATTGAAGGAACTATCCAAAAGAAAATAAATGAAAGCGCCCACAAAGAACAAGATTTGTTCAACAGTGGTAAAGAAGTGCTATTGGGTACAAATAAATATCCAAATCCTCAAGACCAAATGAGTCACGACCTTGAGCTATATCCTTTTGTTAAACAAAATCCTCGTAAAACTTTAATCGTTCCGATTATTGAAAAACGTCTGGCTGAAGCTTATGAGCAAAACAGATTAGAGGAGGAAAAAAAAGCTAAACAATAAGGTATGAAAAGAAAGGATTTACATCATTTAGAGATTGACACTTCTGCTATCAGAAATCAATCGGAAACTTCAGAGTTTACTACTGCTGAAGGTATTGCTATTAACAAAGTTTATAGCGAAGCTGATTTAGAAAATATTGAACACATCGGATTTGCTGCTGGTTTTGCTCCTAATCTAAGAGGTCCTTATTCTACGATGTATGTACGTCGTCCGTGGACAATTAGACAATATGCTGGTTTCTCAACTGCTGAAGAAAGTAATGCTTTCTACAGAAGAAACTTAGCTGCTGGACAAAAAGGCCTATCTGTAGCTTTTGACTTGGCAACACACCGCGGATACGACTCGGATCACGAGCGTGTAGTTGGAGATGTTGGTAAAGCCGGAGTGGCGATAGACAGCGTTGAAGATATGAAAGTACTCTTTGACCAAATACCATTAGGAGAAATGTCTGTTTCTATGACAATGAATGGTGCTGTATTACCAATTATGGCATTCTATATTGTTGCAGCTCTTGAACAAGGCGTTGACCCTAAATTATTATCGGGAACTATCCAAAACGATATTCTAAAAGAGTTTATGGTGCGTAATACTTATATCTACCCACCTACTCCTTCTATGAAGATTATCGCAGATATTTTTGAATACACGAGTAAAAATATGCCTAAGTTTAACTCTATTTCTATTTCTGGTTACCATATGCAAGAAGCAGGTGCAACCGCAGATATTGAGTTAGCTTATACGTTAGCAGACGGATTAGAGTACATCCGTACAGGATTGGCAGCAGGAATGAAAATTGACGAATTTGCACCAAGACTTTCATTTTTCTGGGCAATTGGAATGAATCATTTTATGGAGATTGCCAAAATGCGTGCAGGAAGAATGTTATGGGCAAAACTACTTAAACAATTCAACCCTACTTCTGAAAAGTCGTTAGCATTAAGAACACATTGTCAAACATCAGGTTGGAGTTTAACAGAGCAAGATCCTTTTAACAACGTAGCAAGAACAGCTATTGAAGCGGCGGCGGCGGCTTTTGGAGGAACGCAATCGTTACACACCAATGCTCTTGATGAAGCTATTGCTCTTCCTACTGACTTCTCGGCAAGAATTGCTCGTAACACGCAAATCTTCTTACAAGAGGAAACTAAACTATGTAAAACGGTTGACCCTTGGGCTGGTAGTTATTATGTAGAGAACTTGACACAAGAAATTGCGCAAAAAGCGTGGGCACTTATCGAAGAGGTTGAAGAATTAGGGGGTATGACTAAAGCTATTGAAGCTGGTATTCCTAAACTTCGCATTGAAGAAGCGGCAGCACGTAAACAAGCACGTATTGACAGTGGACAAGATATAATTGTTGGTGTAAACCAATATCGCTTAGAAAAAGAAGACCCATTACATATTTTAGAGGTTGATAACCAAACCGTGCGCAAGCAACAAATTGACCGACTAAATCAAATTAAAGCTACGCGTGATAATCAGAAAGTACAAGAAGCATTAGCTGCACTGACTACTTCTGCAAAAACAGGTGAAGGTAACTTATTAGCATTAGCTATTGAAGCGGCTAAATTAAGAGCTACATTAGGTGAGATTAGTGATGCACTGGAAAGTGTATTTGGTAGATTTAAAGCACAAATTCAATCTGTAAGTGGTGTGTATAGCAAAGAAATAAAAGACGACAAAAGTTTTAAAAGAGCGAAAGAGTTAGCAGATAAATTTGCTGATATTGAAGGTCGTCGCCCTCGTATTATGATTGCGAAAATGGGACAAGATGGTCACGATCGCGGAGCAAAGGTAGTAGCTACTGGTTATGCTGACGTTGGTTTTGACGTAGACATTGGACCATTATTCCAAACTCCAGCTGAAGCTGCAAAGCAGGCTGTTGAGAATGATGTTCACGCTTTAGGAGTTTCTTCTTTAGCTGCTGGACACAAAACATTAGTTCCTCAGGTTATTGAAGAATTAAAAAAATATGGTCGTGATGATATTATGGTGATTGTAGGAGGAGTTATTCCTGCACAAGATTACCAATTCTTATTCGACGCAGGTGCAGTTGCCGTATTTGGTCCTGGTACTAAAATTAGTGAAGCTGCTATTACAATGTTAGAAATTCTCATAGGAGAAGAAGCTTAAGATAAATTTCAAAGACAATCTGACAAGTCTTTATTTCAAAGAATCCTCAACTTTCGTTGGGGATTTTTTATATACATTTTTTCTGTACTCTTCTCAATCATAAAGAAATCTATTTACACAAACACAATCTTCAGTTGAAACAAAGCTCAGCTATATTTTCATTGATAAAAGTTCCAAACCTTTGAAAATCCTTGCTTTTTCAAGGTTTGAAGAGCTTAGATACGAATTGAAAGCAAATTTTTCTCTCTCCTCTTTTTCAATACATTTCCCTTAAAACTTTTAAAGACAACCTATCGTATTTAAAAGTATAAAAACGCCTACTTTAAGGATACTATAAAAAATACAAACACCTATTATAAAACAGATTACACCAATAACAAAAGCCTTTACATTAGGTTGTTTTTAACGACAAATATGCCCTTAAAGTGAATTTTATAAGTTAAACTAATTCCAAATGCAGTACCTTTGTCCAAAATATTTTACTTTTTTATGACATTTGAAGACTTACACTTAAATAAAAATATATTACGTGCAATCGAAGAGCTTGGTTACAAAGAACCTACTCCAATTCAGCAAAAAGTTATTCCATTAATCTTAGCAGAGAAAGACCTTATTGGTTGTGCGCAAACAGGTACTGGAAAAACAGCTGCTTTTGCAATGCCGATTATCCATTATTTACACAAAATTGGAAATACCAAAAAAGCAAAGAAAGCGAAAGTATTAATCATTACGCCAACGCGTGAACTTGCTGTTCAAATTGGTGATAACTTTGAGAAATACGCTAAATATACTAACGTTACACATATTACTTTATACGGTGGAATGTCCATCAAACCACAGATTGAACAATTAAACAAAGGAGCTGATGTAATCATTGGTACTCCAGGTCGTTTGTTAGATTTATATAAACAAAAACACTTAGACCTTGACCATCTACACTACTTAGTTTTAGATGAAGCAGACTTAATGTTAGATATGGGATTTATTGATGAAGTGAAAAAACTGATTCAATTAACTCCGTCTAATAGACAAACA
This sequence comes from Myroides phaeus, assembly GCF_900099675.1. Lineage (GTDB taxonomy): Bacteria > Bacteroidota > Bacteroidia > Flavobacteriales > Flavobacteriaceae > Flavobacterium > Flavobacterium phaeum. The sequence goes on from NZ_FNDQ01000031.1 coordinate 15,686, forward strand.
CTTTTATTCTCAGCTACTATGCCTTTGGCTATTCGCGAATTGGCACACGAGTTTTTACAAAAACCAGAATATGTAGCAGTAGACTCTATTTCTTCAAGTGCTAAAACGGTAAAACAAAAAGTGTACTTTGTTGAAAAAGGAGATAAAAAGAAATTGTTATACCACATTATTAGAAACGAAAAGTTATCGGATGTTTTAGTATTTACACGTACTAAAATGGGAGCTGATAGTGTAGTAGAAAGTTTGATTAAAAACGGAATAAATGCTGCTGCTTTTCACGGAGACAAATCTCAAACTGCACGTGAAGAGGCTTTAGATAGTTTTAAAAATAAAGAAACTAAAGTTTTAATTGCAACAGATATTGCGGCAAGGGGAATTGACATTGATTCGTTACCTGTTGTAATTAACTACGATTTACCTAATATTCCTGAAACATTTGTACACCGAATTGGGCGTACAGGTAGAGCTGGAAATGAAGGAGTAGCTATTTCTTTCTGTGATCAAACAGAAAAAAACTACTGGGCTGATATTGTAAAATTTACACGTTCTCAACCTAAAATTGTTACTGAACATCCTTTTCCTTGGAAAGAAAAGAACAAAAAAGAGGGTGAAGGACAAAAGAAAGATTACAGAAAAAAACCAGGACAAAGTAATTCTCGTAAATCTGAAAACTCTAAAAAGAACAAAAAACGTTGGTATTAAGCTAAGGTTTTTATCTATCTTTCGGATTAAATAATCTGTTATGAAAAAACTATTTTACTTAATACTAATTGCCATTATCAGTGTACTTCTGTTACTTTACTTTGCTAATTACACAGTAAAAGCTACTACAGAAAAGCAGTTGTATAACAAGACAGAGAACATTCCTCACAATAAAGTAGGACTTGTTTTAGGTACTGCAAAACACTTAGCTAATGGTCAGTTAAACTATTATTTCACTTATCGCATTGAAGCTGCAGCAGCTTTGTATAAAAGTGGTAAGTTAGAATATATAGTTGTTAGTGGAGATAATAGTCGTAAAGATTACAATGAACCGGAGGATATGAAATTAGCGTTGGTAGAAAAAGGGATACCTGAAGAAAAAATCTACTTAGACTATGCTGGCTTCAGAACATTAGACTCTGTTTATCGAATGAAAGAAATATTTGGTCAAGATGAATTTACCATTATTTCTCAACCCTTTCACAATGAAAGAGCCGTGTATATTGCAAATCATCTTGATTTAAAAACAATTGGTTTTAACGCCCAAGATGTTACAAGACACTACGGTTTTAAAACATTAATCAGAGAAAAGTTTGCAAGAGTAAAAGTTCTATTGGATAATTTGATAAGCAAGAAACCTAAATATTTGGGTGAACCAATCGAAATAGGAGCACAAGATATATAAACAAAAAAAGTCGAGATAATATCTCGACTTTTTTTGTTTTTAAACTATATATTATACGAATAAATGCCATACTTGTGCTACAACAAAACAAACGATAACTCCTAATATAACTGGTAAAATAGAAGCTACTATTGTCCACTTAACACTATTTGTTTCCTTGTAAATGGTGTAAATAGTAGTACTACACGGATTGTGTAATAAACTAAACAACATTAAGTTTACCCCTGTTAAGGTTGTCCATCCTGCTGCGTGTAAAATTGTAGCGATCTCTCCGTCTGAAACTTCAAACATCACTCCAGCTCCTTCACCTAAACTTGCATCCCCTAATACCATTGCTGTAAGCATTAATATGGTTGGAATCACAATTTCATTAGCTGGAATTGCTACAACATAAGCCAATAGAATAACTCCATTTAATCCAAGTAAAACACCGATTGGGTCTAATCCTTCAATTACCCATAATGCCATACTCTTGTCGCCAATCATAATATTACAAACTAACCAAATAATTGCTCCCGCTGGTGCTGCAAACACAATAGCTCTCCACAATACAATCAAAGTTCTATCAATTAATGATGTATAAACCGTTTGTAATACGTGCGGAGGTCTGTATGGTGGCAATTCTAACGTAAAGAAAGACGCCTCTCCTTTTAGCATTGTTTTCGATAGAAACCAAGAAACAAAAAAGGTAAATGCAATTCCCAAAACAACAATTCCTACAACTGCTAAAGTTGATATTGTATGTGACATATAAGCAGGTACTAAAGCTCCTATAAATATAGTAGCCATTAAGATTTGCGTTGGCCAACGGCCATTACAAAGTGAAAAGTTGTTTGTAATAATCGCTATTAATTTCTCGCGAGGACTATTAATAATTCTTGTTGCTACAACTCCTGCTGCATTACAACCAAACCCCATACTCATAGTCAACGCTTGCTTTCCGTGTGCTCCTGCTCCTTTAAACAACCTGTCTAAATTAAAAGCTACCCTTGGCAAATATCCAAAGTCTTCTAACAACGTAAATAACGGAAAGAAAATAGCCATTGGTGGTAACATTACTGCTATTACCCACGCTGTAGCAAGATATACTCCGTCTATTAAAAATCCGCTTAGCCACCAAGGAAAACCTACTGAGGTTGCACCCTCTTTTAGCAACGGATATAATTGTTCTAATAATAAGTATGACAATGCATCAGAAGGATAATTAGACCCAATAATTGTTAGCCATAAAACTCCCCCTAACATTAATAGCATAATAGGAAAACCAAATCGCTTACTGGTAACCACGTTATCTATCATTCTGTCTATGCGGAAGGCACGTTGATTCTCGTCTGATTTCACCGTGCTTTTCACTGTTTTCGATACTTGTGAAAAAATAGCTCCTGCTACGTTATCTGAATAATCCAACCCCAGTGAATCGTGGTATTGATTTGCCTTTTCTAAAATAGGCTGTATTTTTTCAACTGTTATTTTTTGAGACAACGTTTTGTTTAACAAAGCAGCTTGAATACTATTATCTTGTTGAATCAAACGCATTGCAATCCACGAAGCACTTGGTAAGTCAGCATCTAATGCTAACAAATCAGTTGCAACTTCTTGTACAGCTTTACGCGACTCCCCTGAAATTCCCGAAATCGTTTTGTGTTCCGGGACGTATTTTCCTGTTGCCACTTGATCAATAGCCAATAGCAATTCAGGAATTCCCTCTTTATTTCTCGCTGATGTTGGAATAACAGGCACACCTAAATCTCTTGATAAACCGCGAACATCAATCTCTACACCGTGACGCGTAGCCTCATCCATAAGGTTTAAACAAACAACTACTTTGTTTGTGATTTCTTGAATTTGAACCACCAAACTTAAATGGCGTTCTAATCTCCCTGCATCAACTACAACAACAGTAACATCTGGCTTACCAAAAAGAATAAAATCCCTTGCTATCTCTTCGTCTTCTGACGTTGACATTAGGGAATACGTTCCTGGTAAGTCTATTAATTTATACTTACTTTCTTTGTATTGAAAACTTCCTTCAGCTCTTGTAACAGTTTTTCCTGGCCAGTTACCAGTGTGCTGTTTCAATCCTGTTAAGGCATTAAATATTGTACTTTTTCCAGTATTTGGATTTCCCGCAAGCGCAATTGAATAATCAAAATTACCCGATATATCACCGAGTTTCTTTAATTCTGCAGCAGCGTTTAAATCACAAATATCACAGGCTGTTTTCGCCATATCGATCTTCTCCTTACTTAAATTTTGTTATTGAATTGAGATTAATACCATTTTTGCATCCTCTTTACGCAATGAAATAATGGTATTATAAATTGAGTATGCTACTGGATCTTTTAGAGGACTTACATTGTGTACAGCAATTTCTGCACCCGGTACAAATCCTAAGTCAAGAAAACGTTGGTGTACTTCTCTTGCACAACCACGCTCAATACCTACAATCTTAGCTTTTACTCCTTTTTGAAGTTCTGACAAATTCATTCTCATTTCTTTAGATGTACAAAATTACATAATTAGACTTGTCTAACAATAAATTTAGTGTTAAAACTAATCATTATAAATAATGTGATTAAGAGAGAAGGGAAGCTTAAAGAAATACTCTATTTTTTAAAACACAAATAAAGAAAAAGTCTAAAAGTTAGGGGCACTAAACACACACTTCCTTTTCTATAAAAAACAAAATAACTGGAGATTTGAAGTGTATCTACTTGCGATAAAGAACATATTAAAGCACAGTTTTAAACGCACCATGTTCGAGACATCTACCACATTAGTACCACACACCTTCGAAAACAAGCCTTTTTCCCGAAGGTGTGTGGTACTTGTGTGGTACTTGTGTGAAACAAGTATCAAAGAATACTATAATGACAGTACTATTTAACGTACACCCATATATTACAAAAGCATATGACTGAGCTGATGGTTTACGAATAATATATAATTAAAAAAGCAGTTATTACAAAAACTGACTCATTACTTAATCCCTATTTAGCTTTAACAAACAGACATAAAAAAGCAACTACCCTTGCGAATAGTTGCTTTCATAATATTTTCTACCAGTTACTAAATCGGTTTAAACGCATTTTCAAAAGGAACACGGTGCACTAAACTACGCCCTAATGTTACTTCATCTGCATACTCTAACTCGTCTCCAACTGCAATTCCTCTGGCAATTGTAGATGTGATTATATTGTGGTCTTTGACTTGTTTATAAATGTAAAAATTAGTTGTATCTCCTTCCATTGTTGAACTCAAGGCAAAAATAATTTCTTTTACTTCTCCGTTTTTAACTTTTTCAACTAATGATGTAATATTCAACTGGCTTGGACCAACTCCGTCCATAGGAGAAATTTTACCTCCTAAAACGTGGTAAATTCCTTTGAACAGTTGGGTGTTTTCCAAAGCCATAACATCGCGTACGTCTTCAACGACACAAATTGTTTGATGATCGCGTACTGGATTTGAACAAATATCACAGATTTCTTCGTCAGAAATATTATGGCAGCTTTTACAGAAACTGATTTCTTTTCTCATTTTCATCAACGCCTCTGCCATGTGAACTGTTTGCTCTTCTGGTTGTTTTAATAAATGTAACATCAATCGCAAAGCAGTACGCTTACCAATCCCTGGTAATTGTGACATTTCTTCTACTGCTTTTTCTAATAATTTTGAAGGGAATTCCATGGCGCAAATATATAAAATATCAAAGCATAGATAAAACTGCTTTTTCACTGTTCGCTAAAAAATAACAACTTGTTTTTGCGAGTGTTAAAAAGAATAAAACTAACATTCTTTCGGTCTGTTCACTCTTTGTGAAAAAAATAATTACTTTTGGAAACACATTCATTTTTCAAAATCAATTTATGTCACCAATTAGCATTATTACAATCATCACGATTTACTTCGGTATATTAATTCTTATTTCACATTTTGTGAGTAAAAAAGATAGTAGTAATGATGCCTTTTTTAGTGCTAATAAAAATGCAAAGTGGTATTTAGTGGCTTTTGGAATGATTGGAACAGCACTTTCTGGTGTTACCTTTATCTCAGTACCCGGAGAAGTTGGTTCACCTAATGGAGAACAGTTTAAATACTTTCAATTTGTTTTAGGAAATGCTGTTGGTTTTTTACTAACCGCCTCTATTTTATTACCTCTTTATTACAAGTATAACTTGGTGTCCATTTATACTTACATCGAGAAAAGATTAGGACATTATAGCTATAAAAGTGCTGCATCAATCTTTTTATTAAGTAGAACAATTGGTTCGGCTTTTAGGCTTTACCTTGTGGTTATAGTACTACAGCGTTATGTATTTGACCATTTTGGCATTCCCTTTTTTGCAACCGTATTAATAGCCCTTTTACTTATATATGCTTATACCTATAAAGGAGGACTAAAAACCATTATCATAACAGATACGCTACAAACTTTTTTCCTTGTAGCATCGGTTATTTTTACCATAGTTTTCATTTGCCATAGCTTAGATTTGAGTCCTATTGAAGCTTTTGAAACAGTAAAACAAAGTAATTATTCTAAAATATTTTTCTTTGAAGATTTTATATCTAATCGCTTTAATTTCTTTAAACAATTTATTGGAGGGATTTTTGTAACCCTGGCTATGGTGGGACTTGACCAAGATTTGATGCAGAAAAACCTGAGCTGTAAAAACATTAAAGAAGCTCAGAAAAATATGTATTCGTTCACTGCTATCTTTGTTGTCATTAACTTATTCTTCTTAGGAGTAGGTGCTTTGCTATATATCTATGCGAATAAATACGGCATTGATGTTCCTCTTGATAGCGCTTCAGGAAAACCAAGAACAGATTTATTGTTCCCTGAAATAGCATTTAACCACTTATCTATAGTTCCTGCAATAGTATTTTTACTTGGATTAACAGCAGCTACATTTGCAACAACTGACTCTGCTTTAACAGCATTAACTACTTCGTTTTGCATCGACTTTTTAAATATGGACAAACAAAAAGAGAGTAGCTCAAATGTTTGGAAACGAAAAATCGTTCACTTGAGCTTTTCTTTCTTGATGTTCTTAGTTATTATCTTGTTCAATGCTATTAATGACGCATCTGTAGTTAGTATGATTTTTAGAATTGCCTCATATACGTATGGTCCTCTTTTAGGATTATTCGCTTTTGCCATTATCTTTAAAAACAAACAAGTGAAGGACAAACTGGTTCCAATTATCTGTCTTATTTCTCCTTTTGCAACATTATTTATTAGTAATAATGCGAGCGGTTTTTTAGGAGGTTATGTATTTGACAACGAATTGATCTTAGTAAATGCCAGTATTACAGTAATCTTATTATTGTTAATCAGCAAGAAATCAGTATTGGTTAGTACGCAACAAAACTAACGTACAAGCCTCGTCATAATCAATACCATTGTCACGCAATAATTTGTATAACACTGGATTTTCTGTTCCAGGGTTAAATATTACACGTCTGGGTTTTAACAAAATAATATATTCGTAAAACTCTTCTTGTCTCTTAGGATTTAGATATAAGGTAATTGTATCTATATCTTCATATGCTATTAACTCCTTTGAAATAGTTACATTTCCAATATTACCTACTCTTAATCCATGAGCTACAACACTATAACCATACTCTTGTAACATTGAAATTGCTTTAAAAGAGTATCTTTCTGTTTTTAAAGAAGCTCCTAACACTAAAGTTTTCATAATTTATTATTTTTATTACTTTAACAATTTAAATTCAAATACCATACATTAATTAACAAAAGACACTACACAAACAACATTAAACATACCAAATCAACATTTACAATGAAGTAAATTTTCTTAAAAACAGTAAAATAAGTCATTTAATTGGAATAAATATCCAAATAATGATAAAAGTCATATTGTTGATACAATATTAACACTAATTTTACATCAGAAAATTTAAAAAAACAATTATGAAAAAATTACTACTATCTTTTTTAGGAGCTGCTTTATTAATGGGTGGTTCAACATTTGCACAAGAGAATGTTGCTAAAGAAAAAGAAACATACAAATGGCAAATGCGTTTACGTGGTGTTGGTGTAATTCCTCACAACAGAGCTGACATTGGTGTTATCGGTGGTCAAATTGACGTAAACAATAACTTTATACCTGAATTAGACTTCACTTATTTCTTCACAGAAAATCTTGCTGCTGAATTAATTTTAGGTACTTCAAGACATACAGTTGGAACATTAGGTTCTAACTTAAATCATCCAACTTTAGTTGATGGTCCAGATGTGGCTAATATCGATTTAGGAAGCGTTTGGTTATTACCTCCTACTTTAATGGTACAATACCACCACAAATTTGGTGAAGTATTCAAACCATATGTTGGTGCTGGTGTTAACTACACAATTTTCTACAACGAAAAATCAGGTGCAGCTAAAGACATTAAGTATGATAACAAATTTGGTTGGGGATACCAATTTGGATTTGACATTGATTTAAGTGATAAATTCTTTATCAACGTTGACTTCAAAAAATTATTCTTAAAAACAGACGTAACTGTTGATGCTTCTAACCTATTAATGGAAGGTGCACCAATCAACGAATTAAAAATTCCTGCTAAAGTAAAAGTAGATCCAATGTTAATTGGTTTTGGTGTAGGAATGCGTTTTTAATTATTTAATAAGACATTTTTTTTTCAACCACCCCCACAATTCTTGTGTTAGGGTGGTTTTTTATTGCCTAATATTTTTGCGACCTTTGCAATTGTTTTTGAGTACTACAAATTATTATGGCAACTACTATTACGTTTAAGGATATCAATAAATTAGCTATTCCAGCTATCTTTTCAGGAATTTCAGAATCTATAATCTCTTTAACAGATATTGCAATTGTTGGGAATGTAAAAGAAAATAGTGTAGAAGCCTTAGCTGCTGTTGGTCTTGTTGGTTCATTTCTCTCGGCTATTATATGGGTAGTTGCGCAAACAAAAACATCTATCTCTGCTACCGTATCACAACACTTAGGTAGCAAAAGATTATTTGCAGTAAAAACACTTGTTCCTCAAGCTATTGTTTTCAACTTTCTATTGAGTGTGTTCTTATTCATCTTTACTACTTTCTTTGTCCACGAGATCTTTGTGGCCTATAATGCAAGTGGCCTTATACTTACCTATGCAAAAGAATACTATTTAATACGAGCTTGGGGCTTTCCTCTTACTTTGATAACCTTTGCTATATTTGGAGTCTTTAGGGGGCTTCAAAACACTGTATGGGCAATGAAGTGTAGTTTGGTAGGAGCTTTTCTAAATGTAGGTCTAAACTACTTATTTGTATTTGGTGTAGAGGGGTGGATCCCTGCAATGCATATTAAAGGAGCTGCTTATGCCAGTGTTATTGCTCAGACTGTAATGCTAATTATGGCTTTCTACTTCTTCTTTACGAAAACTCCTTTTACGTTAAAAGTTCGAAGAACTATTAACCCTTCTTTAAAGCCATTAATTATAATGAGTTTTAACTTTATAATTCGTACTGCAACTTTAAATGTGGCACTATATTTAGCAAATGCTTACGCTACTGGTTATGGTAAGAACTTCATTGCTGCTCAAAGTATATTAATGAATATTTGGCTTTTCTTCTCTTTCTTTATTGATGGTTATGCAAGTGCTGGTAATGCTTTATCTGGTAGATTATTGGGCGAGAAAAACTATAATGCAATGTGGAAAATGAGTAAGGATATCAGCAAATATGCTATTATTATTGCCCTTGTTTTAAATACAATTTGCATTATATTCTACAAACAAATTGGTTTACTCTTCAATCAAGACCCTGAGGTAATAAAAGTATTTTTATCTGTATTCTGGTTGGTACTTATTATGCAACCAATCAATGCTCTTGCTTATATTTATGATGGGATATTTAAGGGAATGGGAGATGCTAAGTTTTTACGTAATAATTTGTTGTTTGCTACTTTTTGTGGTTTTATACCTACTCTATTGCTGTTTGATTACTTAGGTTTTAAACTTTATAGTGTGTGGATTGCCTTTGCTGTTTGGATGTGTTGTCGAAGTTTTCCTTTAATGTATTTGTTCAAAAAAAATTATGTAAATCAATAAATGCTATCATTTCATATACTAACAAACTTAACAAGAAGTACATCTTAACTACCTTTATAACAACTCATACAAGCCTTTAATGCTATAGGATTATATGCTATATAGGCTAAGTTGAATAGTATGAACACATATTTTCACCCCCTGTATATAAGCTTTAGCAAGATGATTGTTGTGCATCACAAACAATACAAGCAAACATCTTTTAAACTAATACTATAGCTTTATTCTCTTTATCGATGTGTAATAATTTGATATTAACATTTTTGATTGATAACAAACCTCTATTGATCTACTTCTCTTTAGCTCTTGATATATGCATTCATTCATATAGTGCTTGCAATTACTACTCCAACTTTAAAGCTATTCTTATACTTCTTTATTATCGCTGTAAATATACTATTTGTGAGAAATTTGATAAATTCAAAGTGCTTGCAACAGCATTGCAAACTTGCTAAGGCATTATTTATATCGAGTATAACTTACTAAATTTGTTATGAATGATAAAATAATGCTATTATGGCACATACACATAAAATCTGCTGTTCTTCTGAAATAAATCAGAATGATAGTTGTACATCAAAATCAAATAGTCACCAAGATAATCATTGTCACGATCAAGGTGATAAAAACAACTTCGATCAACACAATAGTCAACCACACAAACATAATCACGATGAAGATCATGATCACAATCATGGAGAAATGACTAATAATTCCGTTTTAATTGTCTCACTTCTTCTCTTATTTACTGGATTAATCTTAACTCATATAGTCAAAGCCGAGTGGTTTGTAAACAATACCCTTTTACAAATCTTATGGTATGGTACGGCATACTTACCTGTAGGATTCCCTGTTATAAAAGAAGCCGTAGAATTAGGGGGAAAAGGTAATTTCTTTAATGAGTTCTCTTTAATGGCTATTGCAACTGTTGGTGCCTTTGCAATTGGAGAATATCCAGAAGGAGTGGCTGTGATGATATTTTATACAATTGGAGAATTATTTCAAGAAAAAGCCGTTAATAAGGCAAAAGGAAATATAAAAGCATTACTTGATATTCGTCCAAAAGAAGCAACTGTTTATAGAAACAATAAGTTTGTTATTGTTAATCCAGAAGATGTCAAAATAGGTGAAAAAATACAGGTTAAAGTAGGTGAAAAAATTCCTTTAGATGGACAGTTACTAACTAACAAAGGTAGTTTTAATACATCCGCATTAACTGGAGAAAGTAAACCGTCTACATTTACTCAAGGAGACATCGTTTTAACGGGAATGATCAACTTACAGAATGTAATTGAAATACAAACGACAAAATTATACCAAGATAGTTCACTTGCTAAAATACTTGAAATGGTACAAGAGGCGAGTTCGCGTAAAGCTACAACAGAATTATATATACGTAAATTTGCAAAAATATATACTCCTATAGTATTCTTTTTAGCCGTTGCAGTTACAATATTACCAACGTTGTTTGTCGAAAATTACGAATTTAAAGATTGGCTATATAGAGCATTGGTCTTTTTAGTGATCTCGTGTCCTTGTGCACTTGTAATTTCTGTTCCATTAGGTTATTTTGGAGGAATAGGTGCCGCGTCAAAAAACGGTATACTTTTCAAGGGGTCAAATTACCTTGAATTGATGGCTAAACTTGATGTTGTTGTAATGGATAAAACAGGTACACTGACTGAGGGAGTATTCAAAGTGCAGAAGGTCGAAACAAGTATAGATCAACACAACTTTACACAAATCGTATCAGCAATTGAAAAACAGTCTACTCACCCTATAGCAAAGGCCATCAATGAAACTTTTCCAACTGATTTAATTGCACAAGATGTACACGAAATAACAGGAAAAGGATTAAAAGGTGTGGTTAATAGCACAACTGCACTCGTCGGAAATACAGCGCTATTGAAACAGTTTGATATCAAATATCCAGATGTAATTGATGATATCGTTGAAAGTATTGTAGTGGTAGCTTTAGAAAATGAATATGTAGGTTATATTACAATAGCTGATCAAATAAAAGTAGATGCTAAATCTGCTATTACACAAATGAAAGATTGTGGTGTTATACAAACAATAATACTCAGCGGTGATAAAGATAGCATTACTCAAAAAGTTGCTAAAGAACTGGCAATTGACAATGCTTATGGAGGTTTACTACCTGAAGATAAAGTAGCAAAGGTTGAAGAATTAAAGCATACATATCCTAATAGTGCAATTGCTTTTGTTGGCGATGGAATTAATGATGCTCCTGTACTTGCTTTAAGTGATATAGGAATTGCTATGGGCGGTTTAGGAAGTGATGCTGCTATTGAAACAGCTGATGTAGTAATCCAAACAGACCAACCTTCAAAAATTGCTACAGGAATACGTATAGCTCGTGAAACAAGAAAGATCGTAATACAAAATATAGTTCTTGCGTTGACTGTCAAAATTATTGTTTTAATACTTGGCGCTGGTGGGATAGCCAATATGTGGGAGGCAGTATTTGCAGATGTAGGTGTAGCTTTACTTGCTATACTAAATGCAGTGCGTATTCAAAGAATGACCTTTAAATAAGGTAATAATTTGACTAGTCCTAAAATAGATAAGCCAGAACATTTAGTTACTGGCTTTTATTTTATCCTATAATTTCTTCTTTAAACTCTTCCAAAACATCCTTTAATTGTTTAAGATACCTACCATAAAATCTATATATCAAATACTTACAAAATAATATAACTAGCAAACTATAAATAAATAAAGCTACTAAAAATACTATATTGTTAAAAAGCTTCTCGATTCCCTCTAAATCCAAACCAATAAAAAAAGGAATAAACAAAATAATAAAAGGTGCTAATGAAAAACAAAAATTCTCATATAATTGAACATACATCCTAACATTGAAATACACTTCATACAAACTATCATAAGAATTTAAAACATAAGACTCTGATTTTCTATAAAACAAAAACATCTTAAGTAAATAGTAAAGAGTTACTAAAGAAAACAAAGTAAACAAAATATAATATAAAACTATATTTCCTTCAATAATAGGATGATAATAAGGTAGAAATCCCAACAGAATCACACATAAAGATTGTAACCAAATATCTCTTATTACATTTCTTCTCATTTTATCTAATGGAAGTGTATTTATATGTCTAACGACAACCTTCTCTGTTAATTCTTCAGAAATCAATTCTTGTTCCCTCCACTTATCTTTTAAATCATCAAAATTCATATCCCTGCTTTTTAATTATTTCTTGTAACTTACTTTTTGCTCTATTTAATTTAACACGCGCATTTCCTTCTGTTATACCTAAATTAAGTCCAATTTCCCTATGTGTCATACCTTCTAAATAAAAAAAGACAAGGGCTTTATCCAACTTACTCAAACAATGAATTGCTATATACAAGAAATCCACCTCGGTGTTAATATTATCTTGAGTACATTCGTCTCTTGTAGTTTCATTACTTGAAAAAGCATCTATAGCTAACATATAGACATGCCCCAAAAAGTTAGACACTTTTTGGGGCATTTTTTATGAGTAGAAAACAGAAATACAATTTTGAATTTAAGTTAGGTATAGTAACTATTATTTTGGAAGGTAAAGACAGTATGAGGGGACTTTCTCGATCAGAAAAAATCAGTGAGTTTAACCTTTATTTTTGGCTTAAACTATATGAAGTTTATGGAGAACAAGG
>NZ_FNDQ01000010.1 GCF_900099675.1 Myroides phaeus
AAAGTATAATCTCGTTGACTACGCTTTTCCCTTGTGTTTTCTGTCTCTTTCATAAATAAGTCTATTTTGTGTAAACCTATTTTAGGACGGGACACCATCATAAAAAAAGTCTTTGTTTCTAAAAACAATAGGCGGAAGCTTAGCTTTTTTGATTGTTAAATTAGAAGCTTCATAGTTTATAGAATTGTTAATTGCTGCATATCCAGGTCCAGATGCATGCATTCCAACTGAATATTCACCTACTTCACTTTGTGAGTTTTTTATAAAATCTACTTGGACAGTCTCTGGTAAGTTATCAATCAGTGGAAGAGAGTATGGTGTACTTTTTTTAGTTATACTATCAAATTTATATTCAAAGGTTTCATTAGGAAATGTGATTTCTGGAAGTTTTATTGATTCTATTTTTAAAGTAGTTTCCTTTATATCTATAATTTCTTCTTTGTATTTAATTATAGCTAATGGATTAATACTTCCTGGATATTGAAGTTCATTATTGATATATTCTACAGTAACATCTTTAGGTAATTCTCCTGTAATTTCTATTTTTTTTATAGGCTGTGGATCATTAGGTACAAAAATAAATTCTTGTGCTTTAAATTCTAACTTACTTGTATCAGGAGTAGTTGGAATAGTAGAAGTAGGTTTACCTGTGATTTGTAAAGTTCTTTCTACTATAGTTGATATATAATTCCTACCTCCATATAAATAAGCTTTGACTTTATAAGTACCAACTTCGGTATGCGCGTTATTAATTTGAAAAATTTGAATTTCAGAGGGTAAAGTGCTTTTTAGTTCAAGTTTTTTTACTGTACCGTCATAGGGAGTTTGTAATGAATTAAAAATTATTTTTTGGCGATCAATAGGAATTTTTAGAATTTCTAAATAATTAGAAAATACTGTTGATTTATAATTTTTATTAAACATAAAAGCGTGTACGAAGTACACACCAACATTAGTATGTTTTTCGTTGAAATAGACTATCTCAGTATTTGGAGGAATGGGGCCCATCACTTCAAGAAATATTTCTTTGCCTGTATAAGCAATACGTGGCTTTCTTAGTCGAACTTGATGATCATAAGTCTTTTTCTTAATTACTTGCGTTAGTAATTGTACATCTATAATTTTATTTTTGTAATATATAGTGACTGTAATATCATAAGTTCCAGCTTCTACATTGCTATTAGGGCTATATGAAAGTGTAACACCATTTGGAACATCATAAGCACTAATTATTTTAGGTCTTCCATTGTAAGTTGTTGATAGGTTGAGATATTTGATGTTTGAAATGTTAATTTTGTGAGGAGAAGTAATAGAGTCATTGTTTAGTATTGACGCTGTATTTTCAATAGCAAAACATTTAAAGCTTGATAATAAAATAAGTATTACAAAAAAGTAATAATGTAAATAAGACTTAGGCATAGTAAATAGAATTAATTCAACATTTTTCAACTCAAATTCTTTAAAATGAGAATAGTGTGAATTTAGTTTTATTAACTAATTCTATTTCTAATTTCAGTGTTACCAAAATATTATAGTTTACATAGAAAAATCTACTTATAGTTTGATTTTGCACTTATTCTTACGCTTAATATTTGAAATTTATAGAATAGTAGAAAATAAAAAAGCGAGTACAATACTTGTACTCGCTTTTTCTTATTGTTTAGTATTTATTACATCTTCTTTTTTATATCGTTATTTGAAGATCTTTTTGTAGCTTCATTTGCTAATTTCAACGCAGCTTCATTAGTTGTAATTTCACTTGCATTTTTAGACCATTTGGTAACATCTTCTCTGATGTCCATATAATAGTCGTATAGCATTCTTGTTAAGCTAATTTCAACACGTTGGCCTATAAATTTATTCAATGTAAAGTAGCCATATTTTTTTCCATCTTTTTTAATGATTGGCGGTTTCTCAGCATGAGGATTCCAAGGGGATAAATTACTTGTATTATCACCATAAATGCCATATTTATTCCAAATAGATTTTTTGTTGTACAAATTGCCATACGCCCCCATATTATTCCATATAGATTTAGCGTCTTTTGCATCACAATTTAAGCAACCAAGATATTCTTCTTTATCGTCGTTAGTATATATTTCAAGCTTTTGAGCATAACTATAACTACCTACAAATAATGTAAAAAATAGAATGTGGATAAAATAGTTTTTCATAAGGGACATGTGTTATTTATATAGAGCACAAAGTACAAATTTTTTCATTTCAAACGCAATATGTTGAGAAAAATATATAAAAACACAGATGAAGACAAAAAAAGTCGCAATAAATTATTGCGACTTTATTGTTAATGTATGTTAAAGTTTTATTCTTCGTGAAAAGCTAATACAGGCACGTAGTTATGGTAACTTAATTTCTTAGTCATACTGCTTGTAAATAATTTTTCAAAGAAGCTTCTGTTTCTTTTTACAGATACTAATAAGTCGATATTTTCAGTATCTAAGAATTCGAATACTGATTTTTCAACATCATTACTATCTACGATGTAAAACTTAATATTTTCATCTTTATAGTTAGCTTTCCAGCTTTCGATAATACTTGCTTCAACTCTGTCTTTAGCCGTAGCTACGTGAACACATTTGACAGTAGCATCAAAACCTTTAGCTATTTTTAATATTTTTTCAAGTGTTACTTTATCTTGAGCTGTAAATAATGTAGTGAATGCAATAGAGTCAATTCCGTCAAAAATAGCATCGTGAGGAATACTCAAAACAGGCACATCTAATGTACTAATAGCATTAGCCGTATTAGAACCTAATAATTTTTTGTCCAATCCAGAGTTACCATTGGTTCCCATAACTACAAGATCAATATCTTCTTCTTTTACACGTTTTTTCAAAATAGTGTTTAAGAAACCTTCTTCTAAAATAAAGTGCATTGGAACGTGGTCAAGGTTGTGTTTTTTAGCAATATCTCTAATTTGAGGCACTTGATCTTTAAAGTTTTCAAAGTTACTCAATTCGATTGTTTTATATACATCCTGAACCATAACTGGATTAGCAGTAGCAGAAATTACAGGCATTTCATAAGCGTGAAGAACAAAAAGAGTTGCCTTTTGATTTTCAGCCATTCTCAATGCATAAATTAACGCGTTGTTTGCTGTTTCAGAGAAGTCCGTTGGAAATAATATTTTTTTCATAGTACGTGATTGTTATGTTTTGTATAAAGGTAAGAATAAACTTTATTTTATGATAGTATTTTTTGTTTAAAAACTCGTAATTGGATTAATATTTCAATAACAGGCGGAGTTTTACGTCATAAATATAGTGATCTATACTCGATACAATATTGATAGCAAATCTAATAATAATAGGTGTTTTGGTTAAAAAAAATTGTTTTGATTAAAAAATTATGTATTTTTGGTTGAAAAATAATAAAATGAAGGATTGTTTGTTTATACTGTTAACTTTTTTAAGTTTTAATTTTAATTATTCTCAAACAGGTATAGGTGTTTTGTTGCCAGAAGCATCATTAGATGTAGAAGGGAATGTTAAGTTTCGTTCAATTCCTAAAATAAATATTGAAGAAGAAAAGTTTTATAATAAGCAGCTTTTAATAAATGATAAAGGAGATGTAGGTTATTATCAAATAAATAAAAGTTCTGATTCTTATAATTTTAGAGAAACTAATTCTGTTATTATGACTAGATATATTGAGTCAAAAATAGAAACTGTTACTAATCTTGATTTAAATTTAAAAAAAGATATTAATATATATCCCAATCAAGAAACGTTAATGATAATTGATTATAATATTCCAATAATTAAAATTACTCCTGGATTAATATATTATTCAGGAATTAAATTAGTAAAACGTGAAAATAACATAGAAGAAGAATTAATAGACGGGTCTAGGAAATTTACTTATTCCGAAAAATACTCTAGTGAAGCAGCAGCAGGACAGCCTGTTACAGGGAGATCTATACTTGTAATTCAAAATAAAACTAATCAAATTAAAACAATAACAATAGAAGCTCTTGGATATATTGAATTAAATAAAGGAAATTCTATTATTCGTTTTGGAATGTATAGTAATAATAACTCTAATTATAATTGGGGAAGAGGTAATATGATTATTCAAGTTTTTGATAAAAACATATAAAGAATAAATTAGTTACACTTAGAATAAACTCTTTTGAGAGAGAAGTTTAAAAACAATAAAAGTTATACTAAAATAAAAAGAATTAGAGCGAAGTATAAGTGTTAATTCCTTTTATAGCATCCATTCTTCAAAATCATTTTTATTAGTATAGAAATTGCTATTCGTTTTTTTATTTAAAACTCTATCAATTTTAGCTCCTGTTCTGTGGTCATATTCTCAAAAAAAAGCCTTTTTTAATCATTATCATAATAGGTTATACTAAAGTCATTTTTTATCTTTCATTTGCGTCAAATTCTTCTATTTGGTTTATTACATTCATTTTGAATTAAGTCTTATAAATTGGTCTTCATCTACTTCTATCTGCCTAATGAATAGGGTGTATTCTAATACTTCGCTACTATTAGGGTCGTAAACTTGAAATATAGCTTTTTTATACTTGTTTTACAGCTCAATTAAAAAAAGAATTTTATTTATTTAATTGAAATTCAGTTAAGTCTGTTTTATTTATTTGTTTCTTTTCCTTCATAAGTTAGTTTATTACAATTAATAAATAGGTGAAATACTTTATTCCTTATAACATCAAATTGCTAAAAATATTGGTTTAGTGATTAACGCATTACCCAAAATGTTGACATTTAAAAACTTTAGTTTTGATTTAAGGTCTATTGATTATTAAGTACTTAATCCTAAGTATTTATAATGCTCGAATACAATGCAAAAGGATACACAATATGCTTGCGAATATATCTATGGTTTTATAATAAATTAAGAGGTGTCAAATACTAAATTAAATGAACTGTTATTGTGATTATTCGCAGAATAAGAATAGTTTAATTTATTGATAATAAGTGTACTAATGCTGTTTTGGATATTAAAGGAAAGCTGACGTTTTTTTGCAGTATAGCCGTGTTTTTATTAAGAAAAGGGTGTAAATACTGAGGTATTAAGTATAGACATTCAGTGATAAATAGTGCATAAAAATGGAGAGATAAAGCAAGAAAACGTCGAAATACAAACTTTTCGGTCTAAGTCAAAGCCGAATAATTCCATTTGGATGAATAAATATTATCTTTGCGCTATAATTTCGAATATATATGATATTACAAGATACGATTGTTGCTTTAGCAACGCCTTCAGGAGCTGGTGCAATCGCCATTATACGTGTATCGGGAAAAGACGCTATTACCTTGGTAAACGGCATTTTTCGCTCGATTAAAAATAAAGACTTGACCACACAAAAAACGCATACCCTTCACTTAGGACATATAGTGGATGGTGATCGTGTATTGGATCAAGTGTTGGTTTCGTTGTTTAAGGGACCAAACTCTTATACGGGTGAAAACACGGTTGAAATCTCTTGTCACGGTTCAACGTTCATTCAACAGCAGATCATTCAACTGTGTTTGCGAAAAGGTGCTAAAATGGCACAAGCAGGAGAGTTTACTATGCGTGCTTTCTTAAACGGAAAGTTAGACTTATCACAAGCAGAAGCTGTAGCAGATTTGATCGCATCAGACAACGAAGCAAGTCACCAAATCGCTATGCAACAAATGCGTGGTGGTTTTTCAAGTGAAATCGCCTTGTTGAGAGAGCAGTTGTTAAACTTCGCTTCGTTGATTGAGTTAGAACTTGACTTTTCAGAGGAAGATGTGGAGTTTGCAGATCGTACGCAGTTTAAGGAATTGATAAACCGTATTGAGTTTGTATTGAAACGCTTGATTGATTCATTTGCTGTGGGGAACGTTATTAAAAACGGTATTCCAGTAGCAATTGTAGGGGAGCCAAACGTAGGTAAATCAACGTTGTTAAACGCTTTGTTAAACGAAGAACGCGCTATTGTTTCAGACATTGCTGGAACTACACGTGATACAATTGAAGACGAATTAGTGATAGACGGAATAGGTTTCCGTTTTATTGATACAGCGGGAATCCGTGAAACGAAAGACGTTGTAGAGAGCATCGGAATTCAAAAGACATTTGAGAAGATAGAAGCTGCTCAGGTAGTGATTTATTTGATTGATGGAGCTAAGCTGAATACAGAGTCGTTAGACAGTATTAAAGTGGAATTAGAGAAGTTGAAAAACAAGTACCCTCTAAAACCGTTGTTAGTTGTGTGTAATAAGAAAGACTTATTGACAGACGAACAAATTGGGCTTTACAATGAGAATATTGAGAATTTGATGTTGATGTCAGCTAAGGCAAATGAAGGAGTAGAGGAGTTGAAGCAAGCACTTTTAGGGTTTGTGAATACAGGTGCATTGCGCAATAATGAAACGATTGTTACCAATACGCGCCACTACGATTCATTGCTTAAAGCATTGGAAGAAATCGAGAAAGTGAAATGGGGATTACAAACGAATTTATCTGCTGACTTAATGGCAATAGATATTCGCCAAGCCCTTTATTTCTTTGGAGAGATTACAGGACAAGTAACTAACGATGAACTACTTGGGAACATCTTTGCGAATTTTTGTATCGGTAAATAAAGCACTAAAAAACAAAATACCAAAGCGTTGTAATCCAAACTACAACGCTTTTTTTGTATAATGTCATGAAAGTGTGCTATACAATACTTACAGTTAAAACTTAATAGATTACACCCTATAGGGTATAGTTTAGGGCGTATGTAGAGATATTATACCCGATAAGGGTATTTTTCGATATCTAAATCTACAATCTAAATTGGTGAGCCATATTTTATAAATAGAGTTTTCAAAATAATGAAATACTGACTTTACAGTACAAGATAATTACAAGAACATTTTAAACTATTTTGAAATAGAATTGTATTACTTTTACAAACGAAATATATACCTTTTAAATAAAAAAAATGAGATCTGAAATTTGTTCTTGTCAAGGCTTAAATAGTAATTGTAAAAAATGTTTTGGAAGTGGATTTGTTTCTACCGAAACTATAACTAAGTCTGCGGACTACAAAAAAGGAAATAAACAACAATTGAAATCGTTGGTACCTAAAAATTTAGATCTATTATCAAAAAATGAAGTAGAGGCAATTGCAGTTAAAATCATTGGAGGTTTAGACCAAAAATCAAAAAAACAAATGCAAATTTTAAATTCAATTCCTTTTAATACCACAACTTTTAGAAGAGATTTTGGTGATAAATTCGAATTACTTAGTTCCTTAGAAGTTGAAAAACAACATTTAAGAAATGAACTTTTAATTATTGATCAAGAAATTATTCTGAAAAACTACAAAAGTAATTTCAAGTTTAAGCATTTTTTATCTGATAAGGATCTCGACGTTACATCAAATCGTCAGCTAAAAGAATTAATTCGTGCTTATAAAAAATTGAAAAATATCTAAAGTAATCGAGTATAGAAAGATCGTTAGATAATTTTAATCACACGTTTTAAAAAGTTATCGCGGCAATAGTATAGTTTAGAATATTAGTTTTTTTGTATAATTATACTTTTGTAATAGTAATTGTTTTTGATAAAAACGTTTAAGTACCACGACAATGTTGCTTATATAAAATACTAAAAATAAAAATACCCAAAGCGTTGTAGTACATACTATAACGCTTTTTTTATACACTAATGCGCCCCTCTCCATTTTCAATGCTCACAAGCCTTACAATGGTTTTGATTACACCATGTTCCACATATCTCCCACACAAGTCCCACATTTACTCGAAAATAGGGGGGTATTTCCGAAGGAGTGTAGAACCAATGTGGTACCAGTCTCGAATCAGTTGTAAACAAGACTAAGCACAGAGCAGTCTTTTTTATCAATCATCATCATTTCTTTCAACTTTTGGCTTCCACAAATAAGAGAGAAGTACTTTCATATAATCAGCAGATTTAACCAGCGTATCTTTCATAATCAGCAAGTATTTATTGTTTAAGTCGGAATTAGATATTCCCAATGTTAGTTTTAGTTTATAAGGCAAAATTAGACATCCCTACAAGACAGTAATTCCAAAGCGGTAATTTTGACATCATTTGCTATCATTTGCTATCATATGCTATCAAATGCACTATAAACTCTGTCCCACTTTTTTCTCATATCGCTGCTATCCCTTATAAACACTGAGGTTGAAAGGGTTTTGTATAACATTTAGTCGCAAATAGGCCGTAAATAAGTCGTAATTGCCTCACCTAAAGGCCTTTTTCGCGAACTAAATACGACTTATTTACGACTCAATTACGAGTTAATGTCGTTTAAAACTATAGGAAGTACTGTAAATACAGAGGATGATCTATAATAATCTTGTGCAGAAGCACCTTTGTTAGGTTTTCAGTTCACTCCAATAACTGTATGAGTAGAGGAAGTATTTTATGACATTAAATAACCTCTTCTAAAGCACTTAATACACTTTATCTAACTCGAACATCTCTTTCATTTGTTTGTCTTTTAAAAACGCTGGTAGTACCTTAAATGCAGTATTACGTGCGGCAACTAACACTGGATTGCTAAGTTGGGCTATTTGCCCCAATTGCCAACTGTTGCGTACAATACTATGTGCTTTTTTACGGCGGATAACTGGAAACTTTTGAAGGGCTTCATCTAAAGTGAATTGTTCTAACAATCGACTAAAAACGTACACATCTTCAATAGCCTGACAAGCACCTTGCCCTAAGTTAGGGGTTGTAGCGTGTGCGGCATCGCCAATTAAACAGACCTTGTCTTTATACCATTGTTGCATTAATTGTAAGTCGTATATCTTGTCGATATGTAGTTCAGAAGGGGGTGTTTGCGTAATCATCTGTGCTACCAGAGGTGCGCAATCGGCTAAGTGATCTTTTAATTCGGGTTGCTTTATGTATTTATCTTCATCTACTAAAAAGTACCAATACACCTGTTTACTGTCCAATTTTACAAAGCCAAAGCGCTTGCCTTTTCCCCAACCTTCAAGGGCAACGTGGTTATGCGTAGGAGGTAGGTCAAAATCGAGAACCCCACGCCAGCATACTTGTTTAGCATCGCGCAAGGGATGATCTCCAAAAACGAACTGCCTGACCTGTGAGCGTATACCGTCTGCTCCAATCACATATTCGTGAGTTGCCTTGCTGTTGTCTGTAAACGTCAGTTCATACAGTCCGTCAGCTCGCTTTTCAATGTTTTGTATGCGCTTGCCAAGTACCACGTTCTCTCTATCAATTGCGTTGAGCAATACTTGGTGTAATTCACTTCGATGTATGGCAATATTTGCCAGTTTATACTGCTGTTCATAAGGCGTTAAATCGGTACTATTTAATAAATTCAACTTAAAATCAGTGAGCTTCACTGTGGAAATACGTACACCTCTTTCGTTCAATTGATCAGCTACCCCAAGATAACGGTATACCTGCATAGCGTTGTTGGCAATGGCAATTCCCGCACCAACAGGTTTGATTTCTTTGGTGGCTTCGTAAATGACAAAGGGAATATTGGCTCTTTTTAGCGCAATAGCCATTGTTAATCCTGCAATTCCTGCTCCTATGATAGCTACTTTCATCTTGATTTGTTGAGGTTATTAAAGAGGTGAGTGTTTTACAATACAAAACGATAGCAGTAAAACTAACGCAATTATTGGCAGTAGTCAAATTGTTTGTGCTAATTGATTCTTAACAACTTTGAGGAGGCTTTCCTGTATATGCTACTTTGTTTAGTGGAATATTAAAATTCAACAAGTGTTAAGTGTATTAGCCTATGCCTTTCTTATTCAATTGAACAAAGTGATAAAATAGCCTGTGTACTCAGCTTATGCAAGTATTACACAGATGATTTGGTGAAAAAAGGATTAACAAGTGGGACTATATTTTCATGTTATTTTAGACGGAGGAAACAATTAGGTGGCATTTTGTCAATTGTAAAGGCTATTACATTAGAAGAAATGTAAGGAGATTATTTAAAAAGTAAAAAAGGGAGCCAATAGCTCCCTTTTCTTGTTTATTATGAATAATTAGTGCTTTTATAGTAATTGTGATGACCCTAATAGCTAAGATATTTGTACTACGCAACATAGAAAATAAGTGTTTTCAACATAAGTGCAACCGTCGTTAATAGTAATTAAACTACTGACAACCAGATATTGTAACATTTAAAAGCTTCATTGGTTTTACAAATGAGTTTAGTACATCCAAGAGATCATATACATATTACGCTATTGCTATCCATAGCAAATACCTAAAATAGGAATGTAGGGTTATACAACTTCAAAAGTTCCAAAACTTCTATAACCAATCTTTCGATTATAAAAAACCTTTGTGTTGTTCTTTACAAATGGTTCAACCTCAGAAGGGTTAGGGTGTGTTTTTCCATTCAATGTCATATATACAAACACCTGATTAGGCTTTAAATCAGCTAATTGCTGAGGTGTAATTACTGTTATATTTGTATCTGACATAAATGTTTGCTCTCTAATATGGTCAAACGTTATAAGCTCCATTTCCTGCAATAAAGGGTGTTTTTTTAGGAACTCCATTGCTGGATATAAGGTGCTTTTGTAAAAATAACCTACTTGAGATGGTCCTTGAATATTCTTTTCAAAAATAGTCTTGTCGTGGATAACAAGCTGTCCATCTGTTTTAAAGATAGGGGCAGCATCAGGAGTACTCTCGTGGTTTGTAATGATACAAGAGTAGTCAAGTTCCCGTCTTTTAAATTCGGCGAGTAGTTCAAGATCAGTAAATACCGAAGAATGTTTAATGTTGATAAATAGGTTGTCTGGTAAATGAGACCACTCTGTCTCTGCGAAATGATAATTGCTCATAATACAATATTTTATGTTATTAAATAAACTATTGTACTTCGATAAAAATAGAGGAAAATGTGTACGTTAATTTTGGACAGTCATCCCGTATTATTTGACCACCGTGGAGACTACTCTCGGTTGGTATCACTTAATGTGATTCGAAATACAGGACAAATGTATAATCAAAACCAATTGAAAGCAAATGTTTTGTGGGATATTTTTTATTGAAGGTAAATATGAGTATTAAAAAGCAATCGGTAAGTAAGGAGAAAGTATAAAAAAAATCCTCGTCGGGGTGGCGAGGATTTCTATTAATGAATCGGTATATTAATAAAGGGGATTATTAATCTTAGTATTGTGCGATCAGATAGTTAATCAAATCAGTAGTAGTTACAATTCCCTCTAATTTATTGTCTTTTCCTACGATAGGAAGTGAGTGGAAGTGTTGCTTAGCAAATAACTCAGCTACTTCTTTAATATTTGTATCATCGCTTACAACGATTGGATTTTTAGTCATGATATCTTCTAATTTGTAAGCATCATAAATAGCATTTAATGCATCTTTATCCATATCGGTATGGCTATATCCTATTTTCAAAATATCTTTGCTACTAATAATACCAACGATTTTTTCACCTTCTACAACAGGAATGTGTCTAATGTTGTAATCTGCGAATAATTGGTTCACTTCGCTTAGTTTTTTCGTTGTAGGAACAGCGATTAAAACTTTAGCCATAATTTGAGAAATTGGAACTCTTTGTTTCATAGTGTTTATTATTGGTTATTATGTTTTTGTATTACAAAGTTGCACGTATTATATCGTTGAAAACATGATAAATAACATCTTTTTTTAAAAAAGATTATTGTAATTTACATTTTTAAAAAATTCAATAGTAAAACTGAGTCTTGTAATTTGTTATCGTTAAATTGAAAAGCATTTCGTTGTAGAAATGCTTTTTTTTATAGTGTTAATTATCACTATTCTGTATTGTTTTTTCTTACAATAAGTGATATGTCTATGCGTTGTTTGTATAAATGTACAATTACCAAGATTGTTTATGTACATTTCCTATTTCTCTAATATATTTAAAAAAGTTTGTATGAATAAATTGAAGATATGGGTGTGTGGTATATTCCTTAGCGGACTTTCATTAACTATGCACGCGCAGAATATTAATAAACTAATTAACAAGACGACTATTGATCAAAAGGACTTTAAAATAACCTTTCCAATTGAAGTAAATGGGGCTTCGATATTTGTAAAGCCTACTATAAAAGGAAAGGAATATAAAATGTTGTTTGACACTGGAGCAGTCACCACTATTTCTTCTGAGATGAAAGAGAGTTTACGTCTTAAATCAATAAAAGAAAGTAAGGTGTACGATATAGACGATAAGAGTAATAAGATGATGTATGTCAAAATAGACACACTTTCTTTAGAAGGGATCAATTTTTATAATGTAGCAGCAATAGATATGGATCATAAAGCTGTAGTTGCGTTTAAGTGCAAGGGGTTTGATGGTATTTTAGGTGCTAATGTTTTGAGAAAAGTAGTTTGGCAAATAGATATGAAAGCAAAGACAATTACGTTTTCAAATGCACTTAATTCTTTAAAAATCTCCCCTAATATTCCACAAATTAAGCTATATATAGGTGTTGGTGGTGTGCCGAGTATCACAACGTATATCGGGAAAGAGAAAGTATATAATACAGTCTTAGATTACGGATTTGATGGTGGGATAAGTATGAATAGTAGTTTGTTTATTAAATTACTCAAGAATAAAAAGGATGTGAAATATATTGAAGGAATAGGTAGTACTTTAACTGGTCTATATGGAGATGTAATTGTTCCAAGATACTACACTGCTGTGATAGATGATTTAAAAATAGGAGATGTCATAGTGCCAAAAGATTACGTTTTCTTCAATACTAATTACTCAAGAAGTATAGGTGCTTCTTTTTTGAGAAACTATAAGGTAACGTTAAGCTGGAAAGAAAAGACGATGTGGCTTGAACCACACGAGAGAGTAAATAAGGAAGTTTATAAAGGTTTTGGATATCGCTATGCTTTAAGAGGAAATAATGTCTATATCAACTCTATTTATAAGAATAGTGAAGCTGCAAAGAAAGGATTACAGCTTGGAGATCAAATCGTAGCGATAAATGGGGTTAGTTATACTGATTTAAACAGTGAAGAACAGTGTAAAGTTTTATATTCAGAAAGAGGATTTACGCAAGATATTACAATTAAAAGAGGGGAGGTTATTATAAATAAAAAACTTGAAATGAGAGAGATGCTAACTTTGTGATAAAGGTTGAGTTATCGTTTTTAATAGAAAAAGTATTGTAAATTGCTTTTATAAGAGGAATACAATTTGTATAAATGACCGTATTATATTTACTTAAAATTGCTTGTATCCTTTGTGAAATATGAAAAAAATGTCCTATCTTAGAGTATGAAATTTACTTCATTTTTAGTAAAAAATAGAAAATAAAAAAATAATATAAACATTTATAACAAACTGTCGAAAAAAGTGTAATAATACGAATTATTTTTACTTTTTTAGGTGGGGATACAAAACAAGTTTGAGATAAAATATGAAACAAATT
This sequence comes from Myroides phaeus, assembly GCF_900099675.1. Lineage (GTDB taxonomy): Bacteria > Bacteroidota > Bacteroidia > Flavobacteriales > Flavobacteriaceae > Flavobacterium > Flavobacterium phaeum. The sequence continues at coordinate 13,428 of NZ_FNDQ01000010.1, forward strand.
ATTAAAAACATCTACAAAAATTTACTTACTTATTACTACTATAATAAATATGAAAATAATTTAGAAAAGTCAAGAGATAAAGCATTCGAATTAACGCGTATTATCTGTTTTTCTGCAGTGACTATTCCAATTTGTTTGTTATTAGTTTTAGGTTATGATAGTTATCATACGTATATCTTGAATAAAGGAATAATGTTTAAATTATTTCAGTATAGTTTGGGAGTATTATTGTTTTTTTTAGCCACTTTGTTTTTTCGAAAGAAAATGGAGGTTGATTTTGATAGCATAACAGTAGGAGGGTGTGATGAATCTAAATCAGTATTTAAGTGTTTGACTTTTGGAGGAATGGGATTTATTGCGTTAAATATCACTCTTGTTTTTGTTGTGCAATACTTATTATAAGATAGTATATAATCTGAACTAATTTTTAAATAAATTATCTAATTAGTATAATCTTCTTCAGAAGTAATCTGACCTTGATTTAAACTATATTTATCTATTTTAAGTGAAACATTTACTTTGTAAGAAGAAAAAAAATAAAAGATATTAAATAAAGTTGCTAAAGAGGAGTCTAAATAGTATTGTTTGATGTATTTTTGGATTGTAATTTGTTGATTTTCATTATTTTGATTATTTTTTAAAAAACCTAAAAAAAAGTCTAAAAAAAATATTTTGATATTAAAAAAGTTATATATTTGCCCCGAATTAATAATCAACTTTTATAGTTTAGTAAAATGAAAAAAATCGTATTAAGTATTGCTTTAGTAGCAATGATGGGAGTATCTTTCGTATCTTGTAAAGAAACTGCAAAAGAACCAGCTCAAGAAGAAGTAACTACAGAAACTGTTGCAGAAGAAGCTCCAGTAACTGAAGAAGTTGCTACAGAAGAAGTAACTGAAGAAGTTGCTACTGAAGAAGCTCCAGCTACAGAAGAAGTAAAAGCAGAAGAAGTTAAGTAATTAACGCTCTGTTATATAAAATAGACCTCGTTTTTTAAAACGGGGTTTTTTTATGTCTTGTTGTAATCGTGAGTAGAAACGTAAAGTCACGAGTAAGTAATTGAATACTTACAAGTATCCCTTAAAACTTCCTATACGTAAGTAAAGCTTAGTCATTCCTGATATTCTTTATACTTCAAACGTGAAAAACAAAGCGCGTCAGATCTTTGTGTATTTGTTTTTATTAATCTTATAGCTATTTATCTGTAACTCCTCCAGTTTTAGAATAGTTTAATTCGTTTATTTTACCACTTTTTTCATATAAATAAAAGAAAATATTATGCTTATATAGCGTGTAATACGCCAAATACGTACTCTATAAAACTCCTATGAAATAGAAAAAGTACGTTTCACGTTATAAATAGTATTGATACTAATGAAATGTAATAAATCTTTTTTTTGCTTTTAGTTACATTATAGGATGAAATAACATTTTTGCCTAATAGAAATGGTTGTTTCGCCCAATATTCTTTTTATAATGAATGTTGTTGTTTTAAATTTAATACGTCATCATTTGGCTGAGTGACTGGTTAAGTTTGGCAGAAAATATTAGATATGGCAAAAGGAGAATATACAAAACGACAAATACTTATTGTAGAGTTGTTGAGAAAAAAGGGGTGTACATTAAAAGAGATTCAGGAGTACTTAATTAAAGAAAGTGCCTTTTCTGATAAGAATTTAGAAATAAGTTCACGTACTTTTCAACGTGATGTACAGGATATTTTATCGCTTATGGGAATAGAAATAATATATGATAGAAAGGAGAAAGTGTATAAAATCAGTGAGGAACATAAAGAGGAGTACATTGAACGTGTAATAGAATCATACGACATAATAACAGCTTTAAAAGTAAGTGAAACTCTGGGTGAACATATTTATTTTGAAAAGCGAAAGACAAGAGGAACCGAACATTTTAGCGGTATACTATATGCTATTCAAGATAAGTTAGTTGTTACTTTTACTTTAGAAAGTTATTGGCAAGATCCCACAGAACGAAGATGTGTTCCTAAAGCAATTAAAGAGTCGCAAAATCGCTATTATATGATAGCGTATGATCTGGATAAGAAGGAATTACGCAATTACGGATTAGACAGAATCAGCAATGTAGTTGTTACAACTCAGACAGCAGTAAGTCCTGTGATTAATCTAAAAAAACATTATGAAAATGCCTTTGGTATTGAATGTTATGATGCCCCTCAAAAAGTAGTATTAGAAATAGATCAGAGTCAACGCAAGTATGTTGAGTCTTTGCCCTTTCATCATTCACAGAAAATTACCTCTACAAGTGATTACACATTTACGGTTGAATTATTTGTACATCCAACAACTGACTTTGTTATGGAAATAATGAGGCATGGCAGTAATATTGAAATTATTTCACCTCCTGTTTTAAGAGATTGGGTAATAGATACTATTAAAGAAATGTGCGAATTGTATGGATTGTCTTCAACTACGTCATAGTTTGGCTGAGTGTCAGGGTATTTTTGTCTTATCAATTAAAAGCAACACCAATGTCAAAAGTATTTAAAGTAACTCCTAAGCGAGTAAAGAGAACAAATGGAACTCTATTAACGCCAGAAATGTCAGTTGTAGTTACAACTGTTCAGCACACTTCTTCTCCATTTTATAATGGAGCAAAAGAATTGCAACAAGCCTATGTACGTTTATATGATTTTGATTATAAACAAGCTTATTGTACAATGGCGGATTTTGATGTAGAAAAATTAGATTAACGAGTTATAAAATAAAAACAAAATGGCAAAATTAGTTTTCAAACCTTGGATAGGTAAACACTATATTAAAGGCATTAATGGAAAACGTGTCTTAGTATTAGGAGAAAGTCACTATTGTGATGATCCAAAAGATGCAGTGCTTACTATGACGTCAGATATTATTACAGATCTGTTTGATGATGATAGTGAACATGAACCATATAAAAATACGTATACAAAATTTGAAAGGGCTTTGAAAGGAAGAGTTGTTCCTTTTGAAGAAAAACAAGAGTTGTGGAATTCAGTGGCATTTTATAATTATGTACAACATCCGATAGATGAAGCACGTAAAGCACCAACAGCAGAGGAGTTTAGAACTTCAGAGCTTTTATTCTTTGAAACATTAGAAGAGCTACAACCGGACTGCACTATTGTATGGGGCAAAAGGTTGTACGGACAATTACCAAACACTGGTGAGCAACAAGCAGATGTTGTTTTGGACAATGGGGATAAAATTGAAACGTGGGGATACAAACTTTCAAATGGGAAAGTAGTTAAGTTATTACCAATTTATCATCCTTCAGCTGCATTTGAATGGACTTATTGGCATCAGGCTATAGATAAGTTGATTAAAGAATAATTGAAATGTATACTGTATCATTTTAAATAGAAATAAGCCTTATAAGTCCTATTTTTTACTTAAAAACATATTAAACCACCTTACTAATGAAAAATAATCAGATTTACGATAAAATATACGAAATAGCGAAGAGCTTAAGTAGCAAATCAACAACATTTACGCGTTCTGACCTATCTTATGAATTGAAGAGTTTAGGCGTTAAGAATGATTCTTTTGATGTAAACACCTTAGTGTGGGATACTTATTTACACTTTAACAAAGATATTCGTGTTAAGAAGGCCTTTGTCAATAATGAACAAAATAATACAATTATTGATGAACATGAGTTATATATCCAATTACAAGAGGGTGATTCGCAAGCGGTTTTTGCAGTAATGCAAGATAGTATAGACAATATTCAACGCAGTGTTTACTTGTTAGAACAACAATTCGGAGTTGATATTAATGCTTTTGTAGCAGAAAAGGGTACTGCAATGATAGCGAGGATTGTAGGTACAAGTGGAACAATGAAAGTTCAACAAGAAGCCTCTGCATTGTTTAACAATTACAACATAATGATTAACAATTATGAAGAATCTAAAGACTCAATAATTGAATTAATAGAAGACTTTTTAGTTCTGAGAGAAAATGTCTTGGCTATTTATCGCGAGTATTCACAAGCATTAATAGATGTATTTGGTGACTCAATTAAGTTGATTGCTCCAGAGTTGTTTGACTTTAATCACATTAAGTGGTTAGATACAAAAGGAATGCTTGAATCGGTTTCTTTAGAATATGATAAACTAGCTACTTCATGTGGGGTTTTAGTAGGAGAAATAGGGGAAGGGTTTAAAAAATCATTAAACACAGCTGCCAAGTATTCAAAAGTTAGTAAAAATGGAAAAGTAGCTTTAGGATTAGCCGTAGTTGGTATGCTTACACATTATGTTGAAGCAGAGCAGAAAACAACAATGATGAAACAAGAATTGTTGAAATTAAAGGGCAAAATTAAAGAAGATGTTACAACTGTAAAAGCTGATATGGGCCGCTTAATGGAAATTTATAAGACTTTAAATGAGTTGTATATTCCTAAAGCACAAGTTTTTTATGGTTCAAGTAGAGAAGTGTTATCTCAAGAGTTAAAAGGTTTGATTACATCTATCTATAATACAGCAGAGTTACAAGCTTTAAAAGCTGAACGTGATCAAGTTTTAAAAGAGTATAACTTGTTAGGTAATAGGATATTAGATGAAAATAGAAGTATCGAATATTACAAGTCTAATATTCAGGAGTTAAAACAGCTTTTAGAAGATGGAAAAGATGAGTATGAGATGGTACTTCAAGTAAAGCCTCAAAAGCCAATGATGCTTGTAAATGCTTTGTCATTTGGAGCTAAAAATAAGACATATAACAGAGAATTGTACGATTGGAGTATAAAAGGAGCGCCTGTAGTAAGTGCTTATGAAGAAGCTAAGGTTAGTTTAAAATTGGATATGGAGGAGTTGTCTGGGCAACAAGAAAATTTTAAACTAGATACAGCGAATTATAATCAATTGAAAGGTAAGTTAGATCGTGTAAATCGAGTAATTGCGGATAAACTGGAAGTATCAGATGATGTAAAAATAGGAGTAGGAAGTCAGCTAGGACCTTACATTAGTTTATTGCGAATTGCCAAAGACATTGTTAATAGTAAATTAGATCAGAGATTGGTAAATACGATTAGTATTAACAAGCATGAGGAAGTAAAGTTGCCTGCTGAGATAGAACAAAATGTAAATAATTTTATTCAGGGAATGCGTCAAAACTTAGTTGTCAATGATTTTGTCTCAAAAGAAGTTACAGAAGAGTTTTTTGATGCTACGTTTATGAAAGAGGAAGACCAGAAAAAAATAGATAAAGAAAAACTCGATGAAAATTCTGTGTATGGAGCACAAGATTTAAAGCTAATGATTAATTCTCAAAATAAAGCTGTACAAGCAGGTATAGGGTATTTTGAAAGTTGGTTGCAATTACAGAATGAAGTAAAGTTGTCTGTTGAAGCAAGTAGATATTATGATCAACAAATGGAGCAAATGGAAGAGGAATTTAGAAAAAATATAGCTTCAATTGACAATAAAGCAGAGCTATTACGTGCGATTATATCGAGAATAAATAAAGCAGGAAGTCCTGAAACACTAAAAGAAGGAATGTTGATGTTAGCTGAAATTAGTGGCGATAAGTTGAGCAAAAATGATGTAATTCAATTATTAAAAGGAGATAAAATTATAAAGATTTAAGATGCAAAGTAGTAGAAGAGTTCAAGCACAAGAGTCGTTGGGAATTGCTAATGTGCAACAAGTTAGAAAGGATCAGACGGCAATAGAACAGGAAATCAAGAGGAAGGAAGCTAAGATTAATAAAAAGATAGCGATTGAACAATCTCAATCTTATAGACAGTTGAAAAGAATAGCAACTATAATGGATAAGTATTTTTTAGATCCGTTATTAGGTTTTATTCCAGGGATAGGAGATATAGCAACTCCAATTATATCGGCACCTTTTGTTTATGTAAGTTTATTTAAAGTAAAATCTATATCTCTTACATTGGCTGTTATTTATAATTCGTTAAGAGATATGCTTTTAGGGATGATACCATTCTTTATAGGCGATCTTATTGATGTATTCCATAGATGCCATTTGCAGAATTTAAGATTAATTGTTGGCTTTGTAGAAGATGATAAAGAAATTATTAAAGAAGTAAATCAAAAGGCAATTAAAAGTGCTATAGGTATTGTCATTTTGATTGGATTAATTTATTTAATGTTTAAAATGGTAGCTTCTATTGTAAGCTGGATTGGAGGATTATTTGGATAATAATGAAAAGTTTAGATATTTATTTTTTTGGTATTTTATGAGCTTATTAAAGTGGAATTCTATTTTGTGCTTATCCCTTATAAATAAAAGGCTTGAGTGTTTTTTTTGCATAAAAAAGTAGCCTATAAAATATGCTTGCTTTGATGCAGAAAAAGTAATAATTATTGTATTAATTTTATTTTTATACAAAAATAGTGTAGGTATTGTGAATTTAATTTATACATTTGTCTCACACAAGAAAACAAGAAAATGAAAAATACAGTTATTATCCCAGTTATTATTATTGCAGTTGTGATTATCACAAGTGTTTAGGGATGCTATAACTTTATTTTAAAATAATATAAAGCCTCCCGAGTTATCAGGAGGCTTTTTTTATTTCAACTATTTTCTATCAAAAACATAAAATAACAAATCATGAACACATATATCAACTCTATTATTGTCATTATTATTGTGAACTCGTATTGATGAGGTAGGTTGCTATTGTATAAACAGAAAGCCCTTCTCATTAATTGTGAAGGGCTTTTTTATTCTATATTTTCCGCTTCTAAGATAGATATAGAATATCAGACGATAGAGGTGTCTTGTAGTAAAAACCTCAATTTTAATGATTAAAAATATAAGAAGATTTAAAAATAAAACACAAATTAAGAACTATAAAACACAAATTATGAACACATTTATCAACTCTATTATTGTCATTATTATCGTGAACTCGCATTGATGAGGTAGGTTGTTATTGTCTAAACTGAAAGCCCTTCTCATCAATTGCGAAGGGCTTTTTTTATTCATTGAATTAGTATTAAAAAAAATAAATTATGTATTACAATCAAGAAACAGTAGTATTTGTAGACGGGAAATTCGTCAAAGCAACAGAATCAACAACAGATTTATATGGACAAACTCTTCACTATGGCTATGGAGTTTTTGAGGGAATTCGATCTTATAAAACAGATAAAGGGACACGTGTTTTCAAAGCAAAAGAGCACTATGATCGCCTGCGAAAATCGTGTGAGTTAGTTAATATTCCGTTTAATTATACCACAGAGGAATTAGAGGAATTGACTTATGAATTGTTAGAAAAAAATAATCTAACAGATGCGTATATCCGTCCTTTAGTGTACTGTGATCCTAATATGAGCTTGACTAAGCCTAACAATGTGTCTTTGATGATCTGTGCTTGGGAATGGGGTGCTTATTTAGGTGATCAGCAGTTGAGATTACACCTTTCTTCTTATTGTCGCCCTCATCCACGTTCAATTAAGATTGAAGCAAAAGTTTGTGGTCATTACGTGAATTCGGTGTTGGCAACAAGTGAAGCAAAAGAGAAAGGATATGATGAGGCCTTATTATTAGATAGTGATGGATATTTGGCAGAAGGACCAGGAGCCAATTTATTCTTTGAAAAAGACGGTGTATTATTTACCCCACAAACAGGTAATATTTTGCCTGGTATCACACGAGAAACAGTGTTGGAATTAGCTAAGGAACTTGGTGTTGAAGTAAAAGTTGGCTTATTCACTTTAGAAGATTTATTGCAAGCAGACAAAGCTTTTTACTGTGGTACAGCTGCTGAAGTTATTCCAATTGAGTCGCTTGATGAACACGTATTTCCTTTGAAATGGAATGATTCATTAGGTAAGAAACTACAAGAAAGATATGGACAGTTAGTTCGAGAACAAAAACTACAAAAAGCAGCTTAAGATGTTGGAATTAAATAAATACAGTAAGACTGTTACCCAAGATAGCACGCAACCAGCAGCACAGGCAATGTTACACGGAATTGGGTTAACAACAGAAGATTTGGCTAAAGCCCAAGTAGGAATTGTTAGTATGGGGTACGAGGGTAACACTTGTAATATGCATTTAAATGGATTAGCAAAAGAAGTGAAAACAGGTGTACAACAGGTTGATATGGTAGGTTTGATATTCAATACTATAGGAGTGAGTGATGGAATATCAAATGGAACAGAAGGAATGAAGTACTCCTTAGTATCCCGTGATATCATTGCAGATTCTATTGAAACTGTTGTCTGTGCACAATGGTATGATGGAGTAATTGCATTACCTGGTTGCGATAAAAATATGCCTGGTTCTATCATTGCAATGGGGAGGTTAAACCGTCCGTCTCTTATGGTTTATGGCGGAACAATTCACTCTGGAAAGTACAAAGGAGAATCGCTAAACATTGTTTCTGCATTTGAGGCATTAGGTAAAAAGTTTAGCAATGAAATATCAGACGAGGATTTCAAGGGGGTTATTAAACACGCTTGTCCAGGAGCAGGTGCTTGTGGAGGAATGTACACTGCAAATACTATGGCATCAGCCATTGAAGCATTAGGGATGAGTTTGCCGTATAGTTCTTCTAATCCAGCTTTGAGTAGAGAAAAGCAATTAGAATGTTTAGAAGCAGGCAAGGCAGTAAGAAAGTTGTTGGAGTTAGATATAAAACCTCGTGATATTATGACTTTTAAAGCATTTGAGAATGCAATGACGATGGTCAGTGTATTAGGAGGGTCAACGAATGCTATTCTACATTTAATTGCAATGGCTTATTCTGTTGATATAACTCTAACACTTGCCGATTTTCAGCGTATTAGCGATTGCGTTCCTGTGTTAGCAGATTTAAAACCAAGTGGTAAGTATCTGATGGAGGATTTACATAAAGCAGGAGGAGTGCCAGCTGTGATGAAGTATTTGTTAGACTGCGGTTTATTACATGGCGATTGTTTAACTGTTACAGGAAAAACAGTGGCCGAAAATCTGCATAATTTACCTGGATTAGCAGAAGGGCAACAAGTGATTAAAACATTAGCGGAACCAGTAAAAGCAAATGGACATCTACAAGTACTTTATGGCAATTTGGCAGAGAAGGGGAGTGTAGCTAAGATTAGTGGAAAAGAAGGTAGTTATTTCAAAGGAACAGCAAGAGTATTTGACGATGAGTATGCCGTTATGACGAGTGTCCGTCAAGGAGAAGTAAAAGAAGGAGAAGTAATTGTTATTCGCTATTGTGGACCAAAAGGAGGACCAGGAATGCCTGAAATGTTAAAACCCACATCAGCCATTATGGGAGCTGGTTTAGGAAAGAGTGTGGCCTTGATTACAGACGGTCGCTTTTCAGGAGGAACACATGGTTTTGTAGTAGGACATATTACTCCGGAGGCTTATGAAGGAGGGGCAATAGCTTTAGTTGAAAATGGAGATGTTATTACGATTGATGCAGAGAACAATACACTGACATTAGGTGTAAGTGAAGAAGTGTTAGCAAAGCGAAAAGCAAAGTGGGCTAAGCCTAAATTAAAACATACAAAAGGTGTACTATTTAAGTATGCACAACAAGTGTCAAATGCCTCCAGAGGTTGCGTAACTGATGCTATAAACGAATAAGAAATGGAACAAACAAAACTAACAGGAGCACAGGCGGTAATACAATCGCTTTTACAGGAAGAGGTAGATACCATTTTCGGTTATCCCGGGGGAGCTATTATGCCTATTTACGATGCATTGTATGATTTTACAGAAAGCTTAAAACATATATTGGTTAGGCACGAACAAGGGGCAATTCACGCAGCACAAGGATATGCGCGTACATCAGGTAAGACAGGAGTCGTTTTTGCTACTTCAGGACCAGGAGCGACTAATTTAATTACAGGATTGGCAGATGCGCATATTGACTCAACTCCTTTAGTCTGCATTACAGGGCAAGTTGCCTCTCCTTTATTAGGAACAGACGCATTTCAGGAAACAGATATTATTGGTATTTCATTGCCAGTTACAAAGTGGAATTACCAAATAACTAAAGCAGAGGAAATAACTAAGGTATTAGCTAAAGCATTTTACATTGCTCAAAGTGGTAGACCAGGTCCAGTGTTGATTGATATTACTAAAGATGCACAGTTTAGTTTAGTTGATTTCATATATGAAAAGTGTACTTCTGTCAGAAGTTATACTCCTTGTCCTAAAGTAGATGAGACAACGGTTAATGAAGCGGCTAAGTTGATTAACCAAGCACGAAAGCCTTTGTTGCTTGTAGGGCAAGGGGTGATATTATCGGAAGCAGAAGAAGCTTTATTAAGTTTTGTAGAGAAAACAGGAATACCAGTTGCCTGTACTTTACTTGGCTTAGGAGCTCTACCTACTACACATTCTAATTACGTGGGGTTGTTAGGAATGCATGGAGATTATGCTCCTAATATTAAGACAAATGAATGTGATGTGTTAATTGCGGTAGGGATGCGTTTTGACGATAGAGTAACAGGAGATGTAAGTCGATATGCTAAACAAGCAAAGGTAGTACACGTGGATATTGACGCAGCTGAACTTAATAAGATTATTAAAGCAGATGTTGGTGTTCATGGGGATGCTAAAGAAGTGTTAGGGCAGCTATTGCCATTGGTTGATAAAAATAAGCATACAAACTGGTTATCTGAATTTGCGCAAGCAAAGAAAGTAGAAGTAGCAGGGTTAGCAAAGCATGTAAAGGCAACCGAAACAAGAGAAGTGAAGATGGAAGAGGTGGTTAAACTCTTGTCAGAAATGACTGATGGAAAAGCGATTGTGGTAACTGATGTAGGTCAGCACCAAATGATAGCTGCTCGTCACTATCAATTTGCAAATACCCGAAGCAACGTAACTTCAGGTGGATTAGGAACAATGGGATTTGCACTACCAGCGGCTATTGGAGCAAAGTTAGGAGAACAGTCAAAAACAGTAATTGCAGTAATTGGCGATGGTGGTTTTCAAATGACGTTACAAGAGTTAGGTACTATTATGCAAAGCGAGGTTGATGTTAAGATAGTTATTCTAAATAATCATTATTTAGGTATGGTACGTCAATGGCAACAGTTATTTTTTGAAAAGCGCTATTCTTTTACTGAAATGGTAAGTCCTGATTTTGTTGCCTTAGCTAAAGCTTACCATATTGAAGGGGAAAGTGTGGCTACAAGAGAAGCTATTAAAGAAGCCTTGTCTAAAATGTTATCTCATCAAGGTTCTTATTTGTTAGAAATAGTAGTAGAGAAAGAAGATAATGTATTTCCAATGATTCCAACAGGAGCATCTGTGTCAGAAGTAAGATTGAGTTAACAAAAAGAGAAAATATGAAACAGGAATTTACCATGTCGATTTTTACTGAAAATAGTGTAGGTATGCTGAGTAGAATTACAAATATATTCACTCGTAGACATTTGAATATCAATAGCATTACTGCTTCAGAATCAGAAGTGAAAAATGTGTTTAGATATACCATAGTACTAAAAACTACTCGTGAACAGATTGATAAAGTAGTAGGGCAAGTAGAGAAACTAATTGACGTACTAAAAGCCTTTGTTTATGAAAACAAAGACATCGTGCATCAAGAGTTGGCACTTTATAAAATCAAGACTGATCAATTAACGCATAGTTTAGTAGAACAAGTCATCCGTGAAAATCACGCAAGAATACTGTCCGTAGATAAGGAGTTTATGGTTATCGAAAAAACAGGATATGTTGAAGAAACACAAGCTTTATTTGAGCGATTATCTCCTTTTGGTCTTTTAGAATTTACAAGATCTGGGAGGGTAGCAGTTACCAAACCGATGTGTGCAATTAGCACATTTTTAAAAGAATTAAATTAAAAAATATAGAAAGCATGGCACAAATTAATTTTGGAGGAGTAGTAGAAAATGTGGTAATGCGTGAAGAGTTTACGCTTACGCGAGCAAAAGAGGTTTTAAAAAACGAAAAGATTGCTGTAATCGGTTACGGAGTACAAGGACCTGGACAAGCGTTAAACTTGAGAGACAATGGGTTTGATGTAATTGTAGGACAACGCAAAGGAACCCCTACTTGGGATAAAGCACTGTCTGATGGATGGAAAGAAGGAGAGAGTTTATTTGACTTAGAAACAGCCTGTGAAAAAGGTACTGTACTGATGAATTTATTATCTGATGCAGGTCAAATTCACACTTGGGAGATGGTGAAAAAACACTTAACACCAGGAAAAGCATTGTATTTTTCTCATGGTTTTGGAATTGCTTTTAGTGATAAAACAGGAATTGTTCCTCCTACTGATGTAGATGTGTTTTTAGTAGCACCAAAAGGATCTGGAACATCACTGAGAAGTTTGTTTTTAGAGGGATGTGGACTTAATTCAAGTTTTGCCGTAGAACAAGATGCAACGGGCAATGCCAGAGAAAGAGCCTTAGCTATTGGTATTGCTATTGGTTCAGGTTATTTATTTGAGACTACTTTTCAAAAAGAGGCTTATAGCGATTTAACAGGTGAGAGAGGTGTATTAATGGGAGCTATTGCGGGTATTTTTGAAGCTCAATATAATGTATTAAGACAACGAGGGCATTCGCCAAGTGAGGCATTTAACGAAACAGTAGAAGAGTTAACACAAAGCTTAATGCCGTTAATAGCAGATAAAGGTATGGACTGGATGTATGCTAATTGTTCAACTACAGCACAACGTGGAGCTTTAGATTGGAAAGATAAATTCAGAGATGCTACTACTCCTGTATTAAATGATTTATATGATAGTGTAGCATCAGGTAAGGAAGCAGAGATTGTTATTGAAGCAAATAGTAAACCAGATTACAGAGTAAAATTAGAAGTAGAATTAGAAACTTTACGTCAAAGTGAGTTATGGCAAACAGGCGTAGAAGTTCGAAAATTAAGACCATCAAAAGCATGAGTTTATTAACTAAAGTTTATCAAGCCCAAAAAAATATATTAGGCGTAGCGGTACATACACCTCTTGTCAAGAATGAAAATCTAAGTGTTGCCTTTGAAGCTAATGTTTATTTAAAAAGAGAAGATTTACAACCCGTTCGTTCTTATAAGTTAAGAGGAGCATTTAATAAAATAGTATCCTTGTCTGCCGCAGAGCAGGCAAGGGGGGTAGTCTGTGCCAGTGCTGGAAACCACGCGCAAGGTGTAGCTTATGCTTGTCATCAGTTGAATATTCAAGCAACAATCTATATGCCAGTAACGACACCACAGCAAAAAGTAAAACAAGTCAAATTATTTGGTAAAGATAAAGTTGAGGTGATTTTAAGTGGAGATACATTTGACGACGCTTTTTATCAAGCAAGTGAGCATTGTACGGCCAATCAAGCTGTGTTTATTCATCCCTTTGACGATGAATATGTAATAGCAGGACAAGGTACAGTCGGCTTAGAAATGTTACAAGATACAACTCTACCGATAGACTATGTGTTTGTACCTATTGGAGGAGGAGGCTTAGCATCAGGTATTTGTACCGTATTTGAAGAGTTAAGTCCTACTACAAAAATTATAGGTGTAGAGCCAATGGGCGCAACATCAATGAAAACTTCTATTGAGAATAAGGAAAATACAACATTGCTATCAATAGATAAATTTGTAGATGGGGCAGCAGTTAAACGCGTGGGGGATTTACCTTTTGAAATCTGTAGCAACAAATTGTCTGATGTACTTGCCATTCCAGAAGGAAAAGTGTGTACTGAAATATTGCGATTATATAATGAAGATGCTCTTGTAGTAGAGCCTGCAGGTGCGTTGTCTATTGCAGCTTTGGAACAATATAAAGAAGTGATTAAAGGTAAAAATGTAGTCTGTGTAGTAAGCGGAAGTAATAACGACATCACCCGTACAGAAGAAATTAAAGAAAGATCCTTATTGTATGAGGGATTAAAACATTATTTCATCATAAATTTCCCACAACGTCCAGGGGCTTTAAAGAAATTTGTAAACTGTGTTTTAGGAGAAAACGACGATATTACTTATTTTCAATTTACGAAGAAAAATAGCAGAGAAAGTGGTCCTGCTGTGGTTGGCGTAGAGCTTAAAAATTCGGAAGATTTTTTAATGTTAGAACAGCAATTAAAAACCCATAATTTTAGCTACAGATATCTGAATGGCAATGAAGATTTGTTTACACAGTTAATAGGGTAGAAGAGTTACGTTGCTCTAAGCTTTAACTTGTTGTTAGTTAGAAAAAATAGTATGATTACTGATTAGTATTATAGAAGTTAAGAATGAATTACGGGGAGGTAGATTAATTAGAAGAGGAAATTTTTTTTATAAATAGGTTGAAATAAAAGAGTATATATTGAGGTTTTAATTACTTAAAGTGTACTATGCTATAAAATGGATGAGAATATGAAAGAATAGCATTAAAAAAGTGTAGTCTATAGAAAGTGTATTGATAAAACAAAGAAGTTTGAATGTGGAACAAAATCAAATAGGTTTTTTCTATAAAAACACTCTTCCTTCCGTTTGTATTAATTATGTTTGTGTTTGAAAATCAACAAAGAATTATGGTATCAGATAGGTTAACTTCTAAAACAAAAGAGTACTTAAGTAAAAACTTTACAAGTGATTTTATAAAAGCATCACTCCAAACAGCATATGATATTTTAAAACAATATTATAAAGTATTCTCGATTGAAGAAGTAGGTGAAGAGCAAAGTAAACCAACATCGGAATTTGTTCAAGTTAATAATGAACAAGGAAATCTAACTCCTCAAGTTAGAACATTGATTATATCTTATTTAAGTACGTTTAAGTTTACTGAAAATGATATACTGTCTTTAACGATTGCCTATGTGAATTCGATGAGCTATGATAAAGCAGCAGTCTGTTTAATTGACAATAATGATGAGGGGAACATACAAGAGTTATATGAAGTGCTAATTGAAAAGCGTGTAAGTGCAGAGTTGCCTACTTATTTGAAAGTGGTATTGGTTGAATCAATGGCGATGTTCTGTGCAGAGTTTGATATTTCAAGGGGGCTATTAGATAATGAATATTTTATAGACTTATTGCCTGTGTATTGTACATTTAATAACTGTAATTAGTGTTCATATAGAGAATACATTTGTTTTAAAAAACAAACTATATGCAAGAAGCTGGCATTGAGGTAATAAAAGAATTTAAGAAAGGCGATTTTAGGATAGAGAATTCGCCGTTATATACTTTATTGTTTCTTAAAGGAGATATTTGTTTTAGCATTGATGGAATACCTTATACTTCAAATTATTATACGATTATTTTTTTAACGCCTTTTCAGGTTTTTGAAATTGTCAAGGGACATCTACATCAACTGATTTTATTTCATGGAGATTTTTATTGTATAGAATACCATAAAAAAGAAGTTGCGTGTAATGGTTTGTTGTTTAATAATATTTATTTAACGCCTTTTATAAGAGTAGATGTTAGTTTATTTGAAGAATTAGAAATGATTAGCGAGAAGATGCAAAAATTATTAGTTAAGCCTTCAAATTATGACGAACCTATTTTAAAAAGTTATCTTCAATTGGTATTAGCATTATGTAGTAAGGAAAAACTAAATGAAATTGCGTTAATTGAAAATAATGAGCTTCTTTTGTTAGAAGACCTTACATTTCAGAATGAGTTAGAACAGTTTTTTATTGAACAACGCGAAGTTTCTTTTTATGCAGAAAGATTGGGTATATCTGTTAATTCACTTAGTAAGAAAGTGAAGAAACAATATGGAAAGAGTCCATCTTCTATGATTCGAGAACGTGTTATACTAGAAGCAAAAAAACTATTACATTTGACAACTAAGCCAATTAAAGAAATTGCGTCAATTCTCAATTTTGAAGATGAGTATTATTTTAGTCGCTACTTTAAAAAAGCTGTAGGCTCATCGCCTAAGAACTATCGGGAGAGTGTAGGAATTTCAAGAGTAGCACAATAGTCCATTTTTATTCCCTTTTCATCCATTTTATGACAATACATCATACTATATTTTTGCTTAAAAATAAGAAATATGAAAAATATAGTAGATCAACTTGTTAAACTGCAAGGTCAGTTTTTTAATGTTATGCGTATTGCAATTTTTGTTGTAATGGCTTGGATTGGTGGATTAAAAGCTTTTCAATATGAGGCAGATGGTATTGTTCCGTTTGTCACAAACAGTCCTTTTATGAGTTTTTTTTATCACAATAGCAATAAGGTTGAACAAGACCACTATGGAAAAGAAGTTGCTTCTTACACCTTGCATAAAAATCCAGAAGGTAAGACTGTACAAGCTAATATAGAATGGCATAAAGAAAATGGAACTTATGTGTTTTCTTATGTATTGGGAGTTGTAATAGTTAGTATTGGTACTCTTGTTTTACTAGGTATTTGGTTTCCAAAAATAGGATTGTTAGGAGGTTTTTTGACAGTAGGAATGTCTTTTGTGACATTATCTTTTTTAATAACTACTCCAGAAGTCTATGTTCCAAATTTAGGAGGAGATTTTCCAACGCCTCAATATGGGTTTCCATATTTATCAGGAGCAGGGCGATTAGTTTTAAAAGATATTATTATGCTAGCTGGTGGTTTGTTGCTTATGGGAGAAAGTGCCAGACAAATTAAACAATAATATATAATAAGGTATTCAAGTATAAATTAAATTACTTTTAAGCATAACAAAAAAGTCGGTTAAATTATCTATTTAACCGACTTTTTTTGTTTTTTCGTTATACTATAAACGAGTAATTAATTCTTCTTGAGGAATACGTGATTTTTTTAGAGAAACATTCCAATCGTTTGCTTCATCTCTATATCCAATATACATCATCAACGTACTTTTTAGTCCTTTTTCTCTTAGTTCTAGAACTTCATCAATCATTTTATTATTAAACCCTTCAGCAGGCGTACTATCAATTTTAAGTTCAGCTGCTTGTGCTAAGGCAATTCCTAATGCAATATAAGTTTGTTTTGCTGTATGATTAAAATTAGCTTCTTCAGAGATGTCTTTGAAAGATTGTTTTAGTTGATCTGTATAACTGTTGAAACGACCTCTAGGTAGTCCTTTCACATCAGTCATTAAGTTGTACACATTATCAATTTTCTCATCGGAGTATTTGTCCCAAGCTGCAAATACAATAATATGAGAGCAATCGCGTACACATTCAGGATTTAATGCATAAGGTACTAACTTATCTTTAATATCTTGATTTTCTATTACAAATATTCTAAATGGTTGTAAACCAGAAGAAGAAGGAGCCAATGTAATTGCTTCTAATATCTTTTGTAAATCTTCTTCTGATACTTTTTTTGTAGGGTCGTATGCTTTAGTTGCATATCTCCATTTTAAATTATCTATCAATGTCATTATAATAAAGTTTGATTACTCAAAATGAGTGATTTTTATTTGTTAGCAATTTACAAAATATGTAAGTAATGAGACTAATAATTTAGTTTACTTTAAGATTAGAACTCTGATTTATAAATAATCTATTATTGATTAAATTTTAAAAGAGGCTTTTTATCTAAAAAAAATGAAATGTCATTGTTTTGAATGATAAGTGATATTAATATTTTTGGTTTAAATAAAATATTATGTATTATGATTTGTTTTTTTAGATTTTTTATTGTTTATAATTATATTTTAAGTTAATTTGTGCTATATAATAACTATTGCTTTAGAGATGACAATATTACGAGACAGAAAATAGTATTTATAGTTTGATGTAGTAAAGTTTGTCTTTATGGATTTACTTAATATTTATAATAGGAATGAAAAAGTTAGATGTAATATGTAATAACCGAATTGTTCTAAATGGAATGTATTTTTTTAGAACAGATGCAATTACAAGTGGACAACCTGTACAGATAAATAGAGTGAAAGATTTTGTGCAGTATAATGTTTTATGTGAAAAAGGAGTAGATAATTTATCTACTGAAGAAAGACATCTGTTAAGACAAGTGCTTTCAGATAATGAAGAAGTTTTTTTAAAGGAAGGTAGTTATCTCGTAGATACGCTTACAAACTATTGGGAGTTTAATGTAGATAGCAAGAATAGAATAGTAGGTAACTCATATTTTAATGATATTGTTGATGATATGAAGTATTGGTTGATTTTTGAAGAGGGGATTGCTGTTAAGGGAAAATTAACGATTAAGAATGTAGTTGTATCAACATTTCATTATAATAATGAAATATTGTGTCTTCGTTATTTTGGTGAAAATGATTTATTACTTTCCCAAACAGAGATATTTGTGAATTTATTGAATCAAGACAATATTACATGCACATCTTATTATAAAAATGGTGAAGTTATGCGCATTGAGAACAGTATTGATCAAAGTATTATTACCTATTATGAAACTGGAAATTTAGAAAGTGAGCAAAATCTGAGTGAACAATGGTCGAAATTTTATAATGAAAATGGATTGATTTGCAGTGAGATGTATTATTTAGAGGAAGTTAAAACTATAATAACTTATTCAAAAGGTATAATAACAAAAAAAATAGAAGTTTCAGAAGAAGAAAATAAGAATTATTACTTTAAAAATGGAGTGTTAAGTTCGTTTGAAGTCTGTAATAATGCAACAAATGAAGTAACTATTTATTGAGCTGAAGGTATTTTAGTAAGAAATAATTTGGTAAAAAAAGAATTCGTTTAATTTTTTAAAATAATTTTATTAGTACTTTAAAAGTATTTGGTTTTAAACCATTGGTTTGTAGGTTATTAAATGATATAGCTGTAAGTTTATAAAAAAACACACAAAATAGTGTGGAATAATAAAATTATTCTGTAATATTGCACTGTTAACAAAATCTGTTATTTGTTAACCTACTCCCTCTGCAGGCTTCCAATTCTGCTTAGGGAGATTTTTTTTATACCATTTTTTAAAAAAGCTCTTGTTGTTTATCTCTTTTACTTTCAAAGTGTTTTTGTCTTAAAAAGATACTGTCATATTCATTTTTTTATATAGTATTATAGTTATATACAATTAGAGAAGATATAATACGATTATATTAAATTATGAATTTAAATAAATTTCTAAATACGAATTTATTAAGGGTAAATTATTAGTTTTGTTAAATGACTTACCCTGTTTTTAGAATTAGCAAACTTTTTATATACTTAAGTCTTTTAAGTGTAATATTTTTATTGGTAAATTGTTCAAATCCAAAAATCAAGACAGAAACTGATTTAGAACAATTATATGCGTATAAATATAGTAATCATCATAGAGATAGTTTAGCAGCGGTAATACAACCAGATTTTAAACGTGTTATGAATCTTTCAAATACGGAGAGTAATCGTATGGCTATGGATACTGTTTTAATGAAGTTGCGATGGACACGAGATTCGGTGTCTTTTAGAGCACTTGCCACTCGATCTAAAAAGTATGCACTTGCGCGTAGAGATGATTATGCTTTAGCTAAGGTTTATAATAATATTGGTATGTATTATCATAATATGGAAATGTTGGATAGTACATTTTATTATTATTTATTAGCAGAAAACATATACAAAAACTTAAATGATAGCGTGCGTATTGGTGAAAATCAATTTTATCAAGCAAGATTATTATTTGAAATGGGCTTGTATTTGGAAAGCGAAGTTAAAGTTTCCAATTCGTTATCACTATTAAGAAATTCTATAAATAACCCGGTTCCTTTCGAAGCAAATCAGTTAATGGCATTGTGTCTTATGGAACATAATGACTATAAAGAAGGAGAACGCTATTTTCTTCAGGCCTTAGATTTGATGGAGAAAGATTACAAGAAAAAGCAAGTACTTGATGAAGGTAATTTAAAAGTAGCTTTAGCAGCTGTTTACGGAAATTTAGCAGCTGTTTATTTAAAACAAGAAAAGTTTCAAAATTCATATGAATATGCGGAGAAAGGATTGAGCTATTTATCAGTAAATGATTATCCAATTTTAATATCTTTTCTTGAAACAACAAAGGCGATTGCATCATTTGAACTTACAGGAGATAAGAATAATTTTAAAATTATTGAAAATAACTTTAAAATAGATTCAACATTAGGACATATTCATAGAATGTTTATAACAGGTAATGATCTTGCTCACTTATATCTTGAATCAGGGGATCGTGAACGTGCGCTTGTGTGGGGAAGAAAAATATATAATTTAGTAAAAGAACAGGATTTGAAAGTGTTAGAGCGTCAAGCTCTTGAGTTCATTCTTCTTAATGAGGATCATAAGTTTAAAAATGAAGTGGATCACTTGATACACTTAAATAGAGAAATTCAAGAGCAAGATAATAATACACGTAACAGATTTGCTCGTATAGCTTATGAAACAGAGTTGATAATAGCTGAAAATGATCATTTAAAAGGTGTTATTTACCTAATAACTATTACAGGGATATCTGTAGTGATTGTGTTAATTCTATTTTTTTATGTTGCACGTTTAAGAAGTAAAAACAGGGCATTAAAGTTAATTGAAGGACAAAAGAAAGCTAATGAGAGTATTTATCAATTGATTATTGATAAAAATAATATAGCTACTGAAGTGAAAAGAGCAGAAAGAAATCGTATAGCTAAAGATCTACATGATGGTATTGTCAATGGAATTTTTACAATACGGTTTAATTTACAACAGATAGAATGTAATAATGAAGATTTAAAAAATGTATTAGTTGAAGAGTTGAAAAAGCTGGAAATTGGTACACGTGATTTATCACATTCTTTGCGAAATGTTGATTTGTTTAAAGACAATAAATTTATAGAGATAATAAAGGAGTTAGTAAACTTGCAGAAGAATGAATGGAATACATGTTTTTGTGTGTATGAAAAAAATGATGTTGATTTAGAAGTTTTCTCTTCTTCTCAAAAGGTAAATATTTATTATATTATAAAAGAAGCACTTCAAAATGTTAATAAACATTCACAGGCATCAAAATGTATTGTGAACTTTGTTAATATTGATGATGGTGTATTGTGTAGTATTAGTGATAATGGCGTCGGATTCTTAATAGGGAATAGTAATGGTATTGGGTTGAATAATATGAAAGAAAGGGCTTCTTTCTTAAAAACAAATTTAAAGGTAGAGTCTTTTGAAGGTAAAGGAACTACGATAAGCTTTTTAATAAAGACTACTGAAGAATTTAAAAAGGATATATAAGCAATTAAATTAATTAATGAATTTAAAACAAGAGTATATTAGATATTTTCCTGCTTATGAGGATGTATTTGCAAGTGATATTGAAAAATGTAGAATGCATTTTTTACCGATTTGTTCAATAAATTTAAAGTGTGTTGATCCTGATAATGATCAGTGGTTACATTTTGTCTCAGCGAAAGAAATTTACGATGGATGTGTTGGTCAAGAAACGGAACATTGGCATACTGCGTATTGTAAAATGGATATGTTAGGCTTTGATGTGGTGGATAATAAATATGTGTTTGAAGCAGATTGGAATTATTTTGCAATTGAAAAAACAAAGCAGAGTGAGGTATCCAACTTAGAGGTAGTACAGGTATATCGAAATAAACGTAAGGATTTTCAAAACATTGAAGAATTAAAAGAATGGTTGTCTTTTTATAAAGAGATTATTAGAGATAGTGTATCGTCAACTATTTTACAAAAACATCTATTCTATACTAATACTTCATCAGATCAAGGGTTAGTAGAAAGTTTGTTAGACAGATTAGAGAAGCAAGCAATTGAAGCAGATCAAGATTGTTTAATGGGAGCGTATCAAATAAATGAAGATACATATCAATTGGCAAAGAGCTTTTATAAAAAGCATAAACATATTTACCCAAGTACGATTGGGAATTATAGTTCTAAAATATATACGTTAGAACAATTGGAAAACAATTATACTAAGGATAGAGAGTATATGGAAAATCCTGAAATAGGAGGTATTTTAGATGATATACAATTCTTAAGTAAAAGTGAGCAAGATTACCTAATGAAGTATAATGTTAGTTTAAAAGAGGCAAAAAAATTTGAAGGAACAAATCTGATTGAGAAACCATTTGATAAAGATGGTAATATATTTGATTATATAGGTCGTCTTACGGGATATTTATTTCAAGGTTATGGAGCGGATTGTGTTTACTTGTTTTATGATAAAGAGCTTAAGAAAGCAGTTATTTGTTTTGAATATACATAAAAAAAGGATATAGTGTAAAAGAAGAAAATTTGTGTATTCTATTTGTTTAGAATATGAGTAAAAAATAAAAGAGGATGATCTTTTGGAACACCCTCTTTTTAAGATTTTCAATAAGTCAGATTTTTTCAAATCGTCTATTACTGGAATGGAAATTACGCTTTTCTTACGTTAACTGCGTTTAATCCTTTTTTACCTTTTTCAACTTCGAAAACAACTTCGTCATTCTCACGGATGTTGTCGTATAAACCTGTAGTATGTACGAAAATGTCTTGTCCTCCGTCTTTTGGTGTAATAAATCCGAAACCTTTAGTTTCATTGAAGAATTTTACTGTTCCTTCTTGCATAATATTAAGTATTTAATTTTGTATTATTTTATTATTTTGGCAACTTCTATAGCTCTAAGACCTTTAGGAGTTCTTTCTTTTTTAAAGGTAACGCGGTCACCTTGGTTTATTGGTTCTGTTAATTGACTGCTGTGTACAAAAATGTTCTCCTTAGTTTCGTCTTCTGTTATAAAACCGAATCCTTTACTACTGAAATAAGTAACTTGTCCAACACACTCATCATTTGGTCCTGTTGCAGACATTCTTAATTCGTGTTCTCTTAATGCAGCTTCAACATCTTGCTCTTCTGGTGGAACTTCAGTTAAATTACCATTAATATCAACATAGACAAGCATATCTTCAAGATCCTTTCCTTTGTTATTGTTGGTTTTTCTATCTTCTCTTCTCAGTGCTTTTTCTTGTTTTTTCTGTGCTTTCTTTTTGTTTTTTTCTTTTTTTGAAAAAGAATCAGCCATATTTACTTTGTTTTTTAGTTTATATAATGTTTTACTTTGATATCTGCTTTCTTACTTTCATTTTTATTCCAGTAAATCGTTGGATATCATTAAGCTCTTTCTGTTGTTCTGGTGTGCAGATAGATAGAGCAGTGCCTTTTATTCCAGCTCTACCAGTTCTACCAATACGATGTACGTAGGTTTCGGGTTTATCTGGAATATCATAATTAATGACAAATGGTAATTTGTCAATATCTATGCCTCTTGCAGCTATATCAGTAGCGATTAAAATCTTAATGCGTTTACTTTTAAAGTCTTCAAGTGCCTTAATTCTTGCGCTTTGAGATTTATTACCATGAATAGCCATAGCTTCAAGTCCTCCTTTGTCTAAATGTTTTACAAGTTTATTAGCTTCGTGTTTTGTACGCGTAAATACTAATGTTGGTGCTTGTTGTTCACTTAAAAGAGATTGTAATAAGCTTCTCTTGTCTTTTTTCTCTATATAATATACTTCTTGCGTAATAGTCTCTGCAGTGATTACTTCTGCTGCAATTTCTACTTTAACAGGATTTTTCACTATTGTGTTAGCAAACTTAGCAATACTTGCAGGCATTGTAGCAGATAAAAATAGCGATTGTCTTTTAGAAGGTATGTGTGATAATATCTTTTTTAAATCATGAATGAATCCCATATCAAGCATTTGGTCTGCTTCATCTAATACCAAAACTTGTAATTTTGATAAGTCTACATACTTTTGGTTGATTAAATCTAACAATCGACCAGGTGTAGCTACAACAATATCAGCTCTTTGTTTAAGTGCTTTAATTTGTGGCAGTAATGAAACCCCTCCAAATAATGCGATAGTTTTTAGAGGTAAATGTTTGCTGTAATCTAAAAAGCTTTTCTCAACTTGTAAAGCCAGTTCACGTGTAGGGACTAATACTAATGTTTTGATTCCTCCTTGTGAATTAGCATTTTGACTAAGTCTTTCTAAGATAGGGATTGCAAAAGCAGCAGTTTTACCTGTTCCAGTTTGTGCAGTTCCGATTAAATCTCTACCCTGTAGGATTAGTGGAATTGCTTTCTGCTGAATTTCCGTCGCTTCAGAATATCCAATCTCGTTTAACGCTTGCTTGATTTGTGGTATTAAAGGTAATTCTTTAAAATTCATCTTTTCTTTAAAAACTATTTAAAGATATAAAATATCTTTAGAATAGTTTGTTTAATTGTTTAATAACTATTTGTATTAGTGATCTCTTCGTATTTATTCTTTTACAAAAGATTGTTTTGACTACGGGATAGTTCAATACTCAGAGTATAGGTAAATCACATAGGTTATTAATATTAAACTTAAAGACAGGTAGATTACATCATTTCTCTTGGAAAGAAACTTAGTAATCACTTTGTTTGATGTTGTAATGATTAACTAAAAACTTCTGCTTTGTTGTTACAATGTAATGACAAGACAGTTTACTAAATATAAGAATCAAGAGCTAATTTGAATGTGATTATTGTTACATTCTTTCTTTTAAGAATGACCCCTACACTGGTTAGAGCATCAAACGAAAAGAAACTTATTAACTATTAATACGTTGCAAATGTATGATTATAAATTGAGATAAATAGTATATATTTTTTATTTTTTCTAAAAGCAATGTATTTTTTTTAATCTAAAGCTTTTTTGGACTAATATTTTTTAGTGTTTTTAAAGATATATCTAAATATTTTAAATTGGGATACTTGCGAATTTTTGACTTTTATATCTTATTTTCTAATTAGAATTACGTATTTAGTTTATGTATTTGATACATATAGCATCTTTTTGTGATGGATGTTAATCTACCGTTTTCATATGATAACTATTTTTTTAGTAAATTATCGTTCGTAAGTCTCTTTTTTCGTATATCAATAGAAAGGTTTACTTTTGAATATTGTTGCAAATTAAATTGTTTATACATTTTTGATTAACCCTTTCTTATATGCTTGATTCTTTAAAAAAACGCGTAAATCAGTTTATAATTAAATTTCCTATTTTTATTATACTATTTACTTTGATATGTTCTACTTCTGGTTTTGCTCAAGAGAAGGAAGGGGAGGATGAAACTGATACAGCAAGTATTATTAAGTTGTGGTTAGATGACAATGGAGATAATAAGTTGTATATAAATGTTGGTGCAACGTGTAATAATTATGATAGTAAAGGATTGTTTCCTAAGCGTGGATATCCTTCTGTAATATCTGTAGAGTTAGAGAATGATGAGCACCATATTTTTGCAGAATTTGCCGATAGACATTACGACAGGGAAATGTTGATGTTTTATGATGAGGCAATTTGGTTTTCGGAGTTAAACGAAAAGCAAGCTGTGTTTATTCCTGTTTTCTATTGTACTGTTTTTCACGGTAATACAATGCCTTTGACTTATGTTGTTTTATATGATGGAAAACGATATTTATATCATTTTGACTATCAATGTGAACCTTCTGTTTTGGGGAAATGTAAGTTGCCTTATACGAACAAAGAATTAAGCAAGCGATTGAGTAATTTACCTAAAGCATTAGAAAGCAGGTTTACAGATTATCTACGTAAAGTTTACACTACTCGTGAAGACTTATTTCCAAATCACATAACCTTTGATTTAGAAAAGTATCATCACACGAAGAAACCTTTTGACTTGGCAACTGCTTATAATTCAAGCTATCCTTATGTGTTATTAGATAAGGTAAATACTTATTTAGCCGGCCGACGTTATTCTTTGGCTTTAACGTATTTAGAGGAGTTTGAATACTTATATGTTCGCGACCCAAATATTGTTGATGTTGCTGGGTTTTATGTGCAAGACAGAAAAATTAGCGGTAAGGCCGAAGAATACAAGCCTTTGGTCTTAGATAATCCTCAAGAGTTATTGGATAAAGCAAAGGTTTTTACGGAGTATAGTTTATACCAAGAAGCTTATTTGATTTATAAAACTTTCATTGAAGAAATTGTTATGTTGATGGCAGAAGAGGCATAGTAACTAAGTGATATTTTAAAAATAACGTATAAAAAGCTTATTTGTGCTATTCTTTTTATAGTTGTATCTTGATAACAAATTGTTAAACAGTGTTTTAATTGGCATTAAGTGTCATTTTGAACAGTATAAAATTAAATAGTATGAAAAAGGTAGTTGCTTTATTAAGTTTAGCACTATTAACATTAGGAGCTTGTTCTTCTGATGACAATAAGGGAAATGATAAGGTTTCGATTGAAGTAGGGGAAAGTCATTCTACAGATATTAAAACACCAGTATGGTTACAGGGTACTTGGGCGCCAGAGAATGATTCAGAAGTAGAATTTGATGTCGTTAAATTTAGAATTACTAAAGATGATGTATGTATGCTTACTGGAATTACACAATGTTTTAAAGGTATTGTAAAAGAGTTACTTCGTGTTTCTAAGGACAATGTAAATGTTTATCAAAAATATGAAGAAGACTATTATCAGTTAGATATTGATTTTCCTGCAGGTACAGTTGTAGAAATGGAATTTTATCGTTTAGATGATAATCGAATGAGACTTGTTCAAAGTGGTGCTTCAGCTGTTTTTGTAAGAAAATAGTTTAAAGGTATTATATAGAAAAAACCTCAACTAAATAGTTTGTTTAGTTGAGGTTTTTTTATGCCATATTTGATAGCTTTTTCTATAGTTAAATATTAAATTTTTATACCTCATAAGTGCTATATCAATTTTTTTGCTATTTTTAGTTCTCTTAAATTCAAATGTTATGATACGTTCTATTGAGAAGATGTACTATCCTTTAGCGATTTTTATGATTTTAGTTGTATTGATTGCGGTGATCAATGAGCTAATGTATTTGTTGTTATTTATACCCGTATTTGCTTTTTTAGCCTTACTGAAATTGTATATCATTGACCAACGATTGCATTACTATGGTGAGGAAGCATTGGCAACTATAGTGAAGTATAAATCATACGTGAATTTTGATGCTAATGTAGCAAGTAGTAGAAGAGGAGATGTGAAAACTGAAGTGGTATTGATGGAATTTACTACGAAAGAAGGGGAAACTGTGAAAGGACAACCAAAAGAATATGATATCCATACTCCGTCTATTGATGAAAGCCAATTCGGAACGCCATATTTGGATTTACACGAAGAGCTTAAGAACTTCAATCCGGTTGGACAAAAATATGAGATTATCTATGATCGAGAGCGCCCTGATATTTTCATTTTTAAAGAGTTACTCTTAGATGAGATTGGAATTAGTGTGAGGTTAATGCAACTATTAGGTTTATTTATTGCGCTGTGTTTTGGCTATATATTTTATACTTATAGCGTCGTTGGTACTGTTATGTATCTGTTTGGTAAGTAATTATTTTTAGTATATAAGGGCTTTTAAAGCCCCTTTTTTTTGCTCTTTTTTAAGGTAAAGTGAAGAAGGAGTAAGTGAGTAATACTAATAATTACGTAGGATATGCGTGTTTTGTTTAGACTATGTACCACACATCTACCACACAAGTACCAGATTTGCTCGGAAAAAGGCTCTTTTACCGAAGGTGTGTGGGAGGTGTGTCGAACTAGTGTGGTATAAGATACGATTGAGGTTCGCACTAATTTTATAGCAAGGATAACCGATATTGTTATCTAAAAAAAGAGGTGCAATATATTGCACCTCTTTCGTATAGAATTTCTATTTTAAATAGTATTACTATCTACTATATAATATTAAATATTTGATAATAAGCTTTATGCTGTTTAGCTTGCTTATGATCCTGGTGTAAGTTTGTTATTTGTAACACCACATTTAAGCATTGCTGCTCCGTAAAGCGGGTTGAATAAATCCTCAGCATCACTTAACCAAGCACCACCTTCTCCGTTATCGTACATTGGACAGTATTGTTCAAATACAACACGGTCAGATCCTACAATGCTGATTAACTCTACCATATCTTCTGTAAGGTCTTCAAATGCTTCTCTTTGTGCTTTAATATCACCTTTTTCAATTTTAGCAGCTTCTTCAGTTAATTCTTTCACCAACTCTTTAACGTTAGCGTCAGTAGAAGCAGTACCTACTTCATTTAAACTTTTTACAAAAGCAAGAGAAGCCGTTGCTGCGTCAGCTTGCTTGTCTTCTTGAAGTGCTTTTTTCATTGAAAAATACCCGTCTAATGAAGCTTTTAATACATCAGAAGACTTAACTGTTGTTGATTTCTCTACTGTTTCATTTGTTGCATGTCCATGGTCGTGGTTGTGTTCATGCGTTTCTGTAGTAGGTACAGTCTCATTTGTCTTTTTGTCATTACAAGCTGTAAATGCAATCGCTAATACAGCAATACTTAAGATTACTTTTTTCATATAATTGTTTGTTATTTATTATTAGTGTACTATTAACGGTTCAATATTGTGGTTGCGAAATGTAATATTTAACTCTGTGTAGGGTAGAATTTTTATTCTGCCAAACTACATAGGATACTATGTGTATTCATAAAGCTGTTCTTTACATTACGCTTCACATCTCACGCAGCAAACTATAAGCTGTTTACCTCCAAAACCTATCTTGTATATTGGCAACAGCTATGTAAACCTACATAGGCGTCGTGGGATGCTTTGTGGATCTCTGTATCGTGTCCAACACCTGCAACGGCTTTACTAACTTTCGTTTTATTTGTTTTTGAACTATCAAAAGTCAAATGTAATAATTTTGTGTTTACATCCCACGATGCAATGTGAACTCCTGCTACTGATTTTGCAGCGGTTTCAATGCGTTCTTGACAAAGTGTACAATTTCCTAAGACTTTAAACATTACTTCTTCACTGTGCTTATTAGTAGTACTATGATCTATGTGACCAGCGGTTGCATTGCTGTCCTCCTTGTTCATCATGCTTCGTTTTCCCTCTAATTGCGCACTCGCATCAATGGTAAAAACGCCATTGGTTACGATTTCCTCTCCATCTTGTAAGCCAGACATAACCACGTAGTTTTCACCTAATGATGGTCCAAGCTCTATCTCACGCATCATAAATGCTGGGATAGTTGTATTGGGTTGTTTTACATAGATGATCGAACGCTTACCTGTCCATAGTACAGCTGATTTTGGAATTACCATTTCATTGTTGTACGCCTTCATCGGAGCTTTAATACGCGCACTCGCATACATCTCTGGTTTTAGGTTTTGATCGCTATTGTCTGTTTCTACACGCACTTTAGCTGTTCTTGATGTTGCATCAATTATTGGATTGATAAACGCTATTTTTCCTTTGTAAACCTTGCCAGGGATACTCTGTAAGGTATATTCTAAATCAGCTCCTTCTTTCAAGAAAGGCAAGTCATTTTCATAAGCATCAAATACGGCCCATATTTTAGATAGATTAGAAATGCTAAATAACACAGTACCTTGATTGATGTAGTCGCCTTGGTTGACATTTTTAGCTACAACAATTCCACTTGTATTAGCGTGAATGCTCACATAAGGAGAAACATTTCCTGACGTAAGGACTTTGTTGATTTGTCCTTCAGACATTTTCCACAAGCGCAGTTTTTGTTTTGCCGCATCTACTAATAAGGGTTGGAAGTCTTTCAACTTCTCAGCTTCTAATAATTCTTGTTGCGCTGTCAATAGGTCAGGGGAGTAAATAGTGGCAATCAATTGGCCTTGTTTTACAGCTTCCCCTGTAAAGTTGATATATAACTTCTCAATACGTCCGTTTACGTGAGAGGTTTGCGATTGTTGTAATCGTTCGTCAACTTGAATTGTTCCGTATAGTTCAATATCCTTTATAGGGTCTTTTCTACCTACTATGGTGGTTTGAATATTTGCTAATGCCATAGCTTGTTTTGACATTTGTATTGCATTGTCATCGACTGTTTCATCTCCACTATCACCAGATTTAAGAGGAATTAAATCCATTGCACAAAGAGGACATTTACCGGGTTTGTCCATCTTGATTTGTGGATGCATAGAACAGGTCCACAGAGTTGCTTTTTCTTCAGTAGGAGCAGGCTCTCCATTGTGTTCGTGTGTTCCGGAACCGCCAAATATCAACCATCCTAATAATAGTCCGATTAGTAAAATAGCACCGTACTTTACAGCGTTATTTTGAAATATGTTTTTCAACTTATCCATTGTTTTCTGTATCTGTAATTGCAATTAATTTATTGATAGAAGCTACCATCGTATTGTAATTGGCAATAGCCTCTGCTTTTTTCAATTGGTAATCCAATAATTGTCGCTGTACTTGAATTACGTTGGTTAGGTCATTTTTACCAGCTACAAATTCTTTAACAATCAAGTTAAACGTTGTTTCAGCTAATGTACTTTGCTTGTCATACAGTTTTACGATGCGTTCAGTATCTTCAAGCTGACTTTTATAATCGTAATAGGCTGCTTTTAGGGTGTTTAGTGTATTGTTGTAATTTTGCTCACTTGACTTCCACCACAGTTTGCTTTCTTCTTGTTGGGCATTGTATTTTTTTCGAAAAATAGGTAGCGAGACCGTTAGCATAGGCATAACCATATCTTTTCCGTTCATATCTCCCATACCCAACATAGCATCGTTTGTTTTACCAATAATCATATATTGTAAACCTACGCCAATCATAGGGTAACTCATCTTCTTGTCCATTTCTGCTTTTGCTTGATACGCTAATCCTTGTTCCGTAAGCATACCTAACATTGGGTTGTTGGTTTCAATCATAGCCATCACATCATCTTCTGTCAGCATAAATGGTGTTTTTTCAATGTGTTTAGCAACGACTACCTCAGCAGTTGCTTCTCGATTTAAGAGTACATTAAACTTTGCTTTTTCTACTTTTATTTGAGATTGTAAAGTTTCAATGGTATTTTCAACTTCAATAATTTCAAGGCGAATTCGCAATACATCAGACATTCCGGATGCTTGACTACTTCCCATTTCACTCATACCACTGTTTGACGCCATAGTTGAAGTAGAAGAAGCTGTATTTGATGCTCCCATTCCCATACTACTCATACCATTAGCTGATGAGTTGGTCGTCGTTGGTGCAGGTCTATTGACAACAGGAGTAGGTGCTTTAGCCGAACTTGTAGGAGAAGAAAACTTCTTTAAAGCCAGTTGTTCTAATTGTTCCAATAACTTTTTATTGTCTTCTGCATTGGCTAATTGCTGTTGTTGCTTTTGCAATATATACCATTGTGTGTTTACTTGTAAGGCCAGGTTCTCTTTTGCCTCTTTGTATTCTTGGTATTGCATTTGCGCCATGTGGTTCGCCTCGTTACGCGCACTTTTACGTGTGCCAAACCAAGGCAGTATCTGCATTACAGTAATATCGCCAATTTGACGACCACCAACTATATCCATTGGTTTGGTATAAAACCCCATAGACAGTTCAGGGTCGGCAAACGCACCGGCTTGGGGTACCTTTTGTAAGGTAGCCTCATAAGCTAATTGTTGTGATTTCACTAACGGATTGTGTTCAATAGCCACTTTTATGTAGTGAGCTAAGGAATCCTTAGGTTGTTCTTGTGCTACTATTGGTGCTGTTATAGAAAACATCAATAGGGTAGTTGCTATATATAAATAAGATTTACGCTTCATTGTTTACGGTATTTTCAGTTGGTTTCTGTTCTTTTTTAATCGCCCATTCTCTCCACATGCATTGGAATACAGGGACTACAAACATGGTCATAGATTGAATAAACATTCCCCCGAAAGTTGGAATAGCCATTGGCAACATAATTTCTGCTCCTTTTCCTGTTGAGGTCATCACAGGAAGTAAGGCAATTAATGCGGTAGCTGTGGTCATTACAGCTGGGCGTACACGTTTTAATCCGGCATATATTACAGCTTCTCTAATCTCTTCTTTCGTTTTCGGGTCTCTATCCACAAAGGTGTCGTGAATATACGTTCCCATTAACACCCCATCGTTGGTCGCTAAACCGAATAAGGCGATGAACCCTACCCATACGGCAATACTCAGGTTGATGCTGTGCATTTGAAATAAGTCGCGCATATTCATATCTCCGATGGAGAAGTTCATAAACCAAGGTTGACCATATAACCACAATAAGATAAATCCACCCGCAAAGGCTACAAACACTCCTGAGAAGTGAATTAACGAAGCAGTGATTGTTCTAAATTGAAAATATAGAATTAATAAAATAGCCAATAAACTAAGGGGAACAACAATCATTAAGCGTTGTGAGGCACGTTCTTGTTGCTCGTAATTACCTGCAAATTTGTAAGTAACACCTTTCGGCAAGGTTAACTCGCCTGATGCTATTTTGTCTTGCAACAGTTTATCTGCCTCACGGACAACATCAACTTCTGCTTTACCAGCTATTTTGTCAAAAATCACGTAGCCTAACAAGAAGGTGTTTTCACTCTGAATCATTTGAGCACCTTTGGCGTATTCAATGTCTGCAACCTCTTTTAGTGGAATCTGAACGCCAGTTGCAGTTGGAATAATTAGTTTTCCTAATGCTTCTGGGTTATCTCTCAACTCACGAGGATAGCGCAGTCTAACAGGAAAACGCTCACGACCTTCAACAGTTGTAGTCAAGGTCATTCCACCCACAGCTGCACCAATTACTTCTTGTAAGTCGGCAACGGTAATTCCGTATCTCGCCATATTGTTTCTATTCAGGTGAATCTCGATGTACGGAGCACCCACTGCACGGTCGTAAAATACCGTTGATGGCATAATAGAAGGAATGTCTTTTAAAGCCGTTTCCAATGCTTTACCACCCGTTTCAATAGATTCTAAATCTGGTCCTGAAATCTTTAGTCCCATTGGAGCACGCATACCTGTTGACAGCATCACTAAACGGGCTTCAATAGGTTGTAATTTTGGAGCAGATGTTAGCCCTGGCAAGTGTGATACATTCACAATTTCTTGCCAGATATCATCTGCTTTCTTGATATGAGGACGCCATTGACGGAAGTACTTACCACCTTCATCTACAAGTAAACTATCTTTTGGAATCAACCTAAATCCGTTATCAGGTGTATAAGTGTCGCCATTGATAAGTTCGAACTCTCCTTTTCTATTGACTTTAAAACGTTCTCTATGCCCTTGTTCATTGAGCATATATTCTGGTCTATAGTTAATTGTATTCTCAAACATCTGAGCAGGAGCTGGGTCAAGGGCAGAGTTTACACGTCCCCATTTACCTACTGCTATTTCTACTTCAGGAATATTAGTAATACGTTTATCTAATGTTTCGATGAATTGCAAGTTTTGCTCAATTCCCGTGTGAGGCATACTCGTTGGCATAAGTAAATATGACCCCTCGTTTAAGCTTGGCATAAACTCCTCACCAATACCAGGAAATCGCTCACTTGGTTTTTGCCACATTGCTGTTTGGCGGATACTTTTCCAACCTATGGCTTCAAAACCGTTAGCAATTACTCCAAACGTCTTGTCAAACCCCAGCCATACTAAAACTCCGAATAGTACAGTGATAATTGGAATACACATAAACTTCCAACGATTGTCTAATGCCCATCTTAAGATGTTTTCATAGTAGATAACTAATAACCACAAAGCCCCTAAAATAAGTCCAATTGCAAAAAATACAAAGGCGAAGTTAAGACCAGTGCTTTGTTGTGTACCTAAAGGCAACCATTCCACCGTTAAGTAGTATAGAGCTACGATTAAGGCAATAGCTACATTGGCGTAATTAGCGATTTGTTCTCCTTTCCACTTCGGAGTAAATAGGTTGTTTAGTCCTACTAAAGACAAGGCAATTGCAGGTAATTCACCTGTGAATATAACTAAAGTAAGCCCCAATACAACTAAGGCGTAATTGGCATATTTGCGCAGCTTTTTACTGTCTAAACGAATAGAATAGATATAGTATGCAAGGGTAGGTAGTACCACAATTCCCAATAAGAAAGCTGAGGTTAAAGCAAAGGTTTTAGTATAGGCCAATGGTTTAAACAGTTTACCTTCTTGTGCCTCCATAGCAAAAACAGGAAGGAAACTGATGATTGTTGTAAGCATAGCAGTTGATAAAGCTCCTGATACCTCAGACACCGCATTTGTAATCAGGTTTACAAATGCTTGTCCTTTGCTTTCAATGCCTTGTTTTCGTTCTTCTTCTATATGTCGAATAATACTTTCTACAAAGACGACTCCCACATCAACCATAACTCCAATAGCAATAGCAATACCCGATAAGGCAACAATATTTGCATCAATCCCCATATATTTCATAATGATGAAGGTTGCTAATACACCAATAGGAAGAATGCTTGATATAATAATAGAAGCACGTAGGTTGATAACCAATACAATAACAACAATAATACAGATTAATATTTCGTGTGCTAATGCACTTTCTAACGTACCTATTGTTTCTTTGATTAAGCCAGAACGGTCGTAAAAAGGAACAACAGTTACTTTGGATACTGTACCATCAGCTAATGTTTTCTGAGGTAATCCAGCCTCCATCTCTTTGATTTTTGCCTTTACATTGGTGATTACCTCCATTGGGTTAGCACCATATCGAGCAACTACAACCCCTCCAACAGCCTCAATACCCTCTTTGTCCAATCCACCACGACGGGTAGCAGGACCAAGGTTTACAAAGGCTACATCTTTAACTTTTACAGGAACGTTATTTCTCACCGTTACTACGGCATTTTCAAGATCGCTTACGTTCTTGATATACCCTAATCCACGTACAAGATACTCCGCTTTGTTAATCTCAACAGTTTCTGCACCTATGTCTAAGTTGCTTTTTTGAATAGCAGTCATAACATCCATAACAGATACGTTATAAGCACGCATTGCATCTGGATTAACTTCAACTTGATATTCTTTGATATACCCTCCAATAGAGGCAACTTCAGACACACCAGATGCCGCTGCTAAACTATATTTAGCGTAAAAGTCTTGTACAGTGCGCAACTCATCAGGGTCCCAACCACCCGTAGGTTCACTTGTTTGTGGATTGCGCCCCTCTAATGTGTACCAAAATACTTGTCCCAATGCAGTAGCATCAGGTCCTAAGGTAGGAATAACACCTTCAGGTAATGTTCCTGCTGGTAGAGAGTTTAGTTTTTCTAAAATGCGTGAACGGCTCCAGTAGAATTCAACATCTTCATCAAAAATGATGTAGATAAATGACATTCCAAACATAGAGCTACTGCGCACAGTTTTTACCCCTGGTATTCCTAAAAGTGATGTGGTAAGAGGATATGTAATTTGCTCTTGTATATCTTTAGGAGAACGCCCCATCCATTCTGTAGCAACGATCTGTTGGTTTTCACCAAGGTCAGGAATAGCATCTACGGGTACAGGATTACTTGGCAATATATTTTGATGCCAATTAAAGGGTGCGGTTACTAATCCCCAAATAATAACTACACAAAGGAGTAATAAGGTGATTAATCTATTGTTTACAAAGTACTTAATGATTTTATTAAGCATAGTATTTGATTTTTTATAAAAAGACGATTGTTTTTTTAGTGAACAGTTAGTACGTAATCGAAATACGTCGTTAACGGTTGTCGGGTAACAGTTTACAGCTCGTAATACACCACTGTGGGTATACTATACAATGTAGATTACCCTTGTCGTTCATTGATTGTGAAAGACATTAATATTGGCGCAAAACGAAATACGTTGTTGTGGATAGACTGTGTAAATGAATAGTAATTCGCCTCTAAATCAAGTAGAATGCGCTATTCAGTAACCACAATAAGTGTAGTGGTAAACGGTTATTTGTTTACTGTAAACTAAATCAAATACGATAGGTACAGATGTAATCGAGGCGATTGTCATCTTTAAATTTGAAGCCATCAGAGGCTATAGAGGTAGGAGTAACAGAAGTAAGGTCAACAGTTCTCCAATCTGACAAGTAGTTTGAGTTAAACCACTTAGCTTTGATATTTGCCTTTTTCTCTTTCGCAATATCAACAGTTTGTGTTACTTCAATAGTAAGGTCAATGGTTGGTGAAACAACGCGCATTGGAGCGGGACAACACATCATGTTTGTCATGTCGTTGCTTGCTTTTTCCATATCCATAGCACAGCAAGACATATCGCTATCTCCACTCATATCCATTCCACAAGTCATCACCTTCTCAGTACAGCTCCAGTCAATAACCGGATTAGCCATAACAAGTACGGATAGGAATAAGAATAATATGGAAGCGTATTTCTTCATTGAACTTAATAGACTGATAAATAAAACGTCAGTGTTGCAAATGTACATTGTTTTGAATTGCAATGAAATATTTTTTTGAAAATATTAGGGATTAACATAAGGAGAGTACAGTTGAAAGACGGATAAGTAGCTTTACTAAACTTTTGGTTAAGCAAGGGAAATTAAGTTGAGGTTTTTGCTCTAAAATAAGTAGTGTAGTTGATTTGGGAAAGTAAAATAAAGTGTACTTGAGTGTTATTAATTACTTGTTCGTTTTGCGATGTTTTTATTACCTTAAGTTAAGGCAAAAAGACGGAGGAAAGCTAAGTTGTTGATTGATAGAAAGTCAGTGTTTATAAAGGGTTTTGTTATGATAAAGCATTAAATTTTTTTAGAAAACTTTATGCTTTATGTTCCTTTTCTTTTGTGACAGAACATGATTTTTTTCGGTAACTTATTTTATAAATTTGCATACTTTATTTGCAAATCTGATTGGTTTCCCCAAGTGATCAATCATTTACTACAAGTGCAGTATCCGTTTTATGTAGTCAAAGAGCAACGTCTTTATCACTATTATAGTTAGGTTTTACTTTTTTGCCTTTATAGCAATAGTAAAAGGTAGTTTTCCGCCCCCAGGAATACGGTCTTTTGTTTTTGTTAGGCGAAGTGGGTCCTATATTTGAATAGTAAGGTGGTAAATAAAAGCTACTCCCCAGTAGTATCTCTTGTGTAGTACTATGTCTAATAGGTCTGTATGCGTGTTTTGTATTTAAAGTAAAACTCCTTTAGTTGAGAAACAGCTAATAGGATGTGAAACATAGGAAACATAAACTAACAATGAAGAAAAAGTACTTATTAGGTGCAATGTTAATTAGCACTATGATGCTGCATGCACAAGAAACTCCTAAAAGTGGAGAAGCGCAAAAAAGCGTTGAAACATTAAAAGTGGAAGAAGCTCCAAAAGCAGATGCAACACTTTTTGATGTGATTTTACCAACTCAAAAGGTAGAAAAAGAAGAGAAACCAAACGATATCAATGTATTTTTGGACTCTAAATTTGAAAACAAAACAATTATCAACAGTAAAGAACCGAATGAGAGTGGTTTCCAAATTGCTCAAGCAAGGGTTTACTTAGAAGGTAATTACAAAAACAAACTAAGATATTATTTGCGTTATAGATTAAACGAATCTGTAGCTAAGAATGCGTTGGAATTGGCGTATTTTGATTATGATATCAATGACAAATGGACAGTTACTGTAGGTAAGCAATTCACAGCATGGGGGTCTTGGGATTTGTTATACAATGCGTCTGAATATTATATGTTTAGTAATGAGTTTAGCTCTTTAGAGTTATTTAGCTTAGGGGCAGCAGCAACATATAAAACAGCAGGACAAGCATTCAAATTACAAGTTATTTCTCAAGGGGAGCAGTTTACTGCTGAGAACTATAGAAACAAAGCTTATGCAGGACTATTCTTATGGGAAGGTGCTTTGTTTAATGACCACTTCAAAACGAGATATGGTTATGAGATTTTTCAACACGATTCTAAAAGATACTACAGCTGGGTAACTTTAGGTAACCAAGTTAATTTTGACAAAGTTGTTTTAGAATTAGACTGGATGTACGGTTTCCATAATTTAGCTGATAAGGAATTAACACCGTTTAGTGCTGATACAAAGGTTGCTTACGTAAAAGACAATGCAACTGTATTCTCTGCTAAATATCACTTCAAAAAGTTTACTCCTTATGTGAAAGCAATGTATAACTACCGCGAGGACTTAGATAACAATGTAGCTTACTCTTTAACGGGTATTTCTACTGCTTTGGAATACTACCCATTTGAGAAAGCTCCGTTTAAAACAATCCGTTTATACGCGGCTTATAACTACTTAAACTACAATTACCAAAAACACGAAGTTCGTCCATCTGACAAACATGAACACCAAATTGCAGTTGGTATGCGTTGGAATGTTCCGTTCTTTTAGATCATAACTCGCAGTAATACTAAATGTTATATAAATGCTAAATATCAATCACCTCGTTTTTTTAATGTGTACTTTAGATGTATTAAATTTTAAACATAGATGATATGGCAACGTTTAGTGAATTAGTTTTTGATGAAAAACTAAAAACGATGGAATTGCTTACTGATTTATCCAAAGAAGCAGATCAAGTGTTGACAGCCAACATCGGTAAAATGATTGAGGCAGGCATGGATGTTCGATGCCAAGTAATGGCTCCAACAACTACTGCAGAGGATTTGTACGTAGAAGGGTACAAAAAACAAGCTGGAGTGTATAAAGGATTATTGCAATCTTACACTGAGCTAACAGCTACTCAATCTAATCACAATTAGGTAAATAATTATTATCGTAATTCTATAATTCTTTAGGAGATGACTCGTTTGAGCATCTCCTTTTTTTGTATACTTTTCTGAATCTTTTAATCTAAAAATAATAAATAGAAAGAGAAGTCATATGCTCTTTTTTTGTTTATTGTATGGGCATTTTATGCTGAACTCGACGTTTTTTATTTTTTTCTGCTTGTTTTTCTTTGAATTTACGAGCTGAAAACAGCGTTTTTTGGTGTGTTTTTGATTGTTTTTGTTTTCTTTTTTATCATTTTTGACTTCTTGTGTTCTATGACTGTAAATATGAGTATTTACAAGTGTTAGCAGTGATTTTAGTAGAGTAATTTTTTGTTTTTTTAGTGTCTGTTTTTAAGTCGTTATTTAGAAAAGGTTTAAATAATGTTTGGAATAGTTCTAAATAGATTTAAATTTGAAGAAATAAAAATAATGTAATGACACTTAGAAAAACGTTTTTAATCTGTTTTATTTTTTCCTTTTTAACATCAATGGCACAGAATGGTAAGGTTAGGGGATTTATAATTGGAGAAAGTGGTAATAAAGTTAATGGTGTTAATCTATCTTTAATTAGTCTTAACAATCAATTAGAAGATAGAGCTGTCTCTAAAGAAAATGGAAGCTTTAGTTTTGGAGAAGTACCTTATGGTTTTTATACTTTACTTTTTGGTAATGGAGATATTGAAGATTTTATGACGATTGAAGTCAATAAAGCAAGTGTAGACTTAAATGTTTATTTAAAAGAACATAAAGTAGTGCTTGATAATATAGAGATTTTCTCTCAAAGTAAAAAAGAACAGATAGAGACGAGTGGTTTCGCAGTTAGTGTTGTGAATCTTGATAAAATGGCTGTACAGTCTATTCAAACAAATGATTTATTAGATAGAACAGCAGGTGTTAAAATTAGGCAGGATGGAGGTCTGGGGTCTCGTATTAACTATAATATTAATGGACTTTCAGGGCGTTCTATTAAGATATTTATAGATGGTATTCCTGCCAATAACTTTGGAGGTTCTTTTTCTTTAAATAGTATACCTCCTTCATCTATAGAACGTATTGAGGTGTATAAGGGTGTCGTTCCTGCTGGTTTATCTCAAGATGCTTTAGGGGGTGCAATTAATATAATCTTAAAACAAAAGAGAACTAACACATTAAATGTTTCTGGTTCTTATGGATCTTTTAATACTTCACAATTTAATACTAACGGAAGTTATCGAGCGGACAATGGTTTTACAGTGAATGGTACTGCTTTTTATAACAATAGTGATAATAATTACCGCGTTTATGGTCCTCATATCAAGTTTAAAGATAAGGATGGAAAGATTTCTTATCCAGAGAATGGAGCAAAGCGTTTTCACGATGGTTACTGGTCTTATGGAGCAAAGGTTGATGTAGGCTTTACAGATGTGAAGTGGGCTGATAAATTCTTTATTGGAGGAATTCTTTCTAAGAATGAAAAAGAGATTCAACATGGTAGTACTATGGAGAATGTGTATGGTGATCGTTTTACAAAACAGAAATCTAATGTTTTGACTATGAACTATGCTAAGAAAGATTTGTTAATTGAGGGATTAGAGTTTAAACTGGAC
Source organism: Myroides phaeus (assembly GCF_900099675.1). GTDB lineage: Bacteria > Bacteroidota > Bacteroidia > Flavobacteriales > Flavobacteriaceae > Flavobacterium > Flavobacterium phaeum. Next base: position 53,332 of record NZ_FNDQ01000010.1, read on the forward strand.
CTTAGTTATAGTGATTTAAGTAGACAAGTGATCGATACTGTTGGAAATCAATATGATTGGAGTGGTAAACCTATTCGCGATGCTAAAGGTAATATCATAAAATATACTAAAGGTGCTGAGGTTGCAAGTCAAAAGACTTTGGAAATTAATGAAGACCAAACTTATGGTGTACGTGCTAATATTGCTTATGAGTTTATAGATAATAACACTTTCATAATGAATTATTTCTATAATAAGTTCGTTCGTGATGTTAGTGATGAATTACAACCTAAAGGGATAGAGTTGTTAAGGAATAATAGAGATTTAGAGAAGAATATTTTAGCTCTTGCGTATGAAAACCTTTCGTTTGATGGTCGCTTGCGAACTAATGTGTTTTTTAAGAGATATGATCAAAAGGCAGTTTCAAGAGAACCTTATCGCGATCAAAACCTTCCATTACAGGGCAGTTTATATAAAGAGCGAAAGTTTACACAGAATATAAATCACAATGGATATGGTATGGCTCTTTCATATAGAGTAGTTCCTAAGGTATTTGTCTTAGCTTCTGGAGAAAAGGCAATCAGAATGCCTTCAGAGTATGAACTATTTGGTAATAATTCTGAAAATCTACAAGCTGCTTTTTCTCTTGAGCCAGAAAAGAGCACCAATTTTAACATTGGTTTTAATGTTGGTCCTTATGTGTTTAATGACCATTCTATAAGTTTGAATGCTACTTTCTTTTATAGAGATACAAAAGGAATGATTAGAGAATCAATTGATTCAAGAGGTATTTATACTCAATATGAGAACTTAGATGATGTATTAAGTAAAGGAGTTGATGCTGAATTGACTTATAGTTTTAGAAATAAACTAATGTTTAATTTTTCAGTTTCAAAGTTTGATGTGTTGTTTAATACAAAGTATGATAAGAAGGGTGCACCATACTTATACTATAAAATGCAAATCAGAAATGAACCTTCATTTAAGTTCAATGCTAATTTGAGTTATGCTTTTACCGATTTATTTGTAAAAGGGTCTTCTCTTAATGTGTATTATAATATTTATTACGTGAAAAAGTTTTTGCGCAATTGGTCTAATATAGGCGGAACGAATTTAGATGAAATACCAACACAATATCCTAATGATCTTGGTTTTGCTTATCAACTACCTAATAAAAAGACAACAATTAGTTTTGATGCAAAGAATATTTTTAATCAACGACTTTATGACAATTTTGGTTTACAAAAACCAGGTAAAGCGTTCTATGCTAAAGTAACACATTCATTTTTTTAATATAAACTAATACTATGAAATCTAATTTTTTAAATTTAAAGGGACTGTTTTTAGCAGTATCAGGGGTTTTATTAACAGTAGGTTGTTCGTCTGATGATAATTCTACTAAAGTTGATCCAGTTAATCCACCAGTAGAACAAACAAAAGACTATCAATTAGCTTTCGCTAATGGAACGGGATCTCAATCAGGTACTGTTCTTCAAGGGGTAAAAGGACTTTCTGAAGGAGTAATTTCATTTGATAAATTTGGTTATCAATTGTCTTCTTCACGTACTGCCCGTATTTTTACATCAAGTGATGGAAAGTTTATCTATAGCTTGAATTATACTGTAGGAGATATTCAAAAATTGGAATATTTAGGAGGACAATCTTATAAGAAAGTGGGAGAGATAGATACTTCTGTTCCTTTAGGAACAAAGTATGTTCGCTTTACAAAAATTGACGATAAGATTGCTTCTGTACACTATATAAATGCGGAAGCAGTGTATGCTGGAAAAGACAAGACTGATTATCAGGGACATAAAATGGTAGCAAGTATTGGTTTGTTGGATTTAGAAACAATGACGTTTAAACCAGGCTTTAATAATGCAATTGATATTAAGTTAGACGCAGAGTTAACTAAAAAAGGGTATTATATCTCTCGCATTGATGCACCAGTTGTATCTAATGGGAAGCTATATTATGGTGCGGCTGTTTCTATTTTTAATGCAAGTACTGGAAAAGGAACACCAACTGATAAAACATTTACTCTTGTTGTAGATTATAATGACTTAGCTAAAACAGCTGTTATTACTACAGAGCATGTGATTGGTTCTACAAACGGTTATAGAACACCTACAATCCACAAAAATGAAAAAGGAGAAGTGTTGCAACTAGTTGTTGGAAACGACAAAACATATATTGCTAAAATTGTTAATGGTAAATATGATACGTCATTTAAGTTTGATTTAGGTGAAGCTTTAGGAGGTAAAAAAACATCAAGTAATGGATGGTTTTATGCAGGAGACGGAATAGCATATTTTCCTTATGAAAAAAGAGATTTAAATAAGATACAAATTGGAGTAAATCCACAGGGAGAGCCAACTTATTCGGCTGCTTGGGGAGTTGCAAGAGTTGATTTGAATACTAAAACAGCTGTTGATTTAGAGGTTCCTGAAGGATTATGGTTAACTCAATACCAAACTTCTGTTGTTAGAAATGGCGTGTTTTATATTGCGTTGGCACCAGTATCAGGAAAAGGAAATATCTATATGTTTGATGTGAAGTCAACTTCAGCTACAGGTAAAAAAGGTGCTGAGATTACTTCAGGTGCTGACCAGTACTATATCGGAATTTATTAATAATTGTTCACAAGTAAGAAATTAATGTTTCTTAGATATCTTTAATCTGTTTACTTATTAAAAGTCAGCCTATATTTAGGCTGACTTTTTTATTGATAGTATAAATTGATAATAGCGACATATAAAAGTGTATCTTGCTAAGGAATTAGTTGCGTATAAACACTTGAAAAAGTACGCTTTTAGGTAGGTGTCAAAATCAGAAGGTTGAAATAAAATATATTATTAATAATGTGGAGTATAATTAGTATGAGAAATAAAATTATAGCAGGGGGAATTATGCTTCTATTTACTTCTTGTTTTTTGGATAAAGAATACTGTGAGAAGGTAAATAAGTTTACGGATGAAGATGACTACCAAATTATACTAAGTGAGAAACCTTATAATACTTCTACAAATTTGGTGTTTCACTATGTTTTAAAAGGAAAAGAAGTAAGCACACAGAGAGATACAATATTGAAGTTATACCATTATCGTTGGCATGATTCTTTTGTCTTTTATTGGGATAAAGGCGACTCAATTGTAAAGCGTAAAAATACAAGGGTAACGGAAATACATAAAAAAGATACGGTGTATTTTATGGAATGGGATTGTGATACACCTTTGATTAATGGAATGACGACAGACCAAGTTTCTCAAACAGGCAATTTTCGGATGCTGAAAGAAAAGTATTACCAAGAATATAGATAACAAAAGCCACTCAATCGAGTGGCTTTTGTGCTTTATGCTTTTACTGGATGTTCCTTTTTTAAGTAACACAATAAGTATAAAAGGTGACAACCTAATAAGGCATAACCAGTTAATACCATAATGTCAATTGGAATTAAATTGGTAATTGCTGATATAATAAATGTAAGTAATAATTGTAACGAACCTAAAAGAGCAGAGGCAGAACCACTATTCGTAGTGAAAGGTGCTAAAGCTAATTTAGTTGTGGTAGGGAATAACACTCCTAATGTTAATACAATGAAGAACAATGGAATTAATAACTCTACAATTGGCATTTGCATAATACATAAGACTAAGAATATAGCACTTACTACAATCCCAAAGAAAATAGTGTATTTCACAATTTGCTCAACAGTCCACCATCTTGCTAATACAGAGTTTGCTAACCACGCACCAGCTACTAAACCAATGGCGTTAAATGCGAAAATTGTACTGAACATACTTGATGATAATCCACCGTAATCCATAATAATAGAAGGAGCATTAGCTAAGTAAATCATCAAAATACTGTAAGTTAAACTACCGATTAATGTGTATTTAACGAATACGTTATTTTGCATAATCTCTTTAAAGTCAGCCATGATATTTGTAGCTTTTTTTTCTGTTTTAACCATCGTTTCTGGCATAAAGAAAATAACAGCAAGTAAACATATCATTCCAATGATAAATAAGGTAACAAAAGCTGATTGCCATTCAAAATGACGAATAAGGAAGTTACCAAACACAGGTCCTATTATAGGTGCAATACCAGCAATAATTGCTAACAATGAGAAGATTTGCATACTTCTATCCGTGTCAAAGTACTCATTAACAACTGCTCTTGCAATGACAACACCTGCACATCCAGCGAATGCTTGAAAGAAACGGGCAACAAGGAATTGCTCTATCGTTTGTGAATAAATACAAGCAACTGTGGCAAGGATAAAAATTACAAGGGAAATAATAGTCGGCATCTTACGACCATATTTATCAGAGATAATTCCCCAAAATAGCTGTCCAGCAGCAAAACCTCCTAAGAAGGTAGAAATAGACATTTGTACTGACTTCATATCAGTCTTAAATGTTTCTGCAATTTTTAGAAAACCAGGCAAGTATAAGTCGATACTGAATGGCTCTAACGCAGAAAGAAGTGATAGTATAATAACCACCACAAGTTGAGTTCTTGTTAAATTCTTCATGTTGATGTTTAAAGTCGGCAAATGTACTCTCTTACATCAACCTACTCCTTATGATAAATGGAGTTCAACTTGGACTTTTTTCACATTTGTACGAAATTCGATAGGCGTGAAGCCCGTATTTTTTTTGAAAAAACGATTGAAATAATTGACTTCACTGAAACCTAAGTCTGCTGAAATTTCGGAGATGTTTAAGTCAGAATACCCTATTAAACGCTTAGCTTCAAGGAGTAAGCGGTATTGTAAGTGCTGACTCAACGTGGCATTAGTGGTATTTACTAATATCTCATTCATTCGTTTGACAGATAATGCGATTTTTTGCGCATAAAAGTCGTTGCTACGTTCTTTGGTGTAGTTGTCCTCAATCATTTCAAGCAACTGAAAAACACGTGTATCTTTTGGAGAATATGCATCAGATAGTCGTTCTAAATCCTGAATATGAATAAGTGAAAGCTCAAGGTACTTTTCTAACACTTCAGTACGCTTTTGTCCGTTCCACTCTAAAGCCACTAAGTTTAAAAGGGATGTAAAAAGGGATACTTTGTCTTCCGAGACGTGAAAGTGTAACGGAGGAGGGAGCTTGAAAGTGTTTTCTTTAAGTTGATGGTGAATAATGCGATTAAAGTAATCTTTATCAATCGCCAAGTAATACCCCTTAATCCCAGTTGGATTAAAGAATTGTACTTGTCCAGGGTAGATAATCCATATCTCCTGTGGTTTGATTGGGTACGATTGAAAGTCTATTTGTTGCTGACTATTCTCTACTTCAGTAAACCAAAAAATCTGATAAAAGTTGTATTGATAGTGGTAATCAAAGTCAAATAACTCAGTAGCATCCTCAATAGAATAAAGCTCAATGGGAATGTTTTTGTCAAACATTTGAACTTTGATAACCTTGTTTTGTGGCATTATTCTGTGTTTTTAGTGTTGTAAAAATACAAATTTTAAAACTTTTTTTGCCTTTGAAATTTCCCTTGCTTTTTGGATGTTCTAAAAAACTGCTAACTACTTGTTAAAATAAGGGTTAAGGTGTAGTTCTATACTGTCTTTTTTTATTGAATATTTATTGGTTTTTGAAGTGTAATTCGTGCTATTCGTTAAATAAAAGTGAAAAATTATTGGTGTATTGTAAAAAATGTTTTCTACATTTGTTTCAGATGTTAAAGCAAGGCAATACATATAATTCAATTTCTACACCAACAATCTTCGTTGGCGGCATTGCTATTGTATCTACATCATTAACGACATCTACATCGTCGTCATCGTCAACTTCTACCCCGTAAAGGGGTATCAATTAACATATCGCCCATTTGGTGGTTGTTTGCATATTTGTAAGCAGCCGGCATATCTTTTATCCTAATTCAACACAACACAAATTAATATTTATTATGAAAATAGTAAAATTCGGTGGGTCTTCTGTGGCCAATGCCGCCAATATATTGAGATGTATCAACATCGTTAAGAATAAAAAATCGCCTGTAATTGTTGTCGTTTCTGCCTTGGGGGGAGTAACGGATTTACTGCAATTAGCTGCTAATCAGGCGTCAAAAAAAGAAGAGGCTTATCACGAAAACTATGAGGTTATCGCTCATCGTCACTTGGATATTGTCCGTGAGTTGATTCCTGTAAACCAACAAGCGGGTATTTTAAGTAACGTTTTACGCAAATTAAATGAGCTTGAAACACTGCTACAAGGAGTGTTTTACTTAGGAGAATTATCATTGCAAACGAAGGATGTTATCTTGTCTTTTGGAGAGCGTTTATCGTCTTTCTTAATCGGAGAAGTGTTAATTGCACAAGGAGAAAATTGTTGTTCTGTCAACTGTCGTGAGTTGATCAAAACTAACAACCGCTTTGGTAAGGCAGCTGTTAATTTTGATGTAACAAACACAATAATCAGACAGTATTTCGCAAAAAATAATTGTGATTATTACATCGTTCCTGGTTTTGTGGCAGAGTCAGAAGATAAGTTTATTACAACTTTAGGACGTGGTGGTTCTGACTATACAGCGGCTATTATCGCGGCTGCGTTAGACTTGGAAGAAGTGGAGATTTGGACGGATGTAAGTGGAATTTACACAGCTAATCCAAAGATGGTGAAGCAGGCGCAAGTAATTGAGAACATCAACTTCCAAGAGGCAATGGAACTTTCTCATTTTGGAGCTAAAGTATTGTATCCATCGGCATTAGAACCTATTTTGCCAAAGAATATTACTATGCTAATCAAAAATACTTTTGACCCTGAAGCCAAAGGAAGTGTAGTAAGCAACAAAGCACACAATGAGGGGTGTAATCCTATTCGCGGAATTAGTAATATTGATAAGATAGCCCTGCTAACATTAGAAGGACTAGGAATGGTTGGGGTTGTTGGTATTGCAAGAAGGTTGTTTGAAGTATTATCTCACAATGAAATAAATGTAATCTTTATTACACAAGCCTCGTCAGAACACTCTATTTGTTTTGCAATTTCGGAGGGAGAAGCAGTAAAGGCAGAACGCTTAATTAATGAGGTGTTTCAGTTTGAAATACAACAAGGAAAAGTTAAGCCAATCGCAGTAGAGTTTGATTTATCAATTGTTGCTATTGTTGGTGATAAAATAAAAGGTCATCAAGGATTAAGTGGTAAGATGTTAAGTGTATTAGGACGTAATAATGTCAATATCTGTGCAATTGCACAAGGGGCTTCTGAGCGTAATATTTCAGTTGTTATTTCTCATAAAGATGTGAAGAAAGCCTTGAATACACTACACGAAGCGTTCTTTGAAGAGGCGGTAGTTCAGTTGAACTTATTCGTAATGGGTGTTGGAAACGTAGGAGGTAAGTTCTTAGAGCAAATTGAACATCAGTACGCATATCTGAAAAATAACCTGAAGATTAATGTTCGCGTGGTTGGGATGGCAAATTCTAAGAAGATGTTTTTCAATGAAGAGGGAATTGATTTGACAGACTATAAAGATGATTTAGCAAGTGGAGTACCTGTAAGCCAAGAGGCATTCTTAGAACAAATCAAAGTGTTGAATATGCGAAATAGTGTTTTTGTTGACAATACAGCAAATACTGAGGTAGCAATGACTTATGCATCTTATTTGAGAAATAGTATTGCAGTGGTTACTTGTAATAAAGTGGCGTGTTCTTCTGACTATGCGTACTACAAATTACTGAGAGACTTATCTCGTAAATACAACGCTCCTTTCTTATATGAAACAAACGTTGGTGCGGGATTACCAATTATAGATACACTGAAAAACTTAGTGGCATCAGGAGATAGAGTGAAGGAAATTCAAGCTGTACTAAGTGGTAGTTTGAATTTTATCTTTAACAATTTCGATGGGAAGTTGCCTTTTGACCAAATTGTTCATCAAGCACAAGTGGAAGGATACACTGAGCCTAATCCAAAGATTGATTTAAGTGGAATTGACGTATTGCGCAAGTTGCTTATTTTGATGAGAGAGAGTGGTTATGTCGTAGAGGAAAAAGACATTGCTGTTGATTCGTTCTTGCCAGAAGCGTGTTTGAAAGCAGAAACAGTAGAGGAGTTTTACCAGTCTATGAAAGACAACGCAGCTCACTTTGAGGCATTGTACAACAAGGCACAAGAACAAGAAGCGCGTTTGAAGTTTGTGGCTACGTATAAAGACGGAAGTGCTAAAGTAGGTCTACAATTTATCGGTAAAGAACACCCTTTCTACAATTTGGAAGGAAAAGACAATATTGTGTTGTTCTTTACAGACCGCTATCAAGAGCAACCACTGTTAATCAAAGGTGCCGGAGCAGGAGCAGCAGTTACTGCTTCAGGAATTTTTGCGGATGTAATACGAATTGGAAATAAATTGAATTAGTTATGGAAGTTATAAAAATATTTTGTCCAGCTACAATCGCCAACTTATCTTGTGGATTTGATGTGTTAGGAGTATGCTTGGACAGCGTTGGAGATGAAATGATTATTGAAAAACGCGCAGAAAAAGGAATTAGAATTAAAGAAATAATCGGAGCTGATTTACCCTTGGCGGTTGAGGAAAACGTAGCTGGTGTAGCAGGATTAGCTTTGTTGGAAAAGTTGCAACCTGACTTTGGTTTTGATATCACAATCTATAAAAATATAAAGGCAGGAAGTGGTATCGGAAGTAGTGCTGCAAGTGCTGCTGGTGCGGTTTACGGAATAAACGCTTTGTGTGGTTATCCGTTGACTAATCTTGAATTGATTGAATATGCAATGCAAGGAGAAGCATTGGCAAGTGGTGCCGCACACGCAGATAATGTTGCCCCTGCTTTGTTAGGTGGTTTCGCATTCATCCGCAGTTACGAACCATTAGATATCATAGCAATTGAAGCTCCTGAGGAGTTGTATGCTACTGTGATTCACCCGCAAATTGAGTTAAAGACAAAAGATTCTCGATCTGTGTTAAAGCAAACTGTGCCTTTGAGAAAAGCAGTGGCGCAATGTGGAAACCTTGGGGGACTTGTCAGTGGGTTGTTTTTAAAGGATTATGAGCTTATTGGTCGTTCTTTACACGATGAGTTTGTAGAACCAATGCGTTCATTGCTTATTCCAAATTTTGACAAGTTGAAACAAGCAGCTTATGACAATGGTGCTTTAGGAGGTGGTATTTCAGGTGCCGGACCATCAATGTTTGCCTTGTCAAGAGGTAGAGAAGTTGCAGAGCGAGTGGCAGCGGCGATGAAAGAAGTAGTTGCTAATGCTGATTATGAGAATGAAATACATATTTCGGCTATTAATCCAATGGGCATAAAAGAATTGAAATGAGATATTACAGCATAACAAATCCAGAATTGCAAGCGTCTTTTAAAGAAGCTGCAATCAGTGGAATAGCTCCTGATAGAGGATTGTATTTTCCAATGGAAATTCCAAAGTTAGACAAGGAGTTTATCGACAATATAGAAAATTATAGTAATCACGAAATAGCTTACAAAGTTATCAAGCCTTTTGTAGGAGATGAGATGAGTGATGAAGTGCTGAAGCAAGTGGTAGCAGAAACGTTGTGTTTCGACTTTCCAATTGTTGAAGTAGAAGAAGATGTTGCAAGTTTGGAGTTATACCACGGTCCAACTTTAGCATTTAAAGATGTTGGAGCACGTTTTATGTCGCGTTGTTTACAAGCCTTTACGAAAGAAGAAAACAAGAATATTACAGTATTAGTGGCAACTTCTGGTGACACAGGAGGGGCTGTAGCTAATGGTTTTTACGGAGTGAATGGGGTTGAGGTTGTTATCCTTTATCCTTCTGGAAAGGTGAGTAGTATTCAAGAAAAGCAGTTGACTACATTAGGAGGGAATATCCGCGCTGTGGAGGTTAATGGTAGTTTTGACGATTGTCAGGAGATGGTTAAAACAGCTTTCTTAGACCAAGAGTTGAAAGATTGTAATTTAACTTCTGCCAATTCGATTAACGTGGCGCGTTGGTTGCCACAGATGTTTTACTATTTCTTTGCTTATAAAGCATTGAAAGGCAAAGGAAAACCGATAGTGGTTACTGTGCCAAGTGGTAATTTTGGTAATATCTGTGCGGGAATGTTAGCACAGCGAATGGGCTTGCCAATAGCACATTTTGTGGCGGCTACAAATAGTAATGATACAGTGCCTCGTTTTATGAAAACGCAGGATTACAAGCCAAATAAAACACAAGAGACAATTTCAAATGCAATGGATGTAAGTAATCCGAGCAACTTTATTAGAATATTTGAGATGTTTGAAAGGCAATATGGAAGCTTATCTAACGTTTTCTCTTCATATTCTTTTGATGATATGCAGACAAAAGCTACGTTGAAAAAGGTATATGAAGAGCGAGAGTACTTATTAGATCCTCACGGAGCTGTAGGGTATTTAGGACTAACACAGTTTATGGTGCAACACAAAGGATATACAGGGGTGTTTTTAGAAACTGCTCATCCTGTAAAATTCCCTGAAAGCATTGAGCAAACATTGGGTATTGAAATTCCTGTTCCAGAGGCTCTAAAACCGTTAATGACAAAAGAAAAACAATCAGTTGTCATCAACACATACAATGATTTAAAGCAATACTTGTTAGAGTAGATTTCAGAATAAACATTTTTTAGCAGTAAAAAAGGGCGAAGTAATTCGCCCTTTTTTTGTTTTAAGGAATTCTACAACGTTGTAGTGTATCGTATTTCTTATCAAGGCTCTCTTTTTTCAAGCTTATATGGCGTTGCATTGCATCTTACGTAGGGGTAGACCTATGTGTCTACCCCATATTAATTATATATAATTAATCATAGCTATGTTTGTAAACAACAGGGGGCGAACACATGGGTTCGCCCGTACGGCGAGTAATTACGTCGCAATGCAAGTGTTAAATCATTCTTTTTTAGACTTCTCTATTTTTTTAAGCTTATATGGCGTTGCATTGCATCTTACGTAGGGGTAGACCTATGTGTCTACCCCATATTAATTATATATAATTAATCATAGCTATGTTTGTAAACAACAGGGGGCGAACACATTGGTTCGCCCGTACGGCGTGTAAGTACGTCGCAAAGCAAGTGTTAAAGTATTTCTTTTCAGACTTCTCTTTTTTCAAGCTTATATGACGTTGCATTGCATCTTACGTAGGGGTAGACCTATGTGTCTACCCCATATTAATTATATTTAATTAATCGTAAATAGTTTATTTAAAAACGATACGATGTGTTGGTATATGGCATCAATTGTACAGTAAATAAATATGTTGTAATCTAAGTATAAACGGTAAGATATTTGTGCACAGAAACATACTAAATAATAATATAATATGCACCGACCATCAAGACGTTCTATACGCTTAAAAGGATATGACTATTCTCAAGAAGGCTTGTATTTTATTACAATATGTTGCAAAGACAATAAATCAAGGTTTGGTTATATTTTTAATGATGAAATGATTTTAAATGAAGCAGGGAAAATGGTTGAAGAAAGGTACAAAGCATTGGAAAGTAAGTTTCCAAATATTAGATGTGATGAAATGGTTGTAATGCCAAATCATTTTCACTGTATTATAGAGATTATTAATTCAGATAAGGAAGAGTGGAGAGTGAATGTATCAATCTGTAAGATTGTTCAATGGTTTAAAACAATGACAACAAATGAATATATAAAAGGGGTAAGGAACTTGGGATGGAAACGTTTTGATAAACAATTATGGCAAAGAAATTATTATGAACATGTAATACGTACCTATCAATCTTACTGTATTATTTCGAATTATATACTATGTAATCCTGAAAGATGGTTGAAAGATAAATATAATAATGAATACTATGATTATTAATTGATTATGTTTTATTTAGAGAAGACTTATATTTCAAATTAGAATTAGTTGCTTATAATAAAGATAGTGTATGGTTGTTTGTAAACAACAGGGGGCGAACACATAGGTTCGCCCGTACGGCGTGTAAGTGCGTCGCAAAGCAAATTTAAAAACATCTCCAAAACATTTTAATAATACATTTCTATTCAAAACCTTCCTTTTTCCTATATTCGCGAAAACGATATATATGATTACAGCAGACTTCTCAGATTTAGGGTTTACCTTTTGTGGTAAAGAATTATCTTTTCCTTTTCACATTGACGAATTACACGCATTATTAGGTAACTCCGAATTAATTAAAGGGGAGTACAACGATGTATATATATGGAATTTTTTAGGTATTCGAGCCTTTTCAAAAATTGACCAATTGGTGGATGCATTAGAATTAACTTGTCAAATAGATGACTACGAAGGCGCTATTCAATCTACATTTGCAGGACAATTGAGTATGAAAGGTGAGGCAGACCCCGTAAAATACTATAACGAACACACAGCAGAACGCGTTAAATTGTGGGACACTGACACTTCAGGTGCTTTCGTATTTAATGATACTTCAGTTTGGTACAGCTTGCGCGATGGATATTTGTATGCACTAAGTATTCAACAATACGTGAAAGAAGAAGTAGCAGTAGTTGACGTATTGCCAATGGCTGAGGGATATGAGTATTTACAAGCAGTTTGGAGCGATTGGTTGACGGGGATCAGCAAGGTGGTGAAGAGTGATAATAAATACTATAACCTAACACATGGCATCACAAAAGAGCAGTTTGACCAAGTAAGCGAAGAACTGGAAGGAGTTGTGTTACCTGCGGTTTTAGTAAACTTTTACAAAGCGAATAATGTAAAGTGGAATGCAGTTACTTCAGCGTTTAGCCTACATGCAAATGGATGGGATTACGACTTACTGCCATTTGACCGTATTGGTGATGCATGGGAAAATGTGAACGGACTATTTGACGATGAGGATGTAGACGCAGACCTATTAACTAAATACTCTGATAAAGTTAAAGCCACAGGATATGCTAATCCGAAGTGGATTCCGTTTGCAGAAGGTCGCAATGGTGATTTCCTTTTAATAGACACCGATCCGTCTGACAAAGGCGATTACGGACAAATAGTTGAACTACAAAACGAAGCGTGGGAACGTACGGTAGTTGCTGGTTCTTTAGAAGAATTGATTTACAGAGAAATAGGCTCACTCGAACAAGGAGGAACAGAAAAGTATATGTTTATCGTAGAACACGGTGCTTTTTAGAGATTAGAAGTCGTTTCTTAATATTCTTACCATTTATCGACTGCTATTGAAATAAATTGGGTAATTTTAGAATTACACCAATAGATTACTTATGCCTACTACTATTCACAAAGGGCGATATACTAACAATAGTGATATCATCTGCACATTTGACGGAAAAAATATCTATAAAGGCCGTTATAACAATATGAGCGATCAGCTTTTTTTGTTTGATGGGAAACATATTTACAAAGGGCGTTATACCAATATGAGTGATGTACTCTATACGTATGACGGAAAGCATCTTTATAAAGGAAGATATACCAATATGAGTGATATTTTGTACACTTTTGATGGGAAGCATATTTACAAAGGACGCTATACGAATATGAGTGATATTCTCTATACTTTTGATGGGAAACACCTCTATAAAGGAAGATATACCAATAGTAGTGATATTTTATATACAGTAGATGGCAGTTTTCCAATGCCACTTTGGATAGTAGTGATTTAGCATAACAACCTTACAAAATATAAATAAATGACAACAGACCAATTTCAGGCAATTATTCTGCTTTTGGACAATCTATTCTTAAGCCCTAAGAAGTATTCACGCACTTCATTTGCTGACGCTTTAGAGGATAAAGGATTACCTTTTAAACCAAGTTTTATCACTAAAGTACTGAGTAAAACCCGCGATTTAGGAATCAATATCGTACACAGTCATCTTGAAGGATGTTATCAGTTAGACACAGATGACAACCAAGAAGAAATGCTGTTGAACTACCAAAATATAAAGAATATCATTAGTTTGGAACAATTTAGCCAAAAGGTATTAGACGATCCTATTTTATTTCGCTATGTACAGTTTGGACATCGCGTTAGAGGGAAAGGCTATGCCTATTTGCCCCTTTGTTTGGAGGCAATTTTGACCAAGCGAAAATTGCAAATTGTCTATGAATCGTTTAAAGATGACAAACCGACTACTTATATAATAGAACCATTATTTGTCAAGGAATATCTCAATCGTTGGTACATAATTACAAGAACGTTAGTCAATCGTGATCACAATATTTTTGCTTTAGACCGCATTCACGATTTAGAGATAACTCAAAAGGAGTTTACACTGACAGAAGTAGATAGTTTTGCGATGTTTGACAATACGATTGGTATTGACCAACGCGGAGAAATTAGCTATGTGCGCTTGAAGTGTGACCAAAGTGCAATTAACTACATACGCACCTTGCCTTGGCACGACTCGTTCAAAGAGGAAGAAATAACCGCTGACTATATGATATTCTCTATCACAGTTAGGTTAAATCACGAATTAGAAAGTTTACTCATTTCGTACGGAAGCGCAATTGAAGTGTTAGAACCTGTAGAGTTGCGCACCAACATCAAAAATAAACTGCAAAAAGCCTTAAATAAGTACGTTTAGTTATAGATGTTTCGCTTTGCAACATTGACTGTATTATTTTAGAAATGTGAGAGAAACGGAGTTGTTTTCTCTATGGAAATTATAAACAATTGAAGCAGTTAATTATGAGTAATACAGCATTAAACCAGAAGCGTACAAAAACAATAGTAGAGAGTAAATACTTTGCAACAAAGCAAGCGTTTGAAAGTTGTTGTTATGTTGTGCAAAAGCGTGTAGAGAACGGAACTATAAGCGTTGGGGGTATTGATCTTGCGGCATTTTTGAAAAAAATAAAAGCCTTGCATTCTACACTTGAGTTTAGCGACAGTAAATCACCAAAAGCTATTTTAGTAGATAGAATGACGTTTTACACTGCTTTAGACGCGCCACACAATCCAGATGTACAAGCAATTGTATTTTTATACGAAAATGAAGACAAAACTTACTATATAGCGTTTGAATAAACATAGAATAACACAATAAAAGAAAAGAATTGCACATACAAAAAACCTTAATTTATTTTCACGGGTATGGTTCAGACAGACAATCGCGTAAATTTCTAAACCTTCAATCAGCAATGAAAGAGGTTGAAATGATTGCCTTTGAGAGGACTCCCGATACCAATTTTAAAGACTATATGAACATAGCTTTTACAGCCGTTGCCAACACACAAGAGGTAATCGTTGTAGGAGATTCAGCAGGAGCAAACTTTGCTTATCAGTTGAGAGAAATGCGTCAAACACACGGTTTAAAGACGATATTAGTCTTAACGAGTCCCCTTTTGAACTATACAAACCAACTTCGCGTCCCCGTTCCAATTACCGATAATTTACAAAATGCATTGGTTGTTATATCACAAATTAGCGATGCCTTGCTATTGTTAGCTAAAAACGATGAGGTTCTTGACTTCTCCCAATATGATATTTATAATCAACCAAATACCGTTGTGGTTTATGTTGACGATAACCACCAATTAGAGCGTTTTGAAGCCTATATAGGGTATATAAAAGCCTATATAGGAGAACATAACCCCCATTAATTGCATATAGAAATTCAGTAGTTGCTGTAAATAAACTCCCTTTAAAAGCTTAAAACCCTTAATATCTGTTGTAACTTTGCCTATTAATAGAAAAGTAAAATTAATTCACTTAGATATGATTAATTATCAAGATATAAAGGAAAGAGTAAAAGCTGTTGGCGACAAAGTTTTTTATATTCCAATGACAGAAGCAGAGGTTGCGAATTTAGAACAAGAAGTAGGAATTGCATTTCCAGCATATTACCGTGACTTTTTGTTGACTTTCGGAATGCAGCAAGATTTCGTTCAAGGGCTATTTACAGACGTTAGCGATTTCTTAGAACAAAATTCGTATTTACAAGAAGCTGTGCCAAATTATTTAATGATTGGTGATAATGGAGGAGAGGATTATTGGATTTTACGTACAGAGAAAGTGAATAGTCAGCGTATATTCAATTGGGTTGACGATGAGATTGAGAAAACAGACTTTACCTTTGAAGAGTTAGTTACTCACGCTTTAGAACAATTAGAAGATGAAGACGTCTTGTTATTAGACAATTCAGAAAAAAGTTGGTGTGTACAATTTGCTATTACAACAAAAGACGAAGAAGCGTTATACCAAGCATTGCCGTTAAAGTTGACCAGTAAATGGACATTGTCAGAACAATCAGAAGCAGGAGTAGACGAATACATTGCACAAGCCGTTTTAAATGGAGAAGCAATTGAGATGAGTCGCTTAACTTACGGTTCAGGAAGTACGCCTACGTATTTTATTGACTACAAAGAAAGTTTAGACAGCGTTAAAAAACAAGGTCAAATCAAGCAATGGACTACCGTATTAGAAGCTAAATTTCCAGAGTTTAACTTAGTTGACTATGGCGTATTGCCAACAAGTTTTGAGATGTAATCAATCTTAATGATAAAAGATATATAGAAGCACTGTTTATAGCAGTGCTTTTTTTGTGCCTAATTATTTCGTTGTAGAATGATTTTGTGCTTTTAAGTATATAGAAAGATGTAGTATGTGAGTTTGTTTAAATAAATGAATTACAGTGATTTAATAAAAATAACAATCGCATATTATACTATTTACGAAAATAAGAAATAGCGCTATAAAAAAAACAATACGATGAACCATAGTTTGTGAAAAACACCGTAAAAAGATAAAAAGTACCACTTTTTTAGTGTTTCAAAGCAAGGTAATGTAGCTCAAACCCTTACAGGATAAGGGATTAAGGATATTGGAAAAGCATTTGTTCGGGTGTTGTTCGGGAATTGTTCGAGAGAGCTTCGGAAAAAGAGGGTGTTTTCCGAACAATACTGCAACAAATCACGACTAATACTCGGATTGAACACGATTTTGATGTTTTGAAAACCAGTAAAAATTTTGAAAAAAAATAGAAATACGACCCTTTTTTCAGTCGCAAATAGTGAATTAATTCTTAGAGTTGAATTTAAGCACTTATAGTAGTTTTTTATAATTATCACACTGTGTGTGAGTGTGATATAGTGTAAAGATAAGAAAAAAGGATGGAAATAATAAATAATAAAAATATCTTCTTCCTTTTCTTCGTGTTGCACTTAGCAACATTGTCTAAATTATCTTTGTTTTATAACCCAAAAGATAGTTGTTATGGATATTCAACGATTAGTTAACCATGTGTGGCAGAATAGCGAAATATTAGGTATTCCGGAAGTTGTGAAGCAGCGCAAGTACTGTTTTTGTGCTAACGACAAACAAAAAGATATATTGGTGTTGGGACTAAATCCAACTTACAATGACTCTTCAATTCCCGGACCTGTTAAGTTTACTTATCGCAAGAATCCAACCACAGAATATAAATACAACCCTTACTTCACAAGGGTTACTGATATGTTGCAGTCAGTAGATTCTCAGTTTGATTTTGCACCTCACATCGCTTATACCGACCTGTTTTATCATCGTGAAAACAATAGCTTAGACTTGTTGCAAGTATTGTTAGATGATTTAGATGGTCGTATCTTTTTGATAGATCAATTAAATGTTACCCAAAAGTTAATCGAGGAGGTTATTAAACCTAAGGTTATAATTGCCAGTAATTGGACTGTAGCTCTTTTTATGGGGTTCTATGGGATGAATGCTGACTCTCCTTGGTATGGTTACGATTTTGAGTTTGTAGAATACACGCAGAGTGGGCACAAGGTTTATCAGATCAAAGGGATTGTTACTGACGATGCATTAATGGATGATTTTGTAAAAACAACCAATTTAGTGGGAACCTATTTTATCTGTAATCCCTATTTGAGTAGTGGCGAGTTTTCTGTTAATCCCCTAACAGCGGAGGATATTGCGGTTTATTGTAAGGATTTGAATAAACAGATTGAGCATGAGGAGACTTTCAATGAAATCCAGAGTGTACTTTTTGATGATTTGTACGATCCGATAGTCTGTGCAAGTTTTCCGGATTTATACATTGGTTATTTTGATACAGGTGAAGCTGAACAAGAGGAGCATCGCCAGGTGGACATTGCTCTTTTAAAGAAATTATTGTTGTTTAGAGATTTGCCCGTGCCTGAGGTTGCGAAGTATATTTTTGCTGATTTAGCAAACGAAAAGGTGCTAACAGAACAAGATATTTCTGAGTTGAGTAGTGCTACATTTTGTGCTGATGTTTTGTGGAATGATACTTTAGCGATTAAGGAAGTAACAGGTTTACAGGAAGCGGATATTATTGCTTTGTCGGCTGACTTCTTTGCAGAGCCAATCGAGTTATTAGTGGATAGATGGTTTGTGATTAGTAAGCAATGGGATGAGTTTATGCTTAATCCGTTGGAGGAGTGGTTTGTTGGTAAGGTTTATGTAGAGAGGGGGTAGTTTACTCAGAGAATGTGGTGTTTGGAGTAGAAATATGCTATTTTTTTATAAAAAAGACTGAGGGTAAGAGTAGATGTTATTTTTTGTATTAGTTTCTATTTCCTATTTTTGTCAATTAAGATAAGTAAGTAAAAATGATGGTGGAAAAGCGTATTACATTAGAGGAGATTAGAAAAAACAAAAAGATTATTATTCCTGATATAGAAATTAAGGATGCCGTATTAAGTCATTATTATAATGATCTCGAAGAGGATAGTCCGTTTAAAAAGGATGCTTTGAAATTTGAAGAAGAGGTTATTAATTATTATTTGGAATTTAAATGTAATAAGAAGGAAATAGAAGAACCTTTTCATCAATATTCATTATTTACTGAAAATAATGTGCCTTTTAAAAGTATAGAGAATGAAAAATTTAAGTTTATTGACTTATTTGCAGGTATAGGAGGGATTCGTATGGCCTTTCAAAATTTGGGAGGGAAATGTGTGTTTAGTAGTGAATTAGATAGTAATGCACAATTAACATATCGAACTAATTATGGAGAAACACCTTTTGGAGATATAACTAAAGAAGAGGTTAAACAATATATTCCAGATAATTTTGATGTTTTATGTGCAGGGTTTCCTTGTCAAGCATTTTCTATTGCAGGAAAAAGAGGTGGATTTGAAGACACAAGAGGTACTTTGTTTTTTGATGTAGCGGAGATTATTAAAAGAAAGCAACCTAAAGCTTTTTTTCTTGAGAATGTAAAGGGATTAAAAAGTCATGATAAAGGTAAAACTTTAGCTACAATTTTGAATACACTTAGAGTAGATTTGGGGTATTTTGTTCCAGAACCACAAGTGTTAAATGCAAAAGATTTTGGTGTCCCTCAGAATCGTGAAAGAATATTTATAGTTGGCTTTAGAAAGGATTTGAATATTAAGACTTTTCAATATCCAAAGCCTTTTAATATTCCAGTAAGTATTGCTGATATTCTTGAGAAAAATGTTGTTCCTACGAAGTATTATTTATCAACACAATATTTATTAACTCTCGAAAATCATAAAGCTCGCCATGCGAGTAAAGGAAATGGTTTTGGTTATCAAATTATAAAAGATTCCGAGATTGCAAATGCTATTGTTGTTGGAGGAATGGGAAGAGAGCGTAATTTGATAAGAGATTATAGAATTACTGATTTTACCCCAACGACCCATATTAAAGGAGAAGTTAATAGAGAAGGTGTACGTAAAATGACACCAAGGGAATGGGCAAGACTTCAAGGTTTTCCAGATGAATTTATCATTCCTGTAGCAGATGCTTCTGCGTACAAGCAATTTGGAAATTCAGTTGCTATTCCTGCTGTACAGGCTACTGCAGAAGAATTAATTAAGTTAATTATAGCTGAGTTATGATAAAAGGTAATAAAGGTGAATGGAGTGAGGTTTATGCATTGTTTAAGATGCTGAGTGATAAGAAACTCACAGTTGGAGATAGTCAATTAAATCAAATATCGGATTTAATATATCCTATTATTGAAGTATTGAGAGTAGAAGGGGATAATAATATAAGATTTAGTTATAATGATGATATTGTATTAATTAATAGCAAGGAACAAAAATTTAGAATAGCTATAAGTGAGTTTGAAAAATACGCTAATCTTTTATTGGATATTTTAAAAAGTGATATTAGTGGAGCTTTTTCAGTTATAGATATAGAAACATTTTTACAAAGATTTTCTAGTTTTTCTATTAAAGCTAAATCAACAGTGAAAAGTGATATTCAAGTAGTTATTCATGACTTTAAGACAGGTTTAAAGCCTAAATTAGGCTTTAGTATTAAATCAAGATTAGGAGGAGCTTCTACATTATTGAATGCTGGAAAAACTACAAATTTCATATTTGAAGTTAAAAACTTAAATTTAAGTGATGAGACGATCGAATTTGTAAATGCAATTACTACAAAGAATAAAATACAAGACCGTATAGCATATTTAAAAAAGCAAGGAGGGATATTGTCTTTTTCAAAAATGGAAAATACTACTTTCTATAGTAATTTAATGCTAATAGATAGTGGTTTACCTATTATAATGGCTGAGTCATTATTAATTTATTTTAGTAGTAAAGCAAATCGATTAATTGATGTTATTCCTGATGTTGAAGCATTAAATCCTTTATGTTTTGATACTGAGCAAGGACATCCTTTTTATACTTATAAAGTAAAGAAAATGCTAACTGACATCGCTTTAGGAATGGTTCCTGCAAAAGTATGGTTAGGTCAATGGGACGCTACAGGAGGCTACATAGTCGTAAAGGAAGATGGGGAATTATTGTGTTATCATGTATATAATAAAAATGAATTTGAAGAATATTTATTTTCTAATACAAGGTTTGAAACAGCAAGTAGTTCGAGGCATAATTTTGGTTCTCTATATAAAGAAGGGGAGAAGCTTTTTTTTAAGCTTAATTTACAAATTAGGTTTTTGTAATGCTTTTTAAATAACATTAATTAGAAAAATATATTTTTATCAATGTCAAATTTGAAACCAATAAGCCACCAAGATATAATTGATGCTATTCAAAGAATAGACAATAACTCACAGCTAAAGAAACAAAGAGGGTCATCAACATATGATTTAGTATATAATGGAAGAAGTTATCCTCCAATTTTAGTTTTATCTGAAGCTAATAAAGTTTGTGGAGGTGGAGAGCTGTTATTAAGTGATTTTGGTAATAGTACAGAAAAAGCATTTAAGATATTACGAGAATTAGGATTTATAGTTATAATGAAAAGAAAATTGGCTTTTAAAGAGTATTTACTAACAACGACTCCAGAAGGTTCAGGTACATCTTCTTCTTATTTACAAGCAATGGATAATCTTGACGAACTATTTAATGAGTCAGGTAGAATTAATGGTTCAATTTATAATATTGAAGATATTAATTTTTTCGAGCAGGTGGTTGAAGATGTGAAACTTTATCAGAAAGATAATGAATCAATACTTTATAAGAAACCAAAGTCTTATGCAGAAAGAGGTTTTTATAGTGCCAGTGTTCGTAAATATATTGAATTTTTATTAGAAAGTGGGTTAAATAGTAGTTTGCAAAAAGATACATCAAAGAAAGTAACGAAGTTAATTAGACATAAAGATCAAGGATATTTTACAATTAAAGCATTCAGTGAAAGTTTAAATAATGCTAATTTATCCTTCTCTGAAATACTTATAACGCGTTTTGTAACATCATTGATAACAAAGCCATTTGTACTATTAAATGGTTTGTCAGGATCAGGAAAGACTAAGTTAGCTCAGTCTTTTGTACAATGGATTTGTCAAGATAATAGCCAATATAAGATCATACCCGTAGGTGCCGATTGGACAAATAGAGAACCTTTGTTAGGGTATCCTAATGGTCTTGATCCAGAGAATTATATAACACCGGATAATGGGGCTTTGCAGTTAATGCTGGATGCACAGAGCAATCCTGAACTGCCTTATTTTATGATTTTAGATGAAATGAACTTAAGTCATGTAGAGCGTTATTTTGCCGATTTTTTAAGCGTAATGGAAAGTAATGATAGTATTAAGTTATATACAGGTAATAAAAGAAAAGATTCAAGAGGATATTTTATTCCTGAAAGAATTTCATGGCCAGAGAACCTTTTTATTATTGGAACAGTTAATATAGATGAAACAACATATATGTTTAGTCCTAAAGTATTAGATCGTGCTAATGTAATAGAGTTTAGAATTGAAGAGAAAGAGTTGAGAAGTTACTTTGAAAATATAAAATCAATTGATTTAACCCAATTAGAATATAAAGGAATAAGTACATCTAAAGGCTTTTTATCAATGTGTAAGTTAGTTACAAAAAGTACAGATAAAGTTGTTCAAGAAGAGTTAGTAAAATTTTTTATAGAGTTATCTAAAGTTGGCTCTGAATTTGGTTATCGTACGGCTAATGAGGCGTTAACTTTAATACAGCAATTAGGAAAGTTAGATTCAACTATGGAATTGAATCAACGAATAGATATTGCTATTATGCAAAAGCTATTACCTAAATTACATGGATCACGTTCTAAAATAGTGAAAGTATTAGATGCACTAATCTTGTTATGTGTAAAGGATGCTAATTCATTTGATATAAATAAAGTATTGACTGACGATAAATTACGAGTGGATTTAAAATATCCAATCTCTTATGCTAAGTTATTACGTATGTATAATAATGTAATTGCAAACGGATTTACAAGCTATGCAGAAGCTTAATTTATATAAGACAAGTTGTATTTCAATTCCTTTTACAAAGGATATAAGAATTGAGGTTTTTGCTGATGGTAATGATCATTTATATCAATTAGATACAGAGTTTGCTATTGAGATAGGGGAAAGCCCTTATCAAATAGCAGAAGGTGCTTTTTACGAATATGAAATTATAGGTAGTGAGGAGTATGGGCTGCGTACATCTTCAAGTAGAGTGGTAAAGGAATCTAAACGAACTGCTACAAGAGGACGTATTGAACCAAATATTTTTGTAGGAAAGCTAAAAGTCGAAGTATATAAGTTGTCGGATAAACAAAGTGTAGGCTTTTTTGATTTAGAAGTTTTAGCAACTAAATTTGACAAAGAATTAGATAAGAGTTATCGTTCAAATTATCGCCAAATGTTGGAAGATATAGCTGAACAATCAACAGAGTTATTAATGCAAATTGATACACCTGTTTTTCAATCTTATGATATAGATTATACAGCTAATGTACAAACAGTTTACCAGCGTTTTTGCTTTGTACAATCATTCGTAGGCTCACAGGATTTTGAAGAAGCCTTGTTACAGATTTATAACAATCCTTCAACGATGTGGATTGAAGAGGAAGAGCTCGTTCCTATTGCTAAAGTTAGAAGAATTGGAAGAAAAGAGATACGTCAGTTTACTTCATCTGCTGATCGAGTTCATCTGCAGACAAGTAATCCACTACAACGTATAGGACTAAGTTCATTACCTAAGAAAATATATTCAAGTCATAAAGTAGAATCTTATGATACACCTGAAAATAGGTTTATTAAGTTCGCTCTTCGCTCGTTTAGTATTTTTGTCGAACAATGTCAATTGCTCTTTTTAAAATATAAAAAGGAATATGCAGAACAAGAAGCTCGCTTATTAAGTAAGCAATTAAATCAATTGTTGTCGCATCCTTTTTTTAACAATGTTCAAGAACCTCAATCATTAAAGTTAAATAGTCCTACTTTACAAAAGCGTGCTGGATATAGAGAGGTTTTAAATCGTTGGTTGCAGTTTGAATTAGCGTCGAAACTTTCATGGAGTGGAGGTGAAGATGTTTATGATGCAGGTAAAAAGAATATTGCGCAACTTTATGAGTATTGGTTGTATTTTCAATTACTTGCTCTTGTTCAAAAAAAGTTTGGTTTTACTGATATAAGTAAAGATTTGCTTACTATAAAAGATGAGGGATTAGAGTTGAACTTGAAATCAGGCAAGCAATTGGTTCAGAAAGGACTATGTACGATGTATAGCAGACCTTTGTATGTGAAATTTAGTTATAATCGCTCATTTAGTGGAGGTACAGAAGATGTGTCAAAAGCTGGGAGTTGGACAACTACCTTACGTCCAGATTATACTTTGAGTATTTGGCCAGCAGCATTTAAAAAAGAGAGTAAAGCAGAAGAGGAAGATGCAATAGTTCATATTCACTTTGATGCAAAGTATAAAATTCAAGATTTTAAGGAAGAGGTAGTTGCTATTGACGATTGTGCTTTAGATAAGCAAAAAGAGGAGGAGAGAAAAGGTAATTATAAAAATGCAGATTTATTGAAAATGCATGCTTATAAAGATGCGATTAGACGTACGGGAGGAGCTTATGTTTTGTATCCAGGTAAAAATGAGAAGCAATTTGAAGGGTTTCACGAAGTATTACCGGGATTAGGAGCTTTTTCTGTCACCCCTTCTACAATTGATACTGGAATTGGTAAGTTAGATAGCTTTATTGATAAGGTTATTTCACATTTACTTGATCGTACTTCTCAACGTGAGCGTATAGTGATTAAAAGGCATTTTGTTCTTAAAGAAGGAAAAGTTAATCAAGCTAAACAATTATATCTTCCTGCTTATTTTGATTTGAACAAAGTTGACTTGAAGGATACTTATGTATTAGTAGGTTTCTGTAAGAAGGATAAGGGGGATAATCCAACTGCATATTGGGATTGGTATTCAGAACATAAGATTTATAACTTTAGAATTAATAATAGAAAAGGCGCGTTACCTTTAGAAAAGGCAATTAAAGCGGATTATTTATTGTTGCGTGATGAGAATAATCCCATAGCTTCTAAATTGCTTAAGATTAATAAAGAAGATAGCTACCAGTTTTTTACAAGTGATAAAATGCGTGAGTTGGATTATCCGAATAAGAATGCAAAAGATTATTTAATGGTGGCTTTTAAAACTGTGGATGATTTTAAGGGATTAGGCTTTGATTATCAAGAGTTAGAAGAATACGAGAAAATAATGAAAACGGATAAAGATGAAGGTTTACCTTTTGTAGTAAGTTTATATGAATTATTCGAAACACTTCAATCTGAAGAACAACTTAGCTAATATTTATAGCATTTAAGATAAACAAATGGAGTGTATTTTGTGAGTGTATTATTATAATGAAATAATATGAAAGCAATTAGAAAAAAACATCCTTTTGATGATATAAGGCAGTTGTCTGCAAAAGAGTTAGAGCAAGAGTTAAATACTTGGTCAAGAAATGAATTGATAGAGTGGTTATGTTGGAATGATCCCAATGGTGTTTATACAGATAAAGACTCTTTAGCAGAGATAGGACACGTTCTCAGTAAGGAAGAGGGAATAGAGATAATCATACGCCAAATAAAGGAAGGTTCTCCATTGCGTGGTATATAATTTAGAAATTAATAAAGAAAATACACTTCTTATTCACAAAACAAAAACAGCCACTCAATCGAGTGGCTGTTTTGTTATTTTTTAGCAACGTTATTTAAAAACATTTGCTTTACTTTTTGTAAGTCATAGCTCTTTTCTGATTCTAACTCACCAGAACCGATAATTTTTGTTACTTTACCCTCTCCATTGATAACAAAAAAGAACGGATAGCCTAACTTCTTACCATTTGGTGCATATTTTTCAAATACCTCTGTGTTCTTGTTCTTTGTAGAGTAATTTAAGTGGTAGTATAAGTAATTAGCATCTACAATAGCCTTTAATTCTTCCGTTTTTTGAACGAAGTCGTTAAATCGCAAACACCAAATACACCAGTTTCCTCCAGCCTGTACAAATACATTCTTACCTTCAACCTTTGCTTTAGCTACTAATTCATTGATTTTTGCTTGTGCATCTTCTTCTTCGTTATAAGGTTTTGCAAGTTGTTCTTTCTCCTCATTTACCTGTTGCTGCTTAGCTTCAGTACTATCAACTGCTGTTGTAGTTGTTTCCGTTTCTGTTATTTCTACTTCTGCTTCTTTCTTACAACTTGTAAGTGATAAAAATGCAGTCAGTAATATAGATGATATGATAAGTTTTTTCATAAGTACAATTGAATTATATATTGTTTGATGTTGTGAATGTAATAAAATATTTTAAAAATGTCAGCTATCAAAGATTATTTTGTAAGTTATGTTGTTGCTTTGTCATTGATGTCAAGTGTTTCTATAAGTTGAATAGTTCTATTTAGTTTTGAAATTGGGTAAGTAAGATTGTTTTTAGTGAGCTTTTACTTTGCTTTATTATACCTATTTTGTTTCAAGTGTTTTTGATAAAATAAGGAGAATATATACGTTATTTCCATTATGCAGATTACCTTTGTAAACTTTGAAAGTAAAAGTAAATAGTGTTATGAGAATTATTCCCTGTAAAGAAGGAGACTTCTATGAAGATGAGATAAAGGACTTTTTATTGATTAATGGCAAGCAACTAACGACGGAAATTCAGTTAGCAGTGCAACCCTTTTTGGTAATGACAGAGGAGTATAACATCTTGTTAGATGTTGGTCTTGGATATAATGAGAACGGAGAGTATATCATAGATACTATTTTAGCAAAAGAAGGAATAACTCCTCTAACTATAGATCGCATTTATTTATCACATTTGCACAAAGATCATATTAATGGTTTGTTAGTAGAAACTGATGCGGGATATGAATGTCGCTATCTTAATGCGGATATTTATATTCAACGTCGCGAAGCAGAGTTTGCTATAAGACAACAAGATGATATTTCTTTTGATTACGATATTTTAGAGGAGGTGTTAGATTTACCTAATATAGTGTGGATGGATGATGATCAAGGCCGTTTAGACGATAATATCACCTATGAGGTTGTTGGAGGACATTCTCCTTATATGCAGGTGTTTTGGATGAAGGATGGTAAGCATACGTACTTTTACGGTGCAGATAATTTGCCAAAGCGAAATTACTTAGACTTTGATATTGCGTTTAAGAGTGATTACGATGGTAAACGAGCTATGCAGTTACGCCAAGATTGGAAAGTACGTGCAAAGGAAGAACAATGGATCGTATTGTTTTATCACGATATGGATATGACGAGTTATTCGTTTGAAATAGATAAGTAAAAAGAAAGCGCTAACTATACAAGTTGGCGCTTTTTTTTAATCCTAAAAAAGGGACATGATTAATGTGATCATATACCTGATTACAGCAGTTAATAAAGTAATCATAATAGTAGTTTTAGGTTAGTTTATATTTATGAATAGTATCTTCTATGTTTTTCCGTATTAATGGTCTGATTGTAAAGGTAGTAATAAAGGTACATAGTGCGAAAACCAATATTAAAAAACTGTATAAAATAGTTTGAAAAAGCAATGAACTATTTTCTGTAGTGCGATATAATTCAGTCAAAAAAGGTGTAAACATTCCTCCTATAATAGGGAGACCGAATCCTTGTATCGCAATAGAAGAAATAAGGAACTTCTTGTTTGTGATTTTACACAATTTACGGATAGCGTAATGCCACTGTATCCCAAGGAGTACATATATTAGAAAGGTTATTAGCAGTAAACTGCTATATATTTCAGCAGCATTGTCGGGAAATACTTTACCTATTAAGCATAACAGTAAAAATAAGGCAGTGGTCAATACAATTCTCGGAAAGGTAAAAAAGCCAAGTAATGTTTTAAATAGCAGCTTTATATAACTCCCCGTTAGTCGTTTTGTCTTTTCTTCTACAATATCAGAGAACCCATACACGCCAAACTTCTTGAACTCAATTTGTAGAGCATTGTCAAAAGTGATATTGTTGTCAATAGTCCACTGTTGCTCAATACCATTTGCCAAGTGATCTACTAATTCCAATTCTACGTCATAGTGTTCAACATAGTGCTTTTTCACAAAAAGGTGAATCTGCTGTATTTGCTGTTCTGTTAGTTGTGTCATAAGCTGAGGTGTTATGTGATTTTTAATATATTTTCTTTTTCTTTTTTGTATCGAGGATAAAGTACAAACCAGCATATATAGTTAGTTAGTGCTAGTAACGTAAAACAAAAAGCAAATACGATGTTATAAGCTAATGTATCAATTAAGTAAGTAAATTGCTGATAACGAGGAATTATACTAATAATTAAATATATAAATCCGCTTGTAGCATTTATAGAGGAAACTACACGTCTAAATGTTTCGTCGATTAAAAAACGTTGCTTAATATTTAATCTTTCATTGATTACTGGATTCTTATTGTTATTAGTTTGTAGTGTTATGTTTAAGAAATAAGGTGAACCTAATGCTAATACTAAGAATAGTAACGTAAAAAAAAGATTGTTTATTTTAGTAAGAAAAGCAAAGGCAGTTAATAAGAAAGCGATGGTTATTGTAATTTGTGGTAATCTAAAGAAAGATTGTATTTCCTTTAAAAACATTGATTTATAAATACTGAAGTGCATTTTCTCATTTTCTTTCTTTATTTTTAAGAAGTTGTCCTTACCAAAATTATTGAACTGAATTTGAAATACTTGCTCAAATGATAAAAGAGGTTCTTCATTCCAAAGTTCTTCAATACTACTAATTAGGTGATCAGTTAATTCCTCTGTTACCTCATAATAGTAAGCACCATTACTTTGAACTACTTTACGTATATAGTCTATTTGTCTATTTGTTAGTTGTGTCATAATTAATAGCAATGTTGGTTTTCAATAATATTATGTCAATTTTAGGTTGACGATATTCTGCATATTTCGGATAAAACTTTCCAGTTCCTCCATTTTATTATCTGTTTCCTTTACCCCAGACTCCGTAAGCTTATAATACTTGCGCACACGGCCATCTACGCGTTCCATTTCAACATCCAAGAAACCATCTGCTTCCAATTTGTGTAGCGCAGGGTATAGTGCCCCTTCCGTTAAACTCATTTCACCTGTTGTAACTTCTTTTACTTTTTGCGTAATCTCATAACCGTACATTCGCCCGTTTTGCTCCAATAACTTCATTATAATTGCGCTAAGGCTTCCTTTGTATAATTGTTGTTGCTTTTTCATACTTAAGATTCTTATGTATGACAAATATAGAAATAAAACTGATACATCAAATACTTAGGTATTGATTTTAATCACTTATTATCGATGTAGGACATTGAGGTCTGTTAGCTATATCAAACAGGTTGAGTTGCTTAATTATTCTTGTTGTGAACTAAAAACAAGGAGTAGGACTATACATAAGGATACTATATGTAGCAAGTACTCGTAGTGGAGAATAGAAATAAACGAATAAAAAAAGAGTAGAACAAACATTTCGATATACCTTTGTGTTTTGATAAAAAAATGGAAATAGACATATTATTCTACTTGTGTATTGTAGCTTTCTGTGCTGGTTTTATAGATGCCATTGCAGGAGGAGGTGGGTTAATACAAACCCCGTTAGGATTGGCATTACTACCCACTTATCCAGTATCGACTGTAATCGGGTCATTGAAGATTCCGGCTTTCTCAGGAACAGCAATGGCGGTAAGGCAGTATCTGAAAAAGGCTAAGATAAACTGGAAGTACTTCGGAATATTAGCAACTATTTCCTTTGGGAGTGCGTTTCTTGGTTCTTATACCTTGACTATTGTCAATAATGACTTTATGAAACCGCTCTTGTTTGGAATACTTTTGTTACTATGGGTGTTTACGTATGTGCGAAAAGACTTTGCAAGAAAAAGTATAAGTGCTGTAACAGATAAGAACAAGTATAAATACGGAATAATAATTGCTTTATTTGTGGGCTTTTACGATGGTTTCATTGGTCCAGCTACAGGAACATTCTTTATTATGGGGTTCATCTTTTTAGTCGGTTTTGATTTCTTTAAAGCCTCTGCTTATGCTAAGATGATTAACCTTGCTACCAATTTTGGTAGTATTTGTTTGTTTATGTTGAAAGGACAGATTATATGGGAAATAGCAATTCCAATGGCGATATGTAATGGAGTAGGAGGATACTGTGGTGCGAAGTTGGCTATTTTGAAAGGACAACAATGGGTACGTTATATCTTCTTGTTTATTATGTTCGTTGCCATCTGTAGATTTGGTTATGAAGTATTTGAGTTTTAACTCCCACGAGTTAGTCATATAATATAAAGCGAAAAGCCCTGACACCGTAGTGATCAGGGCTTTTCTAAAGTACAAAAAAGTTATTTTTAGTCTTCCATCGGAAGTTGGTTTTCTATTAATTCTTGGTCTTTTTTACTCATAAATAGTCGGCCCATTTTATCTAAACCAAAGCGTATTTTTATATCTCTTGTACGCCCAAAGTGGTGAAATAAAATATAGAGTAAAATACCCACTCCCGCGATGTTTATATAACCAAATAAGGTTTTGTTTGCAGCTAAAACAGCGTTTATTTGCACTGCTTTTAAACTGATGCCATTATTAGGTCTAAACAGTAAGGCGTCGTCAAAATACACCGCTAAGTTGGTTAAACTTTGTAATTGTAGCTGGTATTGTACCCAATTGAATAAAGAAGAACAAATACCTAAAGAGATGAAGGTTCTCCATAAAAGGATGAAACCAATCAAGCTCAACAAGCTTGGAATGTCTAACTTATCTAATGCGTAATACCAGATTACGATAAACAATACTCCCATACCATAGCCTTTTAAGAACATTGGCAATAGCCAGTTTTCATAGTTGAACTCAGGGACCATTGAGAAGTACATTATTACTGTATACATCATAAACGAGGCAAATCCCGAGAACGCAAGCATACGGATAGGTATTTGACGGCTAAACCATTTATAGCATACTATTGCACCAACAAGTAAACCAGGGACCATCATTACGTTTAGTGAGGCGTTTGTCAAGGGGTTGTATCCCAAAACTCCCACTGCAAAGATGTTTTGTATATTGGTTGTAGCTAAGTACATTCCTAAAAAGAACAACATCAAGATAGCGTGTCTTACGTTGTTTTTCTTAAATGCTTTAAGTGATAAGAATGGTCTTTTTAATAGTTGTTGTCTCAAAAAGAAGAGGAATGCCAAAATGATAAAGGTAGCTGTGGCATACTTTATTTTATCAGAATTGAACCACGCTTGTTGTTTTCCAAAGGATAGGATATACCCTAAGATGATGAACGAACTATTGTACAACAATACACTTAACCAGTCGATATAATAAAGGGGTACCTTTTTCATAAAGCGTTGGTTATGTTGAAAGATTACGCAGATTAAGGCAGTAATTAAACACATAGCAGCGTATTGTAAGTATCCAAACTGCCAGTTGAGGTAGTATGAAACTTTAGCGATATGGTAACCTGATAGTTGGGTAACTATTAGTATTCCAGAGTAAAATATGCTGTAAAACAATCCTCTATTTCCTCCTTTACTCAAGAGGAACATTAAAGGAAGTAATACCTCCATCATTCCCAGCATTTTAAACATACCCACTAAGAACGAAGCTCCAATAATAACCTGTGGTTGGTGGGTTGTACCCATTATGGTAAACAGAAAAGCGATGCTCACCAAAGAAGTGATAAGTATCTCTTTAGTTCTGAATCTTGCTTTTATACGAATTACCAAGGGCATTACAGTTCCCATTCCTACTACGTTAGCATAGTTTGCCCACATATAGTATTCGGACATTGCCCCCGTACTACCCACTAAGTAGGTTATATTAGTAGTGTAAATTCCGCTTAAAGAAAAGAACACTAAGGCAATCAGGATAATCAGTAAGAGCATAACAGGTTTAGGAACCCAATTGTGAAATAATCCTTGATTATACATTTACTTTATATTTTTAATTAAAAACCAAAAGGCGAGGGGATTATCCTTTTACTTGGATATTCATATTCATCCCTGCTCTTAGTCTTTCTACATCTTCTTTTTTATTAGTATCTGTAAACTCAATACGCACAGGAATACGCTGTTGAACTTTAACGAAATTCCCCGTTGAGTTATCTGTAGGCATACTTGAATATCTTGCTCCAGTTGCTGCTGAAATAGCTGTTACAACTCCTTCAAAACTTTGTCCTCTAAGCGCATCAGCACTCATATTGATTTTAGTTCCAATTTGAATATCTGGCATTTGCGACTCTAAGAAGTTAGCAGTAACCCATTTGTTGTTGTTTAAAACGATTGTTCCGATTTGCTGACTTGGGTTAAGCAATTGGCCTTCGTTGATTAATCTTCTCCCCATTGTACCATCATAAGGAGCAGTAATAACAGTGTAAGAAAGATTTAACTTTGCCATATCAAGCATTGCTTTAGTACGTTGAATATCAGCGTCATTTAAAGCTAAGCGCGTTTGCACTTCAGAAACCGAAAGTTGCGTTGTACTTTTTTGTTTTGTCAAGGCCTCGTATCCTGCTTTAGCTGCCTGATATTCTGTTTTTACTTGGTCATACTGTTGTTGTGTTACAGCTTCAGCTTCCAGTAAATTT
Organism: Myroides phaeus; assembly: GCF_900099675.1. Lineage (GTDB taxonomy): Bacteria > Bacteroidota > Bacteroidia > Flavobacteriales > Flavobacteriaceae > Flavobacterium > Flavobacterium phaeum. The sequence goes on from NZ_FNDQ01000010.1 coordinate 85,555, forward strand.
TTAAATCGTTTACTATTTTGCTCCGCATTCCACAATCTCGCTTTAGCTCCTTCTATATTAGAGTCAAAAACAGCAATATTGTTAGAAACTGTTTGAATAGCAGATGAGGTAACTTGCTTTGCCGCTAATGCACTTGCGTATGCAGCTTCTGCTTGTCCTACTTGCGTTAATATTTCGCGATTGTCAAGAATAACCAATGTATCGCCTTTCTTTACATTTTGGTGTTCAATGAATCTAATCTCTTTAATATAAGCAGATACCCTTGTGTTAATTGGGTTTATAAATTCTTCAACCTGTGCAGATTCAGTATAATCTTTATCACCAATATGGAAGTACTTGGTCAATAACCAATAAAAAGCCAAAGCGATAATTAAAAAAGTAATTACATTAATGATAATAATCTTTGATTTCTTACCGATTTCTTGTTTGTGGTTAATCCCTGTATTGGAAGCAGCAGCAGCTGGTTTTTGAGTTTCCTGTACTTCTGGAGTTTCTATGTTGTCTTTATTTTCCATTTGTAATTGCAAACATTAATTAAAGTGTTCCTGTTGATTTGATTAAATTGTAGTATTGAAACAATACGTTTATCTGTGCATTAGCATACTGTAATTCCGCTTCTAACTTAGCATTTGTAGCATCAGTCATCTCGGCTTGAATTGCCAACTGGTTTAAGTATTTAGCTTCAATAATTCGGTAGTTTTCTTGAGCTAAGTGTTGGCTCTTTTTCAATAGATTAGCGTTTTGAACAGCCTCTTGATATTTGGTATAAGCAGCATTTACACCCATTTCTATGTTTTGTAACAATAAGATAAGTGATTCGTCTGCTTGAGATTTGTGTATTTCTTCCAGTTTCACTTTTCCTTTAGTCTTGTATAGGTTGTCTAAGCTATAACTAAGAGAGACACCTACCTGCCAAGCGTTAGAATACATATCCATTACGGGGTTTACCGTTGTTATAGGTCTTGTCATATTATAACCACCAACTGCGGCAAGTGCTGGGTATTTATCTGTTTTAGCTACTTCGATTTTCTTTTGTGCCAACTCTACGCTTTTCTGTGCCATAGCCAGCATAGGATGGTTTTCATAAGCCAATTGCAGATAGTAAGAAAAGTCTCCTTCTAATGCCTTATTGTTTACTTCACTCACCGGAATAAGGGTTGTATTAGGTTGTAATCCTAAAGCAAACGCTAAGTTGTAGTTTAAAATAGAGGTATTGTTATTGACCACTAACAATGCTTGGTCAATGTTTTGCAAAGCCAATTCACCACGGATAACCTCGTTTCTGGTCATCATACCTTCATTGTAAAAGCGAGTAACATTTTCTAAGCGAATATTAGCCAGTCTTTTATTGTTTTGGTAAACCTGTTCTTGATTGACCAATTTATAAATATCCAAATAGTTAGATATTACAAGAAACTTAATAGCTTGCTGGTCCTTTTCGAAGTCGAGATTCGTCAGTTGTTCACGCATTTCAGACATTTCGATTGATTTATTAATCAAACCACCTTTGTATAGTAGCTCAGATGCTTGAATTGCATAGGAATTTCCAAAGTGAGGCATATCTTTTGTCATAACCTTACTGAAGTCCTTGTCTAATATCTGTACATCACCAATATAGGTGGCAGTAGCTGATGCTGTAAGGCTTGGGAGGCGTTGTTGTTTAATAACCTTCGTTTGCTGAGCAGCAAATTCTTTATTCTTTTCGTTAACTTTTAGTTGTTGGTGATTTTCAAGAGCAAGTTGTATAACTTCCTCAATAGTAAGTTCTTTTACTCCGTTTTGGGCATAAGAGATACCAGACGATAATAAAAGAGCACTTATTCCATAGAAGCATTTACGCAGGGAATATTTCATTTTCTCTAATCATTTTAAACGTGCAAAGTTAAGTCGTGGCAATACATTGTAAAATGATTAAAAAACGGATAAAGATGTCTGAAAGTATTATTTTGTTTATTTGAACTGCGCTCGATATTGAGTTGGACTAATGTTAAGATGTCTTTTAAAGAAGTGAGCAAAAGCATATTGATCGCTAAATTTGAGTAATTCAGCAATTTCTCTAATAGGATTTGTTGTGCTTGATAATTGTGCTTTAGCCTCGTTTAGAATAAACTCGCCTATAATCTCGTTTGGAGTTTTACTTGTAATTTCTTTAACCACAGTGCTTAAATGGCGTATAGAAATACGGAGTTGATCTGCGTAGAACTGCACTGATTTGTCGTGTAAATAGTTTTCAGACACCAAAATAAGAAAGTTGTAAGCAATAGCTTGTTGTGTAGTCATTTGGCTTAAACTATCGTGATGTTTAGGAGAAGTAATACTTACAAGGTGATATAGAATAATATTGAAGTAGTTTTCTACAATCTCTCTTGCATACTCAATATTATGAAAGTTTTTGATGTAATAGTTAAGCATACGAATGTTTTGCCAGAACAATTCTAATTCTTCAGGAGTTGTAGTAAAGCTTCTTTTTAGCTGTCTTTTTAAATTATCATATACTTTAAGTTTGTTGAGTTTAAGTGCTATTTTTTGGATAAACTCCAAGTTGTAGCTTACTAATCTTAACTCTATATCCTCACTCATTTCTATGGTTTCATACACATATTTTTTATCAAAAAGAATAATTGTATTTGAGGTTGCTTCAATTTCTGTAATCTGTTCTTTGAATAGTAGACGTCCCTTTTTTACAAATAAAATTGACGATCGAATAGGGCGGTAAGGATGACCAACGGGAACGATCTCAAAGATCGTTTTTTCGTCATTTACGACTACTTCTTGGAAAGGATTATTTGTATTTGAATCTGTGTTTTTCAAAGCAAGATTAATTGAATATTAGAGTTGCAATTTACCAAAAAAACGAAAGGATTGAGTCAATAAAAAAGAATCAATACTTTCCTTTATTTCTCTGTTAAAGGTAGTTTCTCAACTTCTGTTACAAGATATTTTTTGTGATTTATTTGTATGAGTAGAAGGCGAGTTAGGGAGTGTTTAGCAATAAATGAGTTTTTTTTAACATAAAATAGTAAGTGGTGTGAAAAGTGTAAACCCTTTTTTAGTGAAGAAGGAGTGTTTTAATTGATTTATATATCTTTTTTATTGTAAAAATTATATTGCTATATCGTTGTAAAGTATTGTATTTAGTATATTTGCAGACTTTTTAGTGTGTGTTATTACTTAAGATAAAATACCGCTAATAAAATATTTTTCAAAGATTTTATTTTTTATAGAATTATGTTATTCTTAGTTAAAATGGTTGTTAGTTGGTAATATTTAAACGTAAAATGCTTTTTGTATAAGGTTGAGATGTTCAGTTGTTATATAAGTGATATTGTTAATTATTCATAAAATGTGATTTTGTGTAATTTCAATTGTGACCTAATGAGAATTGTGTGTCTTAAGGATGAAAAAATCAGAAATAATAGTTTTTTACGAAGTGTTTATTGATATGTAAAAAACAAGTACTCTATTAAATACTGATGCTGTTTTATGTAAAAGCAAGGGTATTGAAATAGCAAAAGGGAGAATTAAGAATAACGGTTTATTTCTCTTCTTTTAAAAATTAAAAAGAGTACTATTTGTAGGATTAGAAATTTTAAATGGTGTTTTTACATTGTATGTAAAAATATTTAGAAGTTTCATTACTAAAAATAGTATTTTTTTGTAAACCGTTATAAATCAAAGGATGCACTGCGTTGCATTTTATTGGGAAGTACATCTTTTTTATAAAATGAAACACATTTAAAAGTGAATAGTGCAATCTTTGCATAAATATTTATTGCGCGCGTTATGGAGTAATGTTTCAAAATCGCGAAGTATATATGAATTGTAAAACTACACAATATAAGACCTTATGAACAAAAGATTAATTTCTGCTGGCTTGCTAATGTCATCTCTTGCGATTAATGCGCAAGTAGGGGTTGGTACATCAACACCAAACAAATCTGCTGAGCTTACTGTAGCTTCAACAAATAGAGGTTTATTGATACCACAAGTACCATTAAAAAGCACCACAGATAAGAGTACAATCACAAATGGTAATGTTGAAAGTTTACTTGTTTACGCAACTGTAAAGCAAGAGGATATTATTCCAGGATACCACTATTGGGATGCTAAACGCCAAGTTTGGAAACGCCTAACAGCGGACTCTGAAATTCCTGCGCTTGTTGTAAATCAATTTGAAAACATCTTGAATCTGGAAGGAGACAAGGTGAAAAATCTGATTAAGAATATCGTGAATAATACTACTGGAAATGTAGTGTATGAAGGAGATAAATTATACCACATAACTGAGGGTGGTAAAAAGGTTGAAATCAAGCTTGGCGATATTGTTAAAGCAAATGAAACATTGACTGTTTTAGCTTACGATAAAGTTACTGGTGCTTTGACGTATTCTGATGAGAAAAAAGTTATTGTTACTATTGATATTAAAGGGGCTGTTAAGTCATTTGAAACAGTTAGTACTATAATTACAGACGAGGATAAAGGAACGATTGTTTTTAAAGATGAAGCGGGTAATGTAAACGGTACTGTTAAGATTAAAGATCTTGTAAAAAAATACGAGACTGTTACTACTCTTGTGGATAACAAGAATGGTACTTACGAATATATATCAGAGAATAATACAAAGACTACGATTAATGTACCTGCTGATGTAATTAATCAATTCAACAAAATCGTAAATAACGGTGATGTTTTAAAAGAGTTGGTTAGTGTTTTAGGAGATACATATGTAGGAGGGAACGTTTACTATGACGGAGATAAGTTTCAATACGTTGATAATAGCGGAAAGAAACACATTGTTAGCCTTGAACAATTAGTAAAAGGGAAAGAAACTATTACAACTTTAGTACGTGAGAAAGCTGGTAAGTATGTTTATACTAATGAAGCTGGAGCTACATCTAATATTACTGTTGTAGGTGATGTTACTGAAGTGATAAAAACTAAAACAGACCAAGACTTGTACAATGTGTTAAAGACATTTGTAGATGTGGAGGAAACATTGACACAATTAGTGTATAATGCATCAACTAAGAAATTGGTGTTTAGTGATGAAGATGATAAAGAACACGAGATTGATGTAGATGCATTGGTTAAAAACAATCAGTTTGTTTCTGAAGTTCGCGGGGGCTCTAATATCAATGTAGCTAAAGTTATCGATGGAAATACGATTACTTATACATTAGATGTTCCAACTGCAACTAAAGATGTGGCTGGAGTTGTAAAAGCTGGTAGCGGATTAGACGTTGATGCTAATGGAAACCTTAGTGTGAATTTAGAAACTGCATTAAATGGTAAGAATTTGAGTGGCGACAATATTATTGTTGTTACTGATGGTAAAGGAGCTGTTTTAAAAGATACAAAGTTAGCAGTAAATGAAAAGGCAATTAGCCTTGAGAATTTAGGTGGTTTGCTTAATCTGTCACAATTGTATAAAGGTAATGCAGGTGATGTGTTAGTTGTAGATGCAAAAGGTAATGTAGTATGGTCTGCAAAAGATGCAATTACTACAAATACATTAGTATTAACTGGTTCTGATTTAGTTTCTACTGTTAACGGTATAGGGGTAACACAAAGCTTAAAAGATAAATTGTCAACTGAGATGCTTCAAAAAGGAGCTGTTACAGCTGATAAATTAGGAGCTACTGCTGCTGAAAAAGGAAAGGTTCCTGTGGTACAAGCAGACGGAACTGTGAAATATGAAAACATTGCTGCTTCTAATGTAGATGGAAAAACATTAGATTCTGCTAATGATTTATTAACTGTATCTGATGGAGCTGGAGTTGTATTGAAAGATGTAACATTAACAGTGAACCAAGAGAAGTTTGATTTAGCTAAAATAGGAGGAGAGTTACAATTAACTCAAATCAAAAAAGGAAATAAAGGAGATGTTTTAGTAACAGATAAAGAAGGAAACGTTAGTTGGGCAAAACCAGAAAGCGATTTAATCAAAGAGATGGTTCAAAAGAACCAAACGGTTACTAAGATTGTTGATCATAATAATGGATCATTCACTTATTATAATGAAGCTGATTTTGATTTGAATGGCGAATTAAAAGCAAATGCGAAAGGATTGACTTTTGATGCCAATACATTGACAATTTCAGTGAAAGATGGTGTATATACATTCACAGATAAGTCGACTAAAAATCCATTAGCTGTTATTGATACAAATGCGAGTTCAATTATTTTCAATGATAGTAAAACGCAATTGGGAAGTACTAATGTACAAGGAGCAATTGAGAAGTTGTTAGAGAAAATAGGTGCGGTTGAAAGTACGAAAGGAGAATTGAGCGGTACAGGTATCTTAATTAATGGCAAAGCAAGTTTAGTTGATTCTGTGTTAAAGAATATGGCGTTGTCTATAGAGGATGGTGCTATTACAACAGATAAGTTAGCAGCTGATGCTGTTACAACGGCTAAGATTGCTAAAGGAGCTGTAACAACAGATAAAGTTCAAGCTGGAGATAAGGGTACTGTTTTAGTTACAGACAAGAATGGAAACGTTACTTGGGGTAATGAGAAAAATGAGGTATTGAAAGAGATTGTTTCAGCTAACGAGACAGTGACTGTTTTGTCTTATGATAATGCAAGCAATACATTAACCTATACAAACGAAGCTAATATCACAGAAACAGTTGCTTTAAGTGTTGGTTCTTTATCATATGACGATAAAACTAACTCGTTGAAGTTTACTGATGCTGCAGGAAAGGCAACAACATTGAAGTTGAATGAGGTTACTGCTTCACAAAAGGATGGTGTTTACACTTTTGTTGATGGAAAAGGAGATAAAATCACATCAATAGATACCAATGCATCAGCAACTGGATTTGATGATACGAACTCTAAGTTAGGAGCGAATAACGTGCAAGACGCTATAGATAAATTAGCTAATACAGTTAATACAACTAAAGGAGATTTAGAACTATCAAAAGAGTTAGAGTTTGTAGGTGGTACAAATGGAACTAACAAATTATTGGCTAATGTATCAGTTGGAATTAAAGAAGGAAGTATTGGTACTGGTAAATTTGAAAAAGGAGGTAACGGTACTGTTTTAGTTACAGATAAGAACGGAAACGTTAGTTGGGCTGAAAAAACAAATGAAACTTTAACCGATGCTGTGAAAGCTAACGAAACAGTTACAGTATTAGTTAAAAATACAAATGGTTCTTATACTTACTATAATGAAAAAGAAGTAGGAGCAGATGGTAAACCAGTTAATGGTGCTACTGGAGTTAATATTGATCCAAAAGAAGTTTCAGTTGAATTGAATAAGACAACACATCAATATGAGTTTAAAAATGCTGAAGGAGTTGTAATTGGTTCAATAGATATGAATGCTTCTAATGTAGCAATTGATAATAAAGGAGGCTTTACATCAACAGATGTTCAAGGTGCTTTAGAAGAGTTGTTAAAAAACATTAAGGCAGTTGAAAGTACAAAAGGAGATTTAACTGTAGCTGGTGGTCTTGAGTTTACTGATAAAAGTAATGGAACAGGAAAGTTACTGGCTAATGCTGGAATTCAAATTGCAGACCAAGGTATTTTAACAGACAAACTTGCTGATAATGCAGTTACCACAGCTAAGATAGCAGACGGTAATGTTACAACAGGCAAACTTGCTGATAATGCAGTTACCACAGCTAAGATAACTGATGGTAATGTTACAACAGACAAACTTGCTGATAATGCAGTTACCACAGCTAAGATAGCAGACGGTAATGTTACAACAGGCAAACTTGCTGATAATGCAGTTACCACAGCTAAGATAACTGATGGTAATGTTACAACAGACAAACTTGCTGATAATGCAGTTACCACAGCTAAGATAGCAGACGGTAATGTTACAACAGCTAAGCTTGCTGATAAAAATGTAACAGCAGATAAGCTAACAGCAGGAACTGGAGAAGCAGGAAGAGTTGGTATTGCAGATAAAGATGGAAACGTTACTTATCAAAATTTTGAAACAGTAGTACAAGGAAATCAAAAAACAGTTGTTTTAGTAGATGGTACAAATACTACAGTTGAAAGTAAAGTTGATCCAAAAGATGCTAACAACACAATTTGGAATGTAAATGTTGCCACAGCAAAAGGAGCTGCTAATAATGCCGAGTCTGTTTTAGGTTTAGTAAAAGAAGCAAAAACAAATCCAACTGTTATTATTTCTCAAGAAGGAGAGTTGTCTGTTAATCTAATGACAACAAACTCGATCAAAGAAGTAAATGGTAAATATGATGTGTTGACTGATGATGTAATCATCTTAGGGAATGCAGTAAATGGAGATGTAACGATTACTTTACCAACAGCTAACACAGCGAATAAAGGAAAAAAATACACAATTAAAAAACAAGATAAGAACGAAGATAACTATGTAACTGTTTTCGGAGCGATAGAAGGATTACAAGAGGTTTATACAGCCTTGCCATATTCTGGATGGGACTTCGTTTCTAACGGATCACAGTGGATAATCGTTAATAAATTATAATCACCTTACTTAACATAACAAAACACATGAAAAAATTAATATTATCTGCTTCAGTAGCATTTTCAGTTCTTGCAACTACAAACGTATCAGCTCAACAAGGTTTTGGAACAAATGCTCCAGATAAATCATCAGCTGTAGATATCGTTTCTTCAAAACGTGGTTTATTGATTCCACGTATTGAATTAAAAAATACAGGAGAAGCAAGTCCAGTTACAAAACCAGCTGAGTCATTGTTAGTGTATAATACTACAAAGACAGGTGATGTAACGCCAGGTTTCTATTACTGGGAAAATAATAGATGGGTGCGTTTCGTAGCTTCTAATACTGAAAAAACTGTTACTGTAACAGCAGGTACAAATGTAGATGTTGTTGTAGATAGCTCAGTGCTTAATACAACTGATTATAAAGTTAGTGTAAAAGGAGGTGATAAAGACGGAAAGGTTTTGGTAACTAAGATAGATGGTAGTAATAGTACAACGGTTTGGGTTGATCCAAAAGAGTTTGTATCTAATGCTGTTAGTGCTACAAATGGTTTAACTGTAGTTAATGATAAAGACGGAAATAGCCAATTTGAATTAGGTGGAGCTTTAACTAAAGACTTAACGACTATTGGTACTGGAAATGGAAAGAATTTAGCAATTACTGGATTAACAGATGTTTCTGATAAATTTGATGGGAAAGAGCAAAAGATCGTAGTGATGGGGGCAGATGGAATTTTAAAAATTACATCTCCTAAATCATTAATTGAAGAGTCTATCAAGAATGGAGATATTACAGGAAGAGGGTTAACTTCAAGTTCTATTGTTGTTAGTGAAAAAGGAAAAAATGCTCTTTTACAAGATGTAGTTATTGATATTAAAGGAGGTAGTAAAGCAGGTCAAGTTCTTGTTACAAAAGGTGATGGAGATAATACCACGACTGAATGGGTTGATGCTTCTAAATTAGGGAATACTGTTACGGCAAATAATGGTTTAACTATGGATAAAGATAATAACATCACATTAGGAGGAATACTGATAAGTCCAACTAAAATTACTTCAGATAAGACAAATACATTAGCAATTGCAGGTTTAGAAAATGCTGGTAAAACGACAGAAACTAATAATATTGTAGTTGCAGATAAAGATGGTGTTTTAAAACAAGCTTCGGCAAAGGATTTTGTAGAAGATGCTATTTCTAAAGGAAATTTAGAAGCTAAAACATTAAAAGGAGCAGGTATTACAGTTACAGCAGGAGATAAAGAAGGAACAGATTTATCAGTTGCAAGTTCTTTATTAAAAGATGTGACTTTAGGAATTGCTAAAGATGCAATAACATCAGAAAAAATTGCAGATGGAGAAGTAAAAACATCTGATTTAGCTGGTGGAGCAGTTACAGCTGATAAAATGACAGCAGGTACTGTTAATGGAGAAGGTAAAGTTGATTATGCAGCAGAAGGAACTGTTCCAGTAGCAGGAAAAGATGGTAAAGTTACTTATCAAAATGTTTCTGCTACATTAGGAAAGACATTAACAACTGATGGTAAAATTGTTGTTGGTGATGATAAAAAATCAGAATGGCCTAATTCAGTTTTAGTTGAAACTAAATTGAGTATTAAAGAAGGAAGTATTACAACTACTGAAATTGCTGATAATGCAATTACATCAGAAAAAATTAAAGATGGAGAAGTAAAAACATCTGATTTATCTGGTGGAGCAGTTACAGCTGATAAAATGACAGCAGGTACTACAAATGCTGATGGTACAGTAACGAAAGCAGATAAAGGAACTGTTCCAGTAGCGGGTGAAGATGGTAAAGTTACCTATCAAAATGTTTCTACTACATTAGGAAAGACATTAACAACTGATGGAGTTATTGTAATTGGAGAGAACGGTGAAGCAAAAGAAACAACAGCGACTAATTCATTATTAGCTGATGTTAAGTTAAACATAGGTAAAGATAAGATTACAGCAGACCATATTGCTACAGGTGCAGTTACATCAGATGAGATTGCAGATGGTACTATTCAAGCTGTGGATATGAAATCAGAGGGTAGTTCAAAAGTTTTAGTTACAAATGAAAAAGGAGAAGTTATTTGGACTGAGCAATCTGCTTTAAATAATAAAGATACGTTTAAAGGAGAGGGGCCAATTGCTATTAATGCTGGAACTGATAATACAACAGGTGGTAAAGATTATACTATCTCTATTGCTAATGCAAATGGAAAGGATATAGCTGGTGTTGTGAAAGAAGCGGATACAGCCCCAACAATTAATTTTGTAAATGGAGTAGCTACTGTAAATGTTGAAAATATATCTGCAACACAAGGTAAAGGATTAACATCAACAAGTATTACAGTTAAAGATGGAGATAAAGCATTGTTACACGCTGCAAGTATTGAGATTACTCCAGGTGCAACAGATGGAATGGTGTTAGTTACTACTGGTACTGATATAAAGACAACGAAATGGGTTCCTGCCGGAGAACTGGGAAATACTGTTACAGCAAATAATGGTTTAACTAAGGATAATAAAAATAACATCACATTAGGAGGAACACTAACAAGTCCAACTGAAATTACTTCAGATAAGACAAATACTTTAGCAATTAAAGGATTACAACCTGCAACAGGAGCTAATAAAGTTGTAGTGGTAAATGGTGAAGGAGTTTTAGCAACTGTAAATCAATCAATGAGTCCAACAGTAATTAGTTCAACTACTAATATTTCTAAAATAGATGGATATAGTCCTCTAACACCAGAGGTGGTAATAGAAGTACAAATAGGTTCTACTGACATTGATTTAGAATTACCAGCACCATCAGGAGCAGAAGGACAAACAATTAGTGTGAAAATTGTGAATACAGTAGAGCCATCTGCTTATTTGAATATCAAAGCAAATGGGACAGAATTAACTTACGGAGCAATGCCATTCCAAGGTTGGATTATTAAATCTAACGGTACTAAATGGATCATTGTAGGGCGTAACTAATTAAAAAAACACAACAAAATGAAAAAATCTTATATAGGATATGCAGGACTTGCTTTAGTACTTTCTTTAAGTGCTGAGCAAGCTCATGCACAACAAGGATTCGGAACGGATAAGCCACATAAATCTGCAGCAGTAGATATTACATCTCCTAAAAGAGGTTTGTTAATTCCACGTGTAGGTTTAGTTAAAACTACTAATGGGGAAAGCCCTATTAATGGACCAGCCCAGTCATTGATGGTATATAATGAAAATACTCACGAAGACGTAACTCCAGGTTATTACTATTGGGATAATGATCGTTGGGTACGTTTTGCAAAACAATCTGATGTTACTGAAATTACTTTAGTAGGTGATGCTGTAGGAAAAACAGGAAAAACAAAGGTTGTTGCTATTCAGGGTGTATCTGTAATAGGAGCTCCAACTATCGCTAATCAGGTTTTAATGTATGATGGTACTTCTTGGACACCAACTACTATTACGGCTTCACAATTAAGTGATGCTAAGAATTTGTCTGCAGCAGATGGGGATAATGCTACTATTGAAGTGGTTACAGGTGGTTTGAATGCTACGCTTGTAGAAACTTCTTTAAGAGTTAAAAACGAATCTATTACTTCTGCGCAAATTAAAAATGGAGAAGTAAAAACGGAAGATTTAGCTGATAAAAATGTAACTGCTGGTAAATTAGTAGCAGATCCGAAAGATGAAGGTAAGGTTGCTGTTGTTCAGAAGGATGGATCGGTTAAGTATGAAAACTTAGCATCTTCTAATGTAATAGGACAAGATGTAACTGCTGCAAGCGATAAGGTTGTGTTAAGTGAAGGAGCAAAAGGAGCTGCATTGAAAGTATTCACAATCGATGTTGATGAAAAGAAGTTAAGTTTACAGAATATAGGAGGGAAAGTAACTAATGATCAAATTACAGCAGGAAGTACAGGACAAGTATTGATTACTGATGGTACTACAACTAAATGGGTTGATCAATCTGTTATTTCTCCAACAACAAACACTCTTACTAAAAAGGAAAGTACAAATGGTAATACAATCGTATCAAATGTAAATGGTAAGTCTTCTGAATTATCGTTGATTGAAAGCGTAATAAATAATGTTGATGGTACAAATATCACTACATCTGTTAACGGTGTTACTTCTTCATCTGTAGATTTAGGACCAGCTATTCAGGCTGGTCAAAAAACGGTGGAGGTTGTAAATGGAACAAATACAACTGTTACTAAAACACCTGCTGAAGGAGGAAAACACACTACATACGCTGTAAATGTTTCTCAGGAAGCTATACAAGGAGCACAAAAAACAACAACTGTTGTTGGCACAGAGAAGCTTGTTACTGTTACACCTACTGTTAATAATAATAATACGGAGTACAAAGTAAGTATTAATAAGGAAGAGATTTTAAAAGATCAAGTTAATACAGTTGTTAGAGCTGGTAATGGAGTTATTGTTTCAGACGGGAAAGCGACTCCAGAAAAAGATGGTAAGGAAGTTTTCTATGATGTAGCTATTGATACAAATGGAGCTACAAAAGGACAAGTATTAACTGTTGAAGGAGAAGGTGATAACAAAACAGTAAAATGGACAACACCTGCTGCTGATAAGGACACTAATATCTATAATGTTGATGGTACTTTGGCAGGTAATCGTACGGTTAATATGGATCGAAAGTCATTGAGTTTTAAAGATGGCGATGCAAGTATTAGGTTTTATAATAATAAGTGGGGACAGAATGAAACCTCTTCAGAAAATAGTATTCAAATAACAAGTACTCAAAGAAGTACTTTACAGCTTACTTCGTTAGGACGCAATTTTTATGTTTTTCAAGATCCTAATTCGGTAGGACAAATTTCTTCTTCAGGAGGTAGCGCTGGTCTTGAATTCTCATCTAATGTTTCAGGTAATGCTACTAATAGCGGAATCAGATTTAGTTTAGATAGAAGAGTAAGAATGTCATTAGATAAAGATGATACTTTTAAAGTAGGACTATTAAATTATGGAGCTGGAGAATTACAAGAAGCAAAGAGAGAGACTTCTGCTTATAATGCATTGAATGTAGTTCATGGACACGTGAAAATTGATGAAATCAATGAAATAAAAGGTACAGCTACGGATAATATTGTTGTTGCTGATAGTAAAGGTGTTTTAAAAACAATTAAAGCCTTGAAAGCAGCAATGCCGAAGTTTTTCTATATGCCATCTGTAGTTATGCCAACTGCAGCTGATCAAATATCGGCTGAAGTTACGCCTAATGTTACGTATGCTAATGGTATATATACTGTAGATTTATATGCTAATTATACGGCGCAATTTGGTAGCCCAAGAGTTTCGAGTGAAGCTAACTTTAAATTGCCAGTGTTACCTAAAGAGGAGCTTATTTATAATGTAACGTGGTATGATTCTACTGTTTTTACAAATGTAAATATAACAAAGGAAGGAAAGTTAACATATAAAATTTCTCCAAATGCAGATGTTACAATAGGTTCTTTTATGAATATTGTATTCGCTGTTAAAGAATAAAAATATGAGAAAATATTTGTATATAGGATTATTAGCATTACTTCTGATAGGGAGTAATGCTTATAGTCAAGATATTATTCCTAAAGGAGCTTTTATAACAGCGGCTTACGCCACGGGAGGTTCGAGTCAACATAAGGATAAAGTGCTTTGGTTAACTTGGGGAGCTCAATCTGTGTATGATACATATGGAAAGCACAATGTACAAATTGTTAATGGTTCGGCTTCTTATGCTAAAATTGATTTAGGAGGAGGTAGGTTTTTAAAAATAGCCGCAGTTATTAGTAATTTGGAATATGCAAGTGGCAAAGGTTGGAGTTCTGTTCCTGAATGGGGAGGTTATTTAAATAGTTATGCTCCTGGTAATTACTCTGGGGATTCTATGGATGATATGTATAATATTGGAGGAACTGGTACTCGAAATAAGTTAATTAGTGGTCTTAGAAATACACAAATTGCAGGTCAAGTGCGTTTTACAATCACTGCTAAAGCTACTATTGAAGATAAACCTGTTCGCTTGAGTGGGATGGTAATTGGTGATGCTGAATCTCTAGCCGAAAAAGAACAATTTTATGCAATTGGAAGTGGAGATTGGACTATTGTTGATTTACAAAAAAATCTAAGTAAAGGAGCTTATGAAGTACTAAAGACAAAGGATGCAAAGGGATTGACAAAGTTACATTTTTTAAATGGGAATGATAAAGATACTGGAGCAGTTGCCTTTATGACTTTTAATAATGATGCTTATAAAGGGAATGGATATGAAGTTCAGTTTGATGTTTATTTAAAAGGAGGAGGATTAACAGCAATTGCTTTAGGGTTAATTCCGCCAAGTTTAGATATGGGGGATGCTCCTGAAAGTTATGGTGATGCTATACATATGTTAGAGTCTTATGTTCCCACAAATGATAATGTTTCTGTGAATGAAGTAAGTGATAGAGAGCCAGTTAAGGTGAATTTAAATAGTGATGCTTATAAAGTTGGAAATCTTCAATCAGGAATTAATAATTACTTGGGTACAACTGCTGCGGATGGGGATACTCAGAAAATGTATTCTAAAGATGCTTTAGGTGACGATAATTCTGGAACTGCAGTTCCAAATGAAGAGGATGCTTGGCCAGAGAAATTACGTCGTTTTTCTCATAAACTTTTTTATAAAAAAGGAGATAAAATTGAAGCAGAAATTGGATATACAGCGTTTAAAGAAGGATGGATTTCAGGATGGATAGATTTCAATCAAAACGGGGTGTTTGATGATGATGAAAGGGTTACTGTTTTTGCGCCAAAAGCAGACAAAGGTAGTGTAAAAATGGTGTGGACTGTACCTGTAAATCGAGTTATTCGCAGTACCTTTGTACGTCTTCGATTTGGGTATAATGAATCTGAGGTAAAGAGTCCAATTGGGATAGCAACTGGTGGTGAAGTAGAGGATCATAAGATCTATATTTTAGGTCCGGCGCGTTCTAACCCAATGTTACCAAATAAAAGTAGATAAGTTATTAAGTTTATAAATAGAATTATGCAATCAAAAAAATTATTTAAGGTTGCGCTTGTTGGCTTAATGGCTCCAAGTGCAATTGTTGCACAAAAGGATAAGAAAGATCAGGTGTTGCTAAATGAAGGGATAATCTCTATTGCTGAAGGTGGAGTTTTGTCTACTGTTTATGACTTTGATAATACTGCGGATGGTAAAGTAAAAAACGATGGTACAGCTTATTACTATAGCAACTTTAACAATGATAATTTATATTATTATAGTGATGGAGCGAAAGAGTCTAAAGCAATCTTTACTCGCTACGAAAATGAAAAAGGGAAACAAGTAATTTCTGGATCTAAACCAACAGAGTTTTTTGATGTGGTTTTGGATAATGCAGAAAACTATGTTGCCTTTGATCTTAAAAACGAAATGAACGTAAATGGTTCTATGGATTTTAAAGATGGGATTATTAAAGTGGACTCTCTAAAAGGGGCACTTACATTTCATCAAGGTTCTAAAGCGTTACATCCAAAGGATAGAAGTCACGCTGAGGGGTTCGTAGAGAAAAAGGGAAATGAAGAATTTCAATATCCAAAAGGAGATAAAGGTATTTACCGTTATGCACGTATAAGTGCGCCTGAGAATATAAAGGATGCGTTTGAAGGAAAATACTCTCTTGACGACAAGAATTTCTTTAGAGCTCGTTCAGGAAAATCGGGTGTAATTAATTTACTAAATGAACGCGAGTATTGGACTGTTGAAAAAGGGAATGACAATAGTGAGCGTGGTATTATGCTAACGTTAAGTTGGGATGAACGTACGACACCTGCTGAGTTGTTAAAAGATCCAGAAAAGGAATTACACATTGTTCGTTGGGATGCAAGACAGCAAGTTTGGGTTGATGAAGGAGGAGTAGTTGATATGGATAAAAAAGAAATTACTACTGCGGCATCCGTAAAAGGATATGGATTCTTTACCCTGGCTACTATAAAAAGAGAATTGCTATTGGATGGTGATATAGTTATTTATAACTTAGTAACACCTAACGGAGATGATAAGAACGATTATTTCTTAATAGACAACATCAATAAGTTTCCAAATAATACAGTGGAAGTGTACAACCGTTGGGGGGTGAAGGTTTATGAAACTAAGGCTTATGATAGTAACGGGAATGTTTTCCGTGGGTATTCAGAAGGTCGTGTTACTGTAAACAAAAATGAAAAGTTACCATCAGGTACGTATTTTTACATTGTTAGCTACGAGCATAAAGATGCTGGTGGTTCTAAAATGATTAAAAAATCTGGATATTTACATTTAGATAACAACTAAGAAAAGAGTTTATGAGTATTCATAATAAAATAAAGAAGATTGGAATTAGCCTACTTGCAGTAGGCTGTTTCAGTCAAATGCATGCGCAACAAGATCCTCAGTTTACGCAGTATATGTACA
The DNA here is from genome assembly GCF_900099675.1 of Myroides phaeus. GTDB lineage: Bacteria > Bacteroidota > Bacteroidia > Flavobacteriales > Flavobacteriaceae > Flavobacterium > Flavobacterium phaeum. Next base: position 102,452 of record NZ_FNDQ01000010.1, read on the forward strand.
ATACGAACAATATTAACCCTGCTTATGCTGGGTCAAGAGGTGTTCTTAGTGTATTTGGTATGTATAGAACACAATGGGTAGGATTAGAAGGCGCACCTAAAACAGCTAATGTTTCTGTTGCAACTCCTTTGGGAGAAAGCGGATTGGGATTAGGTGTTAATTTCACTAACGACCGATTAGGGGCAATGGATGAAAATAATATTTCTGTTGATTTATCATATGCAATTGATTTAAACAGAGATTATAAGTTAGCTTTCGGTATTAAAGGAACAGCTAATTTGTTGGATGTAGATTATACAAAATTGAATATTCACAATCCTTCTGATCCTGTTTCTCAAACGAATATAAACAATAAGTTTACGCCAAATTTAGGGGCTGGTCTTTATTTGTATTCAGACAAAGCTTATCTTGGATTGTCAGTTCCGAATTTTTTAACTTCGGATAGATATGATGATAACGATGTAGAAACAATGCGTCAAAAAGCAAACTTCTACTTTATGGGAGGTTATGTTTTTGATTTAAACCCAAGTTTGAAGTTTAAACCTGCTTTCTTAATGAAGGCGGTAGAGGGAGCTCCTTTGCAGGTTGACTTAACAGCGAACTTCTTAATCGTTGATAAGTTTACTGTAGGTGCCGCTTATCGTTGGGATGCTTCTGTAAGTGCTTTAGCAGGTTTCCAAGTGAATGATAATCTGTTTGTAGGTTATGCTTATGATGCAGATACAACTTCTTTGAGAAATTATAATTCTGGTTCGCATGAGATCTTCTTGCGTTTCGATATTTTCAGTCGTACAGGAAGAATTAACACGCCGCGTTTCTTCTAAAAAAGATAAATTAAAGCAGGCTTTGTTAATTTCCTTATTAGAAAAGAATAAATAATAACATTACACGTTAATAAATAGAGCTTCTTTCGGGGAGCTCTTTGTAATAGTAGTAGAATCAAATAAAACAAGTAGACTACTTAGTCGGTTTCACTTGTTGCAGAGCATCCCCAACTATATGTTCTGCTAAGTTTAAAATTAATCCCCACATCAAATTTATGCAGTTAAAGCCCGAGAGATCTATCTCTCAATTTAGATTATTAATAGTCTTCTCAATAGTTATTTTTCTTTACAGCATTGTAACTAAATTTATAGGTGCACCTTTGTACTTTATTTATTTGGAAGGCTTTTTATTATTGTTCTTTTTAAAACATAGAATGAGAAAGCACCATAGCGTGCGCTTTGGTATTTTGTTATTAGTCTTTTTCAGCTCCTTATTTTATCTGTTGTATTACAATCAGATGTATTTGCTTATAACAGTTGTATGCTGTAATGTTACTAATTTATTTTGCCTTTTCAAGGAGATAAAAGAGGTGCAAGAACGCAAGGATGTAGTAACGTCAATGGAATTAAACTATATATTGGTTGTTTCTTTTGTTTTAATAGCAGCGACGACGGTTAACTTTTCAAAATTGACCTACATTTATCACGAGTTAGAATACAACACTGTTTTTGAGTCTTTCTTTTTTACAACTGTTGGAGTTGGGTTAATTTATTCCATTGTTACTTTGGTTAGGTTGTCATACTGTGACTGTCACGAGGTAATTGGAATTAATCAATCAAACTTGGTATTGGAAAAAGTAAAGCCAATGTTGCAATATGATACCTTGCCAATTTGTACAGAAGACAGTCGTAAGGTAGTTGAGTTTTTTGAAAAGAGTACGTTGTATTTAGATCGTGATTTCACAGTTGAAATGTTGGCAAAGGAGCTAAATTTTACAAAGGCTCAGTTGTCTGAAACACTGAATAGAACAATGGGGGTTAATTTTTACAATTTAGTAGCGAGTTATCGCATTAAGTATGCAAAGAAAATTATGCAAGAACGCCAAGATTTATTGATTGATGGTGTTATTGTAAATTCTGGTTTTAATTCGAAAACAACGTTTAATAAGTACTTTAAGCATTTTGTGGGAATTACACCAACGGAGTTTAAAAATAAGGTAATGAATGGAGAAATATAATTTTTCGGTTAGAAATACAAAAGGATTTTACATTAAGTAAGGTCCTTTTTTTGTGTAAAAAACTTGGGTTTTTTACCTTAAATGGGATCAAAAAGGCCTTTTTAGGCCTATTTTTTATTAAAAATGTAGGAAATACTACTATTTTGTAAAAGGATAAAAGTAGTTGTATTTATGTGTGTAAAACACTGGTAATAAGGCCTTTATGGTTGTTATTGTTGGTTTTTTAGTTGTAATTATTTAGCTTTTAAATGTGTCTTAAAAGGGAATTTTCCGACAATAGTCCGACAATCCTCGGAGAATACTGGGCTGAGAGGTATTTAGTCGGAGAATACGCAGAGGGCTCTCAGACAATACTCATAGAAGTGTTTGAAGAGGAGGCAATAATTGTTTTTTAGTGCATTTGATATTAAAATAATCACTTTGGCATTTTTGAGGTGTGAGAGAGTTTATTTTGCATTTTCGTGCTATGCTTAAAGAGGAGGGAATAAGTTATATGAAAGAATATAAAATACTTTATTATTAAAACTTCTACTGTTCGATTTTCTGTTTTGCGAATGCGTAAATGTGTGGGGTTGATTTTCAAGGTGTTGTGTTTTTGAAGAGAAATGTTGTTTGTGAGTAATCATTTTAAGAAGGTTTGGTATTGTAATCTTAATAGATTGTAGCACTATTGGTTAAGTGTATAAAAAATTGTTAATGCTATATAAATTAGCGAAAAGGTGTCTCTACAAAATATGATATTTTAAATACTTACCCTATATTTGGGAAGCATAAAAAAGAAAATATGAAAATTTTAATATCGCCAGCAAAGAGTTTAGATTATACAAGTGCGGTGCCTGTACTTACAAGTACAAAGCCCATTTTTATAAAAGAATCGAAAGAGATTAATGAAGTGTTGAAGTCAAAAACTCCAATGGACTTAGAGGCATTGATGAAGATTTCATCGAATTTGGCTGAATTGAATTGGAAGCGTAATCAAGAGCGTGTTTTTGTTAAGAAGGAAGGTAATGAGGAAGATTTTAGACAAGCGGTTTTTGCGTTTAATGGAGATGTTTATGGCGGACTTGATGCTTATTCGTTGAAAGTTGAACAAATAGAAGAATTACAAAATAAGCTTAGGATTTTATCTGGTTTATATGGTATTTTGAAACCGTTAGATGAGATTGAACCTTATAGATTAGAAATGGGAACTAAGATGCCTGTAGGTACTAATGCGAACTTGTATGAGTTTTGGAAACCAGTGATTGCAGAATCGCTAAATAAGGAGATGAAACAAGGAGAGCTATTGGTTAATCTGGCAAGTAATGAGTACTTCAGTGCTGTTGATAAAACAGCGTTAAAGGCTACATTGATAACTCCGGAGTTTAAAGAACTTAGAGATGGAAAGCTAAAAGTGATTAGTTTCTACGCTAAGAAAGCAAGAGGAATGATGGTTAGATATATCATTGATAATGGTATTGAGGACTTAGATGGCTTGAAAAAGTTTAATGTAGATGGATATGCTTGGAGCGAAGGAGATTCGAAAGGAAATAAATTAGTGTTTACAAGATAAATTTATATTATACCACCAACAAAAACTTATGGAAGCAGTACATTATATTAGCTCAGATGTATTTACAATTGAGAAATTAAATGAAATATTAACACAGGGTCAAAAGATCCAATTGTCAGAAGAAGCACGTGCAAATATTGAAAATTGTCGTACTTATTTAGACAATAAAATGGCGGAGCACAAGGATCCTATTTATGGAATTAATACTGGGTTTGGTTCTTTGTGTAACGTGAAAATTGACAATGAAAATTTGTCTAAATTACAAGAGAACTTAATGAAATCTCACGCTTGTGGAACTGGTGAGTTAGTTCCAGAAGAGATTATTAAAATTATGTTGTTGCTAAAGGTTAAGTCTTTGAGTTATGGTAATTCAGGGGTTCAATTAGCTACAGTGGAGCGATTGATTGATTTTTATAACAATGATATTTTACCTGTTGTTTATACACAAGGTTCTTTAGGGGCATCTGGAGATTTAGCTCCGTTAGCTCACTTGTCATTGCCTTTAATTGGTGAAGGGGAAGTGTATGCGGATGGATTTCGTCAGCCTGCAGCTAAAGTGCTTGAGAAAAACGGATGGGAACCAATAAAAATGAAGTCTAAAGAAGGATTAGCTTTGTTGAACGGAACACAGTTTATGAGTGCTTACGGATGTTATGTAATGATTAAAGCTAAGCGATTGTCTTATTTAGCTGATGTAATTGGAGCAGTTTCTTTAGAAGGGTTTGACGGTAGAATAGAGCCTTTTAACGAGTTAATACACTTTGTAAGACCTCATAAAGGACAGATTGAAACAGCGCAGTTTTTCAATGAAATGTTAGATGGGTCAGAGTTGATTAAACGACCAAAAGAACACGTACAAGATCCGTATTCTTTTAGATGTATTCCTCAAGTTCACGGTGCGTCAAAAGATGCAATTGACTATGTGGATCGCGTGTTTAAAACAGAAATAAACTCGGTAACAGACAATCCGAATGTGTTCTATAAAGAAGATATTATTGTGTCAGGAGGAAATTTCCACGGACAGCCATTAGCTTTAGCATTAGACTTTTTAGGAATTGCATTAGCTGAATTAGGTAGTATTTCTGAAAGAAGAACATATCAGTTGATTTCTGGTTTAAGAGGATTACCTGCGTTTTTAGTATCTGATCCAGGATTGAACTCCGGATTTATGATTCCGCAGTACACAGCTGCAAGTATTGTTAGTCAAAACAAACAATTAGCTACTCCTTCAAGCGTTGATAGTATTGTTTCAAGTAATGGACAAGAAGATCACGTGAGTATGGGAGCAAACGGTGCTACAAAGGCATTGCGTATTGTTGAGAATTTAGAGCGTATTTTAGCTATTGAGCTTATGAATGCTTCACAAGCTTTAGAGTTTAGAAGACCTGCAAAATCAAGTGATTTTATTGAATCATTTGTTAAAATATACAGAGAAGAAGTGCCATTTGTAGATGCAGACCGTATTTTACATTATGATATTGAGCGTTCAATTGCGTTCTTAAACTCTTTTCAAATCGATTTAGACGCCTAAAACGTTAAATAAATCGTGAAATAATTTATAAAAGCCGTATCTTTTCGTAGGAAATAGGTACGGCTTTTATTATATTGCTATATTTGTAAGTGTTTATCAAAAAAACAATAATCATTGAGTAAATTAAATAAACTTAAGATATTGAATGACCCTATTTATGGGTTCATTACGATTCCGAATTCTTTGGTGTACGATTTAATCGAACACCCTTATTTTCAGCGCTTGAGAAGAATATCTCAGATGGGGGTATCTTATCTTGTTTATCCAGGAGCTCATCACACGCGTTTTCACCATGCTTTAGGTTGTATGCACTTGATGCAAAAGGCAGTGCAAGTACTTCGATTTAAAAATGTTTCTATTTCTGAAGAGGAAGAGAATGCGTTATATGTGGCTATTTTGTTACACGATATTGGGCACGGACCATTTTCTCACGCAATGGAGGAGAGTATTGTTGAGGGAGTACACCACGAGGAGATTTCTATTTTCTTTATGAATCGATTGAATCAAGAGTTTAATGGACAATTGAGTTTAGCGATTGAAATATTTCAAGGTAGGTATCACCGTAAGTTTATGTTGCAATTGATTTCCGGCCAATTGGATATGGATAGGATGGACTATTTAAAAAGAGATAGTTTTTATAGTGGTGTGGCAGAAGGAAATATCAACTCAGAGCGATTAATTCAAATGTTGAATGTAGTCAATGATGAATTAGTTGTAGAGAAAAAAGGAATTTACTCTGTAGAAATGTTTTTGATAGCACGTCGTATGATGTATTGGCAAGCTTATTTACATAAAACAAGTGTATGTGCTGAGCTTATTTTGGTGCGCATTTTGAAGAGAGCTAAAGAGTTAACACATAAAGGAGTGGAACTTTGGTGTAGTGAATCGCTTTTGTTCTTTTTGAAAAATCACATTGATCACGATGATTTTGACACTATGGCCTTAGAGAAGTTCGCTTTGTTAGATGATTCTGATATATTGGGAGCTTTGAAGTCGTGGCAATTTCACAAAGACTTTATTTTATCTGAATTGAGTAAAATGATTGTCAATCGTGAATTGTTGAGAATAGAAATAGTTTCAGATAAAGAAGAAACAAAAGCTAAGATGAATGTGATGTTGGATAAAATTACAGAGAGATATGGAATTTCTAATGAAGCTGCAAAGTATTTTGTCTTTAAAGGTAAGGTTGAAAATCAAGCGTATAGCAAGAGTAAAGAACCAATTATGATTTTAAAGAAAGATGGTTCTGTAAAGGATGTTTTATCGATTTCAGATGAGTTAAACTTAAAGTCGCTAACTAAATTAGTAACAAAGTACTTTGTTTGTTATCCAAAAAACGTTTTTGAAAGTTAAGTTTCAATTATATTTTATATTTTTGCCACAATGAAAATAGCAGCAGAACAAATAGCGTCAGTATTAGGAGGAGATATTGTAGGAAATCCTGCAGTTGAAGTAAGTACTTTAGCTAAAATTGAAGAAGGAACTGAAGGGTCTATTTCTTTTTTAGCCAATCCTAAATACATACATCATATCTATACTACCAAAGCTTCGGTAGTTATTGTTAATAAAACATTTGAACCAGAACACCCAATTGAGGCTACTTTAATTAAGGTGGATGATGCATACAAAGCATTTTCTAAACTGTTGGAGTATTATAATCAAGTTAAATTAATGAAGTCTGGTATTGAACAACCGTCAGTTATTTCTGAAGGTGTTGAATATGGAGAAGAGTTATATTTAGGTAGTTTTTGCTATTTAGGTAAGAATGTTAAGATCGGTAAAAACGTAAAAATATATCCAAATACATTTGTAGGTGATAACGTAAGAATAGGGGACAACACTGTACTTTTTGCAGGAGTTCGTATCTATTCTGAAACTGTTATTGGTAATAATTGTACAATTCACGCAGGTGTAATTGTTGGGTCAGATGGATTTGGATTTGCACCAAATGCTGATGGAACTTATAGTAAAGTGCCGCAGATTGGTAATGTAATCATTGAAGATAATGTGGAAATAGGAGCAGCCACGACAATTGATCGTGCTACTTTAGGTTCTACTATTATCCGCAAAGGAGTTAAATTAGATAACCAAATTCAGATTGCTCACAATGTAGAAGTTGGAGAAAATACAGTAATTGCATCACAAACTGGTGTTGCGGGATCAACTAAAATTGGTAAACATTGTCTTATTGGAGGACAAGTTGGTATCGTAGGGCATATTGTGATTGGAGATAATGTGAAAATTCAAGCGCAAGCAGGTGTGAGTAAAAGTGTTGAAAGTAATACTGCAATTCAAGGAACTCCTGCATTTGCACACGGTGATTTCTTACGTTCATATAGTCATTTCAAAAATTTGACTAAAATTGTAAGTGATGTAGAAGATTTAAAGAAGAAGATATAATTATAGTCTATCAAAATATTTAAAGAGATTTAATTATGGTTAAACAGAAAACCATCCAGAATGAAGTAACATTAAAGGGTGTTGGATTACATACAGGTCAAGAGGTTACGATGACTATTAAGCCAGCTCCAGTGAACAATGGTTTTACGTTCGTTCGTATGGATTTGGAAGGGCATCCTGTGATTGAAGCAGATGCAAATTATGTTGTGACAACACAACGTGGTACAAACCTTGAAAAAAAAGGTGTTAAAATTCAAACAACAGAGCACGTATTAGCTGCTTTTGTTGGATGTGATTTAGATAATGTTATTATCGAATTAAATGCATCTGAGCCACCAATTATGGATGGGTCTTCTAAATACTTTGTTGAAGCTGTAGAAAAAGCTGGTGTTGTAGAACAAGATGCAGAACGTGAAGAGTATATCGTAAAAGAGGTAATTTCTTTTGTTGATGAAACTACTGGAAGTGAGATTATCGTTATGCCTTGTGATAGCTACCAAGTTACCGCAATGGTAGACTTTGGAACGAAAGTGTTGGGTACTCAAAATGCTACTCTTAAATCTATTCACGATTTTAAAGAGGAGATTTCTGAGGCAAGAACATTTAGTTTCTTACATGAATTAGAAGCTTTGTTGGCTCATGGGTTAATCAAAGGAGGGGATTTAAATAACGCTATTGTTTATGTGGATAAAGAGATTTCTCCAGAAACAATGGAACATTTGAAAAAAGCGTTTGGTAAAGACGAAATTAGCGTTAAACCAAATGGTGTTTTAGATAACCTTACTTTACATTATCCTAATGAGGCGGCTCGTCATAAATTATTAGACGTAATTGGTGATTTAGCATTAATTGGAACTCGAATTAGAGGAAAGGTAATTGCTAATAAACCAGGACACTCAGTAAACACAAGTTTTGCTAAGAAAATGTCTAAGATTATTCGCAATGAAAAGCGTAATCAAGTACCTACTTATGATTTACATAAAGAACCTTTAATGGATGTAAATCAAATTATGGCTTTATTACCACATAGACCTCCTTTCTTACTTGTTGATAAGATTTTAGAAATGTCTGAAACACATGTAGTAGGATTGAAAAATGTGACAATGAATGAACAGTTTTTTGTTGGTCACTTCCCAGGGGCGCCAGTTATGCCAGGGGTTTTAATCTGTGAGGCTATGGCACAATCAGGAGGAATCTTGATTTTAAGTACAGTACCAGATCCAGAAAACTATTTAACTTATTTCATGAAAATGGATAATGTTAAGTTTAAAAACAAGGTTTTCCCTGGAGATACTTTAGTGTTCAAGTTAGAATTAATAACGCCTATTCGCCGTGGAATTTGTCATATGCAAGGTTATGCGTACGCGAATGGAAAACTTGTAGCTGAAGCAGAGCTAATGGCTCAAATTTCAAAAATTAAAAATTAAATAAAGAGATAATATGAATCAGCCTTTAGCATACGTTCACCCAGGAGCAAAAATAGCACGTAACGTAGTGATTGAGCCTTTTTCTACAATTCACAATAATGTAGAAATTGGTGAAGGAACTTGGATTGGGTCAAATGTGACTATTATGGAAGGGGCGCGCATTGGTAAAAATTGTAAGATATTTCCAGGAGCGGTAATTTCAGCAGAACCACAAGATTTAAAATTTGAGGGAGAAGTTACTACAGTAGAGATTGGTGACAATACAACAATTCGTGAATGCGTAACTATAAATAGAGGTACGAAAGATAGATACAAAACTGTAGTTGGAAAGAATTGTCTTATCCAAGCATATAGTCATATTGCTCACGATTGTATCGTAGGTGATAACTGTATCTTTTCAAATTCAAGTACTTTAGCTGGACACGTAACAGTAGGGGACTTTGTTGTTTTAGCAGGTCTTGTTGCTGTACACCAGTTTTGTACAATTGGTTCTCATTCATTCATTACAGGTGGTACATTGGTGCGTAAAGACGTTCCTCCGTATATTAAAGCAGCTCGTGAGCCAATTTCATATGCAGGTATTAACTCAGTTGGATTGAGAAGAAGAGGGTTTACTCCAGATAAAATTAGAGAAGTTCAAGAGATTTATCGTTTATTATATCAGAAAAACTATAATACAAGTCAAGCCTTGGAAATTATAGAAACTGAGATGGAGGCTACTCCAGAGAGAGACGAGATTATTATGTTTATCCGTAGTTCTTCAAGAGGGATTATGAGAGGATATTCGGGAATTTATTAGAATTAAGTATTAAACTAAATATATTTAGAAAATGGCAACTACAGCTGATATTAGAAACGGTTTATGTATTAAGTATAACAATGATATTTATAAAATTGTTGAGTTCTTACACGTTAAACCTGGAAAAGGACCTGCTTTCGTTAGAACAAAAATGAGAAGTTTGACTAATGGTAGAGTATTAGAAAACACTTTTTCTGCTGGACACAAAATTGATACTGTGAGAGTAGAAACACATAAATTCCAATATTTATACCCAGAAGGGGATCAGTTCCATTTTATGAATGTTGAGAACTATGAACAGATTACTTTATTAAGAGATATCTTAGATGCTCCAGGTTTATTAAAAGAAGGAGAAATGGTAATGGTTCAAATTAATACAGATACTGATTTACCACTTTCAGTTGATATGCCTGCTTCTGTTGTTTTAGAAGTTACATATACTGAGCCAGGAGTAAAAGGTAATACTGCTACAAATGCAACAAAACCTGCTACTGTAGAAACTGGGGCTTCAATCAACGTTCCTTTATTCATTAATGAAGGAGATAAAATTAAGATTGATACAGCTACTGGTGCTTACATGGAACGTATCAAAGAATAATTTTTTAGAAGAGATATCATGCGTTTTGCAAAAGTTCAAGATTTACAGACAATAGCGGAAATTATTGGCTGTAAATTTGTTGGAGATCCAAACTTTCCTGTTTATGGTATAAACGAAATTCACGTTGTACAAGAAGGAGAAGTAGTATTTGTGGATCATCCAAAATATTATGATAAGGCATTAAATTCTAATGCGACTATCGTTTTGATTAATAAAGATGTACCGTGTCCGGAAGGAAAGGCTTTGTTGATTTCTGACGATCCGTTTAGAGACTTTAATAAATTGTCTAAATTCTTTAACCCTTTTAAACCAGCTACAGAAGTTCGCGCAAAAGATGCTGTAATTGGTGAGGGTAGTGTTATCCAACCAGGTGTTTTTATTGGGCACAATGTTGTTATCGGAAAGAACTGTGTTATTCATCCAAATGTTGTTATCTATGATGGTACGGTAATTGGGGATAATGTAGTTATTCACGCAGGAACTATTTTAGGAGCTGATGCTTTTTATTACAAAAAACGCCCAGAGGGATTTGATCCTTTGGTTTCTTGTGGAAGAGTAGTGATAGAAGATAATGTTGGTATTGGAGCCGCTTGTACAATTGATAGAGGGGTAACAGGAGACACTACTATTAAAGAGGGTGCAAAAATAGATAACCAAGTTCATATTGGGCATGATACAGTTGTAGGTAGTCGTAGTTTGATTGCTGCACAATGTGGTATTGCTGGTTGCGTGGTTATCGAGAATGAGGTAACCTTATGGGGACAAGTAGGAACTACAAGTGGTATTACTATTGGTAGTAAGGCAGTTGTGTTAGCTCAATCAGGAGTTTCTAAGTCATTAGCTGGAGGAAAAGTTTACTTTGGGTATCCTGCAGAGGAGTCAAGAGATAAATTGAAACAAATAGCTAATATTAAAAGAATTCCAGAGTTACTTGCAAAAACTAAAAATATATAGGTTATTTTCTCTAATAGTTGTTTGATTTTTTAGTCAAAATGACAAAATTGAGGTAATGTAATTAATTAATCAGTTAAACTCACTTATAAAGGGATAAAAAGTTTTATAGCTTAATAGAATTGTTTATTTTTGTGTAAGTAAGTTAAATAAATAAAAACAAGATCATGAGTGTTTTAGTAAATAAAGATTCAAAAATAATCGTTCAGGGATTTACTGGAAGTGAAGGTACATTCCACGCTTCTCAAATGATTGAGTACGGAACAAACGTTGTTGGTGGTGTTACTCCAGGAAAAGGTGGTAGTACTCACTTAGATCGTCCAGTATTTAATACAGTTTCAGAAGCAGTTGAAAAAGCAGGTGCTGATACATCTATTATCTTCGTTCCACCAGCATTTGCTGCAGATGCTATTATGGAAGCTGCTGATGCAGGAATTAAAGTTATTATTTGTATCACAGAAGGAATTCCTGTTGCTGATATGATCAAAGCTTACAACTATATCAAAGGTAGAGATTGTAGATTAGTAGGACCTAACTGTCCAGGTGTTATTACTCCAGGTGAAGCTAAAGTTGGTATTATGCCAGGTTTCGTATTCAAAAAAGGTACTGTAGGAATTGTATCTAAATCAGGTACTTTAACTTATGAAGCTGCTGACCAAGTTGTAAAACAAGGATTAGGAGTAACTACAGCTATTGGTATTGGTGGTGACCCAATCATCGGAACTACAACTAAAGAAGCTGTACAGTTATTAATGGCTGACCCAGAAACTGAAGCAATCATTATGATTGGTGAAATTGGAGGTCAATTAGAAGCTGATGCTGCTCGTTGGGTAAAAGAAAATGGTAACAAGAAACCTGTTATTGGATTTATCGCTGGGGAAACTGCTCCAAAAGGTAGAACAATGGGACACGCTGGTGCTATCGTAGGTGGTGCAGATGATACTGCTGCTGCTAAGAAACGTATTATGGCTGAGTGTGGAATTCACGTTGTTGATTCTCCTGCTGAAATCGGTAAAAAAGTAAAAGAAGTTTTAGGATAGTTTGTGACTAACTAAAGTATACTATATAAAAAGCCAATACATTTATTTGTATTGGCTTTTTTTGTTGCGTTGTCCCGTCCTAAAATAGGTTTACACAAAATAGACTTATTTATGAAAGAGACAGAAAACACAAGGGAAAAGCGTAGTCAACGAGATTATACTTTA
>NZ_FNDQ01000032.1 GCF_900099675.1 Myroides phaeus
TTTAGAATGATGTATAGAGGTGTAAGAGATAAGTCATTTTTCCTGTTTAGATTGACGAAACTTTTTGCTTAGTCCCCAACTTTTGCACCTGATCCCCAACTTTTGCACCTGATCCGAAATAACAACGAAAGTGTTATTGATATGTAATAGAATAGCTTTCTTCATAGAGAAAGTTATATAAGAATGGAAAAGAAATAGACTTGTTCTCTTCAATTAATAACGTTGCAAATATAAACAAAAAAAGCGACTAAAAATAGTCGCTTTTGTAGTGGGGAGAGCAGGATTCGAACCTGCGAAGGTTTCCCAACGGATTTACAGTCCGTCCTCGTTGGCCGCTTGAGTATCTCCCCTCCGGTACCTTCTTATATCAATAATATTGTTGTTCTTTAAAAAACTTAGTGGGGAGAGCAGGATTCGAACCTGCGAAGGTTACCCAACGGATTTACAGTCCGTCCTCGTTGGCCGCTTGAGTATCTCCCCTCCGGTATTATTATTTAAGTATATATTATTATTCTCTAAAGAATTTAGTGGGGAGAGCAGGATTCGAACCTGCGAAGGTTTCCCAACGGATTTACAGTCCGTCCTCGTTGGCCGCTTGAGTATCTCCCCTCCGGTATTATTACTTAAATAATATAATATGTTTTTTAAAGAACGTTTTGGTGGGGAGAGCAGGATTCGAACCTGCGAAGGTTACCCAACGGATTTACAGTCCGTCCTCGTTGGCCGCTTGAGTATCTCCCCATAAGCATAATCGCTTATTGTTTGTTTTCAACGGTGCAAATATAGCGCTGTTTCCTTAATCTGCAAGCGTTCTTTGTGTTTTTTTTTAACTTTTATTTTCCTTGTACCTCTAACTGTTTGGTTCTAAAAAAAGTACAAGGAAAATATTTTTTAATTATTTTTTAGAATTTGTTTACTGTTTGGCGAATTGCCACAAGTTTCTTCATTAAATCTTCGAAATAATCTAAGTGAAGCATATTCGCTCCGTCACTTTTTGCATTAGCTGGATCGAAGTGTGTTTCTAAGAATAACCCATCAACACCTACTGCGATACCTGCTTTTGCTACAGTTTCGATTAAATCAGGGCGTCCTCCAGTTACTCCACAAGTTTGGTTTGGTTGTTGTAAAGAGTGTGTAATATCTAAAACAGTTGTAGCAAATTGCTTCATTGTTGGAATACCTCTGTAATCAACAATCATATCTTGGTATCCAAACATAGTACCTCTATCAGTTACCATCACGCTCTGGTTTTGGCAATCAAGAACTTTTTGTACTGCGTGTTTCATACTTTCAGGACTCATAAATTGTCCTTTTTTCAAGTTTACGACTTTACCAGTGTTTGCAGCAGCTACAACTAAATCAGTTTGTCTAACTAAGAAAGCAGGTATTTGTAATACATCAACGTATTCTGCCGCCATTGCAGCATCACTTTGTTCGTGAATATCCGTTACCGTTGGTACACCAAACTCTTTTCCTACTTTTTGAAGAATTTTAAGCGCTTTTTCATCACCAATACCTGTGAAGCTGTCAATACGAGATCTATTTGCTTTTTTAAAAGAACCTTTAAATACAAAAGGAATTTTTAAATCATCAGTTACTTTAATAATGCGCTCTGCAATTCTCATTGCCATTTCTTCACCTTCAATAGCACAAGGTCCTGCTAAAAGGAAGAAGTTATCTGCGTCTGTATTTTTAATTAGGGGGATTTTATTAATGTCCATAATACTCAATGTTTATTATTAGTGTGTTACTTTTTCTTGTTTTTGTTCTTTTTTACTTTAACTACTTCTGCTCTGTTTGCAATTGTTCGTTGTGCTTCAGGTGTCATATTCTTAGTTTGCAAGAAATACGAAACAATCGATACAATGATTACTCCAAATGAAAGGTTATTCGTTACTCCATTTCTCATGAATAAATCAAAAGAGGCACTTTTTTGAGCTTCATCTAACGACATATTCGTTTGCGTTGTCAAAGCCTCTAAAAAGGTATCCATAAAATGAGGAGATACCTGGTAGAAGGTAATGTATTGAATAAGAGGAAAGAAGAAGGTAATCATTATACAGATAACTAATCCAGACAAGAAAGCGCGTTGCCAAGAAATAATACCGTTGTAAAACTCATACTTTTTTTGTCTAATTCCCAACCAGTAAAATACAGTAAGTAAAATATTAAATAATAACTCGAAAGCTACCTCATAACGAATTTTCTCAATGCTGTGAAAACCAAGTGATTTAATGATAAACATCCAAATTAATGCTGCTAAGGTTGCAAGGGCAGCCCATTTAAACTCAATAGAGAAATTCTTCATTACTGTCTTTTAAAATTAATAGTTCAAAAGTAAAGTTTTTATTTAATAGCATAAAATATATTTTAGTTTGATATTTTTTACTAAGTTTAGGAGACTTATATAATTCTTGGCAAGAAATATGCTGTTATTAGATAAAAAAATTGTCAACTATATTAAAACCTATACTTTATGAAAAAAATAATCCTAATTAGGCATGCAAAATCAAGCTGGGATACAATAACAGACGATTTAACACGACCAATTTCGAAAAGAGGTATTAAAGATGCACATCTTGTATCTGATGTTTTAAAGGAACACTTGCCTCATAAGTCAATTATTTGGACGAGTCCGGCTAAAAGGGCTAAGGAAACAGCAACTATATTTTGTCAAAATATGGATTTAAGTTTAGAATGTGTTATAATTAGGGAAGGATTATACACTTTTGAGCAATCAAAGTTGCGTGAGGAGATAAAAAAATGTAAAAATGAACATGATGCGCTAATTCTTTTTGGCCATAATGATGCAATAACAAAATTTGTTAATAAATTTGGTAGCGAAACTTTTGATAATGTACCAACCTCAGGTGTTGTAGTGATAAATTTCGATACAGATGATTGGGGTAGTATAACATCAGGGGTTACAGAATTAACCATTTTCCCAAGAGATTTAAAATAGAATGAATAGCAATAATAATAGCACAAGCAAATACCGTTACGTTGACCGAGAGAAAAGTTGGTTAGCATTTAATGAACGTGTTTTACAAGAAGCAGGTGATGCAACTGTACCTTTGTTAGAGCGTTTGCGCTTCATCGGTATTTTTTCAAATAACTTAGATGAGTTTTTTAGAGTTAGGTATGCTACAATTCGTAGAATGACTTTAACAGGAGAAAGCAATCGCAAGTTAGGAAGTGGAGCGGTAGTAAAGGAGTTATTAGCACAGATTACAGCACGTGTAATTGAATTGCAAAACGAAAGTTTACGCATTTTACACGAAGTTGAGTCTAAGCTGGAAGAGGAAGGTATCTTTATGTTGAATGAGAAAGAGATCAATGAGAAACAACAAGCGTTTGTCAAAGAGTTTTTCTTACACGAGGTAGCTCCCGATTTAGTAACGATTATCTTAAGTGATTTAGCAGAGTTTCCATTGTTAAGAGATACACACGGTTATTTGGTGGTTAAGTTGGCTTTAGATGAGAAATTGCTTGAAAAGCACAAGACTGCTAAGCACAAAAAAGGCTTGTTAGCCGTGCGTTATGCTATTATTGAAATTCCAAATATTGTCAATCGATTTATCGAATTACCGTCAGACGATGATAAGAAATATATCATTATGTTAGACGATATTATTCGTTATAATCTTGATTCTCTGTTTAATATATTTGATTATAAAGCAGAGTCAGCTTATATGATTAAGGTAACGCGTGATGCAGAGTTAGACTTTGATACAGATTTACACAAATCGTTTGTAGAGAAAATTTCAAGTGGTGTTAGAGATAGACGAGAAGGAGCTATTGTACGCTTCGTTTATGATTCGTCTATGGATGATGATATGCTTGATTTCTTGATGGAGAACGTTGAGATTGAGTTGAATGATAGTATAATTCCAGGAGGTAGATACCATAACCGCCGTGATTATATGGGATTTCCTACGACAGGTAGAATTGACTTGACGTATCCAAAACAAGTGCCGTTAGCTGTACCTGGCTTAAATTTAGAAGACAGTATTATTCAGCAAATACAGAAGAAAGATTATTTGGTTTATACACCTTATCAATCGTTTTCTTATTTAGTGAAGTTCTTGCGTGAAGCTGCTTTAGATCCACAGGTTTTATCTATTAAGATTACCTTATACCGATTGGCTAAAAACTCGCAGATTATTAGCTCATTGATTAATGCGGTTAAGAATGGTAAGAAAGTTATTGCTCAGGTTGAATTACAAGCTCGATTTGATGAAACAAGTAATATCTATTACTCTGAATTAATGCAGGCAGAAGGAATTCAGTTGATTTTTGGAGTAAAAGGACTAAAAGTACACAGTAAGATTTGTGTGGTTGAACGTCTTGAAAATAAAAAGATTAAACGTTATGGTTTCTTGTCAACAGGTAACTTTAACGAGAGTAGTGCTAAGATATATACCGACGTAACACTATTTACAAGCCACAATTCGTTAATGAAAGATGTGTCTAAGGTATTTGAGTTCTTACAAGTAAATTATCGCGTACATAAATACAAACATTTGTTAGTTTCTCCACATTATACACGTAAAGGGTTTTACAAGTTAATAGAGAGAGAGATTAAGAATGCTAAAAATGGACTACCAGCATATATTTGGTTAAAAATGAATAGTTTGTCTGACATTAAAATGATTGACAAATTATACGAAGCAAGTAATGCAGGAGTTAAAATTCGCTTAATTATTAGAGGAATATGTTCGTTAATTCCAGGTGTACCAGGTATGAGTGAGAATATAGAAGCTATTAGTATTGTAGATAGATTCTTAGAGCACTCGCGTATATACATTTTTGGAAATAATGACAATCCAGATATCTATATATCTTCTGCCGATTTCATGACAAGAAATTTAGATGAGAGGGTAGAGGTTACTTGTCCAATTTATGATGAGGCTATCAAACAAGAACTGATAGAAACCTTTGAAATAGGCTGGAAAGGTAACTATAAGACAAGAATTCAATCAGGTGACTTGTCTAATAAATACAGAGGGTTTACTGGTGAAAACAAGTTTCACTCTCAAATGGAAATGTACAAATACTATCAAAATAAATTAAAAAAGTAAAAGGAATATATGCTCAACATAAAAAAGTACGCTGCTATCGATATTGGTTCCAATGCAATGAGGTTATTAATTATGAACATCATTGAAGAGGAAGGAAAAGAAACTATTTTCAGTAAGAGTTCTCTTATTAGGGTGCCAGTGCGTTTAGGTCAGGATGCTTTTACAATAGGAAAGATTAGTGAAGAATCTCAAGAGCGAATGGTAGATGCTATGAAAGCTTTTTATTTGTTAATGAAGGTTAATAAAGTAGAACGCTTTATGGCTTGTGCTACCAGTGCGATGAGAGATGCGGCTAACGGTCCAGAGATTGTTGACAGAATATATAAGGAATCGGGAATTAAGATTAGTATTATAGACGGGAAGAAAGAGGCAATGATTATAGCTTCTTCCGACTTAAAGCACTTCATTAACAGTTCGAATAGTATTTTATACATTGACGTAGGAGGAGGAAGTACAGAGTTTACTTTATTTGATAAAGGAAAACAGATTAACTCTAAGTCATTTAAAAATGGTACTGTTCGCTTGCTGAATAATATGGTAGAAGAAAGCGTTTGGACTGATATAGAGCATTGGATAAAAGAAGAGACAAAAGGGCTTGAGAATCTAATAGTAATTGGATCAGGTGGAAACATCAATAAGATCTTTAAGATGTCTGGTAAAGCACAAGATAAACCATTGACATACTTTTATTTACACAAGCAGTTGGTGCGCTTAAATACAATGTCTTATGAAGATCGTATTTCGGTATTGGGGCTAAATCCCGATCGTGCGGATGTTATTATTCCTGCGATTAAGATATACAACAATGCTATGAAATGGAGTGGTGCTAAGTATATTTATGTTCCTAAAATAGGAGTGTCTGATGGTATTGTAAAAGCAATTTATCACAATAAGATTAAATTAGATTATCAAACGATATAGTTGATAGTCAATAGGTATAAAAAAAGAGATAAACAGTAATAATGTTTATCTCTTTTTGTTTTTTAAAACTTTTCTATAGCGCCTAATCCAAATAAGGCAAAGTCATATTTTACAGGGTCTGTTGGATCAAAATCACGTAAAGCAGTATCAAGCTCTAAGAGAGCCTTTCCGTCATTTTGTTTTCTGGTAAGAATACCTAATTTACGAGCCATATTACCTGAATGTACATCTAAAGGACAAGAAAGCTCACTTGGACTAATAGACTTCCAAATACCTAAATCAACTCCCGCATTATCTTGTCTTACCATCCAACGTAAATACATATTAATACGCTTAGCAGCAGAACCTTTTAAAGGGTCTGAAATATGCTTTTCTGTACGAGAAGGATGTTCGATTTCAAAGAATACTTTTTTAAAGTTCGAAATTCTTTGTTGCACCGAATATTCGTTTGTAGCAAAAATAGCTTCTAAACCACCATGGTTTGTATAGATATTTTTAAGGGATTTTACAAAAGTCATAAAGTCCACTCCATTAAACGTTCTATGCACAAAATCATTTAGATTTTCTAAGTTACTTTCACTGTGATTAAGTACAAAATCATAAGGAGAATTTCCCATAAGGTCCATCATCTTATGTGCATTCTTAATAATCATTTTTCTGTTTCCCCAAGCAATAGTAGCACTTAGAAAGCCCGCTATTTCAATATCTTCTTTTAAAGAATAAAGATGAGGAATTTGTACAGGATCATCTGTAATAAAATCAGGATTGTTGTACAAGATTACCTTTTCATCTAAAAACTCTTTAAGTTCAGCCTTAGTCATTAATAGTCTCTTTTAGTTTTATTAATCCATCTACCATTGTAAGCTTTCGGTCAGCCATATTAGCTAAGTCCTCATTATGGGTTACAATTACAAATGTTTGTCCAAATTCATCACGCAATTTGAAGAATAATTGGTGTAAATTTTCAGCAGATTGTGTGTCTAAATTACCAGAAGGCTCGTCAGCAAAGATTACCTGAGGTTTATTAATTAGAGCACGAGCTACGGCAACACGTTGTTGTTCACCTCCAGAAAGTTCAGAAGGATAGTGAGAAACGCGGTGAGATAATCCAAGATATTCTAATAAACGCTTAGCTTCAGTTTCTGTTTCCTTCTTGTCTTTCCCGGCGATAAAAGCAGGAATACACACGTTTTCTAAAGCAGTAAACTCAGGAAGTAATTGGTGAAATTGAAAGATAAACCCAAGGTTTAGATTGCGAAACTTAGAAATCTCCTTGTCCTTTAAGTTTAAAACATCTTGATTATTAATGAATAAGCTTGTTCCGTTTTGAGCAGAAGGTTGGTCTAAAGTACCTAATATTTGAAGTAGAGTAGTTTTTCCAGCACCAGAAGCACCAACAATTGAAACAATTTCTCCCTTTTTAATATGAAGGTCCACACCTTTCAATACTTCTAATTGGTCGTAAAATTTGTGAATATTTACTGCGCGTATCATTTGTTATCCATTTAAGGATACAAAGTAACGATGTTTTAGTTATTATAAAAATGAAAATCATAAAAAGAGAAGTTATTATATTTTAGAAATAATGATTTATCTTTATAGTTGAAAACTCAAAAACAATAAGAAAAGAAATGGAAAATACAAATAATACAAAGACAGCTATTTTTGGAGGCGGATGCTTTTGGTGTACTGAAGCTATTTTTAGTAATTTAAACGGAGTGATTGAAGTTTTACCAGGTTATATTGGAGGAGTAAAAGCCAATCCTACGTATGAAGAAGTTTGTACTGGGCAGACAGGACACGCAGAGGCAATAAAAATCACGTATAATCCATCTTTGATTAATTATAATCAGTTATTGGAGATTTTCTTCTCTACTCATAATCCCACTACATTAAACAGACAAGGGGAAGATGTAGGTACACAATATAGAAGTGAAATTTTCTATACAGATGAAAACCAGAAGGAGTTGGCAAAAGAGTATATGCATATTTTGTCTGAGGAAAAGGTTTTTGAAGATCCAATTGTTACAAAGTTGTCTTTAGCAGGAGTGTTTTACGTAGCGGAAGATTATCACAAGAATTATTTTGAGAAAAACGGAGATAAAAATCCTTATTGTCAATTAGTGGTAAAACCAAAAGTTGATAAATTCAAAACAAAATACAGTAGTAAATTGAAATAAATAAAGCCAGAAGATGCTTACAAATCAGAATATAAGAAATAGGCAGCTTGTAATCGGTATCTTAATGGATATATTAGGATGTATTACTTACGTTATTCCAGGAATAGGAGAGATAGCAGACGTAGTTTGGGCTCCAGTATCAGCTTATATTTTAGCTAAAATGTATCCGGGAAAAATAGGAAAAGTTGGGGCAATAGTCAATTTCATTGAAGAATTATCACCTGGATTTGACTTTATACCAACCTTTACAATTACGTGGGTTTACACTTATATTGTGAAAAAGAAATAGCTTAAAATCAGATAAATAGATTTGCGAAAATCATAAAGTTTTATTAAATTTATAATAATTAAAAGAACGGTAGAATTCGAGAATTTAAAAAATTTAAAAAAGCATTTTTATGAAAAAATTAATCACTTTCTTATTTGCAGCTGCAGCGCTAACTTCATGTACAAACGCTAAAAAAAGTACTGTATTAGGAGATCAAAATGCAGGTAAATCTATTACAGGTTGGTATTATTATCACGTAATGGAAGAGAACTTTGACTCAATTCCTAAATTAATGAATGATGAGTTCTTTAACGCAGAACAACAAGCAGCATTCGTTAATAGTTTGAAACAAAGAGAAGCTGAACTTGGAAAAATTAAAAGTTTTGAGTTAGATGAATGGGAATTGACTGATAAAAACAAAAAAGAGAAAACAAAAGATTTCGTATTTGAATACAAAGTTAAGTATGAGAATGCTGAATCAATTGAAAAAATCTACTTAGAGAAAAAAGGGAATGACCTTAAGATTGCTAAAGTAGAATATGATAAATAGTTAATCTTCTACTTAATAAGATTTGATTACTAAAAAATATGAGGGATAAAGTAAAAAAGCTTTATCCCTTTTTTATTTATATTTTTCTTGATTTTAAATAACGCACTTACTTGTACTGCTTTATAAATAAGGTACTAAAGTATTAATAAAAACGGTTGTTGTTTTCTTTATATTAATGGTAGGTATATCTTTTCTGAAATTTGCATATTCAAGATTAAAAAAAATAAATTCACGAATATGCAAATTTTCAATTGTGGGTTGGTAAGCTAATAATGTATCTATATTATCTACTATTATTTGTACAGTAAGATAAGAATAAGCATTTTGGTTTCTTTATCATATTTTACTTCATTATAGAAAAGTTTTCAAATATTGAAAATTTAAGAAAATTCACCTATCCTATTTTACTTGAAAAATAATGTGATATAGAGATGAAAGTGATTGATATAAAAAATGGCTTAAACTTTTAAAGCTTAAGCCATTCATTATAGTGTATTATAAAATAACAGATATTATTTTATTCTGAAATGAAGTCAGTAATGATAGTTTGCATTTCTTCAAGATTTGCAACTTTTAAATCAGGGTGTGATTTTAGCCAAGTAGCATTTAATTCTTTCAGATCTTCTTTAATTTCTTTAAACGAAGTATCATCAAGTAGGGTAGCTGTAGCTTTATCCTTTCCGAAATCTGATTGTAAAAATTTACCTAATTTAATTTTGCTAAAAGCCTTAACTCTTCTCATTTGTTTTTCAAAAAACTCTAAATTTTCAGGGGCATTCATAGCAGCTATTCCAGCTTGAATAATTTCAATTAAATCTTGGTCCCATTTACTTTTCCATATAAAGGCAGGTAAACCTTCTTCTTTTAAAGTTTGGAAATAATAGTCAACACAATAACTACTGAAAGCATCAGGATGCAATTCATCATCTCCGATTTCAGAAGAACGTAAAACGTTGATTACAGAGATATTTGAATCTACAATATCTTGTATGTTATCACTATTAAAAGCATTTTCCGAAATTAGTATAAACTCAAACTCTTTCATTGTAAAGTATTTATTAGTTTTAAAAAAAAGCGATTCTGTGAATAGAATCGCTTTTGATAAATATTTTAAGATTTTTGTTCTTTGTTGAAATACACTAAGTAGTAGTACATCTGTTTTTCTTCATCCCACCCTTTTTCTACAAACTTATCTGCACTTTCTGGATTGATAAAGTCTAACTTAATTTGAATATTTGTATCTAAGTTAATAACATTCTTCAATTTCTTTCTTGCATCAGAAACAGCATTATTTGCAATTGGGAAAGAAGTTGTGTCTTCAATACTGTATTTTTCTCCTTTATCAACTTTGTAGTTTTTAAACTCCGCAGCTAAATCAGGGTTATCAATTACTTCATTTAAGAAGTTAGTTTCTTCAAACTCGTCGTTCTTTGCAAAGTAGTTTACAGAACGATTCATAAACATAACTTCCTCTTTTTTGTCTTCTGCAGGTAAAACAACTTCTTTAGCAAAGTCTTGACAGAATTTCAAGTATTTCTTAGTCATAAATGTCTCATCTTGGAATATATCAACATTCAAGAAATGCTCTAACCAATAACGAGCGTCATACTTATTACTATCAATAGTTAAGATTTTATACCCTTCTTCTTTTTTATAGTTGAAGATGATACAACCTTTATCTAACTTGTTTAAGTTAATTCCTTGTTGCAGAACCATTTCTAAGTTAGATTCTTTTTCTTGAAACTGTAAGAAGTCTGTTTTAATTTCACTTTTAAAGATACCTATTGCATCAACTACATTATTATCAATAGACAAGTTAGTCAAATAAGCTACATAAACCTCTCCATTTTTGATATGAGGATGATTAGATTGCTCAAATAAATGACGTGTAATTTTTTGAGATACAGCGTGTGCAGTTTCAGCAGAAGGAGCGTTAAATACTTCATTTGCCAAATTGTACATTTCATT
This sequence comes from Myroides phaeus, assembly GCF_900099675.1. GTDB lineage: Bacteria > Bacteroidota > Bacteroidia > Flavobacteriales > Flavobacteriaceae > Flavobacterium > Flavobacterium phaeum. The sequence continues at coordinate 10,969 of NZ_FNDQ01000032.1, forward strand.
GAACTCTAAATCAACATCGTGTGCAAATTGATAATAGTTTTCTTCTTTTTCACGGAAAGGTTTGAAGAAGTATTCCTTTAATAAAGGAGCAATTTCATCATTTAAGTTGTATGGCTCTTCAGATAAGAAGATAGCTTCATTTCTACTTTTATTACCAACTCTATGAATAGAAAGAGTTTCAACGTGTGCATTAAATAAGTTAATCATAACAATAGTTAAAAGGTGTAGATTCTACTACAATATTAAAAGTAAATAGTTTTAAAAAAGATTAGTTCCAATTGTCTTCGTAGCCGAAGTCTTCAAAACTATCATCTCCGTCGAACATGTCGTAATCTTCTTCATCGAAGTCATCGTCAAATTCTCCAAAGATATCTTCATTAGAAACAGGGTCAGCACTGAAGTTTTTACCAGGCATTCCATCAGGTAAGATACCGTGAGAGAATAATAATTCTGGATAAACAACACCAGGTTCTTCTTCTTCAACAGCACCAAGCTCAACGAAGAAGGTCCACATGTTTAAAAAGTCATAAACATAAATAATCTTAGTGTTATCTTCGTTTAGGATTGTATTTATTGGAGTAGAGTGCATTGTTTTACTTTCTCCTGGTTCTTCACCCATATCAAACAAAGAAATCTCATCTTCTAATTGTGTCCATTGATCATCACAAGCATAAAACGAAGCAGCCTCCATTCCGTCAAAACCAAAGGCATTAACGATAGCATTGTGTAAATCTTCTAATGAATCACTTTCTAAAATAGCAATATCTCTAAATATATCTTCCTCAGTATCAAGGATAACTCTAAACTTATAAACCATATCTTATTTGTGGATTTGAAACGCAAATTTAAACTTATTATTCATTTTTAGAGAATAAAAGCGTGCCTTTTTATAGACATTTTATTTATACTCTTACAGAAGATTGAAGTTCAGTTTTTTATCCGTATTAATCTCTATTTACAATTCATCCTCCTTATTCTACAATTCAGTAGCTTTCTTTTTTTATTCAAAAAATTATAGCACAAATTTGTACTAACACTAACGCCAAAGATTATGAAAATTATATTAATGATTACCTTATTTTTGATCAATGCTCTCTTAAATGTGTTAAGTTTAAACACAGAAAAAGAATTAAGAGCAGAGCAGGTATCTACGGAAGTAGTAGTGCAAGAAAAATCATTTAACGACAAGCGAACAGATGCAAGAAAAGAATAGTGTACTTAAGATTTTAGGATTAGTTTTTATCCTTTTTATCTTGTTTAAAAAAGTATTAAAATTTCACTTTATAGACGTTCCTCTATTTTTAGGCTATTGTATAGCTTTTTTGGTAATACTCTTTTTAACCAATAATTTTTTGAGTAAAAAGTATTTATTGCAAGTAAAAAAATACATTAAAATAGATAATCGCAATGTATTAATTGTAACTGGGATAACAACAGGGATTAATTTTGTAATAATTTTTGTTCTTGCAACAGTACTGAAGTTAATTGATACAACAATTATTGGCAGTAAGCACATCTCTTATTTTATGCTATATGGTGGATTTAAGTCAGTGTTTAATTTTACAATTTTCTCAAGTACGCTAATAGCTCTTTACCTATATATAAGGTTTACATCACTTTCGAAAGATCAGATAATAGAAGAACAGAAAGTAATAACCGGAAATGTATCGGCTCAATTTGAGAGTTTAAAGAATCAATTAGATCCACATTTTTTGTTTAATAGCCTAAATGTATTAAGTGCGTTGATAGAAGAAGACCAGCAAAAGGCTGTAGAATTCAACAATTCGCTTTCTAAAACCTATCGTTATATTTTAGATCAAAAGAATAAAGAGTTAGTTCCTTTAGAAGAAGAGCTTGCATTTGCAAAGACCTATATAGCATTGTTACAAATGCGCTTTGAGGATAGTTTGACTTTTGAAATGCCACAACACATTAAACAAGAAGGGGCAAAGGTAGTTCCGTTGTCTTTACAATTGTTGCTTGAAAATGTTATCAAACACAATAAGGCAACTGCTTCAAAGCCTATTCATATCATTATTAAGGAAGATACTGATGGTTATTTGCGCATTGAAAATAATTTAAATAAGAAACAAAAACTGGACAACAGACAAGGGATAGGCCTTCAAAACATTGCTTCTCGTTATGGGTTGTTGACCAGTAAACCAATTAAGATTGAAGAAACAGAAGATTATTTCGTAGTAAGAATACCAATACTAACCAAAATTATAGAACATATGAGAATTATTGACGTACCAGAGAATGAACAAGAGATATTAATCGAAGCTAAAAAGAAAGTACAGCGAATCAAGAAGTTTTACGCACACTTGACGTCTTACATTATGGTGAATACATTTTTAATAATGCTTAATTTGATAACATCTTCTCAATTTATGTGGAGTATGATCGTTCTTTTTGCGTGGGGTATTGGATTAGTGTCTGATGCTATGAAAACGTATAACTACAATCTTTTTCTTGGAAAAGATTGGGAAGATAAGAAGATTCGCGAATACGTAGAAAAGCATAAAAATAAACCGAAAGAATGGGATTAGATGAAACAGGTATATAACTTTAATCCAGCTGTATTACCAGCTTTGCGACAGTTCTCAAGTTTGAGAAATAAGCAGTTGTATTCAATTATCTTCCAATCTATCCTCTGTTTAGGAACCTTAGGTTTTGTAATTTATGAGGATTTAGTAGGAATGGAGTATTTTGTTATCAAGATAGGAAATCAGAATGAAGGAACTTTGTATGCCTATGTAATACTTCTTATTTGGCTTTTTTGTATCATTGTAAGACTCATTCTCAATTATTTGGAAGATATTCCTTTATTCAGCAGTTTGCAAGATAAAATGGAACAGAAACAATTTGAGAAGTTGAAAAGAACCTATGAATATCAATTAAAACTTAATGACAAAATTTAATATAGTCATCGTAGAAGATGAAAAACCAGCAGCACGTTCGCTCGAAAGAAAGTTGGAAAAATTAGGTTATTCTACAGCAATGAAACTTACGAGTGTTGAAGAAGCGGTTCAATGGTTTGGTTCTAATAAAGAGCCAGACCTCATTTTTTTAGATATACAATTATCAGATGGATTATCATTTGAAATATTTGAACAAGTAGATCTTAACAGTGCTATTATCTTTACCACAGCGTATGATGAATACGCTTTAAGAGCATTTAAACTAAATAGTATAGACTATCTATTAAAGCCAATTCAAGAGGATGAATTAGCAAATGCTATACAAAAGTTTCAAAGCAATAGAACAGCTATTTTTGGTTTTAACGAACAGTTAAATCTGTTTAAACAATTCATGACTAATTCAAGTCAGCCAGAGTATAAAGAACGCTTCTCAGTTAAGATTGGTTCACAGTTAAAAATTATCCAGCTGAAGGAAATTATGTGTTTTTATAGTGAAAACAAAGCTACCTATATCAAGACCATTGAGGATAGAAATTACTTGCTTGATCTATCTTTAGAAGAAATAGAGAAGATATTAAACCCTAATTTGTTTTTTAGAATAAATAGGAAGTTTATAATAGAATTGAATTCTATTAAGGAAATAAACACTTATAGTAATTCTCGTCTGAAGATAAGTTTGCAAAAATACGATAATGATGATTTAATCGTAAGTAGAGAAAAGGTTAATGATTTTAAAAAATGGATTGAATAGTAGATTTTATGTAAGAAAAGTTCTATTTTTAATAAAATAAATTACAATTAAACTATAATGAAGAAATTAAGTGTATTACTATTATCTGTTTTAGCTTTTGTTTCGTGTAACAAAGCAGGTAAGATTGAGGTAGAAACAGATAATATATCTGATGATACAAAAGTAGAGATTCTAACAAGAGAAGCTGGTTCTAACGAACCTAAAGCAATAGCTTCTGGAGTTGTAAAAGATGGGAAAGTAGTTTTGGATAATCCATTTACAGAGGCAGATGAAGCATTTTTAAAGTTTGGTGACGGATTAGAATCAACTGTATTTTTCTTAGGTGAACCAGGAACAATTACAATCAAATACGATCAAAAAAATCCAAGTAAACCTTTAGTAGGAGGAACAGATAACAATAAAAAGTTGCAAGCTTTCCAAGATAAGATGGCGCCAGTTATTGAAAGAATGATGGCATTCTATAATGAGGATGGTATGGAAATGATGATGTTGCAACAAAGTAACGAAGGACAAAACGACCAACGTATTAAAGAGTTGCAAGATAAATCACAAGCAATTATGACTGAGTTAGATAATAAGCTAACTGAGTTTAAAGAAGAGAATAAAAACTCTGTACTTGGATTATTAGCTTTCTACCAACAAATGGGTAACCAAGAAATGGATGTTAATGAATTACAAAAAGAGTTTGACACTTTCTCTGTAGATTTAAAAGGATCTAAAATTGGTAAAAAAATCCAGGCTAACTTAGATATGTTACAAGACCAACCTGAGGCTTTAAGCATAGGAGAGAAGTTACCAGATTTTAAAGGATTAACTCCAGAAGGTAAAGAGTTGACTTTGAATACGTTTATTGAAGGTAAAAAACTTATTTTAGTTGATATTTGGGCTTCTTGGTGTGGACCATGTCGTCAAGAAAATCCAAACCTTGTTAAAGCATACGAAAAGTATAATAGCAAAGGATTTGAGATTATTGGTTATTCTTTAGATAAAGATGACGCAGGATGGAAAGGTGCAATTGCAAAAGATAAATTAGCTTGGGCTCAAGTTTCTAACTTATTATACTGGGATGATCCAATCGTTGGGGCTTATGGAATTGAAGGAATTCCAGCAAGTTTCTTAATTGATGGAAATGGTAATATCTTAGAACAAAATTTAAGAGGAGCTGAATTAGAAAAAGCTATCGAAAAATATTTAAAATAAGATTTATAATCTAAAGCATAAAAAAGCCCGTAAGTTTTAAACTTACGGGCTTTTACTTTTATAATACCGTACTATTAGAAGTTTGGTCTTAAGTTGTATTTTTTATAGAATGTGTCAAGTACCTCAACAACTTCGTCTGCAGAATCAACTAATTTGATCAAGTTCATATCCTCAGGACAAATGCTACTATGTTTTTCTAACAAAGTAGATTTAATCCATTCGATTAAACCTCCCCAAAATTCAGTACCAACAAGTACGATTGGGAACTTAGCAATTTTCTTAGTTTGAATTAATGTAATCGCTTCAAACAACTCATCTAATGTTCCAAATCCACCAGGCATAACAACGAAGCCTTGAGAATACTTAACAAACATTACTTTTCTAACAAAGAAGTAATCGAATTGTAAGTTCTTGTCTTGATCGATATATGGGTTAAAATGTTGCTCAAAAGGCAATTCAATATTTAAACCAACTGAAACACCTTTTCCAAGATGAGCTCCTTTATTACCAGCCTCCATAATACCAGGTCCTCCACCTGTAATTACACCATATCCAGCCTGGCTAATTTTGAAAGCAATTTCCTCTGCTAATTTATAATAAGGGTCTTCTTTTTTAGTACGTGCAGATCCAAAGATAGAAACAGAAGGACCGATACGTCCCATTTTTTCATATCCGTTTACGAATTCTGACATAATTTTAAAAATCCCCCAAGAATCATTAGTCTTGATCTCATTCCATGATCTTTGTTTGAATTTTTCTTGGATTTTAGCTTCGTCACTTTTTACTACATCTTTCATAATCAATTAATTTTTTAACTCATGTTTTAAAAACTGAGCAGTGTAACTTTTCTTATTTTTAACTATTTCTTCAGGTGTACCGACAGCTATAATCTGTCCACCTTTACTACCTCCTTCATATCCCACATCAATTATATAATCTGCCAATTTGATTACGTCAAGGTTGTGTTCAATAATCAATACAGTATTACCTTTTTCGACAAGACGCTCTATAACTTCCATTAATACACGGATATCCTCAAAGTGTAAACCTGTTGTTGGTTCGTCTAAAATATAAAAAGTATTACCAGTATCTTTCTTAGATAATTCGGTAGCTAACTTGATTCGTTGAGCTTCTCCTCCAGATAGAGTAGTGCTTTGTTGCCCTAAGGTAATATACCCAAGTCCCACTTCATCAATAGTTTTCAATTTACGATATATTTTTGGAATATTCTCAAAAAATTCCACACCTTCTGTAACGGTCATATTTAAAACATCAGAAATAGACTTTCCTTTGTATCTAATCTCTAAAGTTTCACGATTAAAGCGTTTTCCTTGACAAGTTTCGCACTCTACATATACATCTGGTAAGAAACCCATTTCAATGGTTCTTACTCCAGACCCTTCACAGGTATCACATCTTCCGCCTTTTACATTAAAGCTAAATCTACCAGGTTTATAGCCTCTAATAGACGCTTCAGGTATTTGTGCAAATAGATTACGGATATCAGAAAATACCTCTGTATAAGTAGCAGGGTTAGACCTTGGTGTTCTACCAATCGGACTTTGGTCAATACAAATAACCTTATCGATATGTTCTAATCCTTCAATTTTCTTATAAGGTTGTGGTTTTGCCACAGCATGATAAAAATGAGTATTTAAAATAGGGTATAAGGTACCATTCACTAAAGTAGATTTACCCGAACCTGAAACTCCTGTTACACAAGTCATTGTTCCTAAAGGAATTTCAATACTTACATTCTTTAGGTTGTTACCTGTTGCTCCTTTTAATTTTAAGAAATTCCCATTGCCCTTTCTACGTTCAGACGGAATCTCAATCTTCATTTTACCATTTAGGTAATTGGCTGTAAGTGTATCTTCTTTCAACAACTCTTTAGGCGTACCAGCACTAATTATTTTACCACCATTTTTTCCTGCTTTCGGACCAATATCAATTACGTAATCAGCGCGTTCAATCATATCTTTATCGTGCTCAACAACCAATACAGAGTTTCCAATATCTCTAAGTGACTCAAGTGATTTTATCAAACGTTCATTATCGCGTTGATGCAACCCAATACTTGGCTCATCTAAGATATATAACACTCCTACAAGTTGAGAACCAATCTGTGTTGCCAAGCGTATACGTTGAGCTTCTCCACCTGATAAGGTACGTGAACTACGGTTTAATGATAAATACGTTAAACCAACATCTTGTAAAAAAGAAAGACGTGTAGTAATTTCCTTCAATACTTCCGTACCAATACTCTTTTGTTTTTCAGATAGCTTTGGTGTCAATTCATTAAACCAGTTAATCAAAGACTCAACGTCCATTTGAATTAAATCGCCTATATTCTGTTCACCAATTTTAAAGTAAAGCGCTTCTTTTTTCAAACGAGAACCATTACAAGAAGGACAAACGATTTCATCCATATATTCTTTAGCCCAACGTTTAATAGTTGCACTTTCACTTTCGTCAAATTGGTTTTTGATAAAGTTAGTAATACCTTCAAAGTCGATTTTATAGTTCTTAGTAATCCCAGCAACCTTAGAAACGACAGAAAAACTCTCTTGTCCACCATTTAAAATAATGTCTATAGCCTCTTCTGAAATATCTTTAATTGGTGTAGTCATTGTAAAACCATACTTCTGACCAATTGTCTCCAACTGTTTATATATCCACGATTTCTTCTCTGTACCCACAGGTGCTAAACCACCATTGGCAATAGATAATTTGTTGTCCGGAATAATCTTAGACAGATTAATCTCATTAACCACACCTAATCCATTACACGACTCACACGCCCCTTTAGGAGAGTTGAAAGAGAAGTTGTTAGGTTCAGGTTTAGAGTAAGAAATACCCGTAGAAGGACACATCAAATGTCTACTAAAAAAGCGTACTTCCTTAGCATCGTGTTCTAAGACCATAATTGTATCATCACCATAATGCATAGCTACTTTGATACTCTCTGTTAAACGCTGTTTTGTTGCCTCAGAATCATCTACAGCTACGCGGTCAATAACAATTTCGATATCGTGGGTTTTATAACGGTCAACTTTCATTCCCGATTCTAAATCTCTAATCTCTCCATCTACACGTACTTTTAGGAAACCTTGCTTTGCTACTTGTTCAAATAGTTCGCGATAATGTCCCTTTCGAGCACGTACAACAGGAGCTAAGATATTTACCCTTTTACCATCAAAATCAGTTGTAATAAGATCAAGTATCTGTTCGTCTGAATAGCTCACCATCTTTTCGCCCGTATTATAGCTATATGCTTCACCCGCACGAGCAAATAAAAGACGTAAGAAATCGTATATCTCTGTTATTGTCCCCACAGTAGAACGAGGACTTTTATTTGTAGTTTTTTGTTCAATCGCAATTACAGGTGATAATCCATCAATTTTATCAACGTCAGGTCTTTCAAGACCACCTAAAAATTGTCGCGCATACGCAGAAAAAGTTTCTATGTAACGACGCTGCCCTTCAGCATATATAGTATCAAATGCCAATGAAGATTTTCCTGAACCTGATAATCCTGTAATAACAACAAGTTTTTCTCTCGGAATAGAGACATCAATATTTTTTAAATTGTGTGCTCTTGCTCCTAATACTTCAATTGTTTCTTCCGTTTTAGCCATATTTTTTTTGCAAAGTAACAAAGATACACATTTATCCCTTTTTAAAGAAGTTTTACAACTATACACTTGCTAAGATTAATAGCATTTTAAGAAAGGAGAATGACTTATAAGTAAAACAACAAACTACTACTTTTGAGAAATGCATTCTTGTAGTCATACTAATAGAAATAACAGGGTTGATGATATCGATTAGGGGCATAGTTTAAATCAGGAAAAGATAACTTTTTCAAAATCCACTACTACAATCATAAAAGCAGAAATATCATCAGCTAACAGAAGGTTGGTGGGAAGATAAAAGCCACAAGGAATTGTCTAAAAAGATAGATTACGAACTGATGTGTAGCTATTTGCGTATTCTGTCTGAGGGAAAGGAGGAGTAAAGAAACCAGAAAATAAAATAGGGTGACCTTTTGGGACACCCTATTTAGATTATAGTATGAAGTACTAATTACATAGCAGCTTCAGCTTTTTTGAATTTTAAAACTACTTTATCTCCAGCGATGAAGTTTAATTCACCATCTTTAATTTCGTATGAAGTAGCAGATTGTAAAGCTTTGTGGAAAGCAGCATCAGAAACACCCTCACAGAACATTCTTGTTACTGCAAATTTATCGCCAATAGCAATACCATTGTTTTCTTTAGCCTCATAAGTACCAGTAATATTATTACAACCATCCGTTCCGTGAACAGAATCAGTTCCTTCAAATGTTAAAGCTGGTTTTTTGTTAGGGAATAATTCATCTAATGTTTTTCCTTCAGTATCAGCTGTTGTAATTGCAGCTAATTCCCAAGCTTGGTTGATGCTCTCTACTTCAGTAGTAGTTTCTTTCGTTACATCAGTTGTAGCTTCTTGTTCTGTTGTTACTTCTTCTTTTGCTTCTTTTTTGTCGTTACATCCTACAAAAGCAATAGAGAAAGCAAAAGCAAGCATTAATACGGTCTTTTTCATAATTATTTTGTTTACTTAATTCTAAACAAAAATATAGAAAATAAATTGATATTATCTAATTAATGTTGAGTTTTTTTATTGATTCCCTTATCAAGTTTGCTGTAAGTTTAATCTATTAAATAAAATTATGAATTAATGATTTGGCATAAAAATAAAGTTTAATCACTTCATATTTTATCAAATAGTGTTTGATTACTTAAAATAGAAGGTATTTATTGTACTTTTAGGCTATGAATAACAAAGAGATTATGAAAGCAGCCATATTATATAAATCGGGAATAACGCCACAATACAATGAAATTGAAACGCCAACTGAAATAGGAGAGCATCAGAGATTAATTACAGTTAAAGCCGCTGCTGTAAAGAATTTGGATAAAGCAAGGGTTAATGGTAAACATTACGCCAGCTATAATACTTTTCCCACTGTTGTAGGTATTGATGGAGTAGGTGTTTTAGAAGATGGTACACGTGTTTATGCACAAGGAGTAACAGGAATGATAGCTGAAAAAGCAATTATCACAGATAATTTTACACCAGTTCCACACGATTTAGACGATATAACAGCTGCTGCGTTACCCAATGCTGTTTTAGGATCAGCTATGCCATTATTGATTAGAGGGAAATTACAAGAAGGGCAGAATGTACTCTTTAATGGAGCAACAGGGGTAACTGGACAAGTAGCAGTGCAGATTGCAAAGTTTTACGGTGCTAACCAAATTATTGTTACAGGTCGTAATGAGCGAATTTTAGAACAACTAAAATCGTATGGTGCTACACACATTGTCAGCTTAAAAGGTACAGATGAGGAAATAAAAGATAAATTAGCGGCAATTCACAAGGAAACACCAATAGATATGGTAATTGATTATCTATGGGGAAAACCGATTAGTTTAATTCTCGATGTTTTAAAAGGAGGTGCAATACATCATAAATCCCATACAACCAAAATAATTACGGCTGGAGATATGGCAGGTAAAGAAATCTCTTTATCATCAGCTATTTTAAGAAGTTCAGCCATAGAAATCTTAGGTTCAGGTTTTGGAAGTTTATCCGAATCCGAATTAATTGTATTCAACAAAGTAATCTTACCTGAGTTATTTTTGTTAGCGGCCAATAAGAAATTACATATCAACACAGAGGTCTACCCATTAGAAAAAATAGAAGAAGCGTGGAACCTTCAAATTCCAAGTGGTTCACGTTTAGTCATCAAGATAGCATAAATAAACTTATAAGATTAAAGATCGTTTAGTCTTAAATATAATTGTTTAAAGAATAGGAAGTTTTGTAGAAAACTTCCTATTTTTGTTTGCTTAAACGCAACAACACAAAATGAAAAATTTTCTTGAACGCTACTTTGAATTAAGTAGCAATGGTACTTCTATAAAGAAAGAATTTATAGCAGGTATTATTACGTTCCTTACTATGTCGTATATTTTAGTAGTAAATCCGAACGTTTTGGCAGATGCTGGAATGGACAGACACGCTTTATTTACTACTACCGCTTTGGCAACGATAGCAGCAACGCTTTTAATGGGGTTTTATGCTAAATTGCCAATCGCCCAAGCACCAGGAATGGGGTTAAACAGTTTCTTTGCTTACTCTGTGGTTTTAACAATGGGATATACGTGGCAGTTTGCACTTACAGCTGTTTTTATAGAGGGAATAATCTTTTTACTTCTTACCTTTTTTAATGTTCGTGAGCTAATTGTACGCAGTATTCCGAAAGTATTGAAAGAAGCAATTCCTGCAGGTATTGGTCTTTTCATTACTTTAATCGGATTAAAAAGTGCAGGAGTTGTCGTTGCTGACCCGAATACCTTAGTGCGCTTAGGTGATTTTAGTCAACATTCTGTTTGGATTACAATGACTGGGTTAATAGTTACGGGAATCTTACTTATACGCAACGTGAATGGAGCAATCTTATTTGGTATTTTAAGTGCAACTATCTTTGGTTTAATCTTAGGTGATATTACTTTACCATCGCGTATTGTTGATTTACCACCATCAATAGAACCTATTTTTGGAGAGGCTATCAAACCAATGTTTACAGCAGAAGGGTGGAATAAAATCTTCTCATTAGATATGTTAGTAGTTGTATTTACGTTCTTATTTGTAAACTTATTTGATACCGTTGGAACACTAATCGGCGTTATTTCAAAAACAAATTTAGCTGATAAAGATGGTAATTTTCCACAAATGAAAAAGGCCTTGTTTACTGATGCAATGGGGACTACAATTGGTTCTATGTTAGGTACAAGTCCTGTAACATCTTATGTTGAAAGTGCGTCTGGAGTAGCATCAGGAGGTAGAACAGGTCTTACAGCTGTTAGTGTAGCTATTATGTTTGCCTTAGCCTTATTTTTAGGACCAATCTTCTTAATGATTCCAGCTGCGGCAACAGCACCAGCCTTAATTATTGTAGGATTATTTATGATTAGTTCTGTTGTCAATATTAAATTTGACGACTTATCAGAGGCATTACCAGCGTTTTTAACGATTGTATTTATGCCGTTCACCTATAGTATTGCAGAAGGAATTGTGTTTGGTATGTTGAGTTTTACTATTTTGAAATTAGGTACAAAACAACACAAAGATATTACACCAACAGTTTACGTTCTATCTATATTATTCTTACTTAAGATAGTTTTAGACGTAGTTACAGCATCATAATCTTATGAGTATATAATAGAAAAACGGAGGCATTAGCCTCCGTTTTTTTTATTCCTATTTTATTATTTTTATAAGCTTATATGTACCACCGCTATCCATAATACTTTTGTCAAGGGTAAACTTAACTCTCAACTTATACTTAGTTCCTTCTTTATAATCAAATCCTTCTATGCCCGGAGTATAATGCTTCTTATTTGTCTTTTCTTCTATTAAAACAAGATGTGGAATTTCTTGTGTACCACTAAAAGGCCCTGGACTCATCATAACTACATAAGGCTGAACTTCAACGTTCATTTCTTTAGTTGTAATAGTATTGTTATCATCGCTTGTAGAACAGCTTGCGAGCATCGCTACAAATACACTTGTTGTAATTAAATAGTTTTTCATTTATTAATTTTTTGATAATCAAAGATAAACAAAAAGGAACTCACAAAATATCATAAACCTTTCTTGAAATAAATCATTTCTTATTATCTTGGGGATATTATTTATAAACCAAAACAAAATATGGACAATAAGGTTAGAATTACAATAGTAGGACTTGGTGGTGTAGGAGGGTTTTATGGAGGACTATTAGCTCATAAATACGAGCAAAGTAATGATGTTGAGATTTGTTTTGTAGCAAGAGGGGAGCATTTAAAGCAAATCAAAGCAAAAGGAATTACCGTTATTTCTGGAGATGAGAAAATTGTGGGTAAGCCGCACTTAGCTACAGATAACTTCAATGAAATAGGACATACGGATTATTTAATCATGGCTACAAAGGGCTATGACTTAGATGATACATTAGAAAAAATGAAAGTGTGTATTTCTAAGAATACAGTTATTTTACCTTTATTGAATGGAGTAGAAGCGTATGAGAAATTGCACAACTATTTTGATGAAGCAACAGTGTGGGAAGGGTGTACTTATATCGTTTCTCGCTTAAAAGAAGCTGGAGTTATTGAAAACCCAAGTGGTCGTCAAAAAGTGCTATTTGGTATCGATAATAACATTACTGATGCGATGATACAGTTGCAAACAATTATGAAAGATGCCGGTATTAAAGCGATAACTTCTGATAAGATTAGCACAGAAATATGGGAAAAGTATATTTTAGTCTCTGCTTCGGCAACTGCTACTTCTTATTATAATTGCCCAATTGGGGTTATAATGCAAGACCATAGACAAGATGTAGTCGCATTGTTAACGGAAGCTGAACAGATTGCTATTGGTAAAGGTGTTCATTTAGAAGATGACATTGTTAGTGTTATAGAAAATCGTTTATGTGCTATTCCATACGAATCAACTACGTCTATGCACAGTGATTTCTTAGCTGGCAAAGAGCAGAATGAATTAAATATAATGAGTGGATATATGGTAGAACAAGGAAAAGAACTTCGTTTAGAAACACCTGTATACACTAAAATGTTTGAGTCTCTACAAATGCGAAAAGGCAAGAACTATTTAAAATAATAGAAAAGAAAAAGAAGCTTATGGACTGACCCCAAAAAGTTGGACGAAGTTATGCAATCTTTTTAATATAATGAGCTCGGTATTCTACCGGGCTCATTCCATTTAAATTAATGCG
>NZ_FNDQ01000033.1 GCF_900099675.1 Myroides phaeus
ATTAAGTACTTTAGAATGATGTATAGAGGTGTAAGAGATAAGTCATTTTTCCTGTTTAGATTGACGAAACTTTTTGCTTAGTCCCCAACTTTTGCTCCTGATCCAACTTTTGCTCCTGATCCCCTGATCCCTGATTTATAAAAGAGATAAGTATAGTGTAAAAAAAAAGTTCTAAACGTTAGTTTAGAACTTTTTGTACTCGGAGCGGGACTTGAACCCGCACGAACATTACTGCTCACTGGATTTTAAGTCCAGCGTGTCTACCACTTCCACCACCCGAGCTTCATTTGGTTTGCAATACTGATTACTTCTGTATTGCGAGTGCAAATATAGCGTAAATAAATAGTATATAACAAGTAAAAAACAGACTTTTTTAGGATAAATTTCTTAAGTGTTGTAAGTAAGTTAATTACAGAGGAGGTTATTTCTCGTTATCGAATAAATCTCCAAAGATATCTATTGAGAAATCTAATATTTCTGCTATATCAAAGTTAGTTTTAATTTCTTCCATAGCTTTTTCAAATCTTAATTCGGTTGTGAACTTTCGACTTGTGGCGTAAATGTTATCTTCAATTGCTAATTTGAAAAATAATTTACCACTTGGAGTTTTAAACTTTAAGAAAGAAATTAACTCAGTATTGTTTTTTAAAAAAGTAATTGTACTACGAATAGCTTCCTTACTTGGGTACTCCATACTTGTCATAAGAGTTTTACCTCTTCTGTGTTCAAAAGTATATTTGAACTTACCATTTTCTTTAAGGCTAATAACAAACGCGCTCATATCAAATTAAAAACAAAGGGTTTGAAACAAAATTTATAAGGGGAAAATAGGGAAATATATTACTATAGTGCAAAAAAAAAGTTCTAAACGTTAGTTTAGAACTTTTTGTACTCGGAGCGGGACTTGAACCCGCACGAACATTACTGCTCACTGGATTTTAAGTCCAGCGTGTCTACCACTTCCACCACCCGAGCGTGATATTTGAGCGAAAAACGGGGTTCGAACCCGCGACCTCAACCTTGGCAAGGTTGCGCTCTACCAACTGAGCTATTTTCGCATAATGTTTTTAAGAACTTCGCTTTACTTCTGTATTGCGAGTGCAAATATAATACGTTTTTTAATATCTGCAAATACTTTTTTAAAAAATGTAAAAGATTTCTTTTAAACAATTGATTTACAATGTTCTTTTTTTTGGAAAAAGTAAATGTTTTTGAAAGATGTTTGCTATAAATAGCTTGTTTTGAGATAAAGTAGCTTTTTCAGAAAATGAGGAAGTTGTTGTTTTTTCAGACAAGGCTTGAATTTGTTTCGATTATGAAGTTTAATTTAAGCTAATTAGTATAGTTGTTCAGCTTGTATTTTATTAAGTACATCAGATAGTGTAACCGGACAATAAAAGGTATTGTCTGAAAAAGGAATAAGATCGACTGAAGATTTGCTTACTCTATAATAGGGTAGAAAATGAGTAAAATGCACTAAAAAAATAGGGTGGCCTTGTTGGACACCCTATTTTTGTTTATTTGTTAAGCATTTTTTTCAATTCATTGATTTTCATCATTGCCTCAATAGGCGTAATTGAATTGACGTCAATGTCTAATATTTCTTGTTTTAGTTCCTCTAATAACGGATCATCTAAATTAAAGAAACTCAACTGTATATCATCAACTACAGGTTTTACTTTATGTTCTTCTTTTGCGTGTCCTTTTTCTAACTGTTTAAGCATCTTTTCAGCTCTTTTCAGTACTGTAGTAGGCATACCTGCCATTTTAGCAACGTGAATACCAAAACTATGTGCACTACCTCCAGGAACAAGTTTTCTCAAGAATAATACATTGTCTTTTAATTCTTTGACAGAAACGTTGTAATTCTTTATTCCTTCAAAATGCTCCTGCATATCATTTAATTCGTGGTAATGCGTAGCGAATAGTGTTTTTGCTTTAGAAGGGTTTTGGTGAATATACTCTGCAATGGCCCAGGCAATTGATATTCCATCATACGTACTTGTTCCGCGACCGATTTCATCTAACAACACCAAACTTCTATTTGTTAGGTTGTTTAAGATAGATGCAGTTTCATTCATTTCAACCATAAAAGTTGATTCTCCCATCGAAATATTATCAGAAGCACCAACTCTTGTAAATATTTTATCAACTGTACCCATTGTGACCTTAGTAGCGGGAACAAAACTTCCCATTTGTGCTAATAGTACAATTAAAGCTGTTTGTCTCAAAATTGCAGACTTACCCGACATATTAGGTCCGGTAATCATTATAATTTGTTGATTTGTATTGTTTAAATAAACGTCATTCGCAATAAAAGGAGAATCGTAAGCCAATTGTTTTTCAATTACAGGGTGACGACCATCTTTGATATCAAGTTCAAAACTATCATTTATTTCAGGACGTACATAATTGTTGTCAATAGCTAATTGAGCAAAGGACCCCAAACAATCAAGCTGGGCAATTAATGTAGCATTAAGTTGCACAGGTTTAATGTATTGTGCACACCAAGAAGTAAACTGTTCATATAGTTCTGTTTCTAGTTTATATATTTTCTCTTCAGCTCCAAGTATCTTACTTTCATATTCTTTCAATTCTTCAGTGATATAGCGTTCCGCATTCACTAAAGTTTGTTTTCTAATCCAGTCAGTAGGAACTTTATCTTTATGTGTATTTCTAACTTCAATGTAATAACCAAAAACATTGTTGAAAGCTATTTTTAGAGAAGGAATACCCGTTTTTTCACTTTCGCGTCTTTCCATTGCCTCTAAGAATTCTTTTCCAGAAGTAGAGATTTTGCGTAAGTCATCCAATTCAGCGTTTACACCAAAAGCTATAGCATTACCTTTTGCTATTGCAACAGGTGCATTTTCGTGAATAGTAGTGGCTATTTTCTTTCTTAGTAGTTCACAACTATGCAATTTGTTCCCTATTGTTTTTAGCGAATTATTATTGCTCTTTGAAGCAGCTTCTTTAATTGGAATAATAGCATCAAGAGATTCCTTGAGATAAATAAGTTCACGAGGAGATATCTTTCCAGTTGCTATTTTAGAAATTAATCTTTCTAAGTCTGATATTTTCTTTATCTGTGTTTGAAATAAGAATAAAAGCTCAGAATCTTCTTTTAATTTTTCTACAACATTGTGTCTATCTACAATCTTAGTAGCATCTTTTAAAGGAAGAGCTAACCATCTTTTTAATAGGCGAGCCCCCATTGGAGATAATGTTTTATCTATAACATCTAAAAGAGTAATAGCATTAGGGTTAGAACTATTATATAATTCTAAGTTTCTGATTGTAAAACGATCCATCCATACATAAGCATCTTCTGCAATACGTTGAATATTGGAGATATGTTGTATTTTGGTATGTTGTGTTTCGGATAAATAATAAAGAATAGCCCCACAAGCAATAGTTCCTTCTTCTAAGTCTTCTACACCAAAACCTTTTAAAGAGTTTGTTTTAAAATGAGTTGTTAACGATTCAAAAGCAAAGTCTTTTTTGAAAACCCAATCGTCGAGGAAAAACAAATTATATTGGTTTCCATAAATCTGAATAAAGTGAGTTTTACTGTTTTTTTGTACCAAAACTTCACTTGGTGAGAAGTTTTGTAAAAGCTTATCAATATAATCTTGATCTCCTTCAGTGGTTAAAAATTCACCAGTAGAAACATCTAAAAAGGCTATTCCTATTGACTTTTTAGCAAAATGTATAGCACAGAGGAAGTTGTTAGATTTAGAGTGAAGTACTTCATCATTTAATGCAACTCCAGGTGTAACAAGTTCTGTTACCCCTCGTTTTACGATTGTTTTGGTTGTTTTAGGATCTTCAAGTTGGTCACAAATAGCAACTCTTAGTCCTGCTTTAACAAGTTTAGGCAGATAAACATTGATAGAATGATGAGGAAAGCCAGCTAATTCTGTTTCGCTTGGAGATCCAGCACCTCTTTTAGTAAGGGTAATTCCTAATATATTTGCAGCTCTAACAGCATCTTCACCAAATGTTTCATAAAAGTCTCCAACACGAAATAATAGACAAGCATCTGGGTATTTAGCTTTGATATCATTGTATTGTTTCATTAAAGGTGTTTCTTTCGTTGCCTTTGCTTTAGCAGCCATAATTCTTTGTTTTTATCAATTTACAAATATAGGTAACAATTTATAACAACGGTATATTACTAGCAGTATGTTCTATGAAAGAGGGATGCCATAATATCTTTTTAATCTTCTGATAATTGTTGATGTTATCACTGTAATTGATAATCCGATAAGACAACCTACTGTTACTGAAAGACATCTTAGTAGAGGGGTTGCTTCTACATCTCCCGTATGTGGTTGTACAAGAATAATAATTAAAGCGACCAATGCAACACGTGCCATGTTAAGTATATTAAACAAGTAGCAAGTCATAATTGTTAGGAAAACACCTAACATACAAAGGTAAAGATTTGTCTCAGGATGAATCTCTAAGCAAATAAGACCTACAACAGATCCTACTAAGTTTGATTTAAATCGTTCTACTGAAAGTTTTTTAGAGTGCTTGCCTTCGGGGGAAATAACAAGCATGATTGAAATAAGCAACCAAATTACCTCATAGCTTTGCACTTTTAAAAATAAAAGATAGCCGATGTAAAAACCTATAAAACAGCGAATAGTATAAATAATAAGAGGGGAAGTAATAATTTTTTGTATCAGGCTTTTAAACATGTAAATATTTGTTTTTAGAACCTACAAAATTACTAATGAATTATTTAAATAGCAATAAAACGTTATTTATTAGGATAATGATAGTAGTATTGTTACAATTTTGTTAAGGAAAAATGTAATATGGATAAAAATGATAAGCTAATCGCCAGTAAAGGTAGTTTGTGTGTAAATATCTTTTGATATTGCAATAGAGAGCAAAGGATAATAGGGAATATAATCAAGAAAGTTAGCGATAATAACCATATTATTTCAATAGTCATTATCAGCCATGTACTACTATAGGGAGTTGTATTTATAAACTCTTTAAAGTAAACTATAAAAATTAAATTATTTATTATAGTTAATAGAGCTAATCTATTTATATAAAAGCGAAACATAGTTAGTGGTGGTTTGTGATATTGCTAATTTAATTAAAAATTAAATACTTTATTGTATTTATTTAATATTATTTATTGATTTAAAATCACAATATTTGATTTAAAATTAGATTAATTGTATAATTGCGATTTTTGTAATGTGTTATTTAGTATCTATTTTTTGAAGTGGAGTGTTATAATTGATAGAATACTTATTTTTGCATAAAAATTATCATTATGCGTAAATTAGCCAATAGTGAATTGGATAGAAAAAATGTAGAGGAGTTTAAAGCTTCTGAGAAAACGCCAATTATTATAGTACTTGATGACGTAAGAAGTTTACACAATATTGGTTCTGTTTTTAGAACTTGTGACGCTTTTTTAATTGAAAAAGTTTACTTGTGTGGAATTACTGCAACGCCTCCTAATAAAGAAATTCATAAAACAGCTTTAGGAGCTACTGAAACGGTAGAATGGGAATATGTAAAAGACGTTGTTACTTTAGTGAAACAATTGAATGAAGAGGGAGTTTCTGTACAATCTGTTGAGCAAGTAGAAAAAAGTGTTATGCTGAATAATTTCGAAGTTGAAGCAGGACAAAAATATGCGCTTGTTTTCGGAAATGAAGTTAAAGGAGTAAATCAAGAAGTTGTTGATTTGAGTAAAGGTGTGATTGAAATACCTCAATTAGGAACCAAACACTCACTTAATATTTCTGTGAGTGCTGGGATCGTAATTTGGGATTTATTTCAACAAATGACTCGTTAAGCTCTAAGTTTTTGTTGAATCATTTCTAAGATTGCAATATAATCTTCCTGATTGGCTACAAAGTCCATATCAGATATATCTATAATCAGAACCTTGTCTGTTGGCAAGGTTTTGATATAACTAAAATAACCTTGGTTTACTTTGTCTAAGTACGTGCCAGGTATTTCACTTTCATACGAACGTCCTCTCTTGTGGATGTTTTCTAATAATCTTTCTGTGTTTTGATATAAGTACACATATAAGTCAGGCTTCGGTGTATCTTTATACATAATATCAAATACTTGTTGATACAAGTTGAACTCATCTTCTTCCAAAGTGATTTGAGCAAAAATAAGTGACTTGAATATATAGTAATCAGCAATGATAAACTCTTTAAACAAATCAAATTGTGACAAATCATCAGATAACTGTGAATAGCGATCTGCTAAGAAAGACATCTCCAAAGGAAATGCATAACGAGATGCATCTTTATAAAACTTAGGCAAGAAGGGATTATCTGCAAAACCTTCTAAAATACGTTTAGCATTAAAATCTATTGATATACGATTAGTTAAAGTAGTTTTCCCCGCACCAATATTACCTTCAATAGCTACAAAGTTTACATTTGTAAAACCATATTTTTGAATTGGAGAAGCCAAACGCTTAATTATCTGTCCAGAATTTTTGTCTTTACAATTAGCAAGTAATGCTTTAAAACTAAGTTTTAAAGTAGGGTGTTCCCAATCTAAATTTAGATCAGCAGCAGGTTGTAATACAAATTGTCTATCTTGCATCAATGGGTGAGGTACCGTCAGTTTCTCTGTATTATATACTTCTTGATTGAAAGAAATAATGTCAATATCAATAATTCGTGCACTATAACCTTCCTTGTTTTGTGGACGTATTCTACCTAGTATTTGTTCCGTTTCTAATACTTTTTGTATAACAGTTTCTGCATTTAAGGTACTATGTATGTAAATCGCACAATTGTAAAATGGATCACTTTCAAATCCCCATGCAGGAAATTCGTAAATTGGAGAAACTTTAATGACTGTTCCAATGTGCTTGTGTATCAATTCGATAGATTTTTCAATGTTTGAAATTCTATCTCCTTGATTTGTGCCAATGGATAATACTATTTGATTTTGCGTAAACATAAGGCAAAGTAAATAAAAGAAATTTGAATAAACGCTACTTTTGTAGAAGTTAATAACTGCAAATTTAGTGTTATAAACTGTAACTATTTTTAGTTTTAGATACTAATAAAGAAAATTGTTTTTATATGAGATTTTTAAGAAATGTTTTAGCCACTATTGTTGGGCTATTTTTGTTTATGATGATTCTGTTTTTTGGAATTTTATTTTTAGGGGTTGCTTTTGGTGGTAAATCTGATAGTGTTGTTGTAAAAGATAATACTGTAATCAACTTAGATCTTTCTAAAGTAAAATATGATTACGCTGGTAAATTCAACTTTAAGGACTTCGGACATAAAGAAACTGGAAAAGATGGAGTGTCTGATGTTTTAAATGCAATTGAATATGCTAAAGGGGATGATAGAATTAAAGGTATTTCTATCTTAAATAATTCTTCTGTATTAGGGGTTGAACAAAAAAGAGAGATTCGCGAGAAGTTAGCAGATTTTAAAACAAGTGGAAAGTTTGTTGTTGCTTATGCTAATGTATATGAGCAAGGGGAATATTACTTAAATTCTGTAGCAGACACAGTTTATGTAAACCCTGTGGGAGCTGTTGATTTTAGAGGACTTTCAACTGAAATATTATATTTAAAGGGACTTCAAGAGAAAACTGGGGTTCATATGGAGGTTATCAGACATGGTAAATATAAAAGTGCTGTTGAACCTTATTTGGAAGATAAAATGAGTGAGGCAAATAGAGAGCAAATAACGGTGTTTTTAAACTCTATTTGGGAAACTATTGTTGGTGATATAGCTAAGAGCAGAAAGTTATCTACTGAACAATTAAATCAGGTTGCTGAAAACTTAGAAGCACGTACTCCAGAGAAAGCGTTAAAAGCAGGATTGGTTGATAAAATTGCTTATGAAGACGAATATCACGCTGCTATAAAAAAAGCAGTAGGGGTAAAAGGAGAGAAAGATTACAATAAGATTGATGTATTAGAGTATGCTAAAGATGTTATTAATAAATTATCTTCAGTAAGTGCTTCAGATCAAATTGCTGTTATTTATGCGCAAGGACAAATTTTAAGTGGTGAAGGAAACCTTAGTTATATTGGTGAAGGATCTATCAATAGAGCTTTGCAAAAAGCGCGTAAGAACGATAAGATTAAAGCAATTGTATTACGTGTAAATAGTCCAGGTGGAAGCGCTTTAACTTCTGAGTTAATTTGGAGAGAAATCGAATTGACTAAGAAAGTAAAACCGGTTATTGTTTCTATGGGGGATGTTGCCGCTTCTGGAGGGTATTACATTTCGTGTAATGCGGATCGTATTTTTGCTGATCCAAGTACAATAACTGGTTCGATTGGAGTTTTTGGTATGTTACCAAACTTTAAAACATTAGCATCTAAATATGGTGTAAATGCAGAGCAAGTGAAAACTCATAAAAACTCAGCTAATTACAGCCCTTTTAGAGATGTTGATGATTCATTTAAAATGGTAGTTACAGAAAGTATAGAAGATATTTATACAACATTTGTAAATAGAGTAGCAGCAGGAAGAGGATTGACTTTTGACCAAGTTGATGCTTTAGCACAAGGACGTGTTTGGACAGGAAAAGATGCTTTAGCGAATGGATTAGTTGATGAATTAGGTGGATTAGATGCAGCTATTAAGTTTGCGGCTAATAAAGTAGAAATAGATAGCTACAAAATTGTAAACTATCCAGAGTATGAAATGAAGTTCGAAGATTTAATCAGAAGTTATTTAGGGGCTTCAATCTTGAAAACACAAGATGATTTAATCAAAGAAAAAATAGGGGAAGAAAACTTTGAAATGATTGAGCGTTTGAATTATTTTAATTCCTTAAAAGGAGCTCAAACAATTATGCCTTTTGAGTTAAATATTAAATAAATCCTAAAAAGATTGAAAAATAAAGGAGAGTCAGCCATAAATTATGTGTGCTGACTCTTTTTTTGTTATTTTGTATAAAAAGTAATTGATATGAATAAAAAGGTTTTAAAATGGGTAGGTGGTGTCCTGCTTGTGTTGATTATCTTATTGGTTTCTGCACCTTTCTTGTTTAAAGGGAAAGTTCAGGATCTAGTAAAAAAGACAATCAACGATAATTTGAATGCAACGGTTAACTTTGAAAAGGTTGATCTTAGTTTGTTGCGTAATTTTCCAAAAGCTACTGTTTCTATTCAAGATTTAGTGGTTGTGAATCAAGAACCTTTTGCCGGAGATACGTTGGTTTTTGCAAAAGATATTGTTTTAAATATGTCTGTAATGGAACTATTCAAAGGGGCTGATGAACCAATGAATATTGAGTCTATTAAAGTAGCTAATGCTGATGTAAACGTTATTGTAAACGAACAAGGTATTGCTAACTATGACATCGCTATTAAAAAGGAGGATGAAGAGGATGAAAATTCAGAAAGCACTCCATTTTCATTGGCCTTAAATTACTATGAAGTTGAGAATGTAAACGTACATTATACAGATTTAGGTTCTAAAATGGTATTTTCTGTAAGTGAATTGTACCATAGAGGAACAGGGAATTTAACGGCAAATGTACTTGATTTAGATACAGAATCGAAAGGGAAAGTAGCCTTTACAATGGATGGTACTAAGTTTTTAAACGATGTAAACTTATCGTTGAAAGCAATGATTGGTATGGATATGGATAATATGAAGTTTACGTTTAAAGAAAACGAAGCTTTAATTAACAAATTACCTCTTAAATTTGATGGGTATCTTCAAATGTTAGAAGAAGGTCAAGAATATGACTTAACATTTGCTACACCTGATTCAGACTTTAAAAATTTCTTAGGTTTAATTCCTGAAGCTTATGCAGGAAATTTAAAAGGTGTAAGTACAACAGGTGATTTTAAAGTAGATGGTAAGGTGAAAGGTAAGTTGACAGAGAAAACAATTCCAACCTTAGCAATTCATATGTCTTCTAATAATTCATCATTCAAATACCCTGATTTACCTAAATCAGTTCAAAATATTTTATTGGATGTTAATGTAATGAATGAAACAGGAATTATTAAAGATACTTATGTTGATATAAATAAATTGTCTTTTCGAATTGACAAGGATGCTTTTAATGCAAAGGCACATATTAAAAATCTTACGGAGAATGCAATTGTAGATGCTAAATTAGATGGAGTTATTAACTTGGCTAATGTATCTCAAGCTTATCCTGTAAAATTAGATAGCCCATTAACAGGGGTATTGAAAGCGAATGTTGCTACTAATTTTGATATGAACTCTGTTGAAAAAGAACAGTATCAAAATATTAGAAATGCTGGTACTTTATCATTAACTGGGTTTAACTTCGAAACAGAAGCAATGGCAAAACCATTGCAAATTCAAGAGGCTGCATTGACGTTTAATACGAGTAATGTTACATTAAATAAATTGAATTTAAAGACAGGGACTACTGATTTAGCAGCGAATGGTCGTTTGGATAATTTATATGGTTTCTTGTTTAAAAAACAAACGTTGAAAGGAAACTTCAACTTGAATTCAAACAATTTTGTTTTAGCAGATTTGTTGAAAGAAGATACAGCTGCGTCAACAGAAAAGAAAGAAACTAAAACAGCAACTACTGCAAGCGAACCGTTAAAGATTCCGTCTTTCTTAGATTGTACAATTAACGCCAATGCTAATACAGTAGTTTATGATAACCTTACATTGAAGAATGTAAAAGGAACACTAACTATTAAAGACGAAACTGCTCGTTTACAGAATATGTCAACAGATATTTTTGGTGGTGCAATTACCTTTGCAGGGGACGTATCAACCAAAGAGGCTATTCCTACGTTTGATATGAACTTAGGCTTAAAGATGTTGGATATTACGCAGTCATTTAATGGCTTGGACTTCTTGAAAAAAATAGCTCCTATTGCAGGAATTATAACAGGAAAGATGAATGCAGGAGTGAAGATGAATGGTAAGTTATCTTCTACAGATTTATCGCCTATCGTTACTTCATTAACGGGGGATTTACAAGGAGATTTGATAGATGCTATTGTCAATCCAAAAAATTCTAAATTATTGACAACATTAGATTCTGCTGTACAGTTTATTGATTTAAAACAACTTGATTTGAATAATAAGAAAATGCATATTGTTTTTAACAATGGTAAAGTTCAGTTCAAACCATTTGACTTAAAACTGAAAGATATGTCTGTTCAGGTATCTGGAGAGCACGGTTTTGATCAATCGATGAATTATACATTAGATTTCAAAGTACCTGCTAAGATGTTGGGTAATGACATTGCTAATACTTTGACAAAGTTAGGACCAAAAGATAGTGCTAAGTTTGATGCTATTCCTGTGAAAGTAGGTTTAACAGGAAACTTCTCAAATCCTAAAGTGGGTACTAATATGGGGGAAGTAGTTACTAATTTAACTAACCAGATTATAGAGGAACAAAAGAATAAATTAGTAGATAAAGGAAAAGGAGCTCTTATGGACCTTTTAGTGGGAAAAAATACACCTAAAGAAGGTGAAGCTACTGCAGAGGGAGAAACTCCTGCTATTGATACTAAAAAGAAAGAAACAGAAGAGGTGGTTAATAAAATTGGAGAAGGTTTGAAGGGATTATTCAATAAAAAGAAGAAACCGGAAGAGCCTGCAAAAACGGAGTAATACTTTTTACTGTAATGCATAAAAAAAGCGCCATAAAATTATTTTATGGCGCTTTTTTATATAGCTGTTTACTCAACGTCTATCTTAACAACATAACCTTCATAGGTTCTAATGTTGAAAACTGTTCCGTCTTCAAATAATAAATATTGTCCTTTTACTCCTTTTAGTTTTCCTTCAAAAGAAGGTGTTTTGTCTAAATTTAAACTTTTAATTTTAGTAGGGAATTGCAAGACAGGATAATCTAAATCAAAAATAGAAGCGTTAGTTTGGTCAAAATAAGGTTGTACTTCTGTAGGAAGTTTGTCTTTTAGATTGTTTCTTATTTCTTCTAAATTGGTATCAAGCACTTCGTTTTGCAACATTTTTCGCCAGTTTGTCTTATCTGTAAATGAATCTTTTAAGGCTACTTCTGTAATTCCTGCTAAGTATCTATTAGGTACTTCTACAATCTCGATTGCCTTAGATGCTCCTTGGTCAATCCATCTTGTTGGAACTTGTGTTTTACGGGTTACTCCAACTTTTACATCACTTGCTACTGCTAAGTAAACAATATGAGGTTGTAATTGTACTTTCATCTCGTATTCTAAGTCGCGATCTTCAATACCTAAGTGAGCTTGACTAAGCTCAGGACGCATAATCCAGTCTCCAACAGAAGCACTTTTGTAAAAACAATCGTAACAGAATCCTTGTCTAAAGATTTTTTTCTCTTGTTCACAGTTTAAACACTCATAGCCAACAAAGTCAATCTTAATATTTCTATTAAGGATTTGATTAATATTAATGAAGTTGTTTTTAAATACTAAATAGTATTCAATCGGCTTGTTAAATTCCGTCTGCATTTTGTTTAAAACTCCTTCGTATAGCATAAATAAAATTGTTATTTTTGGATAGGTGGTAAAAGTACGAAAACATTTTCTACTGCAAATAAACACTTTTCGCACGGAAAAGGTTAGAGATTAGACTAATTGAAAATATATGGCATTTACAATTATTAATTCTATTGCGTCATGGATTCTAAAAAAGAGAATTCATCAAATAGATTTATTTAGAAAATATCCGAATGAAGTTCAAAATGATTTGTTTTTAAACTTGATGAGAACAAATGAAAAAACAGTTTTAGGACAGCAGTTTGGGTATGAAAGTATAAACAACTATGAGACGTTCGCTGAGCGTGTCCCCCTTTTTAGGTATGAGGAGTTTGAGCCCTATATTGAAAGAGCAAGGAAAGGCGAAAGTAATATCTTCTGGCCTGAACAAATAAGATGGTTTGCTAAATCAAGCGGAACTACTAATGCTAAGAGTAAATTTATTCCTGTGTCTAATGAGGCGTTAGAAAACTGTCATTACAAAGCAGCTAAGGATTTACTGTGTTTATATTTAAATAATAATGAAAACTCACAATTGTTTACAGGTAAGAGTCTTCGTTTAGGGGGGAGTAAACAGTTATATGAAGATAATAATACTTTCTTTGGTGACTTATCGGCTATTTTAATTGATAATATGCCTTTCTGGGCTGAGTTTAGTAGTACACCAAGTAATAAGACGTCTTTGATGTCTGAGTGGGAAAGCAAGATGGATGCTATTATTAAAGAGGTGAGAAATGAAAACGTAACAAGTTTTGCAGGAGTACCTTCTTGGATGTTAGTATTGTTTAATCGTGTTATTCAAGAAACAGGTAGAGAAGACTTGCTGGAATTATGGCCTAATGCTGAGGTGTATTTCCACGGAGGTGTAAGCTTTGAACCCTACAAAGACCAATATAAAAAGTTGTTGCCTAATAGCAATTTCAGATATTACGAGATATATAATGCCTCAGAAGGATTCTTTGCTATCCAAGATCAGAATGATTGTAATGAGCTTTTGTTAATGCTTGATTACGGAATTTTCTACGAGTTTATACCAATGGATACGTTTGGTACAAGCAATGAAAAGATTATTCCTTTGTCTCAGGTTGAATTAGGAAAGAATTACGCTATTGTTATCACGACAAATGCTGGTTTGATTAGATACTTAATTGGGGATACTGTTCGCTTTACAAGTTTACTTCCTTATCGAATTAAAATTACTGGGCGTACGAAGCACTTTATCAATGTATTTGGAGAAGAATTAATGATAGAGAATACAGATAGGGCATTAGCTAAAACGTGTATTGATTTAGATGCTGAGGTAGTTGAATATACGGTTGCACCTGTTTTTATGCAAGGAAAAGAAAAAGGAGCTCACGAATGGATCGTTGAGTTTACTAAAGAGCCTAAAGATATAAGAGAGTTTGCCCAAGCCTTAGATAAGAACTTACAAGCCTTAAATTCCGATTATGAAGCTAAGAGAGCTAATAATATGACACTAAACCCACTTGTGTTTAATAAAGCAAGAAAGAACTTATTTTACGATTGGTTGAAAAAAGGAGATAAGTTAGGAGGACAACATAAAGTGCCAAGATTGTCTAACGAAAGAAAGTTAGTTGAAGAGTTGCTAAAGATGCAGTAGTATTTTTTAGTAACTCATAGAAATAAAAAAACCTCGCTTAGCGAGGTTTTCTTATTTTATGAATAGTTTTGCTAATTATTTAGCAGCTTCTTCAGTTTTTACTTCTTCTGTAGCTGGAGCTTCAGTTGTAGTTTCTTCAGTAACTTCTTCTGCAACAACTTCTTCAGTAGCTGGAGCTACTTCTTCAGTTACAGTTTCAACTGTAGTTTCTTCTTGAGCTGGTTCTTTTGCAGTTTCTTTACAAGATACGAAAGATACTCCCATCATTGCTACTAAAGCGATGCTTAATGCGATTTTTTTCATTTTACTAAATTATAAAAGTTAATTATTAATTCGAGACAAATATATGACTTTTTTGATTTGATTATATTTTTTATATAAAAAAAAAATATTTTTTTTAGCTTATTAATTTGTTGAAAATCAATGTACTAATTATTTGTTTTTCTTAGGGTGAACCAATTTCATTTCCTCAATTAGGTGTTTTGCATCTGCAAACTTGTCTATAATGAATAAAATGTATCTTGCGTCTACCATAATGTTACGACAAATTGAAGGATCGTAATAAATATCACTCATTGTTCCTTCCCAAACTCTATCGAAGTTTAATCCAATTAAGTTACCATGTGCATCTAATGCTGGACTTCCTGAATTACCTCCTGTTGTATGGTTTGTTGCAATAAAATTTACTGGTAATTTACCGTTGTCAGCATATACTCCGTAATCTTTACTGTTATACAATTCAATTAATTTAGATGGTACATCAAATTCATAATCACCAGGTACATATTTCTCCATAATTC
Source organism: Myroides phaeus (assembly GCF_900099675.1). GTDB lineage: Bacteria > Bacteroidota > Bacteroidia > Flavobacteriales > Flavobacteriaceae > Flavobacterium > Flavobacterium phaeum. The sequence continues at coordinate 14,894 of NZ_FNDQ01000033.1, forward strand.
CTTCGAAATGTGTTACTGGTTCATAGTATGTAGCGTCTTTAGGGAAATATCCATCTACTTTACCATAAGTAACACGTAATGTACTGTTAGCATCTGGGAAAATTCTTGCATCTGGGTATAACTCTAATTGAGCTTTCATATATGTACGTTGTAAAGCAGCAATCTCACGATCTAACTCTTCATATTTAGGTAATATGTTAGTTAGGTAGTTTTCGATTAATCCTTTTGCAAATACGTACCCTTTATCATTGTTAAGGTTTGCTTGTACTTGTTTAGCATCTCCTTTTAATAACTCTTGTAATCCTTCGTATGAAGTTAATTTACTATTGTTATAGATGTCTTTAGTAATTGCTTTTACATCAGCATTTACTAATGATTTTGGTAAAAATGCTTTAGGGGCATCAGTAGCATATAATGAAACAATAGACTCAAATACTTTCTCATCTACTACTTTGCTGTAGTTTTTGTAAAAACGCTCTTGTCCGTTGATTAGGTTTGCTTTTCTTGATTCAAATGATTGCTCGTTGTTAAATGTTTTTTCCAAAGCATAAACTCTCCAAGCAGCAGCTAATAATTCTGCATTACGCATTCCGATTTCTGTAAAGTAATCTCTACTGATAGCGTAAGGTGCAATAGCAGCATATAACTTTTCGAATTCAGGTAAGATATTAGCGTATGCTTTTGTGTTTTTATTTTTCTTAGCTCTTTCAACAAAGTCTTTTTCAAAAGCTTTTTTAGCTGCAACAGCATTTGTTTTTTTCAACCCTTGGCTTTCTCCGATCCATTTTTTCCAATAGTTTGCAGTACTCGCAAATTTAGAAGCATATTGAATTTTGATACCTTGGTCTGCACGCATAAACTCGTCAGTAATTTTTAACGCTTTATCGCGAATTCCAATTCTTACTGGGTTTAAGTCGTTTACAATTTGCTCTACAGCAAAAGATGGTAAATATTCTTGTGTTCTTCCAGGGTAACCAAATACCATTGTAAAATCACCTTCTTCAATTCCATCTAATGAGATAGGGAAGAAGTGTTTTGGACGGTAAGGAACGTTGTCTTTTGAGTAATTAGCAGGCTTGTTGTCTTTATCTGCATAGATACGGAATAATGCAAAGTCTCCTGTATGGCGTGGCCAAACCCAGTTGTCAGTATCAGATCCGAATTTACCTACTGATGATGGTGGTGCACCTACTAAACGAACGTCAGTAAATGTTTCTGTAACAAATAAGATGTATTGGTTTCCTTCATAGAAAGATTTGATCTTATTTTCTTGCCATTTCTCTTTTGGAAAAGAAGCGACAGTTGCACTAATATTTTTGTTTATTTTTTCTCTTTTTACGATTTCAGAGTCCTTGTCTTTAATTCCGGCCATTACTTCTTTCGTTACGTCTTCAATACGCACGATAAATGTAACCTCTAAATTTTCGTTAGGTAATTCTTGAGCTTGTGATTTTGCCCAGAATCCGTTTGCTAAATAGTCGTTTTCAACAGATGAGTGAGATTGAATTTGACCATATCCACAGTGGTGGTTTGTAAGTAATAAACCTTGTGGAGAAATAACTTCAGAAGAACATCCACCATTGAAATGAGGAACAGCATCTTTCATACTTGAGTTATTTACATCATAAATGTCTTTTACTGACATTTGCATACCAAGGCTTTTCATCTCAGTTTCGTTCATCCCTTCTAATAATGAAGGAATCCACATTCCTCCTTGTTGTGCATAGATAGGAAGTGCTACCAGAACAACAAGTGCCTTAAATAGATTTTTAATTTTTCGATTCATATGTGTGTGTTAGTTAGAATTGAATTGGGTAGCAAGATACAATTTAAAGTCTAAAAGGTAAAGTGGTTTTGTTATCAGTACGTGAAACGGCAATTTTAAAGGAGATGCAAGAGGTTTAGTGTGTTTACGACGGTATGTGTTGATCGTGTTGTAGGAATTAGTAAAGAACACATCATAATGTAGTTTTAAACGTACCATGTTCGACACATCTACCACAGAAGTCCCACAGAAGTTCGGAAAACAAGCCTTTTTCCCGAAGGTGTCTGGTACTTGTGTGGTATTTGTGTGGAACAAGTATAAAAGAAGTGTGTAATAACAATACTATTTAACTTATATAGAACTCCTGTTATAATATAGCATACGTTAATTAATGAAAAGATATTTTTAAGGGGAGTAAAAACGCAGTACTTGTTGAGTTTATTGGTTATTAAAAGATTAGTAAAAATAGAGTTGTCAATACTTGGGGTATAGATATGTTAATGTAATAAATAGGAGGGTGTTAAGCTTTTTTAAAATTCATTTATTTCCAATAATAATATTTAACTTGTTGAGGTATAAACTTATAAAAGATAGATAAAATGAATACTTATAAATTAGGAAATGGCGTGTTAATTCCAAAAGTTGGTTTTGGAACTTGGCAAGCAGCTGAAGGAGAAGAAGCCGTAAATTCTGTAAAAACAGCTTTAGAGTTGGGGTATAGACATATAGATACTGCTTTTTTCTACAAAAATGAGGTTAGTGTTGGTAAAGGTATCAAAGCGTCTGGTGTAGACCGCAAAGAGATTTTTGTAACAACTAAGGTTTGGAATTCTGAGCGTGGTTTTGAAAAAGCATTAGAGGCTTTTGATGTTTCTTTAAAAAACTTAGGTTTAGATTATATAGATATGTTTTTAATTCACTGGCCTGCGAGTGAAAACCAATTTGGAAATTGGAAAGAATTGAATGCTGAAACGTGGAGAGCATTAGAAAAGTTGTATGCAGACGGAAAAGTGCGTGCTATTGGAGTTAGTAATTTCTATGTATCGCATTTATCTGCTTTGTTAGAAACAGCAAAAGTAAAACCAATGGTTAATCAAATTGAGTTTCATCCAGGGATGACACAAAATGAAGTGGTTGATTTTTGTGTAAAAAATGATATCTTAATTGAAGCTTGGAGTCCACTTGGTCGTGGAAATGTGTTAGACAATGAAGTATTAGTTGCATTAGCTGCTAAATATAAAGTATCAGTGCCTCAATTATGTATTCGTTGGATTGTACAAAAAGGACATTTACCATTACCTAAATCTGTAACACCTGAGCGTATTAAAGCAAATCTCAATATTTATGATTTTGAAATTAGTCAAGAAGATATTGCGGCGATAGATAATTTGCCTTATATTGGTGGCTCGGGATTACATCCTGATAAAGTTGACTTTTAAGTATCATATACTTTCAATGAGTAATTATTAATTCATATATCAAAAAAGGTAAATAAACATTGCGTTCATTTACCTTTTTGTTTTTTATGAAATATGCTTCATTATTTTTTTAGTGGCTTCTTTATTCTTTAAAATAAAGTGGCTACTGATTGCCCCTAACTTTTCTTTTGTAGCAGTATCTGTCAGTAATTTGTCAAACGTATCGTTTAATTCTTCTTGGTTGTTTACTACTAAGCAACTTCCTAATGCTACAAGGTCTTTTGCTTCTTGAAATTTCTTGTATTTAGGACCAATGATAACTGGAACGCCAAAGGTAGCTGCTTCTAATATATTGTGTATTCCTGTTCCAAACCCTCCTCCGATATAAGCAATATCAGCATAACTGTAGGCTTTTGTCAATAAACTGTAAGCATCAATTATATATACATTGTATTCACTTAGGTTTTTGCCTTGGTGCTGGCTGTGTAATATAGTTGGTTTTTTTAGGCTGTTTTGTAATTGTGTTATTTGTTCCGTTTTAATGTTGTGGGGAGCAAAGACAAAACGCAAAGACGTGTCTGCGTTATTATTAATATATGTAGTAATGAATTTTTCGTCTTCAGGCCACGAACTACCAATTACAATAGTTTTAGTTTGTTTGTTATTGGTAAACTCATCTAAGAAGTCAAGTTTATTGTTGTTTTCTAATATTTGAGACACGCGATCAAAACGGGTATCTCCTACAACTTCAACCTGTGTAAAGTTCAGTTGGTTTAAAAGTTGTTTTGATAAGTCGTTTTGGACAAAGAAATAAGTGAAAGCTTGCAATGCTTTGCGATAAAACCCACCATACCATTTAAAGAATACTTGGTCTGGACGTAGAATTCCAGATACCAAATAAGTTGGGATATTTTTTTTGCGTAGTTGGTTTAGGTAGTTTGGCCAATATTCGTATTTAACGAAAAAGGCTTTTTCAGGGTGAACTTGTTTTAAGAATTGCTTTGCATTCATTGATGTGTCCATTGGTAGATACAATGTAGCATCAGCAATTGAATTGTTCTTTTTAACTTCATACCCAGAAGGTGAGAAGAATGTAAGTACTATTTTATGGGTTGGAAATTTACTTTTTAGTTGTTCCATCAAAGGCAGACCTTGTTCGTACTCTCCTAATGAAGCAACGTGAACCCAAAAGACTTTATCAGAGGGTTTGATTTTTTCTTCTAAAATTGTGAAAGACTCTTTTCTACCTTGTACAAAAAAGTTGATTTTTTTATTAAAAAGGGCTATAATCTGAAGAAAGAATATCGAAACGTAAGTCAGTATATTGTATAGAAAAAACATATGAAAATCTTTATAAAGCGAAATTACGTTTCTTTTGAGAAAGATTGAGCTTTGACGTTAAGAATTTATTATTTTTGTAAGGATAATGAATATCGAAATATATAGTTGTTTTTGCAGTTAATTTTTTGATTATCAGTAAAGATGGCTTTAAGATACTAAAGACAATTAGGATGAAAAAAATTCAAATGGTTGACTTGAAAAGTCAATATGAAGGGATTAAAGAACAAGTGAATCAATCGATTCAAGAGATTTTAGAATCTTCAGCTTATATTAATGGACCACAAGTTCATTCTTTTCAAGCAAATTTAGAAGAGTACACAGGGTCAAAACACGTTATTCCTTGTGCTAATGGAACTGATGCGTTACAAATTGCAATGATGGGACTTGGTTTAAAACCAGGTGATGAGGTAATCACTGCTGACTTTACGTTTGCTGCAACTGTTGAGGTTATTGGTTTATTACAATTAACTCCTGTATTAGTTGATGTATGTCCAGATACTTTTAATATCTCTATTGAGGCACTTAAAAAAGCAATTACTCCTAAAACTAAAGCAATTGTACCTGTTCACTTATTTGGGCAAGCAGCAAATATGGAAGCGATTATGGAGATTGCAAAAGAGCATAATTTGTTCGTAATCGAAGATAATGCGCAAGGTATTGGTGCTAACTATGCTTTCGCTGATGGTACAAAAGCTAAAACAGGTGCTATTGGACACGTTGCTGCTACTTCTTTCTTTCCATCTAAAAACTTAGGTTGTTATGGAGACGGTGGTGCTATTTTTACTAATGATGACGAATTAGCTCACGTTATTAGAGGAATTGTTAACCACGGTATGTACGAACGTTACCACCACGATGTAATTGGAGTTAACTCTCGTTTAGATAGTATTCAAGCTGCTGTTTTAAATGCTAAATTACCTAACTTAGATACTTATAACAATGCACGTCGTGCTGCTGCAAAAGCTTATTCTACTGCTTTAGCTAATCATCCAAATATCGTTACTCCTAAAATTGAAGGAGAAGAGGATAGTCATGTATTCCACCAATACACATTGCGTATTGTGAATGCTGATAGAAATGGATTAATGGCTCATTTACAGTCTAAAGATATTCCTTGTGCTATCTATTATCCAATTCCATTGCACAAACAAAAAGCTTATTTAGATCCGCGTTATAAAGAAGAAGATTTCCCTATTACTAATCAATTAGTACAAGAAGTATTATCTCTTCCGATGCACTCTGAATTAGAGGCTGAGCAAATCAAGTTTATTACAGACGAAATTTTAGCTTTCTTAGGATAGTTTTATTTCCGTTTAGATATAAAAAAGCAGACTTATATAGTCTGCTTTTTTTGTGTTTATTTTTTAGGGTAAGTCGTTTGATTAATTATCAAGGATGCCATTGCACAAACCATTAACGAGATTGCGACAATATTCATTGAACCATCGTTGAGGCTGTTTAGCAGCAAAGAGGTTAAAAAAGTAAACGCTAATTGTGAAGCACCAAATAGGGCAGAGGCTGTTCCTGATTCTTCTTTAAATGGCGCTAACGCCAATGTTGTACTTGTTGGGAATAGCATTCCAAGGGGCAGTACAAAAAAGAATAGTGGAATTAACTGCAAATAGATGGATAGATTTAACTCTATCATTAGCCAGAGTATTCCCGCTGATATAGCTTGTATACTTGCTCCTAATTTAATGATATTACTTGGCTGTAAGTGTTTGCGTAGAACAGATGACGTAAGAAAAGAGCCAATCATTAATCCACAAGAGTTTAACATAAATATTAAGCTAAATTGCGTACTTGATAATCCGCCAACTTCCATAATTAATACGGGCGAATTGGATATGTATAACATTAAACAACTAAAAGCAATACTTCCTATGATAGTATAGGTAATAAATATTTTATGGTTGAATAAGCGTTTATAGTTGTCTAAGATTAGGTTGATTTTTAATGTTGCATTTTGCCTGTTTATATCTTCTTTAAGGAAAAATGTAGTCATTAATATGCTTAATGTTGCAAAACACGCCATAGCAGTAAAGACATGTTGCCAATCATAGAATTTCAGAATGGCATTACCTAAGATAGGTGCCATAATTGGGGCAATTCCACCGATTAGAGCAAGGATACTGAAAATCTTGAGGGTTTGGTCTTTGTCGAAGCGTTTGTTTACTATAGCTCTTGCAATGACTAAACCACCACTACTTCCAAATGCTTGTAAGAATCTATACCCCCACATAACTTTGATGTCTTGCACATAGATACAGGCAATTGAAGATGCGATAAAGATAGAGAGGGAAATTAGTATTGGTTTTTTACTTCCGTATTTGTCAGATATAGGTCCCCAGAATAATTGTCCAATTGCTAATCCACCCAAGAAAGTAGATAGAGAGATTTGTACACGGTTTATTTCGGTACTTAAGTCTTTAGCTATTTTAGGAAAAGCTGGTAAGTACATATCAATAGCTAATGGGCCTAATGCTGTTAGACTAACTAATGTAAATATCAGAATCCATTCTTGAATTGAAAGTTTTTGCACGTTTAAAAGGAGATTATAAAAAAATCCCTGGTGTGTTTCAACCAAGGATTTTTATATTGTTATAATAGTCTTGTTATTGTCAAAACAACTTAAGCAGAATGAGTTTCTGCTTCTTTATTGATTTTTTTAATTAAACCAACTAATACTTTTCCTGGACCAACTTCTGTAAATAAAGTAGCACCATCAGCAACCATTTGTTGTACTGATTGAGTCCATCTTACAGGAGCAGTTAATTGAAGAATTAAGTTCTTTTTAATTTCTTCTGGATTGTTAACAGCACTTGCAGTAACGTTTTGGTAAACTGGGCAAGTAGGAGTGTGGAAAGTAGTTGCTTCAATAGCAGCAGCTAATTCTTCTCTTGCAGGTTCCATCATTGGAGAGTGGAATGCTCCTCCAACAGGAAGTAATAGTGCTCTTTTAGCACCAGCTTCTTTTAGTAATTCACACGCTTTTTCAACAGCTGAGAACTCTCCTGAAATAACTAATTGACCAGGGCAGTTGTAATTTGCAGCAACTACAACACCATCAACTTCAGAACAAACTTTTTCTACGATAGCATCTTCTAATCCTAATACAGCAGCCATAGTTGAAGGAGTGATTTCACAAGCTTTTTGCATTGCCATAGCTCTTTGAGAAACTAATCTTAATGCATCTTCAAAAGCTAATGTACCATTGGCAACTAAAGCAGAGAATTCTCCTAATGAATGACCAGCTACCATTTCTGGTTTGAAATCTGCTAAAGTTTTAGCTAATATAACTGAATGCAAGAATACAGCAGGTTGAGTAACTTTCGTTTCTTTTAGTTGTTCAGCTGTTCCTTCAAACATAATATCTGTGATTCTAAAACCAAGGATATCGTTTGCTTTTTCAAACATCTCTTTAGCAAGTTCAGAACTTTCATATAAGTCTTTACCCATTCCTGTGAATTGAGCTCCTTGACCTGGAAAAACATATGCTTTCATAAGTATAATTTTAAATTTCGAGTAGACAAAAATAAGGTATTTTTATTTGTAAAACGAACAGTGACTAGTCCTAAAATAGATTGACAAGTTTTTAAACAATACATCCAGAGGGATTTTCTCTCTGGATTTTTTTATGCACATAATTTGGAGTGAGCA
>NZ_FNDQ01000041.1 GCF_900099675.1 Myroides phaeus
TCGCATTAATTTAAATGGAATGAGCCCGGTAGAATACCGAGCTCATTATATTAAAAAGATTGCATAACTTCGTCCAACTTTTTGGGGTCAGTCCAATGGGTAGCTTTTTTAATTACTCTATTCATTACTTTTTAAATATAGGCAGTGAGTCATTTGCGTGTAATTTAAAATATACTGCTGGCGTTATTAGTGGCAATAAAAACATCATAAGTAACCATACTCTTGATTCTCTTCCAACTATACGTAAATTCATAACTAAATGAATTAATCCATAGCCCAAATAAATAGCTAATAATAATAGTCCAATTACAATTACTGAACATTCTGTTATACCGATAGTTGCTATCTTCATTTCTCAAGATTTATGTAAAATATTATTCGTTAAGTAATTAACTATGAACTACTTTACAAAAATCAAACCATAGTAAACAAAAAAAGGTTAGCATTGCTACTAACCTTAAATTTATCTTACTTACTTTTTAGCTACTTAACTGAATTATTGTTACTTAGCAAATGTTTCTTTAGATCATTTTCAGAATCTTTTAACTCAATTTCAACAGCACGTCTTTTCTCACGTCCTTCTGCTTGGATACGAACAATTTCATCAATTGTAGTAATGATATCTGAATTAACTTTACGAATTGTTTCTATATCTACTATTCCACGTTCGGTTTCTTTTGCGATCTTAATCGTTGAATCTTTTAACATCTCACTATTCTTAGTCAATAACTGATTTGTAGCATCATTTACTGCTTGTTGCGCTCCTAATGCTTGTTGAGAACGAGCTAAGCCTAATGTTAATACCATTTGATTTTTCCATAATGGCAATGTATTTACAATACTTGACTGTAATTTTTCCATCAACATCAAACTATTGTTTTGTACCATTCTGATTTGAGGTGATGATTGTAAAATAACCATTCTCGTTAATTTTAGATCGTGAACCTTTCTTTCAAAGCGAACTACTTGTTGTTCAAAATCTTTAAATGCTTGTATTTTACCAGGATCATTAGCCTCTTCAGCTTCAGCTTTTAATCTTGGCAATTCAATTGTATTTAATTCGTGTAGCTTTTCATCACCTGCAGCAATATAAAGTGACAATTCTTTAAAGTAATTCTTGTTCTCATCAAATAGCTTGTCAAACATTGCAACGTCTTTCATCATTATCTTATAATGACGCTCTAACTGCACTTCAACTGCATTAATATTATCTTCTACTTTAGAATACTGCGTTTGTAACCTTGCTATTTTCTTTTTCAATGTATCAAAGAATGGAAATAGACTCTTTTTATTCGCAATACCCTCAAATGACTTAACATCTTCTTTTAAACCAACAAGGATGTCTGTTGTTTCACCTAAATCTTTTGTCTGTACTTGTTTCAATATTTCAGTAGCAAATGCACTTGCTTTTAGCTGACTTGCCGCACCATATTGAATAACTTGAGTTGTATTTGACAAATCAATGCTTCCTTTATAGGATTCAATTTGCTTTAATTCTTGTGGACTAAAATCCACTGAAACCTCAGGAGCTAATGCTCTTTCATCTCTTAATTGTTGAATATCCTTTTCCATATTTCTTTTTTTTATAATAGTCCTCTATTTTTTAAATCTTGTACATATACTTCTGACTCTGATTCCATTTCTATATTTTGAAATTTCATCTGATTCATTAATTCGTTTTCAAATGCTTTGGTAGCTTGAGCTATAGTAGATCGAAGCTTTAATTCGGCTTGCTTTACAGTATCATTATCTAATTTAGACAATTCCAATTGATGGTATTGTTGCAATATATTTTCTATTGAATAAGCGTGACGTTCCAAAAATAAATTACTTATGTTCTTATTGTTTTTAGTAATTGATTTAGTCATTGAAATCATTAAAGCAATATTTCCTTTTACTTCGTCATTTGTAAGCACATTTTTCCAACGGTCTAAACTAATGACAAAATCACTAACAGACAACACTTCAGATATACGTTTACGACGCATAAATTCAACATAATCATATTCTACACCCCATCTCACATTAATAATTGAGCGTAAATCAACGCGCTGCAAAAAACTTTTATAATGCATACCTACAACAACAGCCCCACTTAACATAACCAAAAATGAAATAACCTTAACCAAAAATAGTTCTCCAAAAGTGAGGTACATAAAATAAACACTTACGTATAAGGCACTCCAAACTAATCCCCCATATATCAAATTACGAATACGTCCTACAATTGCCATATAGAACATAGCACCTGGTGGAAGAATAAATGGAAAAGCTATAGCCAGAATACTTAGCCAACCAGTCTTAACTTCCCAATTCTTTGATTTCTCTGTAAATACTCCCATTATAACAATCCTCTTCCTTTTAATATAGATAAATATACTTCTGCTTCAGCATCTACCTCTAATATTTGCATTTCAAACATTTTTGACAATTCATTTTCAAATGCTAATCGAGCAGAACTAATCAATTGTTCCAACTTCTCCTTTGCTTCTTTAACTTCTGTATTTTGCAAATAATCTTTATCAAGTGTTATATATTGTTGTAAAGCATTTTCAATTGTCGACGCGTGTCTTTCAAAAAACAAATCACTCTTGGATGGATCTGTTTCAACAATAATATTTACTAAACGTATTAATTCGTCTACATCATCCTGCATAGAAATATTAGTTATATTCTTTTTAAGATTTGTGAGATTGTTTATAAATAAATCTTTACGTGATATATTCTCTTCTACATTTACAAGTTGATTCATTATCGAAAAATAGCTATATTCTTTATCCTTCTCTAAATTGATATAGTCTTTTAAATCTAAGCGTTGCAAATACTCTCCTAAATACAAAGACATATAAGCTACATAGATATAGAAACTGATAAAATTTAATGTAAGAATAGTTGTAAAGCCTTGATTTGCCATATAAGCAAATAAAGAAATGACCAAAAATAATAAGTAGATTAATGATATAAATAATGTGGTTTTAGTCCACTTACTTACTTTAACGATAGCTCCAAATACAGCTACAGCAATTGGTGTGAGTAATCCTAAACTTAAAAAACTCACTCCTCCGACAACTCCTAATAAAACTAATGAGCTTTTAAACTCCCAACTTTTACTGCGATTAGTAAACCAACCCATTTGTAAACATTTAATTTTGTACTAAAGATATTAAAAAGCAAACTACATTCATATAAATCTTATCATATACTTCACACTATTTACAGGAATAAAGACAGTTTCACCTACAATCATCTTATATGTGAATAAATAAAATATCGAGTTATTATAAACACAACCTATAATCTAAAAGTAATAATAAAACATCACCATTATTAAAGGAAAATATTGGTTATCACAGAAAAAAATACTGGGAAATAAAGATTTCTATTAACCTTAGTAAAACTATTTACCATAGGTTAAAATACACTTTTATGTAGCTATTATAACAGTTAAACCATTAACAAGAAATGAAGTATATAGAAGTAAGAAACTACATGGTTGTACATGGAATTAAATAGGCAATATCAAAAAAGCATAAAAAAAGCCCCAACAAATGTTGGGGCTTAAGAAATATTATAAAAGACTAGGAATTAGTTTCCTTTCTCCATTCTTTCTTTTAACTCAGCAAGAGCGTCGATATCTCCTAATGTAGTTTTCTCAGCAGAAGCAGAAACTGTTTCAGCTGTTTTTACATTTTTCTCTTCTTCCTCACGGAAAATAGATGTATGAGAAGCTACAACTCTTTTGAATTCTTTGTTGAACTCAATAATTTTGAATTCAGCAGTTTCACCTTTTTTCAACTTTTTACCGTCTTCTTTTTCTAAGTGACGAGTTGGGATGAAAGCTACAACGTCATCTTCGAATACTACAGTAGCACCTTTGTCTACTAATTCAGAGATTTCACCTGTGTGAACAGTACCAACAGCATAAGCTTGTTCGTATTTATCCCATGGGTTAGCTGTAGTTTGTTTGTGTCCTAAAGATAATTTACGACCTTCAACGTCTAATTCTAATACAACAACTTCTAATTTGTCTCCAACGTTTACAAATTCAGATGGGTGTTTGATTTTCTTAGTCCAAGATAAGTCAGAGATGTAAATTAATCCATCAATTCCTTCTTCTAATTCTACGAAAACACCAAAGTTTGTAAAGTTACGAACGATACCAGTATGTTTAGAACCTACAGGGTATTTAGAAGTGATATCAGTCCAAGGATCTTGAGATAATTGTTTGATACCTAAAGACATTTTTCTTTCTTCTCTATCAAGAGTTAAAATAACTGCCTCTACCTCGTCTCCAACTTTTACGAAATCTTGAGCTGATCTTAAGTGAGTAGACCAAGACATTTCAGAAACGTGGATTAAACCTTCAACTCCTTCAGCAACTTCGATGAAAGCACCGTAGTCAGCTAAAACAACTACTTTACCTTTAACTTTATCTCCTACGTTTAAGTTAGAATCTAAAGCATCCCATGGATGAGCGAAAAGTTGTTTTAAACCTAATTGAATTCTTGTTTTCTCGTCATCAAAGTCTAAGATTACAACATTCAATTTTTGGTCTAATTCTAATACTTCACTTGGGTGGTTGATTCTTGACCAAGATAAGTCAGTAATGTGGATTAATCCGTCAACACCTCCTAAGTCAATGAATACACCGTAAGAAGTAATGTTTTTAACAACACCTTCTAACACTTGACCTTTTTGTAATTGACCGATAATCTCTTTTTTCTGGATTTCGATATCAGCTTCAATAAGAGCTTTGTGAGAAACAACAACGTTTTTGAACTCGTGGTTAATTTTAACTACTTTGAATTCCATTGTTTTGTTCACGTATTGATCGTAATCACGGATTGGTTTAACGTCAATTTGAGAACCTGGTAAGAATGCTTCGATTCCGAATACGTCAACGATCATACCACCTTTAGTTCTACATTTTACGAAACCATTAACGATTTCTCCTGTCTCATGAGCAGCAATAACTCTATCCCAAGCTTTGATAGTACGAGCTTTTCTGTGAGATAAAACTAATTGTCCGTATTTATCTTCTCTAACGTCAATTAATACTTCAACTTTATCACCAACTTTTAAGTTTGGATTGTAACGGAATTCATTTAATGAAATAACACCTTCAGATTTAGCGTTGATATCAACAATCGCATCTCTGTCAGTAATTCTTACAACAACTCCTTCTACTACTTCTTCGTCATCTGTAGAGATAAACGTTTTGTCTACTAAGTTTTCAAACTCTTTTAATTGGTTCTCATCAACAGCATCAATACCGTTTTCGTAGTTATCCCAGTTAAAATCTTTTAAAAATTCTTCTTGTGTTTTAATGTTTTCAGACATATCTGATAAAATTTGTATTCTGTTTTTATTATAAGTCTCTATAAATCAATTATTAAAAACAGAAGGGTTTAAATATTATTTTATAATTGCTATTAGGAAACCATGTTGATCTAAAAGCTGTGCAAAAGTAATACAATTAAATTACCTACCAAAACAATTATTTTATTTTTACAATTCAAACAACTCAATATAAAAGCTTTAAATAAAAAATGCCTTTGGTTTTTCCAAAGGCATTTTTTTATAAATACTATCAATTACTAATATTCAATTGTTCATTGTCTTTTTTTTGAGAAGCAGATTTCTTTTTAAAACTTTTAAAAATCTTACTGCCTTTGTATAAATCCCAATTCATTAAAGCAACGCTTACTAACACAACTCCTAATCCGCCTACTTGTAAACTTGTAATAATATCATCTGTAAAAAAGTAACTTAATGCTACTGCTACAACTGGATTTACATAAGCATATGTACTAACTTCAGTAACTGGTCTATTTTGAATTAACCAAATATATGAACCAAAAGCTAAAATAGAACCAAATGTGATCAAATATGCTAACGAGAACCAACCACCTGTAGATACATCACCTGGATCAAACGCAGCAAACTCACCATTTAACGTTGCTACAAGAGCAAACAATACACCAGCTGTAATCATTTGCCAAGAAGTCTTAACCATAACGTGTAAATCCTCACCTTGATCATCATTCTTGTCCTTTGAATATTTTGAATACAACGAACCGATAGTCCAAGCAATAGATCCTATGATTAGTAAAACCATACAGAAGATATTCAATAACTTCTGAGACTCATCACTTGCAATAGTAATTTGCTCAGCGAACAACATTATTACGCCTATAAATCCCATTATCAATCCTAATACAATTGGAATACTAGAAAAGTTATTCTTCCACTGAGGTTTATCTAAAATAATAAACCATAAAGCGGCAGCGGCAGCCATAATAGCAGCAATACCACTTGAGACGTGTTGTTCTGCCCAAATCAATGCTCCCATGTCAATAAACAACAATAAGAACCCAGTAATACAAGCCTGTTTAACCACTTTCTTATTAAACAGCTTATACCCACGCATCTTGCAGTAAGTCAATAAAATCATGCTTGCTGCGAAAAAACGTAACGATCCTAAAACGAAAGGTGTGAAATCACTTAATGCTTTGTGAATAAAGAAAAAAGTAGATCCCCAAACAAAATAAACTACAAGATAAGCAAATATCACTGTTCCTTTACTTGTACCATTTGTAGCAACTGCTCCCATAACTAATCTAAAATTTCTGGTATTATTAATTTATTATCTTCTTTAACTGTTTGTAACACAATTATAGTCCTTGTCGATATTATCCCTTGAATCTTAGACAAAGAATTACGCATCAGGTGAACTAAAGCAAGTGAATCTGAAGTACGGACTTTAATCATATAGCCATCATCACCTGCAATATCGTGTACTTCCAAAACTTCTGGTATTTCCGCTAAAAGCTTTCCTGTTTCTTCATCTCCAATTATCTCATCTACTTTTATAAAAATAAACGAAAGCATCTTTTGATTAATAGCTTTGGGATTAACTCTTGCATTAAACTCAAGTAAGACTTCTTTTTGCTCCAATTTTTTAACTCTTTCAAGAATTGCAGAGGGAGCCATTCCAACTTCCTTTGCTAATTCAGAATTATTAATTCTCGCATTATCCTGCATCATACGCAAGATCTTTAAGTCTATTTCATCTAATTTATACTCCATCATCTATATTTTGCGAGTGCAAAGATAACAAAAGAATTATATTCGGTACAACTATTTTAAAAAAGAATTATATACTACAAAACAAACCACAAACCAAATTATATACAGCTACATATATAACATAAAGTATACCTAAAAAAGAAAGCATTAGCATATACAATAATTTAAACTCCTTCAGTTTAGAGCAAAAAAAATCCCCAACCTCATAGAGATTGGGGATTCAAAAGAAAGGCGGCGTCATACTCTCCCACTGCTTAGCAGTACCAT
>NZ_FNDQ01000035.1 GCF_900099675.1 Myroides phaeus
TGCTCACTCCAAATTATGTGCATAAAAAAATCCAGAGAGAAAATCCCTCTGGATGTATTGTTTAAAAACTTGTCAATCTATTTTAGGACTAGTCATAGTTATTCTCTTTTAGAATGTAGGACTGCTGAAAGTGAGTAATAATAAATTATGTGTTTTTCAGGAGCAGAACGTTAGAATATAGCTTTTTAAAAAGTATAAGTTGTATCTGGAGTAATGCAGAAATTTAAAGGAATATCGTTTGAATGTATATCGCTAATGTAATCTTCAGGTTCAAAAAAACTTAATCCAATTTTGAGAATATTAGGATTACATTTCTCTAGAAAACGATCATAGAAGCCTTTTCCATATCCAATTCGATTTCCTTGTTTGTCAAAAGCTAAAAGAGGAATAAAAACTACGTCTATTTGCTGCTCTGGTACTTGTATTCCATCAACAGGTTCAGGAATGCCATAAGAGTTTACTTTGATTGTAGTATTATCAGTCAATAAGAAGTTCGTTAAGGTTCCTTCTTTAAAATTGGATTTTGACAAGATCACATTTTTGTCTTTTCCAGCTAATATTTGTAGTAGGTACTCAGTATTAATTTCTTTTTTATCTGTGATACTCAAAAAAAGATGGTAATTACTTTTGTTCCAAATCGGTAATTGTAGTGCTCGGTTGGCGATATCCAAGCTTAAGTCTTCTATTTCATCACTTGATAAGTCATCGCGTAGCGCTTTGTATTTAATTCTTAGTTCTTCTTTATTCATTATTTTACGTTTTTAGAAATGTGAAAAACAGCATCTCCTTGGTAAACAATAGGTGCATCATTAACATTTATTACATATCCTTTATTAGGAGCTTTAATAAGAGTGTTTTCGTTTCCATAAGGATCAGATATTTCAGCTAATACTTGACCTTTTTCTACGAAAGTACCAATTTTCACTTGATCGTGTAAAAGCCCCGATTTTTTGGCACGTACCCAAACAGAATTTGTAATAACAGTCATTTTTTCTGTCACTTTTTCAATAAGGAAGTTCTCTCGAAGCATATCAAATGCTTTTAAGAATCGTTTTGTTCCTTCTACTCCCATAGTAGAAACATCACTATTTATATCCAATGATTTGCCTCCTTCAAATAGTAGCATTTTTATGCCTTTTTTGGCACAAGCATTTCTAAAAGAACCAGATATTTGGTTTGAGTACAGTAAAAAAGGAGGGTTAAAAATCGTAGCTAACTCTTCTAATTCCTTATTGTCTGGGGTTATGCGTAATTGAGGTGCATTAAATCTACTTTGACCACCAGCATGGAAATCAATAGCATAATCAACATGAGGAAGAATATACTGAATTAAATGATACGCAAATCTACCAGCAAGTGAGCCATTTTTACTTCCTGGGAAAACCCTATTCATATCTCTTCCATCAGGAAACTCTCTTGACTTGTTAATAAAACCAAATATGTTGATAACAGGTATACAAATAATAGTTCCTTTTTTAGGAATGTTAATTTTAGAATGAACAATTTGTCTAACAATATCTACACCATTAATTTCATCTCCGTGAAGACCTGCTGATAATAAAACTGTAGGACCATCTTCTTTGGCTCTTGAAACAATTACAGGTATCTTAAGTTTAGTAGCTGTGTGTAACCGAGCAATTTCTAAATTAAGTGTTTTTGTTTCTCCGGGTAAAATAGTTTCGTCAAGTATAGTCATAGCTTTTTTTTGAAATGTGAAGATAGGAAAAAGTAGTTTTTATTTAAAAAATATTTGAAGCTATGGAAGGTCAAATAGTTGGTCTGTATAATGGATGGCATAGCGATAAAATAATGTTATTTTTGTTATCAAATTAAAAGTCATATCCAATGCCAATAAAATCCTCTTTAGCGTTACAAATACAAACACTACCTGATCAACCTGGGGTTTACCAATATTTTGATAAGGAAGATAAGATCTTATATGTGGGAAAGGCTAAAAATTTAAAAAAGAGGGTAAGCTCTTATTTTAATAAAGTTCACGATAATGCAAAGACAAATGTATTGGTTAAAAAAATAGAAACGATAAAGCATATTGTTGTTCCTACAGAAACAGACGCATTATTGTTAGAGAATAATTTAATTAAGCGTTTACAGCCGAGGTATAATGTTCTTTTAAAAGATGATAAGTCATATCCTTGGATTTGCATTAAGAGAGAGCCATTTCCACGAGTTTTTATGACACGTAGAATGATTAAGGATGGTTCGGAGTATTTTGGACCTTATACTAACATAAAAACAGTCCATACGCTTTTAGAACTAATAAAAGAATTATATCCATTAAGAACGTGTAACTATGACTTATCAAGTACAAATGTTCGATCAGGTAAGTTTAAAGTTTGTTTAGAATATCACATAGGTAATTGTGCAGGGCCATGTCAAGAGCATGAAAGCGATATACAATATGATAAGAAAATAAAAGATATTAGGGATATTCTGAAAGGTAATTTCAAAGAAAGTTTGAGAGGGTTTAAAGATTATATGATGGAATTAGCTTCAGATATGAAATATGAAGAGGCTCAAAAAGTAAAAGAGAAAGTAGATTTACTTGAGAATTACCAAGCAAAATCAACTATTATCAATCCTAAGATTAGTAATATAGATGTTTTCTCTATAATTTCTGATGAATCAGCTGCCTATATAAATTTTTTGCAAGTATCCTATGGTTCAATTATTCGTTCACATACTATGGAAGTCAAAAAGAAATTGGATGAAACGGATGTAGAGTTATTAGAATTAGCAATTACTGAATTGAGAGAACGATTTAATTTGACATCTAAGGAGGTTATTGTACCATTTGATGTTGAAGTAGCAGAGGGTATTCATGTTACAGTGCCTAAATTAGGTGATAAGAAGCGTATATTAGAATTATCAGAGAGAAATGCTAAATTTTATCGTGTGGATTTAATGAAGCAGATTAAGATTGTTGACCCAGAAAGACACGTGAACCGAATAATGCAACAAATGAAGAAAGATTTGCGATTGCATAAAGAACCCCGACATATAGAGTGTTTTGATAACTCGAATATACAAGGGACTAATCCGGTTGCTGCTTGTGTTGTTTTTAAAGATGGTAAGCCAAATAAGAAGGATTATCGCCATTTTAATGTAAAAACTGTTGAAGGACCTAATGACTATGATTCGATGGAGGAAATTGTTTATCGAAGATATAAGCGAGTTTTAGAAGAGAAACAGCCTTTGCCTGATTTGATTGTAATAGATGGAGGAAAAGGACAATTAGGTGTAGCTTTAAAAAGTTTAGAAAGTTTAGGTTTGAGAGGTAAAGTCCCAATAATAAGTTTAGCCGAACGTTTAGAAGAGATTTTTTATCCAGGAGATAGTTTTCCTTTATATTTAGATAAGCGTTCAGAAACAATGAAGGTAATAATTCATTTAAGAGATGAAGCACATAGATTTGGATTGACATTTCATAGAAATCAACGTAGTAAGAATGCTATTACAAGTGAATTAGATAACATTAAAGGGATAGGTGAGAAAACAAAAACAAGTTTATTTAATCATTTCAAATCTGTGAAACGCATTAAAGAAGCAAGTATAGAAGAATTAGAAAAAGTTATAGGAAAATCAAAAGGCAAGATTGTTTTTGAGTTTTTTAAGTTACATTAGAGGGATATTTAAATAATTGAGAATCATGCGTAAGTTAATACTTTTAATATTAGTTAGTATCGTTGCAAATACAGTGATTTATGGTCAATCTCAAGAAGAGAAAAGACCAAAAGTTGGTTTGGTGATGAGTGGAGGAGGAGCTAAAGGATTAGCACATATTGGAGTATTAAAAGTTTTAGAAGAGCAAGGAGTAAAGGTTGATTATATTGCTGGAACGAGTATGGGAGCAATAGTTGGTGGATTATATGCTTCTGGTTATACTGCTTCTGAATTAGATTCTATTTTCAGTAGTATAGATGTTTCTGCGTTAATTAGAGATTATATACCTCGTTTATCTAAATCTTTCTATGAGAAAAAAAACGATGAAATTTATGCATTGACATTACCTTTTGATAAATTTAAAATAGGTTTTCCTAAAGCATTATCAAGAGGAATGTATAATTATAATTTGATGAATCAGTTATTAGCTCATGTTAGAGATGTTCGTGATTTTAGCAAGTTAAACACGCCATTTTTATGTATTGCTACAGATTTAGAAACAGGAGAAGGTATTGTTTTAGATAAAGGGTATTTGCCTCAAGCAATTTTAGCAAGTGGAGCCTTTCCTTCTTTGTTTGCTCCTGTGTTGATCGATGGACACAACTTAATAGATGGAGGAGTTGTTAATAATTATCCTTTAGAAGAATTGCGTAAGATGGGAGCTGATATTATTATTGGAGTTGATGTTCAAGATGGATTGAAGAGTATGGACGAAATTGAAGGAGCTCCAGATTTATTGTTGCAGATTTCAAATTATTCTACGATTAATCAAATGAAAGGAAAGCAGCCGCATACCGATATTTATATTAAACCTGATATTGTTGGATATACAGTGGTATCTTTTGATGAAGGACGTGCTATAATTGATAAAGGAGTAGAAGCTGCAAATAAAGTAATTGACGAATTAAAGACGGTAGGAGGAAATCCTAATGTTTTAAAAGAACAATATGTACCAAAGTATACAGATTCTATTCAGGTTTCAGATATTAATATTAATGGTCTGGAGAAATACACAAGACGTTATGTTTATGGTAAATTAGGTTTTAAACCTCATTCTAAAATTAGTTTTGACCAATTAAGTAAAGGTATAACACAATTAAATGGGACTGAGAACTTTAGTAGTATTTCATATGTATTTAATAAGGATGGAGATGAGGATTCATTAGATATGGAATTAGTAGAAAATCCTGTTCAACGCTTTTTAAAACTGGGTATTCACTATGATGCTTTGTATAAATCAGCAGCATTAGTAAATGTGACACAAAAGAATCTTTTTACTAAGAGTGATGTTGCCTCTTTAGATGTTGGTTTAGGTGATAATATGCGTTATAATTTTAATTATTTTGTTGATAATGGATTTTATTGGAGTGTAGGATTTAATTCTAAATTCAATCAGTTTAAGAGGGATTTGCCTTATAATATGTTGTTAGAAGCAGGAGGTGTTGTTGAAATGGAAAATCCTCCTTCAATGTTTGGAATTAATTATGCAGATTTAGAGAATAGGTTATATTTTCAAACTTTTTACCAACAAAAATATTTACTGAGTATAGGAGTTGAACATCATTTTTTTGATATCCGAAGTAAAACTTTAAATACAGCAGATTCAAGATTTGACCGTAGTCATTATTTAGGTGGATTTGCTAATATTGTTGTTGATACTTATGACAATAAGTACTTTCCAAGAAGGGGGTTCTTATTTAAAGGGGAGTATAAAAACTATTTCTACTCAAGTGATTATTTAGGGAATTTTGAAAACTTTTCTTCTATCACAGGACAAATAGGATATGCCGCGCGTATTACAAATAAACTTTCAGTTGACTTGAAATCAAAACTTGGTGCAGTTATAGGAACTTTACCAACGATAGGTTTTGGTTATTTTTTAGGAGGGTATGGATTTGCTGATAGAGATAATATTGTTCCTTTTTATGGTTATGATTTATTGGGTATTGGAGGTGATTCATATATAATGGGGTCCGTTCAATTTGACTATGAAATCTTTAAAAAGCACCATATTAATATTTCGGCAAACTATGCGAATGCAGGAGATGATATATTTAATAGTGGAGATTGGTTTACTAAAACAAGGTATACGGGTTATGCTGTAGGATATGGAATGCAAACGATCATTGGTCCAATTGAAGCTAAGTTTACTTATTCGCCAGATACAGGAAAAACATATTCGGTCTTTTCAGTTGGTTTCTGGTTTTAAGAATATGATTGTATTAAAAGGTGTTTGTTGTGTATATGCGAAATAAATTTAGATTAAAAATTGCATAATTCATTTTAATGTCGATATTTGTGTTATTATGAAAACACAATGGGACGGCTTATTAGCTTTATTAAAGTACCTTATTAAGAGAGATCCAGAATGAGGTAGCATACTTACGATATTTTATTTACCAACCAAAAATATTTAGTAATTATGCCATTATATCATCAGTTAGGAGAGATACCTCCTAAGCGACATACTATTTTTAGAAAACCAAATGGAGAGTTGTATTATGAACAGTTGTTTGGGACTATTGGATTTGACGGAATGTCAACTAATATGTATCATGAACACAGACCAACTCAGGTTAAAAAGATTTTAGGACAATATAGTGTTGCTCCAAAAATAGCGAAAGCTAATAATATTCAATCTTATCGATTAAAAGGATTTCAGGTAAAACCAGAGGAGGACTTTTTAAAAAGTAGAAAGGCTGTTTTAACCAATAGTGATTGTACTATTGTATTGTCAGCGCCTTTGAAATCTACTAATGAATATTTTTATAAAAACACAGATTCTGATGAATTGATTTTTATTCATCGTGGTACAGGAACCTTGCGCACGATGCTTGGAAATTTAACTTTCAAATACGGGGACTATCTTTTAATCCCACGTGGTGTTATTTATAAAATTGATTTTGACACTGAAGATAACAGATTGTTTATCGTTGAGTCAAGGCGACCAATTTATACTCCAAAACGTTATAGAAATTGGTTTGGTCAACTTTTAGAGCATTCTCCATTTTGTGAGCGAGATATAAGAAGACCAAGTCATTTAGAAACTTACGATGAAAAAGGGGACTTTTTGATCAAGGTAAGAAAGCAAGACGAAATATTCGATATGGTTTATGCTACACACCCTTTTGATGTAGTCGGCTATGATGGTTATAATTATCCTTATGCGTTTTCTATTCACGATTTTGAACCTATTACAGGGAGAGTTCACCAACCACCTCCTGTTCATCAAACATTTGAGACAGATGCATTTGTAATTTGTTCATTTGTTCCTCGTTTATATGATTATCATCCAGATGCAATCCCTGCACCATATAATCATAGCAATATAGATAGTGATGAGGTTTTATACTATGTAGATGGGGATTTTATGAGTAGAAATGATATTGAAGCAGGACATATTTCTTTGCATCCTGCTGGTATTCCACATGGTCCTCATCCGGGTGCAGCAGAACGCTCTATAGGCAAAAAGAGTACAGAAGAATTAGCTGTAATGGTAGATACTTTTAAACCATTAATGTTAACAGAAGAGGCAATGGAAATTGCTGATGAACAATATTATCAATCTTGGTTAGATCCAGAAATTTAGAACACAACAACTATTAAACTATAAATTATGAGCAAAGAAGTTAAATCAGTAGAGTTTGGCTTAGAAAAGATATTTGAAGGGGCACAAGATTTCCTACCTCTTTTAGGGACAGATTATGTAGAGTTTATTGTAGGAAATGCTAAACAAGCTGCACATTTCTATAAAACAGCCTTTGGATTTCAATCGTTGGCTTATGCGGGGTTAGAAACAGGTGTTAGAGACCGTGCTTCTTATGTTTTAGTACAGGATAAAATTAGAATTGTATTGACAACTCCTTTGACTGCAGAGTCAGAGTTAAATAATCATATTGTTAAACATGGTGATGGAGTGAAAGTTGTTGCGTTATGGGTAGAAGATGCTCGTAAAGCCTATGAAGAGACAATGAATAGAGGTGCAAAGTCTTATATGGAACCGATAGTGGAAAAAGATGAATTTGGAGAATCTGTTCGTGCTGGTATTTACACTTATGGCGAAACTGTGCATATGTTTGTTGAACGAAAAAATTATGATGGAATATTCTTGCCTGGATTTGTAAAATGGGAGAGTGAGTATAATCCAACTCCAGTTGGATTGAAATATGTTGATCATATGGTTGGTAATGTGGGATGGAATGAAATGAATATGTGGGTTAACTGGTATGAAAATGTAATGGGCTTTGTGAATTTCTTGTCTTTTGATGATAAACAAATTAATACAGAGTATTCTGCGTTGATGAGTAAGGTTATGTCTAATGGTAATGGTCGTATTAAGTTTCCTATTAACGAACCTGCAGAAGGAAAGAAAAAGTCTCAAGTAGAAGAGTATTTAGATTTTTACAATGGACCAGGAGTACAACATATTGCTGTAGCTACTGATGATATTATAAGTACAGTTGGGTTAATGAAAAGTAGAGGTGTTGAGTTTTTATCTGCCCCACCACAAGCTTATTATGATGATATTCCTCGACGTTTAGGTTCTCATATGGATATGATGAAAGAAGATATTAAAGAACTTCAAAAGTTAGGTATTATGATTGATGCTGACGAAGAAGGATATTTATTACAGATTTTTACTAAGCCAGTAGAGGATAGGCCAACTTTATTTTTTGAAATTATTCAACGAATGGGGGCTCGTGGATTTGGAGCAGGAAATTTTAAAGCTTTGTTTGAATCTATTGAACGCGAGCAAGAAAAAAGAGGAACACTTTAGAATTCAGTTAATTAAATATTAAAAAGACCGACAAATAAGTCTATAAGGTTAATGATTAGTTAAAAAATAAAGAATGTAGTTTTAATTAAAAAAAAGCTATACATTTGCACTCGCAAAAATAAGGTCGTCATAAGCTTTATTTGAGTGTAATAAATTTTTCATAATTTATAGTTTTTTGGTTGGTTAATAGCATAAAAACTCAGTCATTTCTTTGGCTGGGTTTTTTTGTTTGCTATTTTTGAATAAAATATGACCAATATGAAAAAACGTCTCTTCTTACTTGTTGCTTTTCTTATAAGTACAAGTTGTTTATTTGCACAGACATTGCCAAAGGCATTTGATACTGGTGAATATTTAAAATTTCGCATTAGTTATGGTATATTTAATGCTGGGATAGCTACTCTGAAATTAACAGACACAGTTTACAATGGAATACCCATATACCATGCAAAAGGCATTGGATATACAACAGGTGTGCCTAAAGCTTTCTTTAAAGTATATGATAATTATGAAAGCTATTTTGAAAAGAAGAATGTTATTCCTCATCGTTTTATTAGAAAAATTGATGAAGGAGGCTATACAAAAGATCAAGATGGAGTCTTTAATTACAAAACAATGAAGGTCTTAGTTCATGACAAAGAAAAGCAAACTAAAAAGGAATTTACTGTTGTAAAAGATGTTCAAGATATCGTTTCTGCTTTTTATTACTTGAGAAAGTATCCTAGTTTAAACACTATGAAACAAGGAGAATCTGTTGAAATTGATATGTTTTTTGACGGTGAGGTTTTTCGTTTTAAGTTGAAATATCTTGGTGAGGAAATTTTAAAAACTAAGTTTGGCAGAATTAAAACATTGAAATTTAGGCCATATGTTATGGCTGGTAGAGTTTTTAAAGAAAAGGAAAGCTTGACAGTATGGGTAACTGCAGATAGTAATAAAGTTCCTATTAGAATAAAAGCAAGTTTGGCTGTAGGATCATTAAAAGCAGATTTAGAGGAGTACAAAAACTTAGTTAGTAAGCTTGATTTTGAGAAATAATGAAAGAGAATATATCTATAAGTCTGTTTGAACAACTACAAGACAGGTTTGATGAATTAGGTTTAAAAAGTGAAACTCAGTTTAAAGGTATGCAATACGCTAAACCTTTAACTTATTGGGATTATATACAAACTGACGCATTGCTGAGTTTACAGATTCAACGTACGATTGTTCCTGACGAAATGGTGTTTATAATGTACCATCAAGTTAATGAGTTATTGTTTAAAATGGTTCTTTGGGAGATAAATCAGGTTAGTAATTGTGTAGATGAACAATTAACGATTGAATTATTTAAAGAGAAAATTAATCGCATAAGTAGATATTTTGACATGTTAACTTCTTCTTTTGCTATTATGAAAGATGGAATGAGTAAGGATCAATATTTACAATTTCGTAATACACTTGCTCCAGCGAGTGGTTTTCAAAGTAGTCAATATCGATTAATAGAGTTTGCTTGTACGGATTGGCGTAATTTGATCGATAAACGATTTATCGATAAGCTAAAAGAAAATATTTCAGAGAAAGAAGCGTTAGAATATTTATATTGGCAAGCTGCAGGAAAAGATTATCAGACAGGTGAAAAGTCTTATTTGTTGAAAGCGTTTGAAGATAAATATTGTGAAATTTTTGTTAAAGCCATGAAAGACTATGAAAAAACAAATTTATGGCAGAAATTTGTAATGTTGCCAGAAGAGGCTCGTAGTGATAAGGAATTGATAGAAGCAATGAGACATTTAGATAAAACAATAAATGTGACATGGGTTTTAGGGCATTATCATACTGCTGAAAAATATTTAGATGATGATGTAAAAGGAGTACAAGAGGCAACAGGGGGAAGTGATTGGAAGAAGTATATGTTACCACAATATCAAAAACGTATATTTTTTCCAGAATTATGGTCAAAAGAAGAAATTGACAATTGGGGATTAGTTTAGAAAAGAAGTTGAAGTAAAGAATTTACATTTTGAAGCAATTTATATATAGTATAATGGTTTCGTTAGCCCTTTTTTCGTGTAAAAACACAGAAGAGCCAACTATTGAACCACAAGTAGAAGATGAAAACGCAGAAGAGGTAGTTGCCGAGTTATATGGTTTTAATTTGAAAGACTATGTATTAGTTGAGGACACCATTCGAAGCGGGGATAACTTAGGAAAGATTTTTGGTAATAATAATCTAAATGCTACTGAAGTACATGATATTGTTTCAAAGGTAAAAGACACGTTTAATGTTAAAAATATTCGTGTAGGACAGCCGTATGCATTAGTGAAATATAAAAAAGAGAAAGAAAAGCTTGCTGCTTTTGTGTATCATCCAAATATTTCAGGTTATCAAGTTATTGATTTGCGAGATACTATTCACGCATATACAAAGACTTATCCGGTAACCATAAAAAGACGAACTGTTGCTTCAACAATAGACGGTTCTTTATCACTAAGTCTTAGTAAAGAAGGAGTTGATCAATCATTAGCTACTAAGATGTCACAAATATTTGCTTGGTCTATAGACTTTTTCAAGTTGCAGCCAGAAGATAGGTTTGCTGTAACCATTGAAGAGAAGTATATAAATGATACTATTTATGTTGGTATTTCTAAGATTGATGCAGCATATTTTAGATATAGAGGAAAAGATCTGTATTCATTTCCATATAAAAGAAATGGTGCAAAAGGTGTTGATTATTATGATGAAGAGGGAAGACCAATGAAGAGTATGTTTTTAAAAGCTCCTTTAAAATTCTTTAGAATTACATCAAAGTACTCTAAAAATAGATTTCATCCTGTACAGAAAAGATGGAAGTCTCATAATGGAACGGATTACGCTGCTCCAACGGGAACACCAATTATGTCAACAGCATCAGGTGTTGTTGAAAGAGCTGGTTATACCGCAGGAAATGGTAACTTTGTGAAGGTTCGACATAACGGAACATATTCGACTCAGTATTTACATATGTCAAAGATATTAGTTAAGGTTGGGCAGTACGTTGATCAAGGACAGACAATCGGATTAGTCGGAAGTACAGGGTTAGCAACTGGACCGCATGTGTGCTATCGTTTTTGGAAGAATGGGGTTCAAGTTGATCCTATGGGGCAAGCATTACCAAATTCAGAGCCAATGGATAAAAAAAGTATTCCTGCGTTTAAAGAGCATATTAATCCTTTGAAAGCGGAATTAGATAAAACGATTAGTGAGAAGTTTAAAGAAGAATAAGAATATAAAAAGCTAATGTTAAAAAGTATAAATCCGT
This sequence comes from Myroides phaeus, assembly GCF_900099675.1. Taxonomy (GTDB): domain Bacteria; phylum Bacteroidota; class Bacteroidia; order Flavobacteriales; family Flavobacteriaceae; genus Flavobacterium; species Flavobacterium phaeum. The sequence continues at coordinate 11,740 of NZ_FNDQ01000035.1, forward strand.
CTGGGACTCAGTCTTGGAAAGAGTTGAGAAATCATTTTGGAGATATGGAGTTTGTTCAAATGCAAAAACTTTTTGAGAAGGATTCTCAGAGAGCAAAGCATATGAACATCAAATGGGATGAATTTTTATTAGATTATTCTAAAAATAAAGTCACAAGTGAAACATTGTCTTTATTATTCAAACTTGCCAAAGAAGTTGGTTTACAAGATGCAATAAAAGCAATGTTTGACGGAGTGAAAATTAATGCAACGGAAGGTCGTTCTGTGTTGCATACAGCATTACGTAATTTTTCTGATATTAAGAGTATTGAAATAGAGGGTGAGGATATATTATTAGATATAAAAGGAACTCGTAAGCGAATTAAAGATTTTACAGAGAAAGTTTTAAATGGAGAGTACTTATCAGCGACTGGAGAGAAGTTTACAGATGTCATTAATATTGGTATTGGAGGGTCTGATTTAGGTCCTAAAATGGTTGTTAATGCATTAGTTAACTATAGAAATAATTTAGGTGTTCATTATATATCGAATGTAGATGATGATTATTTACATTCCGTTTTAAAACAACTAAATCCAGCTACAACATTAGTTTTAATTGTTTCTAAAACCTTTACAACTCAAGAAACAATTGAAAATGCTAAACGAATTAAAAGTTGGATTGAAAGGGAGCTTGTTGGTAAAGATTTCAATAAACATTTTATAGGTGTATCTGCTTCAGTCGAAGAAGCTGAAAAGTTTGGACTGTATAAAGATAATATTTACCCAATGTGGGATTATGTTGGTGGTAGATTTTCTTTGTGGAGTGCTGTTGGTTTGTCTGTATCTTTAGCAGTTGGATATGATAATTTTGAAGCTTTATTAAAAGGAGCTTATGAAATGGATACTCATTTTCAGAGTACAGACTTCGAAAGTAATTTGCCTGTAGTAATGGCGCTTTTAAGTGTTTGGTATAATAATTTTTATGGATACGAAACAGAAGCAGTTGTTCCATATAGTCAAGTGTTAGAAAAGTTTCCTGCACATCTTCAACAGATGATAATGGAAAGTAATGGAAAAAATAAAGATAGAAGTGGAATTCCTGTTAATTATCAAACAGGTACTTTAATTTGGGGAGAAGTTGGAGTGTCTGCACAGCATGCATTTTTTCAATTGTTTCATCAAGGGACAAAAGTTATTCCAATTGATTTTATTGGTTTTGTTAATCCTTTTGTTGAAGGAGATTCCAGTCACGATATTTTGATGTCTAATTTTTTTGGACAAAGTGAGGCGTTATTAAAAGGAAAAGCCGGAGAGGTTTATGAATCAGATGATAGCATTTTTTTAAGTAATTTTAGAGAGTTTTCAGGTAATAAACCTTCAAATACTTTATTGATTAGTAAGTTAACGCCTAAAAATTTAGGTGCATTAATTGCCTTATATGAGCATAAAACTTTTGTTCAAGGTGTAATTTGGAATATTTATAGCTTTGATCAGTTTGGAGTAGAGTATGGAAAAGTTTTAGCTAAAAATATTCAAAATGAAATAAAAACCAAAAATATTAGTAAACATGATAGTTCTACTGAGTTTTTATTGGATTTTTATTTGAGTAATAGAAAGTAGAATAAGTCTAAATTGTAATGCAAGTTAAAATTTAATGATAAGGTAACATTGAATATCGATGTTTTTGTACATTTGTGGCGAAAATTAATTTTATCACTTACACTTACAAAATGAAAAACTTGAAGAACTGGATGCTGATGATGGTAATGATTCTTACCTCAGTATCCGCACTTTCACAGAACAAGATTACTGGTGTTGTAATCGATGGTGAGTTCCAATCGGGATTGCCAGGGGCAACAGTAATCGTTAAAGGAACACAAAATGGAACATCTACAGATATGGATGGTAATTTTGAATTAAATGTTTCTTCAGATAAAGGAGAGGTTGTACTTTCTTTTATTGGTTATCAGTCAAAAACTGTTGCTTTTAAAATTGGTGCTGACAAAAAAGCTAATTTAGGAAAAATAGTTTTAGCTGCTGATGAGAATATGTTAGATGACATCGTTATTATGGGTGTTGCTGATGTAGCAAAAGATCGTAAAACTCCTGTTGCAGTATCTACAATTAAAGCTGCAGAAATTCAAGAAAAACTTGGTTCTCAAGAATTTCCTGAGATTTTGAATACAACGCCTTCGGTTTATGCTGCTAAAGGTGGTGGAGGTTATGGAGATTCAAATATTAATATTCGTGGATTTGATCAAAGAAACGTTGCTGTATTAATTAACGGGATGCCTGTTAATGATATGGAAGGTGGAGCTGTGTATTGGTCAAATTGGGCTGGTTTAGCCGATGTTACTTCTGCTATGCAAGTTCAACGTGGATTAGGATCTTCAAAAATTGCAATTTCTTCTGTTGGAGGAACAATTAATGTTTTAACACGTACATCAGATGCAAGAGAAGGAGGTTCTATTTCTGCAGGAGTTGGAAATAACAATTATTTTAAAGGATTAGCTTCATATAATACAGGTGTTTTAGAAAATGGATTTTCAGCATCTATATTGTTGAGCTATACAAGAGGTAATGGATATGTAGAAGGAACAGCTTTTGAAGGTGTGAATTATTATTTAGGCTTAGGTTATAAATCAAAAGATAATCGTCATAATGTACAGTTTACTTTTACCGGAGCTAAGCAAGATCATGACCAACGTAGTACTTCTATGTCGATCGAGAACATTAAGAAATTCAATAATGGTGAATTAAATAAAAGATATAACCCAGATACAGGTTTCTATAATGGTGATAGATTTAATTTCAAATCTAATTATTATAATAAACCAGTTATGTCTGTGAACTATGATTTTAATATCAATGATACATGGACATTTGGAACTGTTGTTTATGCGTCTTGGGGACGTGGAGGAGGAACTGGAACAATTGGTGGAGGACCAAATGGATACAGAGACTTTGCAGCAGAGGTTAGAGATGTTAATGGACATATGCGTTTTGATGATATCGCTGCTTGGAATAGAGGAGAAGCTATTGCTGATTGGGGCAATACAAGTAATAAAGTAAATGCAGATGGTAATTATTACGTAGATGCTAATTACAAAAATGCTGGTGACGGTGGATGGGCTAGAAGATCTAGTATTAATTCACATGACTGGTATGGTACGGTAATGAATATGAATGCTAAAGTAAATGAAAATTGGAATGTTGATTTTGGTTTAGATGCGCGTATTTATAAAGGGTATCACTACCAAACGTTGGATAATTTATTAGGAGCTGATGGATTCCAAGTTACTAATAATAAGAATTTTGGAAAAGAAGGATATATTGTTTCTCAAACATATGATGCAAAGGCTTCTATGAATCCGTGGGTGAAATGGAATGATAGAGAAAAAGTTGGTTACCACAATGATGGTAATGTTAAATGGTTAGGTGGTTTTGGACAAGTTGAGTATTCTAAAGATGATTTATCAGTATTTGTTCAAGGAGCTATCTCTAATCAATGGATGCAAAGAGTTGATTACTTTAATTATAAAAATGATTCAGAGGAGCAAAAAACTTCTTGGGAAAGCATTTTTGGTGGAAGTATTAAAGGTGGTGCAAACTATAATATTAATGAAAATCATAATGTGTTTGTAAATGCAGGATATTTCTCTCGTCAACCATTTATGAATAATGGAGTGTATTTGAATAATACAAATAAATTAAATCCTGATCTTACAAATGAAAAGATATTTGGATTAGAAGCTGGTTATGGTTTCAGAAGTGATAAAGTAAGAGCAAATCTTAACTTGTACAGAACTTCATGGAAAGATAGAGTAACTAGAGCAACAGGAAGATTTGATTCTGGAATAAAAGATGATAAAGGGAAAAATATTTTAGTTAATGGTTATGCTACTTTAGTTGGGGTTGAGCAGATTCATACAGGTATGGAAATGGACTTCTTATATAACCCAATTGATAAATTAAACATTACTGGATCTTTTTCATGGGGAGATTGGAAATATGCATCTAATGTAACAGGAACTTTCTATAATGAAGATACAAATGAGCCAATTTATAAAGTTCCAGGAAAACCAGAATCTGGATTTGAAACTAAGACTTTATATATTGATGGAGCTAAAGTAGGAGGAGCTCCTCAGCTTATCTTTAACTTAGGAGCAAACTATGAGATTGCTAAAGGGTTTAAGGTTGATGCAAATTACAGATACAATGATAATTTCTATGGATCATTAGCGATTGATAAGGCTGATGCAGAAGGAAAAGCAGGTTCAATGAAGCTTCCGGCGTTTAACTTATTTGATGCAGGTTTATCTTATAGATTATTAGTAGGTAAAGAGAAAACAAATTCTGTTACTATGCGTTTAAATGTTAATAATGTATTTGATACAACATATATTTCTTCAGCTCGAACTAATATTGAGGCGACTCCTGGAGCTGCGACTTGGAAAGGGGTAAGCGAGAAGAATGAGGTTATGTTAGGTGCTGGTAGAACTTGGAACGTAACATTACGTTATAACTTCTAATAAGAATTTTATAATATATTTTAAAAGAGCTAATCATTTGATTAGCTCTTTTTTTATGCGTTAAGATTTTTAAAGTTTTATCTTTAAGAATGAAGTGTTAGATAAAAAGATAAAAAGATAAAAAGATAGATAGATTAAAATTAGGTAAAAGTGACTTAGAAGTACCTGAATTGTGTTTTGGTGGCAATGTATTTGGATGGACAATAAATGAAAAGGAGTCTTTGAGGATGTTAGATGAACTTCATGAAAAAGGATTGACTTTTATTGATACATCAAATAACTATTCTCATTGGGCACCTTGTAATGTTGGAGGAGAGTCTGAAGCAATAATAGGTAAATGGTTTAAGGAATCTAAAAAGCGTCACAATATAGTTTTATCAACTAAGGTAGGTGGAAGTATGAAAGATGTTCAAAGAGGGCTTAGTAGAGATAATATTAGATTAGGAGTAGAATCCTCATTAAGAAGACTAAACACTGATTATATCGATCTATATTTTGCTCATCATGATGACTTGAATGTCTCTCAAGAGGAAACTATGTCTGTTTTTAATGATTTAGTGAGAGAGGGAAAGGTACGTTATTTGGGAGCTTCCAATCTTGAAGCGAACCGTATTAAGTCAGCGAATGAATTGTGTAAGAAGAAAGGATGGAGTGAGTACATAGCTATTCAGCCCTTATATAACCTCTATGATAGAGAGAAATATGAAAAAGAGTACTTACCCTTGGTTAAGGAAGAAAGCCTTGCTGTAATGAGCTATTTTGCGTTAGCAAGTGGTTTCTTAGCAGGGAAGTATAAAACGCAAGATGACATAGTTAAAAGTCAGCGTAAAGAAATGGTAAAAGGTTATTTAAATGAAAGAGGACTTCGTATTATAGGGGCTTTATCTCTTATAGCAAATCGATATCAAGCACAGATAGCAGAAGTTGCTATAGCTTGGCAAATTCACAAAACTGATATTAGTACACCAATTGTTAGTGCTACGAATGCTAAACAATTAGAAAGTATTATTAAAGCAACTTCTTTGAAGTTATCAATGGACGATATGTTGTTCTTAGAAAAAGCAAGTGAGTTTGAATAATGCAAAAATATCTTTCGTAAAGAAAAAAGCGATTATCTGATGTAGATAGACATGCCCCAAAAAGTTAGACACTTTTTGGGGCATTTTTTATGAGTAGAAAACAGAAATACAATTTTGAATTTAAGTTAGGTATAGTAACTATTATTTTGGAAGGTAAAGACAGTATGAGGGGACTTTCTCGATCAGAAAAAATCAGTGAGTTTAACCTTTATTTTTGGCTTAAACTATATGAAGTTTATGGAGAACAAGG
>NZ_FNDQ01000022.1 GCF_900099675.1 Myroides phaeus
ATGGTACTGCTAAGCAGTGGGAGAGTATGACGCCGCCTTTCTTTTGAATCCCCAATCTCTATGAGGTTGGGGATTTTTTTTGCTCTAAACTGAAGGAGTTTAAATTATATCCTGTATTGTTTGAATAATACTTTAAAGAAAGTATTTTAACACGCTATTATTGGGTGAAAATGCTGTTTTTTATAGTGAATTTCAAAATCAATCGAATTTTTAACTTTATATTTGTATGTTAAAGTTAACTACACTTTTTAAGGATTAAATTACTATGAAAAATGCTCTGAAGAGACAGTTGAAAAGGGATACACCAAGGGGAATTATTTTTACCATTGATTTATTAATTGTAATATTTACTTATTTTGTATCAAGCCTTTTCTTAACTAATTTTTTTGGAAATTTCTCTATTGATATTATGCTATTGAGAATTCCAGTTGTATTATTTTGTTATATAATTAGTTTTATATTTTTCAAACCTTTTAAAGGTGTAATTAGGCAAACAAGTATTAAGGATATTGAAACTATATTTTTGTCTTGTTTATTTGCTTCCATATTATTAACAATTACAAGTTCATTACAGCGAAATGGTCTGTTTGGAACTGATTTGGAAGATTTTTTAAGATACTCTTATTCATTTATTTTACTTCATTTATCATTGACGTCAGCAATGATGATTTTAGCAAGGTTATTTTATAGTCAGTTTTATAGAACTTATATTTTAGATGTTAGAAATCATAAACGAGTAATGATTTATGGTGCAGGTGATTCTGGTATTATTACAGTTGGTGCGTTACAATCTGATACTAAAGTTAGAACTCAAATTGTAGGATTTATTGATGATAATAATGGAAAGGTTGGTAATAGGATAGGAGGGTATAAGGTTTATGCTCCAAATACTATTGATGAGAACTTTGTAACGTCGCATAGAATAGATGAAATTATTATTTCGATTCAGAATATTAATCGTGAACGCTTAAATGCGATTTCTGAGGTTTTAGAAAAGTTACCTGTCAAATTAAAAATTATCCCACCAGCTACAGATTGGTTAAATGGTGCTTATACTAATAAGCAAATTAAGGAATTAAAGATCGACGATTTGTTAGGACGTAAAGCAATTCGTTTAGATAATCCTGTTGTAGCTAATGAGATTACTGGGAAGGTAGTTGTTATTACAGGGGCTGCTGGATCTATTGGTAGTGAGATTGCAAGGCAGATTGCACAGTTGAATTTTGATAAGTTGATTCTTATTGATCATGCTGAATCTCCTTTGTATGATGTTCAACAAACTATGGAGTCGAATAAAAGAGACCACATTACCTATATTGTTGGAAATATCAGAGATGAGCAAAAGATGGATAGTATTTTTGAGATGTATAAACCTGATATGGTTTATCATGCTGCTGCTTATAAGCATGTTCCTTTGATGGAGGCTTATCCATATGAAGCTATTCACACCAATATAAAAGGTACAAAGGTTATAGCAGATTTGTCTGTAAAGTATGGAGTTACAAAGTTTGTAATGGTTTCTACTGATAAGGCTGTTAACCCTACAAATGTTATGGGGGCTACAAAACGTGCCGCCGAATTATATGTAACGTGTTTAAGAGATAATGGTAAGACAAGTTTTATCGTTACTCGTTTTGGTAACGTTTTAGGATCAAATGGATCTGTTATTCCATTGTTTAAACGACAAATAGAGGCGGGAGGTCCTTTAACAGTGACACACCCTGATATCACTAGATATTTTATGACGATTCCTGAAGCGTGTCAATTAGTATTAGAGGCATCAGTAATGGGGCAAGGAGGAGAAATCTTTGTGTTTGATATGGGACAGTCAATGAAGATTTTTGATTTAGCAAAACGTATGATTCGATTAAGTGGGTACAGTTATCCAGATGATATAGATATTAAAATTACAGGTTTACGTCCAGGTGAGAAGATTTTTGAGGAATTGTTAGCAAATAACGAGAACACTGTTAAAACACATCACGATAAGATTATGATTGCTAAAGTTAGTAATCAGGATTTAGTATTTGTGAAAGGAGCTTTAGAAACATTGTGTACAAATGTAGAGCATGGAGAAGAGCATGTAAATGCTTTGAGTTTGGTTAAGCAATTAAAATCTATTGTTCCTGAGTTTAAATCACAGAATTCAGAATTTGAAAGTTTAGATAATATTAAGGCTTAGCTTATTATTTAAAGTCTTATTTATAAGAAGGTAAAAGGGATGTAATACATTGTACTACATCCCTTTTGTTATTTTATTATATATCAATAAGTATTAAAAAAAGAGTTGCATAAAGCAACTCTTTTTTGTGGTATTATAGATTGAATTTATTTTTGATATCTTCAACTCTGTCTAATTTTTCCCAAGTGAATAATTCAACTTCAATTTCTTTAGTTTCTCCACCAGGTCTTGTGAAAACTTTTTGTACTACTTGTGGTTTACGTCCCATATGTCCGTAAGCAGCAGTTTCACTATAGATAGGGTTTCTTAATTTTAAGTTTTTTTCAATAAAGTAAGGTCTTAAGTCAAATAGTTCACTTACTTTTTGAGCAATTTCACCATCTGTTAAGTTTACATTACTTGTACCATATGTATTAATATATAATCCAGTCGGTTTAGCAACACCGATTGCGTAAGAAACTTGTACTAAAACTTCATCAGCTACACCAGCAGCAACTAAGTTTTTAGCAATGTGTCTTGTTGCGTAAGCAGCACTACGGTCAACTTTACTTGGATCTTTTCCAGAGAATGCACCACCACCGTGAGCACCTTTACCACCATATGTATCTACAATGATTTTTCTACCAGTTAATCCTGTATCTCCGTGAGGACCTCCAATAACGAATACACCAGTTGGATTGATTAAGTGCTCAATTTCTTCAGCATTCTCAAACAAGTATTGGTATTGAGGGTATTTAGCTAAAATACGAGGGATTAAGATTTCTTTGATATCTTTTTCAATCTTAGCTTGCATTTCTTTTTCAGCTTGTAATTTAGCTTCTAAAGTATCGTTTTCAGGTTTGATGAAGTCATCATGTTGCGTTGAAAGTACAATTGTTACAATACGAACTGGATTGTTGTTATCATCATATTCAAGAGTAATCTGACTTTTAGCATCAGGTCTTAAATAAGTAACTTCTGTATTTTCTCTACGAATAGCTGCAAGCTCTTGTAGTAATTTGTGAGACAAATCTAAGGCCAATGGCATATAATCTTCTGTCTCTTTCGTAGCGTAACCAAACATCATTCCTTGGTCACCAGCTCCTTGGTCTTCTTTGTTTCCACGATCTACCCCTTGATTGATATCAGCAGATTGTTCGTGAATAGCAGATAAGATACCACAAGAATTAGCCTCGAACATATATTCACTTTTCGTGTAACCAATGCGTTTGATTACATCACGAGCGATTTGTTGCACGTCTAAATATGTTTTTGATTTTACTTCTCCAGCAAGAACTACTTGACCAGTAGTCACTAATGTTTCACACGCTACTTTCGAATCTTCGTCAAAAGCTAAAAAGTTGTCAATTAATGCATCAGAAATTTGATCTGCAATTTTATCTGGATGTCCTTCACTTACAGACTCAGATGTGAAGTAATAAGCCATAATGTTTTATTTTTTATGAATTTAAAAATAGAGGAAATGGCTAAAGGGAAAGTATAAGATTCTGCTTTAGCATTTTTTACCGAGGTTGCAATCAGTACAAATTCTTCCTCCTGTTATTTTGTGTTGCAAATGTATTAACTATTTTATAATCAAAGCAAATATTTTTGATATTTATATTTATGTTAACGATTACTATATTGTCATAATCGAAAAAATAACAATGTTATATTTAGTTAACCTTGAAAGTAGAATTGAGTTAAAGTTATTAATTGGGTGTTTTATTTGATTAATCCTTAAAAATACCAATAAAAATTATCAGTATCATATTTAAGGGTGGATTTTTTGCTACATTTGCCCACGTATTTATATACTTAAAATCAGAATTCATGAGATTACATAACATAGAAGACCAAAAGTCATTGACACCTGAGTTGGCGTTAGATTTTTTGAAAGAAGGAAATAAAAGGTTTGTCGCTAATCTTAAAGCACATAGTAATTTATTAGAGCAAGTTAACGACACAAAGGGAAATCAGTTTCCTTTTGCTATAATTTTAAGTTGTATTGATAGTCGTACTTCTGCAGAGTTAATATTTGATCAAGGGCTTGGTGATATTTTTAGTACAAGAATTGCTGGAAACGTATTAAATGACGATATCATTGGATCGATGGAGTTTGCTTGTAAGTTAGCCGGTTCTAAATTGATAGTTGTTTTAGGACATTCTCATTGTGGCGCAATTACTGGAGCGTGTAATGGAACTAAATTAGGACATTTAACTGATTTGTTAGCTAAAGTAGAACCTTCAATTACGCATGTAAAAGAAACACATCCAGAGAAAGATATTAAATCTAAAGAGGCTGTTGATTTAGTTGCTTTTCATAATGTAGAGTACACAATTGACCATATTTTGAACAAAAGTTCAGTATTGAAAGATATGTATGATGGTGGAGAGATAGGTATTGTAGGCGCTTTTTATAAGGTTGAAACTGGAGAGGTTGATTTTGTAAAAGAAATGTTTATCAATAAGTAATTATATAATTTTGAAGCATAACGAGTTTTATAAAAAGATTCTTGATAATAATAAAGCTTGGGTGGAAGAAAAACTTTCCTCAAATCCCAATTATTTCAAGAGGCTTTGTGAACGTCAAACACCTCCATTATTATGGATTGGATGTTCTGATAGCAGGGTTCCCGCTAATGAGATAATAGGTGCAGAGCCAGGTGATGTATTTGTGCATAGAAATATTGCAAATATGGTTATTCACTCAGATATGAATATGTTAAGTGTACTCGATTATGCCGTCAATATTTTGAAGGTTAAGAACATCATTGTTTGTGGTCACTACGGATGTGGTGGAGTATTAGCAGCAATGAAGAACGAATCTTACGGATTGTTAGACAACTGGATTCGTCATATAAAAACGGTTTATCGCTTGCATAATGTAGAGTTAGATCAAATCGAAGATGAAACAGTTCGTTTTAATCGTTTTGTAGAACTAAATGTTCACGAGCAAGTTTATGATCTTGCAAAAACGTCTATTGTACAAGCTGCATGGGCTAGAAAACAAGAGTTAAGTATACACGGTTGGGTTTATGGACTTAACTCAGGGTATGTTACTGATTTAGAGGTTAATGTAACTAATAATCAGGACTTAGATGAAGTATATCAACTTCGTTTTAAAAAAATCTAATTATCGTCTAAATTTTCATTGAAAGATGAAGGCAATAATGAAGGTATAAATTTTAATATTATCGGTAGTAGTATAGTACCTCCGGGTAATAAGAATATAGCAAGAGAAGGAATGGTTTTAATAATTTCAATCGTTTGTTTTTTGACCATTTTTTTCTCTTCTGTACTCAAATCTCTATGTGTAGAGTCCATTACAAGTTTTGTAAGCTGTGTGTTTTTTTGAAACTCTTTCACAATTCTATCTTTATTTCTTATTAGTAAAGTTTTGATATAGCTTGATGAGTTTTCTACAACATTGTCAAATAAGTTACTTGATTTTAAATAATAGTAGTCATTATTTCTTTTGGCTAAATATTCTAAAAAATAGCTTTTACTTTTTTCTAATTCTTCCTCTTTATCAGTAAATGATATATACAATTCTCTAATGTAAGAAGGTATAATTAATTTTTTCGTATCGTTATTCCACGAATTACAAATAACAAAGTCTGATATAAAGTTTACTTCTAAAGGAGAAGGGTATCTTTGTCTTTCCTCTATAGTAGCCGTATTCATTGTTTTTTGTAAGAAATTAATGAGCTTATTATCTGCATCATTTCTCGCCTCTTTTTGTTCTTTAAAAAGAGTGATAATAGTAGTAAGGCTTTCTGCCATGTAGCTACTATAAATATTAGGATTAGAATTTTTATTTACAAAAGCTTCAAAAGCTAAAATATCAATAGAAAGTAAAATCATATTTAAAACAAAATCATTGTTTTTTGATTGTGAAAAGAAATGATCTTTCATTCTAAGGGTAAAAATACTTTCTAATTGAGTATAAGGGTTTTTATTGCTGAAAAATGAAGTAAAAATATTGTCTTTGTGAGGAATGAGAAGTTGATAAAAGGAAATCAACTTAGCAATGAAATCATCATGATTACTTTTAGGGTATTTAATGCAATACACTTTTTCTAATAGTTGTAAATAACACACTTTAGCAAGTTCTTCTTGTGTGTATTTAAAGTTTTGGAAAGCAGGAGGGAGTTCGTTTATATCTATAGCGCCAAAACTAAATCCTATTGTTCTAATAGATTGACTTACTTGTTCGTAATCGTTGCTTTGGAAGATATTAAAACTGTCGTGTTTTTCGAAGTACTTCTTTATCCAACCAGATATAGATGGGTTCATATTATTTAATTTTTAGTCTAAACAGAAAGTGGCAGCAATTGCCACCACTTTACCATTTTACTTGTTTCTCAATCGCTTTAATCATTTCTGATGCAATATCTTTATTTGTAGCTCCTTCAATTCCTTCTAAACCAGGAGATGAGTTAACTTCTAATAAAAGAGGTCCTTTTGCCGATCGGATAATGTCTACACCAGCTACTTTTAAGTTCATCGCTTTAGCAGCTTTAATAGCTATTTTTTTCTCTTCAGGAGTTACTTTAATAACAGATGCAGTACCACCTAAGTGTATATTCGCTCTAAATTCACCAGGAACAGCTTCACGCTGAATTGCAGCAACAACTTTACCATCGATTACAAAACATCTGATATCTTTTCCATTTGCTTCTTTGATAAACTCTTGAACAAGAATATTAGCATTTAAGCTTTTAAAAGCATTAATCACACTTTCTGCTGCTTTTTTAGTTTCTGCTAGTACTACTCCTTTTCCTTGAGTACCTTCTAATAACTTAACAATAAGTGGACTACCCCCAACCATTTTAATTAAGTCGTTAGTATCCAATGGTGAGTTAGCAAATCCCGTAGTAGGAATATCAATTCCGTTGTTTAATAATAATTGAAGCGAGAATAACTTATCACGTGATTGTGCAATTGCAGCAGCATTGTTTAAACTATATACTTTTAACGATTCAAAATGTCTCGTAAGTGCACAACCATAGTAAGTCATACTCGGTCTAATACGTGGAATTACTGCATCAAAATCATTTAAAATACGTCCACCTCTATAATGAATTTCGGGTTGATTAGCATCTAATTTCATATAGCAATACTTTAGATTTAAGAAGTGCATTTCGTGTCCTCTTAATTCCCCTGCTTCTATAATTCGTTTATTGCTATATAGTTCAGGGTTACTTGCTAATAAACCGATACGCAAACCTTTTTTCTCTGTTTTAGGTTTCGTATAATATTCTTCTAATTTTTCAGTAGTAGGTTGCCCTAATAAGAAGTGTTGTTCTGGATCTACAAGTACACGACCCCCCATTGCTTCACGTCCTAATAGCATACGATATCCCATTGAATCTCTATTCGTAAGAGTCAATTCAATTTCCCAAGAGTTATCAACAATAGAGATTTCTGTCTTAATTACAAAGCGAGATTCTCTTGTACCACTTGAACTCTTGACAATTCTTTTGTCTATAACCTTAGCTTCACAGTGAATGATAGTTTTACCATTATGCTGAAGAGGATTAACATCAAACTTAACCCACTTTTCTCCATCTTTTTCAAAAGGTGTAATATTTACAGCGTGTAAAGCTGATGTTTTAGCACCTGAATCCACTCTTGCTTTAATAGCGGGGATATTTAAGGTAGAAAAAGAACACCATTCTTCACTACCAACAATAACTTTGTCTAACATATATAATAATTCTAATGCGAATGTAGTATTTTAAATATAATGCTTTTATATGTGAATGAAAAAAATAGCAAATAATTATTTTTAATTAAGAACGGTTTATGTATTATATTTACAACTTTATTATAAATAGGATTCAAGTATGGCAATTAGTGGATTGGTAATTACTTTTAATGAAGAGAAAAATATCGGAAAATGCGTAAAGGAATTGTTTCAGGTATGTGATGAAGTAATTGTAATTGATTCAAATAGTTCGGATCGTACTGTTGAAATTGCAAAAGAAAATGGTGCAAAAGTATTTTTACAAGCATATTTAGGAGATGGTCCTCAGAGAGTTTATGGTTTGCAGTTTTGTAAAAATGACTGGATCATGAACTTAGATGCTGATGAGTATTTAGATAAAGACGCAATATCTTTTGTGTTAGAAGGGAAGTATTTGTCTCAGAAATATGATAGTTACAGTTTTAGAGTTAAAAATTATTTAGGAAATAAGTTGATTGATTTTTCTGGATGGTATCCAGACTCAAAAGTTCGTTTCTTTAATAAGCAGACAGCTATACCTTCAAATGATATGGTTCATCAGAAAATTTTGACTACGAATGAAGTCAAAGTTAATGTGCATATTTTACACTATGGATGGAGCTCTTATGAACAAATTATAGCAAAAAAGAATCAGTATTCAACTTGGCATGCTCAACAGCTTTTTGACAAGGGAAAACGCATCAATGGAGGGAAACCAATTTTGAATGGTTTGGTTGCATTTATAAGATGTTACTTTTTTAAGAAGGGATTTTTAAATGGGATCGATGGATTGACTATTGCTATGATTCAAGCTTTTTTTTCATATATGAAGTATGTGAAGTTAATTCATTTACAACGTGCAAATAAGAGGAGTAAATAGTTAGACATTTTATATAAAAAAGGAGGTACAGCACTGTATCTCCTTTTTTTATGATGTTTAAAATTCACAATCAAAAGTGTTGAATTTAAATTGATAGTATGAAGTCTATTATACTAGTTGTATACAAAAAATCCCAACTTGTTACTAGTTGGGATTTTTCTTATTATTTAGAAGTACTCTCTGAAGAGTTAACTTTAATTTCAAGTTGAGTTTTATCTTCATTAAGAACCATCTCTATTGAATCACCATTGGCAATTTTAGAATTAACGATATCTTCTGCAAGAGGGTCTTCAATGTATTTTTGAATAGCTCTTTTTAAAGGTCTAGCACCATACTGCTTATCAAAACCTTTATCAGCAATAAAGTCTTTCGCTTCAGTACTTAAAGTAATCTTGTAGCCTAAATCTTCAATTCTTGCATACAATTTCACTAATTCGATATCAATGATTAAATCAATATCTTTTTTCTCAAGTGCATTGAATACAATAATATCATCAATACGGTTTAAAAACTCAGGAGCGAATGCTTTTTTAAGTGCATTTTCAATGATTGATTTAGAATGAGCCTCAGATTGTTCTTTCTTAGCTGTTGTTCCAAAACCAACCCCTTGGCCGAAGTCTTTTAATTGACGTGCTCCAATGTTTGAAGTCATAATGATGATCGTATTTCTAAAATCAACCTTACGTCCTAAACTATCAGTTAAATGTCCATCATCAAGAACTTGAAGTAACATATTAAAGATATCTGGATGTGCTTTTTCAATTTCATCAAATAGAATAACACTATAAGGTTTTCTTCTGATTTTTTCAGTTAACTGACCACCTTCTTCATAACCTACATATCCTGGAGGCGCTCCAACTAATCTTGAAACAGCAAATTTTTCCATGTATTCACTCATATCGATACGGATTAGAGCATCTTCTGAGTCAAACATTTCTTTAGCTATAACTTTCGCCAATTGTGTCTTTCCTACACCTGTTTGTCCTAAGAAAATAAACGAACCAATAGGTCTGTTAGGATCTTTTAATCCAGCTCTGTTACGTTGAATGGCTTTAGCAATCTTTTCAACCGCTTCGTCTTGTCCAATTACTTTGCCTTTTATTAACTGGGGTAAATTAGCCAGTTTAGTTATCTCTTTTTCTGCAATTCTATTAACAGGAATACTTGTCATCATTGAAACAACATCAGCGACATCGTCTTCAGTAACTACAATGCGGTTGTTTTTAACATCACTTTCCCAGTTTTCTTGAGCTATTTCAAGTTCTTTTTCATACTTTTTCTCGTCATCTCTTAAACGCGCTGCCTCTTCATATTTTTGCTTTTTAACCATCTCGTTCTTTTCATCTTTCACTTGCTCAAGTTTTTGCTCAAGTTCAACAATGTTTTCAGGAACGTTTATGTTAGTAATATGTACACGAGAACCTACTTCGTCTAAAGCGTCAATAGCCTTGTCAGGTAAGAAACGATCACTCATATATCTGTTAGTTAACTTCACACAAGCCTCAATAGCTTCTGGAGTGTAAGTAACATTGTGGTGACTTTCATACTTATCTTTAATGTTGTTCAAAATAATAATTGTTTCATCAACAGAAGTTGGTTCAACAATTACTTTTTGGAAACGACGTTCAAGTGCACCATCTTTTTCTATATGTTGTCTAAATTCGTCTAATGTAGTTGCACCCACACATTGGATTTCTCCTCTGGCAAGAGCGGGTTTAAACATGTTAGAAGCGTCAAGAGAACCAGTTGCACCACCAGCCCCAACGATAGTGTGAATTTCATCAATGAAAAGAATAATATCGTCATTCTTTTCAAGTTCGTTCATCACAGCTTTCATACGCTCCTCAAACTGACCTCTGTATTTAGTTCCAGCTACTAAGCTTGCTAAGTCTAGTGTAACAACTCTTTTGTTAAATAGAATACGTGAAACTTTCTTTTGTACAATGCGTAAAGCAAGTCCTTCAGCAATAGCTGATTTCCCTACTCCAGGTTCTCCGATTAAAAGAGGGTTGTTTTTCTTGCGTCTACTCAAGATTTGAGAAACGCGTTCAATCTCTTTATCACGACCAACAACAGGATCAAGTTTCCCATTTTCGGCCATTTCAGTTAAATCACGGCCAAAATTATCTAAAACAGGAGTTTTAGTTCTTTTAGCAGTTTTTGTATTTGAGCTGTCGTTTTTGTCAGAGTTTTTGCTGTCATTTTGTCCTGAATCTTCAAAGGTTTCTGCTTTTGGAGAATCAAAGATGTCATCAGAATCAGTTTTATCTGCATCCTGAAAGTTTAAATACTCTTGTTTAATAGCATCATAATCAACTTTCATTTTGTTTAAAACTTGTGTAGAAGGATCATCGCTATTTTTAAGAATACAAAGAAGTAAATGAACAGTGTTAATCTCTTCATTTTTAAATAGTTTTACTTCTAAGTATGTTAATCTAAGAGCACGTTCAGCTTGTTTCGTAAGATGAAGAGCCGCCTTGTTGTTTAAGAGCTCTTTACTTGGAGATGCTGGGTTTAAAGATTCTATTTTATGTCGTAGAAAATCTATATCTATATCTAAATTGTGTAAAATATTAGATGCTTCACCATGCTCAACTCTTAATAGTCCAAGTAATAAGTGTTCAGTACCAATAAAGTCGTGGCCAAGTCTTAATGCCTCGTCTTTACTATAAGAAATCACATCTTTTACTTCTTGTGAAAAATTATCGTCCATTTTTAATATAAATTAGGTGAATAATCAATAATTGTTTTTGATAGGTGCAAAAAGCGTACCTATGCAATTAAACATGACAATAGCTAATTGACAAAAAAAAATCTTAATAAAAAAACTTGTTAGGAGGTTTTTTAAAAAATATTTGATAGTTATAAGTTGTTCGGGAAAATGAATTTAAAACTTAAAAAATCAAATGAAATACTTAGGTAAAAACGTGGTATAAACCCATAAAAAACGTATATTAGCGCGTTTAATAATTGACAATTTTAATTTTATATACTTATGTCTGAAGGAGAAAAGTTAATTCCTATTAACATAGAGGAGCAAATGAAATCTGCCTATATCGATTACTCGATGTCAGTTATTGTTTCCAGAGCTCTTCCTGATGTTAGAGATGGCTTAAAACCTGTTCATCGAAGAGTATTATTTGGAATGTATGAATTAGGCGTAATGTCTAATCGAGCTCATAAGAAATCTGCGAGAATTGTTGGAGAAGTTTTAGGTAAATATCACCCACATGGAGATATCTCAGTATACGACGCTATGGTGCGTATGGCTCAGGATTGGAGTATGCGTTATTTACTTGTTGATGGGCAAGGTAACTTTGGATCTGTAGATGGCGATAGTCCAGCGGCGATGCGTTATACAGAGGCAAGAATGAAGAAGATGTCTGAAGAGATTCTTGCTGATATTGACAAAGAAACTGTTGACTTTCAATTAAACTTTGACGACACTTTAGAGGAGCCAAGAGTAATGCCAACACGTATTCCAAACTTATTGGTAAATGGTGCTTCTGGTATTGCAGTAGGGATGGCTACTAATATGGCCCCTCATAACTTGACGGAAGTTATTGATGGTACATTAGCTTATATCGATAATAACGATATTGAGATTGATGAGTTAATGAACTATATCAAAGCTCCGGATTTCCCAACAGGAGGTATTATTTATGGTTACGAAGGAGTTCGAGAGGCTTTCAAAACAGGTCGTGGGCGTGTTGTAATGCGTGCTAAGGCAAATTTTGAAGAAGTTGATGGAAGAGAAAGTATTGTAGTTACTGAGATTCCTTATCAAGTTAATAAAGCAGAAATGATTAAGAAAACTGCTGAAGCTATTAATGATAAGAAGATTGAAGGGATTGCTACTATTCGCGATGAGTCTGACCGTAACGGTATGCGTATTGTTTACGTTTTAAAACGCGATGCAGTGCCTAACATTGTATTGAATACGCTTTATAAATACACTCAATTGCAATCATCTTTCAGTGTAAATAACATTGCTTTAGTTAATGGGCGACCACAAATGTTAGATTTAAAAGAATTAATCTATCATTTCGTTGAACATAGACATGATGTTGTTACTCGTCGTACGCAGTTCGAATTGAGAAAAGCGGAAGAGAGAGCACATATTTTAGAAGGTTTAATCATTGCTTCTGATAACATTGATGAAGTAATTGCATTAATTCGTTCTTCAAGTAATGCTGATGAAGCAAGAGCTAAATTAATTGAGCGTTTTGCTTTATCTGAAATTCAAGCAAGAGCAATTGTTGAAATGCGTCTACGTCAATTAACAGGACTAGAGCAAGACAAATTGCGTGCTGAATATGATGAGATTATGAAGTTAATTAATCATTTAAGAGAGTTGTTAGCAAGTAAAGAGCTAAGAATGAACTTGATTAAAGAAGAATTAATTGAAGTAAAAGATAAATTTGGTGACGAACGTCGTTCTGTAATTGAGTATGCAGGAGGAGATGTAAGTATCACAGACTTAATTGCTGATGAGCAAGTGGTAATTACTATTTCTCACGCTGGTTATGTTAAGAGAACACCGTTATCAGAATACAAAACACAAAATAGAGGAGGAGTAGGACAAAAATCTGCTGGAACAAGAGATCAAGATTTCTTAGAGCATATGTATGTTGCTACAAACCACCAATATATGTTGTTCTTTACACAGAAAGGAAAATGTTACTGGATGAGAGTTTATGAAATTCCAGAAGGTACAAAAACTAGTAAAGGACGTGCTATTCAGAACTTGATTAATATCGAGAACGATGATAAAGTAAAAGCATTTATCTGTACACAGGACTTAAAAGACGAAGAGTATATCAACAATCACTTTGTGATTATGGCTACTAAACAAGGTCAAGTTAAAAAGACTCCTTTAGAGCAATATTCTCGTCCACGTCAAAATGGTATTAATGCAATTACGATTAAAGAAGATGATGAACTATTAGAAGCTAAATTAACTGATGGTAAGAGTAAAGTATTACTTGCTTTAAAATCAGGTAAATTAGTTCGTTTTGACGAAGAGAAAACTCGTCCGATGGGTAGAACAGCATCTGGAGTTCGTGGTATTACATTAGCAGATGAAAAAGACGAGGTAATCGGAATGGTATCTGTAAGTGACTTGGATAGTGAAATTCTTGTAGTTTCAGAAAATGGATACGGAAAACGCTCTGCGTTAGATGAGTATAGAGAAACAAACCGTGGTGGTAAAGGTGTGAAAACAATGAATATCACAGATAAAACAGGTTTGTTAGTTTCTATTAATTCTGTAACAGATATGGACGACTTGATGATTATTAATAAGTCAGGTTTAACTATCCGTATGAGAGTATCTGATCTTAGAGTTATGGGGCGTGCTACACAAGGAGTAAGATTGATTAATATCAAAGATAATGATTCAATTGCTGCTGTTTGTAAAGTAATGCGTGAAGACGACGAAGAGGTTGAAGGTGTAAACTTAGATGAAGAAGGAAATATCATTTTAGATATTAACGCTGAGGATACAATGGAAGATACAACAGATGAAACTTTAGAATAGTCAATAGAAAAAAACTATATAAATATGAATAAAGGTTATGTTTACTTATTGTCAGCTTTGATGGTATCAGGGTTAACAATGGCTCAAAAAAAAGAACTTAAAGACGCTGAAAAAGCTGTTAAAAAAGGAAATGTTGTTGAAGCAAATGCTGCATTGAAAGCTGTTGAAGCAGTTTTAGGAAATGCATCTGATGCTGAGAAAGCACAATTCTATGGTCTTAAAGGAAATTTAGCGTATGCTCAAATCCAAAAAGATGTAGATGTGGATAACAATGTAGATGCTATTATTGAATCTTTCCGCAAACTAAACGAGTTCGAAACTAACAAAGGAAGTAAAGTTGTTAAGTTAGCTAATGAAGAAGTTACAGCAGTAGCAACTAAAGTTGTTGGTCAAGCAATTGAAGATAATAGTTCTCAAAATTATAAAGGAGCAACAAGACGTTTTAATCAAGCTTATGAATTAAATCCTAAAGATACAGTGTATTTATATTACGCAGCATCTACAGCTATTAATTCTAAAGACTATGAAACAGCTACTAAAAACTATAAGAAGTTAATCGATTTAGGATATAACGGAAGTGAGTCATACTACACTGCAGTTGAAAAAACTTCAGGACAAGTACAAAGCTTTGGTAAAGATTCTAAAATGCGTGACTTAATGGTTAAGCAAGGGACACATACGGATCCTAAGTTTGTAAAAGAGGATTCTAAAAGACCTGAAATCGTTAAGAATTTAGCTTTAATTTATTACCAAGAAGGTAAGTATGATGAGGCTGAAAAGGCAATTGCAGAAGCAAGAAAAAGCAATCCTAATGACATGAACTTATTATTAACACATATGGACTTGTATTTAAAGTCTAATAATATGGGGAAATATGAGGAATTAGCAAAAGAGGCTTTATCTAAAAATCCTAATGATGATGTATTGTTATACAACTTAGGAGTTACAAGTTTCCAAGCTGGTAAATACGATCAAGCACGTAAATATTACGAAGATGCTATTCGTGTAAATCCAAAGTCTGAGAATGCTTATTTAAATATGGCTTTCTTAAAATTGCAACCAGATCAAGATATTACTAATCAAATGAATAGTTTAGGTCTTTCTGCTGCCGATAATAAGAAATATGAAGCATTACAAAAGCAAAAACACGCTATTTATAAAGATGCTATGAATGACTTAGAAAAAGTTATTTCTATTAATCCAGAAAATGAATCAGCTGTTACTACTTTGAAAAATATTTACCGTGCATTAGAAATGAACGATAAGTTAAAAGCATTAGAAGCTAAAAGTAAATAGTCGTATAAGATTATTATAGATAAAAAAGCCCAATGAATTTATGTCATTGGGCTTTTTTCGTATATTAGAAAACTAAACAAAAAAGGGAACAGTTAACTGTTCCCTTTTTTGTTACTCATTATCCATTTCTCTGATTTGATTTAATTTATCTTCCCAGATTTTTAAATCATCTCTATGTTTTTCAATATTTTTATTTACTTCTTTTACAAATGGATTGTCATTTGTTGCATTTTGGATGTATGCTAAGTTGTTTTCTAATTGTAAGATATTTGAATTAATTTCATCTATCTTACGTTGAATAAACACAGCTTCATTTTGAAGTTTTCTTTTATCATTAGATTCTAAAATAGACTCTAAGCGATTATTAAATTTAACAGCTTCAGTTTCGCGTTTACTCATACTTAGCTTGTCAAATAGAACATCAAGTATTTTATTGAACTTCCCTTCAATGAAGCGTTTATTTTGCGCAACGCGACCAAGGCTTTTCCAATTATTGATGTGATTTTTAATTTCTGCAAGATCTGTTTTATGATCTCCAGATAATTGAAAACCTTTCATCAAGTCTAAATATTCCTTTTTTCTATTGTACACTTCTTGCTCTTCTTGCATTTCACTATTCTTAATAGAGTGTAAGCGATCAAAGTAAGAATTACAAGCCTCTTTAAACTCTTTCCATAATTGGTCTGAGTGTTTGCGAGGTACATGTCCGATAAGCTTCCAGTCGTCTTGAATTTTTTTCATGATAGGAGTAACTCTATCAAAGTCTTCGCTATCTTTTAATTCTTTAGCTTTTTCAATTAAGGCAACTTTTTTCGCATAATTGTCTTGCTGGTCTTTTTTAAGCTCTTTATAGAAAGTATTTTTACTACTGTTAAAATTTCTCGTTGCTAATTTAAACAAATCCCAAACAGCTTCATTATTTTCAACAGGTACCTTGCCGATTGAGAAGAAGCGCTGTCTTAATTCTTCAACGCGTTTAATCTCTTTTTGCCAAATATTGTGATTTGTAATCTTTTGTTTAGACAATTGATCAATTTCACTAATGATAGCAACTTTTAAGTTTAAGTTTTCTTTTTCTACCACGCGTAATTTATCGAATAGCAGTTCTCTTTTATCGTGTAGTTGTTTTGTAATATCACTAAACTGCTCCCAGATTTGTTCTCTAATTTCTCTGTCAACGGGACCAATCTCTTCTTTCCAAATACGGTGTAACGTTTGTAATTCTCTAAAAGCTTTAATTACATCATTAGCAGATAATAATTCTTGTGCTCTTGCGATTAACTTTTGTTTTTGTTCTAAGTTATATTTGAAATCTAAATCTCTTGATTCTCTATCTAAGTGAAGTTGATCATAAAATCTTTCAATTTGGAAGTGATAGTTATTCCATACGTGATTGTATTTATCTTTAGGGATAGGACCTGCAGATTTCCACGCATCTCTTAATTCTGCTAATTGTTTTAGCGAATCTGTTCCTTGCTCACTGTTTTCAACTAAGTTTTTTAGTTTGTCAATGATTTCAAGACGCTTATCCAGATTTGTATTTAGATTGTTTTGTAATTGCTTGTAGTATGCATTTTTCAACGTTCTAAATTCGTCATATTCTTTATCGAATTCAACTTTTATAGGTAAGGGGAAGTCGAAGTCTGCTTCAGAAGCATCAGGATTTTCTTCTAAGAAAGTCTCTTTTTTCTCATCCAATAACTCATTGTACTTGCGAAAGAATTCTTTTTTGATTTCTTCAGCAATGTCTTTGATAGCTGTTACCTTGTGATGTTTGACTAATTTGTGAAGTTCGTGCGTTAACTTTTCCATATCCAACTTTTCATAGTCAATAGTTGGAATATCTACTTGTTCATGCAAAGCTAAATCTTCTCCCTCTTCAGCATTAGAAGCGTTGATGGAATCGAGAGCTTTTTCTTTATCAGTTGGGACAACCTCACTTGAATTTGATTCCGGTTTTTGTCCATCTGCTTGCTCGTGCAGGTTATCATTCTTTTGTTCTAACATTTGTGAAAACTCTTAAGTTAAACAATAAATATAAAGTGCGATATATATGACACCTTCTCAAATTTAATAAAAAAAAATGAATAATCCCTTTTTTTTGCTATAAGATTAATAGCAGTTTTTGTTCTATTCTTAATCTCGAGGGAATGGTCTGTTCCATATTTTATAAGCTTTCTCTGCTTGTAGTACTAACATTTCGTAACCATTCTTGACTATTGCTCCCTTTTCTTTTGCTAACTTCATTAGCATTGTTTCCTCTGGATTATAGATTAGGTCATATACAATATGCTTGTTCGTTATATAGTCTATTGGTACTTCTGGGTATTGGTCAATATTAGGATATGTACCAACGGGAGTCGTATTTATAAGGATTGTATGATCAGATAAAATTTCTTCATTCAAATCGCTATAAGCTAAACTATCTTCACTTGCTGTTCTACTGACAAATTGGTATTTAACTCCCAGTTTGTTTAAAGCGTATTCAATTGCTCTACTTGCGCCGCCAGTACCAAGAATTAAAGCTTTTTTATGGCTGTTTTTCAACAAAGGTTTAATCGAATGATAGAAACCATACCAATCGGTGTTATATCCTTTTAATTTTCCTTTTTTAGTAATCTGAATTGTATTTACAGCTCCTATTTTTTTAGCCTTTTTACTCAAGCTATCTAAATAGGGAATAATGGTTTGTTTGTAAGGTATCGTTACATTTAAGCCAGTAATATTTTTATTAGCTTCAATTATATCAGAAAACAGGCTGATTTTGTCAATATCAAAATTTTCATACGTACTGTTACTATCTTTTTTTTTATCAAATTTATCTGCAAAGTAGGCTCTTGAAAAGGAATAATCAATATTCTTCCCAATTAATCCGTAGCGTTTAGTCATTTTAGTTAGTAGTTTTAATCGAAGGATTACTGAGGTAAAACATCCTTTGAAATTCGAGTATGAATATAAGAAAAAAAGCTATTCAAAAGAATAGCTTTATTTAGTTTCAAATCTCTTAATTATATTTTGAACAAGTGGGTTTTCCCATTGAGTAGGGAAGAACGTTTGAATGATTGTTCTCTTGTCAAAGTCTTTGTTTAAGGCAGTAGTTAAGTACTCAGTACCTCTATCAATATCGTGAATTGTAAAGTAAACAACGGCTAATCTGTAGTCGATGTCTGCTTCTTCAGGATGAAAATCTGCTATTTGCAACAATTTTTGAATTGATGACTCATATTCTCCTAAAAGATATAATACATCTGCCCAACCTGTCCAATTCTCAACAATGTAATTTCCGAGTTCAGCTGCTATTTTATAACCGCGTTCAGCTTCAGAAAAATTCAATAAACTTTTGTTTAAGACAGCATATCTAATCCAATATCTTTCATTAAACTCGTCAATCTGAATTGCTTTTTGAACATAGAATAACGCTTTGTCATAGTTCTCTTCTAATATACACAAGTCGGTAAGGGCAATCCAGCCTTTGTCAAGCATTGGATCTTCGTGTACTGATCTTTTGTAAAATTGATAGGCCTGCGTATAGTTATTCAATTGTTCATAACAAGCTCCAATACGCATTAGTACAAAAGAAGTAGCATCATCTAACTCCAAAGTAACTAAGTAATTAGTAATGGCATCTTCAAACCTGTTTAACTTTTCAAGAGTTTTTCCCTTTTCTAAGTATGCGCCAACGAATTCCTCGTCAATTAGCGTAGCATAGTCAAATGCCCATTCAGCTTTTTTATAGTTCTTAATCGTGAAATATTGTCTTCCCAATTGGTGCCAAGCGATTTCACTATATGGATTTCTATCAATAAAGCCAGTTAAAAAGGTAATTGCCTCTTCATTCTCGCTTAAAAAATCAAAACAGTACACAACATTGTATAAAGCAGATTGATCTTCTTCGTCGTGTTCTAAACACAAGATAAAGTTTTCTTTTGCCTTCTCAATATCATCTACAAGTAGGTATTCCATTCCTAATAGAGAATAGACATCAGCCAAGTCCTCTGTTAATTCTAACGCTTTTTTCAAAGACTCAATAGCCTCTAAATGGTTACCTTTTTTTGAATAAACTGTTGCGCGTTGAATAAATACTTCTTCGTTTTGCGGATCAAGTATTTCGATCTCGTTTAACAATCTATCCGCTGCTTCAAGTTTATTCTGAAATAATAATAATTCTACCTCTACTAATTTTAAACCAGTTGAGTTAGGATGTTGCTCTAATCCTAATTTAAGAGCCTTTTTTGCTAAATTCAATTTCCCGGAATCGAGATAATGCAAAATGATGTTCTCAAATTCTTCAGAGTCAAAAAATAAAACCTTGTTAGTTTTAAGCATCGACTCAAAACGAGAAAGAGATAATTTATTTTCTTCTTCGTCGTTATTTAAATGCATATAATAATATGTGTTTGTAAATTAGAAATTATAATCCTAATTCTTTTTGTACTTCATTCAGTGCCTCAATAATCATAGCACATCCTTCTTTTATTTCGTCTTCTGAAACTGTTAATGGCGGAGTAATACGTATTGCTTTTCCTTCAAATAACAACCAGAATAAGATCAATCCTTTTTCTTGACATTTCATGATTACACGATTTGTTATATCTGCACTCAATGTCATCGGTGCTAACATCAGTCCGCGACCTCTAATATCTGTAATTAAAGGGTGAACCAATAACTTTCTAAACAGCTTCTCTTTTTCAAGAGTTTGCGCCATTAAGTCTGTTTCAACTAACTCTTTCAACGTTGCTAAAGACGCTGCCGCGATCACAGGGTGACCACCGAAAGTAGTAATATGTCCAAACTTCGGATTGTCATATAACATATCCATGTGTTTATCACTGGCAGTAAAAGCACCAACAGGCATTCCACCTCCCATACCTTTACCCATAACGATTACGTCAGGTACAACATCGTAATTTTGGAAACCGAATAATTTACCCGTTCTTCCAAAACCAGGTTGAATCTCATCAACAATCATCAAAGCCCCAACTTCTTCACAACGCTTTTTAACCTTAGTCAAAAATCCGTCAAATGGTTCAACAAAACCTGCACCACCTTGAATCGTTTCAAGAATGATACCCGCCGTTTTAGTGGTTATTTTTTGCAAATCTTCCACACAGTTGAAGTGGATGAAATCAACATCTGGTAATAGGGGGCGGAAAGCACGTTTGCGTTCTTCAAACCCCATTACACTCATTGATCCCATCGTATTTCCGTGGTAAGCGTTAAAACAAGAGATAAGTTGGCTTCTACCAGTTACTCTTTTTGCAAGTTTTAAAGCTCCCTCAGTTGCCTCTGTACCAGAGTTTACTAAGTATGTTTTGTTTAGTGGAGCAGGGATGTTCTCTGCTAATATTTTACAAAACTCAACAGCCGGGTCTTGAATATACTCACCGTAAACCATAACGTGAGAGTATTTATCCAATTGGTCTTTTATTGCCTGATTCACCTTAGGGTTTTGATGTCCAAGGGTACAAGCAGATACACCTGCTACAAAGTCTAAGTAAGCTTTGTTGTTATTGTCGTATATGTATGAACCTTTTGCGTATGACACTTGCATAGCTAAAGGATTCGGTGATGTCTGAGCTTGGTATTTAAAAAAATCTTCTTTCATTATTTTGATTCTTTTATTGTCTATTTTGTAATCTTTTGCACTTGTGCTTTTGGTTGTAACTGTTTAACAGGTGCAGTATTATTTTGAATTTGAAGAGGAGTAGGTACTCTTTCTTCTTTTTTCTTTTCTACTTTCTTATCTTTTGTTTGAGAAGAGGAAGTAGGCATCGTTTCTGGTTGCAGTTCTAACGGCTTGTCAAATCCTGCTTTTTTATCATCTCTTTCCTTTTCTGTTTTCTTTTCATTTAAGAGTTCTTCATCAGTAAATATATCGTCCAAAGAGTTGATTTTTTCATCTCCTCTCCAAAGGAAATCTCTTAGTAATCTTGCGTTTTTAGGTAGTAGTGCATCAGGATACAAGTCACTTGACGGAGCTACGAACTTGGTAGCAGTGGCAATTTTGCCATCGTCAAAAGTTACATTGATATGACTACAGATCCCTTTGTCAATTCCTACTAACTCATTTTTATCATTATACATATAGTAAATGATTTCGGCGTTTTTAATAAGGTCAAGTTCAGAAAGTTTATTTTCTTTAAACTTACCATATAAGTTAACACCTTTCAATTGATTATATCCAGTGCCTATGGAATCTTTTTGAATAGCAAAAGCATTATCTATAACCTTAATTGAATCCATTTGCTCAGTTTGCATATTGCTAAGCATATGAATTAATCTACCTGTTAATTGTGTGTCTCCGTTCCATAATACAGGTTTTCCTATCATTTGTGTCAGTCCAATTTTTTCACTCCAGTGAATAGAATCTGCCTTACCACTCATACTATCTCTAAAAATTCGAGCATCTTTATAAGCGCGAATAACCCTTTCTTTATCTTTTCCTGTCAATAAGATGCGAGGAGCGTGCATATACACAGAATCACCTTCTTTCGATTTCATACTAACCAAAGCCTTCTTTGTAACATACATTGAATCTTGTGCTTTGTATAGTTCAGCATAATGCCCTGTAATCTTAGCTTTATTGATTGTATCCGTAATAACCACATTATTTGTAGCAGAAGCATAATCTTTTTGTTTCGCATAGTAAATAGAATCACCAGCTATTTTTCGCTGGTCATACCATATATACGAGTTTTTTACCATTTTTCCGATATCACTTTTAACATCGTAGAAACCATTTTCAGTATAAATGTAATCCCCTTTATTAGTAACCGTTGACGGACCATAAACATAAGCGTGTTCAGGTACTTCATAAAAGTCTAAGTGATTTGATTTAACTACAGTTCCTTGTTCAGAAGTAATTGTAACAGCAGTGAAGAATTGAAACTTCTTTTCTTCTGTGAAATATTTTCCACGTTGGCTCTCCAATATATTTCCTTTGTTATTAATCACAGCGTGAGAATCGTAGAACACTAAATTTTGGAAACGATCATACTTCAGAGTATCTGTTTCCATTGTAGAGTCCGGAGACGTTAAAAGTACATCACCTTGTGCGTAAGCAAAACCATTAGCTCCATTATACTCAGCGTATTTACTATTCATCGTCAGGGTATCCCCTTGGACAATGTGTACGTTACCAAAAAGTTTAAGGTAGTTTTCTTTTTCGAAGTAATATGCTTTGTTACACGTCATATTTAAACCATCGTGTTCCGCAGAAATATTCCCCGTTAGAATTACCGCATCGGGTAAAACCTGTTGGTTAATATCTGAATAATCAGCGTGATGTATAATGATTTTTTTTTTGTCTTGACTAAAACTAAGTAACGTGAAAAGTATAAAAATTACAGAATAATGTATTGCTCTCAAGTCGATATATTTTTG
This sequence comes from Myroides phaeus, assembly GCF_900099675.1. Classification (GTDB taxonomy): domain Bacteria; phylum Bacteroidota; class Bacteroidia; order Flavobacteriales; family Flavobacteriaceae; genus Flavobacterium; species Flavobacterium phaeum. The sequence goes on from NZ_FNDQ01000022.1 coordinate 22,991, forward strand.
TCAAATTTAAGTAAAAAATGTGAACAAAGATTTTAGTTAAGAATAAATTATATTTAGGAAAGTAAAAAGATAAAAAAAACACTTCCGAAGAAGTGTTTTAGTGTATTATTTAACGATTGTTTGCGTTCTATCAGGACCAACAGATACAATTTTAATAGGCACATTAAGTTCTTTTTCAATGAACGTGATGTATTCTTTTAATTCTGAAGGTAATTCCTCGTAAGAAATCATTCCAGTTAAGTCAGCTTTCCATCCTTTTACTTCAGTATAGATTGGCTCAACGTTTTCTGGTTCGATGTTGTAAGGTAAATGATCGATTTCTTCTCCTTTATATTTGTACGCAGTACAGATTTTTAAAGTTTCAAAACCAGAAAGCACGTCAGCTTTCATCATATACAATTCAGTAACACCATTAACTTCAACTGCATATTTTAAAGCAACTAAGTCTAACCAACCACAACGTCTTGCACGACCTGTAACTGATCCAAACTCACGACCTACATTAGCCATAGTAGCTCCGATTTCGTCGCTTAACTCAGTAGGGAATGGACCGCTACCAACTCTTGTAGTGTATGCTTTGAAAATACCGAATACGTTTTTCACTTTGTTTGGAGGAACTCCTAAACCAGTACACGCACCAGCAGCAGTAGTAGTAGAAGAAGTAACAAATGGGTAAGTACCAAAGTCAACGTCAAGTAAAGACCCTTGAGCTCCTTCTGCTAATATTGATTTTCCATCTTTTAACGCTGTACTAACGTAGTTCTCGCTATCGATGAAAGTTAATTTTTTAAGTTGTTCAACAGAAGCGAAAAATTCCTCTTCTAATTCAGCAAGATTATACTGTAAATCCACATCGTGGAACTTAATCATTGCTTCGTGTTTGTCAGCTAAAGCGCGGTAACGCTCTTTAAAATCAGCTAATTCAATATCACCAACTCTTACACCGTTTCTACCAGTTTTGTCCATATAAGTAGGGCCAATTCCTTTTAATGTAGAACCGATTTTAGCTTTCCCTTTTGCAGCTTCAGAAGCAGCATCAAGTAAACGGTGAGTAGGTAAAATAAGGTGAGCTTTTCTTGAAATCAATAATCTTGAGTAGATATCAATATTAAATTTTTCAAGTCCTTCAATTTCTTTAATAAATACCACTGGATCAATTACAACACCGTTTCCGATGATGTTCATAGAATTTTTATGGAAAATACCCGACGGGATAGTGCGTAGTACGTGCTTGATACCATCAAATTCTAAAGTGTGTCCAGCATTTGGTCCACCTTGAAAGCGTGCAATAATGTCGTATTTAGAAGTAAGTACATCAACGATTTTACCTTTTCCTTCATCGCCCCATTGCAGGCCTAGTAGTAAGTCTACTGTCATTATTTGTGTTGTTAAATTGTTTTATTTTTAGTTGTTTTCCTTTTTCTCAGCCTCAGCTTCCGGATTCTTTCTTGAACCATAGAAGTAAAGAGAGTGATTATGGATGTCTATATTAAAGATCTCTTCGATCGTTTTTTTGATCGTCTGAATACGAGGATCGCAAAATTCAATTACTTCACCTGTGTCAGTTAAAATAATATGATCGTGTTGTTTGTCAAAATATGATTTCTCATAATGTGCTTGGTTTTGACCAAATTGGTGTCTTCTAACCAATCCACATTCAAGCAATATTTCAATAGTATTGTAAAGGGTAGCTCTACTAACTCTATAGTTTTTATTTTTCATTTTGATGTAAAGAGACTCTATATCAAAATGATCTTCACTATCATAAATTTCTTGTAGAATAGCATACCTCTCAGGAGTCTTACGATGCCCTCTGTCTTCTAAGAACTTCGTAAAAACATTTTTAACGATTTCTTGATTTTTTTCACTTCCCATTTTCAAAATATCTTAGGTGCAAATATAGAGCTATTTTCTTTTCAGACGAAAAATAAAAATAAGCTTCATCTATATTCATATAACTTTTAATTATTCTTAAGAAGGATTAACTCTTGACACTTTGTCAATTCCTTCTATCTTTTTGATGTTCATCATCATTTTTTTTAACACGTCATTATTTGGAACAATTACAGTGATTGAACCTTTGAATAATCCCGCATTTTCACTTAATGAGATACTGCGAATATTAACCACTTTACTCTCCATAATAATCTTAGTGATATCAGTAGTTAAACCAGCAGAATCCAAACCAGTAATATTAATAGTAGCTTCAAAGTTCATTGCAGTTTGAGAATCAACCCATTTAGCAGGTATAATTCGATAAGCATAGTTTGAACGCATACTAATAGCATTCGGACAATCTGTTTTATGTACTTTGATTCCCTCATTAATAGTTACAAAGCCAAATACGTCATCTCCAGGAATAGGATTACAACACGTAGCCAATTTATAATTTAGCTTTTCTTCATCCTTACCAAAAACTAATAAATCGGGTACTTTTCCGCTTGCGGCATCATTTATAGGAATAGAAGGTGCTCTCTTAATAGTCTTTTTAAAGAAATTAAATAAGGAGTTGTTTCTATTAGCTGCAAATTCTTTCAGTTGTGTATTATCGATCATTCCAGAACCCACGCGATAAAATACCTCTTGGCTTGTTTTCACTTTAAAGTGAGCTACCATTTCATTTACTACATTCTCGTCTAATGTAATTTTAAGGTGTTTTAATTTACGGATTAACTGTTCTTTTCCTTCGTCTGCGATTTTCTTTGTATCCTCGTTTAGTGCACTTTTAATCTTGTTTTTCGCACGAGAAGTAGTTACGTAATCTAACCAACTTACATTTGGTTTTTTACTTTCAGAAGTAATAATTTCTACCTGATCACCACTTGACAATACGTGGTTTAGTGGAACTAAACGACCATTCACACGAGTTCCTCTTGTGTGTAATCCCACCTCAGAGTGAATAGAGAAAGCAAAGTCTAAGGCAGTAGCCCCTTTAGGAAGCGATTTAATTTCACCCTTAGGAGTAAAAATATAAATCTCCTTAGCATATAAACTAAGTTTAAAGTCTTCCACAAAATCCACTGCATCAGTTTCAGCATTTTCTAATGCCTCTTTCAGTTGATTTAACCAGATATCAAGGTTATTTTCTTCTGTAACCCCATTTTTATATTTGTAGTGAGCAGCATAACCTTTCTCTGCAATTTCGTCCATTCGCTCACTTCGGATTTGAATTTCAACCCATCTACCTTTTGGGCCCATTACAGTAATATGCAAGGCTTCATATCCAGTTGATTTAGGAGCAGAAATCCAATCTCTCAAGCGGTTTGGGCTTGGGCGATAATGGTCAGTTACGATAGAATAAATTTTCCAAGCAATGAATTTCTCATCGTGAGGATTAGACTTATAAATAATACGCAAAGCAAATTTGTCGTACACCTCGTCAAAAGTTACGTTCTGTGCTTTCATTTTGCGTCGGATAGAGTAGATAGACTTTGGACGTCCTTTCATTGAATATTCAATATGTTCCTCATCCAAAGAAGCTTTTAGCGTATCACTCACCGATTTAATATACGCATCTTGTTCTTCCTTGCTCTCTTTCATTCTGTTTACAATGTCTTTGTAAACACGGGGCTCAGTATATTTAAGACCTAAGTCTTCTAATTTTGTTTTGATGTTAAACAAACCAAGTCTATGCGCCAAAGGAGCGTAGATATATAATGTTTCAGAAGCAATTTTGGCTTGTTTATAATCCACCATACTGTCCATTGTTTGCATATTGTGCAAGCGGTCAGCAATTTTAATAAGGATTACACGTACGTCATCATTCAACGTCAATAGCATTTTTCGGTAGTTCTCTGCCTGCATAGAAATATGCGGGTCAGGTTCAAACGTAGCCATTTTAGTCAACCCTTCAACAATCTTAGCAATTTTAGGGTTAAACCATTCTTCTATTTGTTCTACTGTAATGTCTGTGTCTTCTACAACGTCGTGTAGTAAAGCTGAAGCAATAGATGTAGGTCCCAAACCAATTTCGCTTGCTACAATTTTAGCAACAGCGATTGGGTGGAAGATATATGCCTCTCCAGATTTTCTGCGTTGAGGTCTGTGTGCCTCTACAGCTACGTCAAACGCTTTTCTGATTAACTTTTTATCGTCGTCAGTTAAAGTTTGATAACTTATTTGGAGAAGTTCTTTATACTCTCTTGCGATAGCTTTGTTTTCAATTTCAATTTCTGCCTCTGTCATAAATTACTCTTCTTAATATCGTAAATAACCTTGTATTAAATATATGAAAAAAAACAATGTATAAACCGCATTCTGGTTTAAAAATATAAGGTACATCATTTATAAAGCTTGATAAAATTTATAGAATATAAAATATCACGTTTTGTGATTTAATGTAAAGATTTACAAATCTTTACTAAAGTACAAACAATTTTATTATGTAGGAGTGTAAAATTATAAGAATTAAAAAGCCTTAAAAGTGACTGCTTTTGACAGTATGTTAAAGCTGGTTTTCTGCTTTTTTAGAGAAATTAGGGAGTAGAATTGTTTTGATTTATGTTCAAATGCTTCCCAAATAAAAATATTATGACTCTATAATGCTATCATACGATTTCCACACAATACACACAAAGTACTATAAACACTAGGTTTTAAATTATTGTAACGCAAATAAAATACAAAAAAGCGTTTTAGATTGTGCTACAACGTTTTTTTGTCTTAAAGGCATACCGCTTTCATTCCCAATAACACCACGGCTTATAAGTGTTTTGATTGTACCATGTTCGACACATGTTCGACACAAGTACCACATTTACTCGAAAATAGGGGGGTATTTCCGAAGGAGTGTAGAACTAATGTGGTACTTGTGTCGAATTAGTGCTAAACAAAACTAAAAGCAAAGTAATCTGTTTACCCTAACGTAGCCTTTTCTGTCAATATAAACTATTAATAGGTTAATTATTAAACAGATAGTTGTACTGTTAGTTTTAGCTTATAAAGTGAAAATATGGATAAGCGTAAGGCGATAATTAAAAAGTAGTTATTTTAAGATTATAAGCTATCATTTCACATCATTTGCATTAAAAATACTCATATTAAAAACAGGTTTGCTTTTTTGTTTGTAGGTTTGTAGTCAATCAAATCTCTCCCTTACAATAAGTATAGCTATGTAGTAATGTTTGGCTATAAAACAATAAGAATATGATGTTATGACAAGTTAGAATTACATTGTTTAATAATGCTGGTTTTCTTGTAGTGTAAAGGGGGATTGACAACAGGGTTTATGTTGTTAGTAAATATTAAATAGTTTTAATTTGAAAAGGATAGAAATAAAAAATAAGATTCTAAAACAAGAGGACAAAAGTCTTTCATTTCGTGTATATGACTTGACAAAAGATAACTTACAAGATTATCTTGAACCACATAAAAAAGATCACTTTTGTATTTTTATAGTAGAATCGGGGGAGATAGAGCTTCAGTTAGAAGCTAATATTATTTCGCTAAAATCAGGTAGAATTTCTATTGTATTTCCAGAACAGATAGCGGCTGTTTTGTCTGTATCGGAAGAAATATCTGGCAAAATATTGCTGTTTGAAGAAGTGTTGTTTTGTTCGGATATTTTGAAGAACGAATTGCTGTCATATAACGTTAATTTATCAACTAACTTAAATTCACTAATTCTATCTCCGGCAGAGTTTGAACGTGCAAAAATGGTGGTTACTAATATTGAAAGTATTTATGAAAGCCCGAGTTTAATGCGTAAAGAACAAGCGCGATTTTATATCAAAATTTTGTTGTTAGGGCTTATAGAGTCTATTCACGGACAGCAACCAATCTTTCAGTATGAGACAGATAAAATGGTTTATATCCGTTTTAAAAAGATGTTGAACGAACAGTATAAAAGCGAGAAAACAGTGAAGTTTTATGCGGATAGTTTGGCTATTTCTACTAAGAAATTAAATAGTATTACGAAAAGACATTGTGGCGAAACAGCCATTAATGCTATACATACGCGTATTTTACAAGAGATTAAAAGGTTGTTGTTGTTTTCTGATTGGACCCATAAACAAATATCTTTAGAACTTGGGTTTAGTTCGCCCTCTGCCTTAAATAAATTCGTTAAAAACAAATTAGATGAAACGCCAACAGAACTTCAAAATGAGTTGGCTCAAATTTATAACAAATAGGACTAAGTATATAACATCTGAGGGGAGGATTGCCCATACTTTTGCTTCAGAAATTAAACAGAAAAATTAGTCAAAAATGGGTAAGTTATTTATTGCAGGTGAGATGTTCCACGGTGCTGGAAGTCTTCAAGAATTAAAAAATATAAAAGGGAGCAAAGCGGTAATCGTTACAGGTGGAAGCTCAATGAAGAAAAGCGGAATGTTAGGTAAAGCAATTGCTTACTTAGAAGAAGCTGGATTAGAGATTAAAACGTATGAAGGAGTAGAAGAAGATCCATCATCTGAAACTTGTTTCAAAGGAGCAGAGTTGATGAAAGAATTTCAACCTGACTGGGTTGTAGGTCTTGGAGGATGTTCTGCAATTGATGCTGCAAAAATGATGTGGGTATTCTACGAACACCCAGATGCTGATTTTGATGCAATGACAGTTCCTTTTAAAGTTCCGACTTTACGTAACAAAGCTAAGTTTATTGCAATCCCTTCTACAAGTGGTACAGGTACAGAAACTACTGGTTTAGCTGTAATTACTGACCGTGAAAAAGGTGTGAAATACCCTATCGTATCGTATGAATTAACACCAGATATTGCTATCGTAGATGGAGAGATTTGTGAATCTATGCCAGCTCACGTTACTTCTAATACTGGTTTAGATGCATTAACTCACTGTGTTGAGGCGTATGTTTCTAATATCGAAGATAATTATGCTGATGTATTGGCTAAAGGTGGTTTAGAGATTGTTTTCAACAACTTGAAAGAAGCAGTTAAAAATCCTAACAATATTGTAGCTCGTCAAAATATGCACGATGCTTCATTTATGGGAGGTCTTGCTTTTAACAATGCTTGGTTGGGAATTGTTCACTCTTTATCTCATCAAGTAGGTGCGTTATATGGCATTCCCCACGGTGCTTCTAACGCAATCTTTTTACCAAACGTAATTCGTTATAACGCAAAAGCAACAGAGCGTTTTAGAGACCTTGCAAAAGTTCTTGACAAAGAAACAGCAGAAGACTTAGCCCAAGCAGTTGAAACGTTAAGAGCTGAGGTTAATAACCAAGCGGCGATTAAAGACTTCGGAATTTCACGTGAGGATTGGGATAAAAACTTAGACTTCATTGCTAACAATGCTTTCTTAGACCCTTGTACTGGTTTCAACCCAAGAAAACCAACTGTTCAAGAGTTAAAAGATATCTACAATGCTTGTTATGATGGTCTTGTTTTTGTAGAAAACAACTAATCAAAGTATTTGAAAGTTTAGAGAACAATAGTTCTTAAATCACGAAAGCCTGTCGATTGACAGGCTTTTTTTATAGGATGATTTCGCTTATTTAAAATCGCGTTGTCTTTTTGCTTCAAAAAGTAGGATAGAGGCAGCAACGGATACGTTCATAGAATCAATAACACCACTCATTGGAATGATGATGTTTTTTGTACTGGCATCTCTCCATTGTTGCGTAAGTCCTGTCGCTTCTGTACCTACTACAAAAGCTGTCGCTTCTGTGTAATTTCTTGTGTGGTAAGAAGTAGAATCTTGTAAAGTAGCACAATAGATATTGATATTGCGCTCTTTTAAAAAGGCAATTGCTTCTTCTGTTGTAGCCATTGCAATCTGATTGGTAAATACACAGCCAACACTTGAACGGATGATGTTCGGGTTGTATAAATCACTACGCGGGTTAGCAATGATAACGGCATCAATATTAGCTGCATCTGCTGTTCGTAATATAGCTCCAATATTCCCAGGCTTTTCAGGTGCTTCCGCAATTAATATAATCGGATTTTCAGAAAGCTTTAAGTCTGCTAAAGAAAGTGTTTTCGACTGCGCTATTGCAATTACTCCCTCTGTTGTATCTCTATAGGCTAACTTCTGGTAGACGTCTTTTGATATTTCTATCAACTCAGTTTCTGCTGTAATAAAAGGTTTTAAGCTTTGCTCACTAATGATGTCAGCATAGAAAAGTAACGTCTTCATTACATAGCCACCTTTAGTTGCTAATTCGATTTCTCTAACCCCCTCGATGATGAAAGAGTTGCTTTGTTTTCTATTTCTTGCTTTTTCTTGTAGTTGAACAATACTTTTAATAAAAGGATTTTGAGGACTGTCTATTTTTTTTATCATCATTCTATAAGGTACCTTTTGCTTTGATTTGCAGGTATTTATTTATGGTATTTATGGATAATTCTTCTGGTGCGGTTAGTATGGATTGTATTCCATATTTTGTCAATTCATTGACGATTAATCGCTTTTCAAAGTTAAATTTTTCTGCAATTACTTTGTCAAAAATATCATCAATGTTTTTTGCCTTCTTATTTGTCAGTTTTGTCAACTCTGTATTTTCAAAAAACACAACTAATAAGACGTGGTTTTTGGCAATAGCTCTTAGGTAAGGCAGTTGTCTTTTTAAACTATTCATCGACTCAAAGTTGGTGTATAATATAATCAGACTTCGATGAGTAATTTTGTGCTTTATTTGTGCGTATAACTTTCCGAAATCACTTTCAACAAAGTTTGTTGTTACGCGATAAAGTTGCTCCATTATTTTGTGTAACTGCGTTTTTTTACTATCCGCAGGGAGTTGGTTTTTAATGTCCTCCGAAAAAGTCATTAAACCTACTTTATCGTTCTTTTTTAGAATTACGTTAGACAGGGCTAAAGTTGAATTAATAGCATAGTCTAAGAGCGATAGCCCGTTAAAAGGCATTTGCATAACGCGCCCTCTATCAATGATACAGTAAACTGTTTCTGTGTTTTCATCTTGGTATTGGTTTACCATCAACTCGTTTTTCTTAGCGGTTGCTTTCCAGTTGATAGTGCGTATATCGTCTCCTAAAACATATTCTTTAATTTGCTCGAACTCTGTAGTGTTGCCAATTTTCCTGATTTTCTTCATTCCAAAGGCGTATTTGTTTTTCGAAAACGCCATCAAGTCGTATTTTTTCATTTGGATAAATGAAGGGTAACTTGGCAATGTAGCTTGGTCACAAAAAACATAGCGTTTAGCTACTAATCCCAAAGTAGAAGAAACATAGATATTTAGTTTTCCAAATAGGTACTCTCCGCGTTCTTTAGGTGAAAGAGTATAGGAAATAGTCTTGTGTTCTTTAGCCAGTAAGGTTCTCTTGATTTCAAAGTCCCTTTTTTGAAATTGAAAAGGTATCTCGTCTATTATTTCACAGTGAAAAGTAATAGGAGATTGATTTTCAATCGAAATATAAATAGGGTTTTCATCTCCATTAGAAAGTTTTTCTGGCAAAATACGCACAGCATTGACTTTGTTTTTCTTAGAAAACAATAAGGATATATCTACTAATATCGCAGCAAAAAACAATAGGAATAGTCCCCAAACAACTAAGTATAGCACAGGAAAAATAAACGCAAGTGCAAATAAGACCATAATACTACCAAGGCCTATATACACGCGCTTCTGAAGATAAAGTTGTTTGAAAAATTTAAACATAATGTCTTACAATTATCTTGGGATATCTATTGATTCTACGATTTGATTTATAATGTCATTTGCCGTAATACCTTCCATTTCTCTTTCCGGAGAAACAATAATACGGTGTTGCAACACAGGAATAGCTGCTTCTTTGATGTCTTCAGGTGTAACAAAATCTCTGTTGTTGATAGCAGCAAAACCTTTAGCAGCATTTAGAATAGCAATTGAGGCACGAGGAGATGCTCCTAAGTATAACAAAGAGTTTGTTCTGGTATTAGCAACAATCTTAGCAATATATTCTATAATGTTTTTCTCTACAATAATCTCTTTAATCAAATTTTGAAAAGCAATGATTTCAGTAGGAGTTAGTACTTTTTGTATTTGGTCTAACTTCTTCTTGTCTTGTAATTCGTGTTCTTTTTGAATAATAGCAATTTCCTCTTCTAAAGAAGGGTAGTCAATGCTAATTTTAAATAAGAAACGGTCTAATTGTGCTTCTGGTAAGCGGTATGTTCCCTCTTGTTCAATTGGGTTTTGTGTTGCAATTACTAAAAACGGAGCATCCATTGTATATGTTTTGCTGTCAATAGTAATTTGGCGTTCCTCCATTACCTCAAACAAGGCAGCTTGTGTTTTAGCCGGAGCACGGTTAATCTCATCAATCAATACTAAGTTAGAAAAGATAGGCCCTTTTTTAAACTCAAATGCCGATTGTTGCATATTGAAAATAGATGTACCTAAAATATCTGAAGGCATTAAATCAGGCGTAAACTGAATACGGCTAAAGTCCATATCAATAGCTTGTGCCAGCAATTTAGCAGAAAGTGTTTTCGCAACTCCAGGTACTCCTTCTAATAAGATGTGGCCATTGGCAAGGAGAGCCACTATGATTTGGTCTATCGTCTTTTCTTGTCCGATAATTACTTTGTGTATTTCACTTCTAATAGCCTTTACTTTTTCTTGTAATAAGCTCAAGTCTAAACGTGATTCAAAGTGTAAGTTTTCTGATGAAATTGGCGTGTTTTCCATAGTATATTTTTAATCAATGATTTTCTCTATTATTTTATTTAATGCAACTAATTGTGCTTCAGAAGCACTGTTAGGAGTTGCTTTGAACTGTTCTACAAAAGAAACAAACTGCTTGATGTCTTGTTTGTCCTTACCTGTTTTAGCGTGTAAATCAAGTATAAACTGTTTGTTTAACTTAGTTGTATCAATCCAGTATTTACGTCTTATTTTTTCTAAAGTGTAAATAATTGACTTATTGATGAGGTCTTCATAATCTTTGTTTTGCAAGTATAGATTAGAAACTGTTTTTGTAAAGTCAACTGTTGTATTTGACAAAGGCTTAATAATCGGGATGACACGTTGTTTTCGCTTTGCTGTAAATAAGACAAAAACAATAAGGGAAATCAAGAAGAAATACCACATCCACTTCAAAGCAGGATTGTTTAGAATAAAACGCAACATTGAATTGGATATATACTTTTCGTCGCCAGCAATTTTAGTTACTGAGAAAAATAAATCTCCCTTTGGTATATACGATAAAACACCAGCTATGTAAATATGATTATTACTTTTTAGCATATTGTAATTCGTAAACATAGCAGGTTCAGTACCTAAAATAAGAAACCCTTTGCCTATAGGTATGCGAATTAAGTTTGGGAATTTCTCTCCCTTTATTTTAGAATATCCAAGTACTTCAGCAGTTTCTTTTAGTTCTTCAGACATATCAAAGTACCTAAAAGTAGGATTGTCAAGTATAAAAGAATAAGAAGTAAGGTTCTTATTTGTCAGTGAAACCGAAAGGTTTATGTCTTCTGTTAAGGCATAGTTTTCATATCTTTTTTTCATAGACATTGTTTCGAGACCTCTTATTCCATCAATATACTTTTGAAAGATTAAGACTGTATTACCGTAAGCAACATAATCCTCTATATCACTCATCGAATGTTCGCTGATGTACTCATAGCCTTTAATAGATATGACAGCCGCTGAAGTTATTGAATCCGTTGCCTTTTCAGCAAAGAAGTTATACATATTATCAGTAATGCGGGTAACAGCTGTACGATTGTCTAAGAGCTTGTCTATTTCTTTGTCCAATACATATAGACCATAAGGAATCTTATCAACATTGCTGTAAGTTTCGGTCCAGTTAATGGGTGGTTTTCTACTGGATTCTATGAAGTAAATAAAACCAAGAATCACAAAGAAAAAGAATATAAATTTATTTATAGAGTTTTTCACGATACATTGGTTTTTAAGGTTGTTTCATAAGAACGCTTGGCTTGAAAGAACTCAGCTTCTGTGATTTCGTGTTCTCCGTACCAGATATTATTATAGATATAAGAAAGGTATTGGAAATTCTCTCTTGTTTTTTTGTCTTTTATTTCTGCAACATAATCAGAGTTTGTCTTTTCTATATGCCATTCAATTTGTTTACTCTCCTGTAATGACTGTAACAGCCATAGGTAGTAATAGCGAATTGCTAATCTGTATTGCGATTCGTTTATAGTTTTAGAAAGTAAGGTAGGAAAGTGTACCGTTGTTAAGTTCTTTTCTACATCATCTACAGGTATTGCAACTTTCTTAGAACGCTTTTTAAAGAGCCAATAAGCATCTTTTTGTACAAAGGCTCTAATGATGTAAAAAACTAATATTCCAATAGCGAAAATAGAAAGAATTCTGTAGAAGATAGTAAGTCTACTTTGTGTTTCGTAATCGACATCAAATGCACTAAAGAAATCAGAAATAAGATCTCTTAGCCAATTTTTAAAACGTTGCCATATTGTATCCTCTGCTTTAGTGTCCTCGTAGTTGAAGTTTTGGTCTTTTTTATACTTCTCTTTAAAGTTTTGGTCAAATTGAAGTACAGAAATATCACTCTCCTTATCTTCTATAAGGGGAGTAGTCTTTTTGTTTTTTGCTTGTGCCTGGCGTTCTACGATTGGAGGAAGCTGGGTTCGAATAGAATCAATAGCTTTCGGTTGAGCGTAAAGAGAGCCAACTACAAGAGTTAGGGATAATATTGTAAAAAGCGTTTTCTTCATTAGTTGTTACCTATCATATCAATATCAATGTGAGATTGTGTGTTTTCTTTGTGTTCACGAGCACTATAGTAAATCATACCTTGGTTGATAATCAATAGGCTGTTAGCAAAGAATGACAATATTGTAGATAAAATAACAACAGCAATCATCATAATTTTGTATCCTGATGTCAATGAAATATCTTCAATATTTCTATCTGATGTAAATACACCTACGTAAAAAATTACTTGAGGAATAGCAGATAGAATTGACGCTACGATATTAATGACAAGGTACACAATAGTCGTGTTACCAATGATAGGCCAGAAATTTGATTTAACGATATAAAAAGCCGTTTGGAATGCTGTGAAGACCCCCACTTTTTTAGTTACATACTCATAGTATGCAATGGTTGTCAAAGAGGTAAACGTTGGTAATAAGATTAGAAGTAAAGGTAGTCCAATTATTAGGAATATTAATAATGCTGAGATGAAGAAAACAATCATCATCAAAGGGAAAATTAAAAACATAGTACCTAAAACAAAAATAAGAAGGCGACCGAAGTCTTTTTTTAGTTCACTCTTAATAGGAGCAATTTCTCTGTATTGATTAGGAATTGTTGTGATGTTTTTTAAGTAATAAATAGGGAATGTATAAGCAAGAATTGAAATTGCAATTCCAATTATAAAAGTAACAAAGGCGATTAGAATAGCCCATCCGAAATTAGTGTTTAGAAATTCATCAACAGAATCCATTGTGTCATTCATAACAGTTTTAAAGAACATATCAAACAAGAAATAAACACAAACAAACAACACTAAAAGGAGTGGACCACAAAGGGTAAATAAATTAGTAAAGAATGTTTTTCCCTCTAACTTAAAGAAAGAAATAGTATCGTTGATATAATCACTAAAGTTTCTTTTTTTGAATACTTGGAACATAGTGTATTTGTTTTTATAAGTTGATTAAATGTTTTTTGTAAACCTTCTTGGGATAGATAAAAAAGTAAAATAATATCAGATAGAAGGATCCAAATATAATTATATAGTTCAGAATGTCTGGCATTTCTTTAGCGTATCGGGTTATAAAACCTTCAATAAAAGCGGCTACTACAATGAAAGGGACCATTGCAATGAATATTTTAAAACCGTTGTTAAAGCCAAGTTTAAAAGAATTCATACGCGAATATGTTTTTGGAAAGAGGAGACTTGCTCCAAATACGAAACCAGCAAACGCTTCAATGATAATTCCAGTTATTTCAATAGCTCCGTGTAACCATATTCCTCTAAAGCTGTCCATAAAAGCATTCTCTTTGATAAACAAATATTGGAATGATCCGACCATAATAGCATTATAAAATAGGAAGAGAAGCGTACCTAAACCAGCAAATATTCCGAATACGAAAAACTTTAACCCAACAAATAAGTTATTAAAGGCAATTCCGATAAAACTACCCCAGTTACTCCCTGATTTATAAATACCCATAGCATCGTCTTTTTTGATGTTTTCTAAGGTTAAATTGACGTAGCTATCTCCCAAAACAAGACGTATAAAATCTAAGTCGTAATGTGCTGAAAGTGCGCCTATACCAGCAAGAAGAAAGAAGACAAATACAGTGAAGTATAAAAGACTTTTGTGTTCGTGGACTATAAGAGGTACTTCTGTTTTAAAAAAATGTACAACTCTATTTTCCTCGATACGTTTAGTTTTATAAATTTTTTGATAAGTTTGCGCTGCTAAAGTGTTGAGATATTGTGTAACTTTACTTTTGGGATAATAAGTTTGCGCAAACGATAAGTCATTCATTATCTGTATGTACATATCGGCAAGGTAATCGGGTTTGTGTGTAGTATTTGAATAGATTATTTTTTCAAATTCTATCCATTGATTCTTATTGTTTTTTATAAAAGCGACTTCCCTCATTTAACACGGCAAAATAATGTTTATGGCTAAATTAACAATAAATACAACACAAAATATTAAAATAGAATTTAAAAGTGCGTCGCTTGGTGAGCGAATTATCGCATTTGTTCTTGATAATATATTTAAGTTGCTATATGTTATTTTAGTTAGTTATATCATTAATAAGTTTCGTTTAGCAAAAGGTTTCGATGATAATTGGTCAGAGATAGCATTTTGGATTATATCATTTAGTCCAGTTTTTTTCTACACACTATTCTTTGAGTCGATTATGCAGGGTGCTACACCCGGGAAGAAAATAATGCGTATTCGCGTGATTAAAATAGATGGCTATGAAGCATCAATAGTTGATTATGCTACTCGTTGGATTATGGGACTAATTGATTTTTGGATGATGTCTGGTGCAGTTGGAGTAATATCGATTGCAAGCTCTTCTAAGAGTCAGCGATTGGGAGATATTTTAGCAGGAACATCTGTTATTTCAATTAAAGAACGCGTACCATTAAGTGCTACTATATTTCAAGAAGTTGCATCAGAATATGTACCCTTATTTCCTCAGGTGCTTAATTTAAGTGATAAAGATGTTTACATTATTAAAGAAGCGTTGTATAGCTATAAGCAAACGAAAGATTATTCGCTTTTACAAAAGCTGGTAAGTAAAGTGGAAAATGTGATCGGAGTAGGCGGAAGAAGATCAACACTTACAGATTTAGAATTTATAGAGGCTGTATTGAAAGATTATAATCAGATGACAGCTAAGATTTAATAGAATTACTTAAAAAATAGATGTATAGTTTTTTCGATATTTTAGATTTATTAGGAACATTAGCATTTGCTATATCAGGTGCTTTAGCAGGTCGTGAGCGTAGGTTGGATTTGTTTGGAATGAGTATTTTAGCGTTTGCTACTGCCATTGGTGGAGGAACAGTAAGAGATGTGATGATTGGATATACTCCTGTTATGTGGCTTACAAATTTGAATTACTTTTTCATTACACTATTTGGCGTGTTCTTAGCAATTATCTTTTATAAAAAATTCAACTTTTTGAGATATTCTCTTTTCTTATTTGATACAATTGGTATTGCTGTGTTTACGCTAATTGGCATTGAGAAAGGAATGAATGTAGGTTTACACCCGATAATCTGCGTAACATTAGGAACAATTACTGCTTGTTTTGGAGGAGTAATACGAGATATTTTAGCGAATAAAATTCCGATTATTTTCAAGCAGGAAATTTATGCTACAGCTTGTATATTAGGAGGTTTAATGTATTATGTGTTGAATTACTTTGAATTGAGTAAAGACATTTTATACATAGGAACGGCAGGAATCATTATAGTAATTCGTTTATTAGCCGTTAAGTACAAATGGAGTCTTCCTTTTGCTACAGTTTAAAAGTTGTTTTTGATTATTTGATAAGCTTCTATTGCATTGTGAAATAGGTAAGTGAAAAGCAAAACTAAAAGTACACCGATAGAATTATACCAAATGTAGTGTATATCTATTGTAAAGAATAAAATCAAAATACTAATTTGTGTTAATATTCCACTGTAAAGAACAGCCAGATTATGAACATTAGGAGTTAATATAGCTATTAGTAAAAGCCCCAAAATAGTTCCAAAAAATAAAGAGGAGTAGCACCAAAGCATTTGAAATAGATTACTAAATACAGGTATTGTATAGCACAAAGCAAGGGCTAGTAATAGACAAACAGAAGCTATAATTGGCTGAATGATACTTGTATTTATTTCTGTTGTAGTGTTTGAACTAAAGTAGTGTAATGATCTTTGTGATAGATATTTGACTTCGTTGTGTACCATTGCAATCATACTGATTAAAAATAGTGCAATTACAAAACCTGTTATTCCAGCAGGAATCTCATTGATGATAAAATCTAAAAGAATAAAATCCGAATCGTTAATTTCAAGTTTCCCATTCGCTTTTCTTATTGTTTGCTGAGCAGCTTTGTGTAATTCATCTTCATTTTCATTTAAACATACTAATTGATATTGTAGTACTGGGTTGCTATAATTTTGGTATATCTGTCCAGTATATAATTGACTAACTTCTTGTTTATGAGCTTGTAATATGTTGTATTTCTGTTGTATGCTATCATATTCTTGAGCATAGGGAGAGTTCATTACAATGTATTCGTTATGAGGGTTGTAATGAAGTTTTGGCGTATTGAATTGGTAAAAGGTAAACAACATACAACCTGTAAATAAAATAAGAGCTTGTAAAGGAATATTAAATAGCCCGTTCATAATTAAACTATCTTTTGTTCTACTACTATATTTTGTTTTATTATAGATAGCTAAAACCCTTGTTTCAAGACTTAACATTGCAATAAATAATAATGTTCCATTGACCATTCCGTTGATGTAGGTCAATCCCCTTTTAAGGGAAAGTGAAGGCACAATAACTTTTAGTTTATCGAAAGAATCTGCAAATTTTAAAACATCATTAAATCCCATACCATCTGGTAGCTTGTAAAGAATATCAAGAATGATAGCAATCATTAAAGTAATAAAACACAATAGTTGCATTTTTTTTGGAAATATTTTTGTTTTTTGTTTGTAGATGATTGCCAGTGAAATACAAATGAAAGTTACAATTAATAATAGTGATTTAAAGCTGACACGAACTAATAAAGAAAGGATAATTGAAGTGGCATAAAGACATACACTTAGAAGTAATATTTTTTGAATAATAAAAAGTATTACCGCTAATCTACTAGCTTGGGTACCCAGTTTTTCTTCTATGAATTCAAATGCATTAGTGGTTGTACTTGCTTTGAATTTAGGGAGTATATAAGCACAAATAATATAGATGGCAAGTGGAATACCAAGGAAGAATTGTAAAAAGGTCATTCCGTGATAATAAGCTATTCCAGGGAGGGATATAAATGTGAATGAAAGGGTTTGTATTCCTAAAATCTTGAAACCATAGTATAATGTTGATGGTTCATAAATTGAGGTTAGGGAAGTACGTCTTCTTTGTCTAATTTGATTAAAAGTGATAAGTAAGAATAACACGATGATGAATATGCTCCAATCTAATAGGTTCATGGGAATGTGAATTGTATTTGTAGCCTATGTTTGGTAGAATAGTTGGTAGGGTGTTAATAGCATAGTAGAAGCTAAAAAAAGCCAGTTACGCAAATTTGCGTAACTGGCTTTAGTACTACTACCATTTTACTATTAAAACCGTAGTAGTAAATACAATTTTTGTGCCATTGTATATTTTTGAATACTGTTAAAATTAATATTTAACTTATATACTTGGACTATCTTGATCTTTGTTTTTATCAATAATGACAATTCCTTTTTGTAATAATAAGCTGTTAGGGTAAGATATTTTTTCTTTGTCCACAGTTAATAAAATTGTACAGAAAGCTTTGATGTCGATTATTTCAGCTTCAATAGGGAAGTCTTTATCCTGAATTCTAATGGTATCACCAATTCGAAAAGGGAATGAGAAAAATAATAAAATACCCGCTGTAATATTACTAAGCAATGACCACTGAGCAAACATTGCAACTCCAATTACTGTAAATACAGAAGTAATTGTAAGCATAAAGTTTTCTGGTTTCACTCCCCAAATAGTTAATATAAGTACGAGATAAAGAAACAAGATAAGTGTATTGAATAGCCTTATAACTAAGTTTACTCTGCTATCTTTTCGATCCTCTTTGGAAGAGAAAGAACGAATAATATAAGCAGCTATCTTTTTAGTTGGAATATATAATACGATAACAATTGCTGTTGTTATTATTTCACGAAAATACTCTTGTAACATTGTTATTCTTTAATAAATTGAATTAACTCTTGTACTAATTCGGTTGTTGGTAAGCCTACAATATTAGTGTAAGAACCATCAATTTTTTCAATACCAACTAAACCTATCCACTCTTGAATTCCGTATGCACCAGCTTTATCAAATGGTTTATAGTTGTCAATGTAATAATAGATAACTTCATCTGATAATTCTGAAAAGGTAACTTTTGTTATACAGTTAAAGATTCTTGTTTTATTCTTATTTCGAAGACAAACAGAACTTATAACCTCGTGCTCTTTTCCACTGATACTTTTAATCATTTCATAGGCTTCTTGTCTGTCTGCTGGTTTTCCCAACGATTGATTGTTATTCCAAACAGTAGTATCACTTGTAATTAATATTTCATTATCACTTTCAAGTGCAATGGCTTCTGATTTTGCTATTGCTATAAAGTCTGTTATTTCTCCAGCTTGTAATTCTTCAGGGTAGCTTTCGTCTATATCAGATGCTCTGACTACAAAGGGAATGCCAAGTTCTTGTAAAAATTGCTTTCTACGAGGAGAATTAGAGCCTAAGACAATTGCGTATTCTTTAAATAATTTATCTAACATAAAAGAGGGAACATTAATCGTATTTAGCGTCAAAATGTTGAAACCACTTCTGTTGTGTTTTCATAACTTGTTCAATAACATCTCTCGCAGCACCTTTTCCTCCATTAACATGAGATATATATTTAGCTATGCGTTTTATTTCTGGAACAGCATCTTGTGGACAAGTAGGCAATGCTACCTCATGCATAATATGATAGTCAGGAATATCGTCACCCATATAAAGTATATTCTCTGGGTTTAGATTGTGTTTCGAAATGATTTCTTTGAATACTGTTACCTTGTTAGGAACAGCCATGTAGATTTCTTTTACTCCTAAGTTTTGTAATCTAATGCGTACTCCATCATTGCTTCCTCCAGAAATAATACATACTTGGTAACCATTTTCAATAGCAGCTTTGATAGCGTATCCGTCACGAATACTCATATCTCTTAATAAGCTACCATCTTGAGCTACGTGTACATTTCCATCTGTAAGTACACCATCTACATCAAAAATAAATGTAGTGATGTCGTTCATTATTTCTTTAAAGTGTTTAGACATTATTTGCTTTGTATTGATTTTGTTATTAATTGGTATATTTCTTTTTTAATTGGGTCATTTAACGCATTAAGGTGTCGGTCTATAATACTTTGATCACCTCGAATGGCTGGCCCAGTTTGTGCATCTTTAGGAGCTAAAACCTCAATTTTATGTGCTGTTTCTAAGATAAGTGGTTTTAGAATGTCAAACGGTACATTATTTTCTTTACAAATTTCTTCACCTAATGTGCATAAGTGATTTGTGAAATTGTTTACAAACACTGCTGCTAAATGAATTGCTTGACGTTGTGTACTACTAATTTTATAAACGCGTTCAGAGAATTTTATTGCTATTTTCTCTAAAAGAAGAAAGTCTTCTACATTGCTCGCCTCTAAACAAAAAGGGATTTCTGAAAAATCAACTTCTTTGTCAAGAGAAAATGTTTGTAACATATAAAAGACACCTTTTCTGTTTGTGTTTTGAATACTATCCATTGGTTTAGTGCCAGAAGTATGTACAATAAAAGCATTTGCAAAAGGTATTGCATTAGATACTTCTTCAATAGCATCGTCACTGACAGCAATGATGAATAAATCAGCAGGTTTTAACTCGCTGATGTTTGTTATTATTTGATTGTGAGAAACTAAGTTACTAACTTTGTCTGGTGTACGTGCATAAACTTGTTGCAAAGCTATATTGTCTTGTTCTAATATATTTAGAATCAAGTGATGCGCTACTTTTCCAGAACCTAATATTGAAATAGTTATCATGGTTACGTGATTGAGGGGTTGTGGGGGATTTATTAATACGTAAAAATAAGCATTTGTAATGAAAAAAGACATAGAAAGTATAGAAGATATTAGGGTTTTGGTAGATACCTTCTACGGACGAGTGCAGAGAAATGATTTAATAGGGCCAATATTTGAAAGTAAATTGGCAGGTCGTTGGCCAGAACATTTAGAGAAAATGTATAGATTTTGGCAGACAATTCTATTAGACGAATATTCTTATAGTGGGCGCCCTTTTCCACCACATTCACAACTACCAGTAAACCAGGAGCATTTTGATACGTGGAAATACTTATTTAATAGTACTGTAGATGAATTATATAAAGGTAAATTAGCAGAAGAAGCTAAATGGAGGGCAGAACGTATGGCTACAATGTTTTTAAGTAAAATAGAGTATTTTAGAGATGTAGGTAGTAAACCTCTGATGTAGTTATAAAAAAAAACGCTTCATTACGTAATGTAGACATGCCCCAAAAAGTTAGACACTTTTTGGGGCATTTTTTATGAGTAGAAAACAGAAATACAATTTTGAATTTAAGTTAGGTATAGTAACTATTATTTTGGAAGGTAAAGACAGTATGAGGGGACTTTCTCGATCAGAAAAAATCAGTGAGTTTAACCTTTATTTTTGGCTTAAACTATATGAAGTTTATGGAGAACAAGG
>NZ_FNDQ01000002.1 GCF_900099675.1 Myroides phaeus
ATTAAGTACTTTAGAATGATGTATAGAGGTGTAAGAGATAAGTCATTTTTCCTGTTTAGATTGACGAAACTTTTTGCTTAGTCCCCAACTTTTGCACCTGATCCAGATAAACTGATAATACAATTTTTGAGTTAATAATGAATTTAAAAACAATACTTTCTACACTTTTAGAATACGAATTATATGCAAGTAAATCGCTTACAATAACAATAGGAACCATATTGTTTATTGTATTTACTTTAGTGATTACAAAATATGGATTACGCTTTTTAAGAAAGACGTTTATCAATATGGCTACACCAGATGTAGCTGCGCGCCTAAGTAGTGTGTTTAACTTTGTAAATTACTTTATTTACGTCATTATGTTTTTCTTTATCTTAAATGCGATAGGGATTAATATTAGTATGTTTTTGACTACTTCTGCTGCTTTATTTGTTGGTTTAGGTTTAGCACTTCAATCGATTTTTAGAGATTTAATAGCTGGTATTTATATTTTGTTAGATAAAACGCTAAACGTAGGCGATGTAATTGAAACAGGAGGACACGTTGCAAGAGTTAAGACAATAAGTTTGCGTTGTACGGTTGTAGAGACGCGTAATAGAAAGGATTTAGTTATACCAAACAGAAAGTTGATAGATGACGTAGTTTATAACTGGACACACGAAGACCCAATTATCCGAGCGCGTATTGATGTTGGAGCTTATATTGGTACAGATGTGGAGCTTGTAAAAGCGGTTTTATTAACTACTGTTGAAAATAATGCTGATGTGTTGAAAACACCACAACCAATTGTTTTTATTGATGAGTTTGGTGAATCGTCAATTCGCTTTATATTATATTACTTTATAGATAATGCTTTTGATAACGATCGTATTGCAAGTGAAATTCGCTTCGAAATAGATAAGAAATTTAAATTAAATAATATTCAGTTGCCTGTGCCTGTTTTACGCTTGGATAATACAGATAAGTAGTTTGTAATTTACTTATATTAAATATCTTTGCTGAACTTTTAAAAGTGCTATGGAACGAACATCAACTAAAAGAAATACATCTAATCCTCGTGAAACTTTAAAAGGGTTAAATAAACAGCCAAGAAAGAAAACTACTCGAAATACTAAGAAGAAAACAAAGAGCTCTTCATCATCGTGGACAGGGATTAAATGGATAATCATAATCAATGTTTTATTGGGTGGTGGGATATGGTTAGGTATTCACTTTCAAGATGGATTTAAGTACTTTTTTAGTCAAGATAGAAAGAATGCTCCTGAGAAGTCGTTATTTGATTTTAGAACGGCTGAGGTGTTAGCACGACACGATAGTAAAATGATTGGATTTGACGTGTCTCACTATCAAGGAGTCATTGATTGGGGGAGAGTAGATTCTGTTGCAAGTAAGTCTGCTTTGGAGTTTGTGTTTGTTCGTGCAACTATGGGAGTTGATGGTGTTGATAGGGCTTATAAGTTGAATTGGAAAGGAGCAGGAGCAAATCATTTTATCAGAGGAGCATATCACTACTATAGACCAGATGAGAATTCAGTTGAACAAGCGAATAATTTTATAAAAACAGTAAAATTAGCACCTGGAGATTTACCTCCTGTTTTAGATATTGAAGATTTACCTAAAAAGCAATCAGTAGAAAACCTTCGCTTAGGATTAAAACGATGGATTGAATTGGTGGAAGAACATTATAAGGTTAAGCCAATTTTATATTCTGGAGAACATTATTACACCAATCATTTGAAGCAATGGTTTCCTGATCATATATTGTGGATTGCAAACTATAATTTCTTTGTAGAAGAAATAAAACCTGAATGGCACTTTTGGCAGTTTACGGAAAAAGGGATTGTAAATGGTATTGAAGGGAAAGTAGATTTGAATATTTATAATGGCAATAAAACAGAAATGCGAAAACTACTATTAAAGTAGTCTTCGCATTTTTTTATGGAATTAAGTTTGAATACTTATTTTTTTACGTCTAAGGCGTCTCTTAAGGCATTACCGATTAGCATAAAGCTTATAACAAGGATAAACATAGCAAAGCCTGGTAAAAGGGCTAAATAGGGTTTGCCAAGCAAGATATAATTGTAATTCTCCTTAATCATTGCCCCCCAGCTGGGTGTGGGTACTTGTGTTCCTAATCCTAAAAAGCTCAAGCCACTTTCTACTAAAATAGCAGAAGCAAAGTTAGCTGCTGAAATTACAATAACAGGAGCCATACAATTGGGCAAGATGTGTTTAGTAATAATTCTGTAGTTATTGTAACCTAATGCTCTGGCTGCAGTTACATATTGTTGTTCTTTAACACTGATGACTTGTCCTCTTACAACACGAGCTACTTCAACCCACATAGTTAATCCTACGGCTATAAATACTTGCCAAAACCCCTTTCCTAAAGCCAGGGTAATTGCAATTACTAATAGTAGAGTAGGAATAGACCAAAATACATTGATTAACCACAGGATTAAAGCATCTATTTTTCCTCCATAATATCCTGCGATTGCTCCTAAGGTAATTCCGATAACTAAAGAAATCAAAACAGCTACAAAACCGATTGAAAGAGACACTCTTGCTCCGATTATTAATCTGCTGAGGTAATCTCTACCTTGATTATCTGTTCCGAGCCAGTATGTTTTTGTTTGTACAATATCTTTCTCATTAGCACTTTTAAAAAGAGATAGTGGAAGTGCTTTGAATTCTTCTAATTCTGGTTGATTGCTATAAGGTTTATAAAAGATAGAGTCTTGTTGTATATGAAACTCGTTAATTGCGATATGCTGTGTTGCCTGTTCACGTCCAAACCACAATTCACTAAACTTGATACCTTCGTTTGTAGGAATAACGATAGTTTGTACTTTAAACCCTGGGGATTCAGAACGAAGAGCTAAGTCTCCAGCATTAGCGTTTTTTGAATTATCAGGAATAATGAAATAAGCGAAAGTCGCTATAAGAGCAATTACTATAATTATCCAAAAACAGAAAACGCCCCAAAAATCTTTTTTAAATCTTTGGAGCGCAATCTGTGTATATGATTTACTTTTTTGATACATCTTAGTGTTTAGATGATATTCTGTTTTTATTGTCTATTTGTTTATGTGCCGACTTGTTGCCTAAATCTTTAAGGATGTTTACACCTTCTTCGATATATACATCAGAGTTAAGCATTTCATGCCATCTTTCACGTTTGTTTTCTAAGATAGTATCATTCTTAATTCTTTCCAATTCACTTGGAAGAGAGCTGAATTTTAAAGTGTTTTTATATTTAGAAATAGCTTTAAATTTCTTAGCCTTTTCCTCCGTTTCTTTTTGTTTGATTTTGTATTTATCAATGTTTAGAGAAAATGTCTTCTCATCCTTTCTTTCATTAATCCACTTCGCATTTTCATCTATTAAATTAAATTGTTCATTAGTAGCAATACGCTTTTTACTTAATTCAATTACGTTAGAGAAATCGTAAGGATAAGCAACATAAGAAGCTCTGTCTATTTTGTCCCAAGGCATAGCATTGTCCATATCTCTTTCTCCCATATCAATATAAGAATATCGATCTGGTAAAACGATATCACTTAAAACACCTTCTCTTTGTGTAGATCCCCCATTAATACGATAGAACTTCTGAAGTGTAATTTTAAGCGCACCTAAATCTCCAAACGGCTGTTTTCTCAACAACTCGTTTAAGTCAACAAGGTTTTGCACAGTACCTTTACCGTATGTGTGTTTACTACCAATAATTACCCCTCTTTTGTAATCTTGAATTGCCGCAGCAAAGATTTCAGAAGCAGAAGCTGAGAAATTATTAACAAGTACAACAAGTGGTCCTTCCCAAACGATAGGCGTACCTTTGTCATCTAATACTTGTTGTTTCCCTCTTGACGATTTTACTTGAACAACAGGTCCTTCTTTAGAGAATAGACCAACCATTTCAACAACAGTTTGCAATGAACCACCACCGTTGTTACGCAAGTCCATTATAATACCGTCAATATTTTGTTTTTTAAGTTCTATAATCTCTTTTTCAACATCTGTAAAAGCATTTCTCTTGTCTTTGTTTTCAAAGTCAATGTAGAACTTAGGTAAATGAATTAATCCGTATTTTTTATCTCCGTTTTGAATAATACTTGATTTAGCATACGTTTCTTCCATCTCAATCACTTCACGTGTAAGAGGTGTAACTTTTATCGTACCATCAATCTTTTTAAGTGTTAAATAAACAGTAGTTCCTTTTTTTCCTTTGATAAGTTTAACTACATTATCTAAACGCATTCCTACGATATCAACTGGGTCTTCATCTTTTGTTTGTCCAACTTTAAGAATTATATCTCCAACTTCGATTTCTTTACCTCTCCAAGCAGGACCACCAGGTACTAACTCGTTAATTTCAACCCCTTCAGATTTCTTTCTTAAAACAGCACCAATTCCTTCAAAGCTACCACTCATACTTGCATCAAACTTTTCTTTGTCTTCAGGAGCAAAGTAGAATGTATGTGGGTCAAAGCGTTCAACAATAGAGTTGATGTAAATAGAGAACCAATCTTTACGTTCTAAATCCGTTAATAATTCGAAATATTCATCTAAAGATTTACCCGCACTTTCACGAGCTTCTTTCTCTAATTGTTCAAAAGTTTTCTTTTCAACAGGTTTTTTGTCGTCAACTTTTTTCTTTTTAGTCGAATTTTCAATTGGCTCACCAAACTCATCTATCTCTCCCTCATCTTCAGTAACTTCTTTTCCCTCTTGGATTTTTTGGTTATCTGTAATAGTAGAAAGCACGTTTAGCTTTAATTGTTTTCTCCAACGGTCTCTCAATTCGTCTTCATCTTTAGCATACCCTAATTTGTCATAATCAGCATCGAAAACTTCGTCTGAATTAAACTCAAAAGGAGTGCTAAGTACATCTGTATAAATGCCTTTTGCTTCTTCCATACGTTTAGTAATACGCTCATAAGTCAAATCAAAGAAAGATAATTCCTTTAATTCGATCATATCGTCGATTAAATACTCGTATTTAGAAAACTCATCAATATCAGACTGTAAGAAATATCTTTTCATAGGGTCTAATGCCTTTAGATATTCTTTATAAACTGTAGCTGAGAATTTGTCGTCAATTTTAGCTGGGTCATAATGAGTACGTTCCAGCAAATAAGTAACCAACTCAAGAAGTAATTGGTCTTTTTCAGGAGTCTCTTTTTCCTTCTTAGGGATGAAGCTCCATAGCAGAGCAGATACTCCGATTAGAAGAAGTATAACCTTATAATTTCTTTTCATAAATAACTTAAAAGTATTCATTAATTAGTTTTCATCTAAAGTAGTTAAAAAAGTGAAGATTTAGATGGTGCCTTCGATAATAATTTGTTAAAACCCTTTTATATAGGGAGTAATGTACTTGTTTTAGGGTTAAAATGATATTCGAGTATTAATAGAGTTCCCCGAATATTTGTTACTTTAGCGAATGTAAATAAAAAAACGAAATGATGCAAAAACCCTTAATATTAGTTACAAACGATGATGGTATAACTGCTCCAGGTATGAGAGCTTTAATCGCTGTAATGAAAGAAATTGGAGATGTAGTTGTGGTAGCACCTGACAGTGCACAATCAGGAATGGGACACGCTGTAACAATTAATAATACATTGACCTTAGAAAGGGTTACAATCGATAGCGAAATTGAAAAGGAATACGCTTGTTCTGGGACACCCGTTGACTGTGTAAAGATTGCGTTGGGACAAATCTTAGACCGCAAACCTGATTTATGTGTTTCTGGAGTAAATCACGGATCTAATTCATCTATTAATGTTATTTATTCAGGTACGATGAGTGCCGCATTAGAAGCTGGGATGAGTGGAATTCCTGCAATTGGTTTTTCATTATTAGACTTTAGTTGGAATGCAGATTTTGAACAGATAAAACCGTTTATAAAGAAAATTACTTTAGAAGCGTTGAAGAATGGTATTCCTACTGATGTAGTTTTGAATGTTAACTTCCCAAAATTAGAGACAAAAGACATCAAGGGAGTTAGAGTTTGTAGACAAGCAAAAGCTACTTGGGTTGAGAATTTTGATAAACGAGTAAGTCCACACGGTAAAGAGTACTATTGGTTAAAAGGAGAGTTTGTTAATCAAGATAAAGGAGAAGATACAGATGAGTGGGCATTACACAATGGATATGTGTCATTAGTACCAGTTCATTTTGATATGACAGCACATCAAGTTATAAAAAGAATTAATAGTTGGGATCTGTAATGGGCGAAAGGTTAAAACATATATTACTCGGTTTCTTATGCGGGGCTATTGTTACTGTAATAGGGACAGAGCTTTATTTAAGGCTGTTTACAAATTATGATTTATTTGTAGACTTTGACTTTATTCGACGAGCGGGAATGTTTGGCAGGGTTACTGCTATAGGTAGTTTACTAAATCTGTTATTGTTTACATTTTTTATTAATCGCAAGTTAGATTTTTTAGCGAGAGGTTGTATTTTAGCCGTTATTATTTTAACAGTGGTAACATATTTGTTGTAGATGAAGTATTATATCATAGCAGGAGAAGCATCAGGAGATTTGCACGGATCTAATTTAATGAAGTCGATTTATAAGAAAGATCCAGAGGCAGATATACGTTTTTGGGGAGGTGAATTGATGCAGAACGTAGGAGGGAAGTTGGTGAAACATTATAAAGACTTAGCTTTTATGGGCTTTGTAGAAGTTTTACAAAACCTTCGTACAATTCTTCGAAATATATCTTTTTGTAAAAATGACATTGAAGCCTTTAATCCAGATATGTTGATTTTTATTGACTATCCTGGGTTCAATATGCGTATAGCTGAATGGGCAAAGAAAAAAGGTATATCAACACATTATTATATTTCTCCACAGATTTGGGCGTGGAAAGAAAATCGTATTAAAGCGATTAAACGCGATGTTGATTTTATGTATGTGATTCTTCCATTTGAGAAGGACTTTTATGAGAAGAAACATCAGTTTCCTGTAACGTTTGTTGGCCATCCTTTAATTGATGCAATTGAAACATATAGAGCAGAAGTGCACGTTGACTTTCGCGCTAAGCACAATTTAGATGACCGACCAGTTATTGCACTATTGCCGGGAAGTAGAAAGCAAGAGATAAGTAGATTGTTAAATGAGATGTTGTCTGTAATTCATCACTATCCACAATATCAATTTGTGATAGCTGGTGCACCAGGACAAGAAGCATCTTTCTATGAGCAATTTATACAAGATAAAAATATATCGTTTGTATTCAATGAAACTTATGCGTTGTTGAATATAGCTCATGCAGCATTAGTAACATCAGGTACAGCAACGTTGGAAACAGCCTTGTTTAGAGTTCCTCAAGTTGTATTGTATAAAGGAAATCAGATTTCTTATGAAATAGCAAAGCGAATTATCAAGTTAAAATACATTTCATTGGTTAATTTAATTATGGATGATGATGTAGTTGTAGAGCTAATTCAGAGTGATTGTAATGCAAAAAGAATTGAGTCAGAATTCAGTAAAATAATAAATGGTAAAAAACGCGAAGAAATTTTATTGAAATATGACAAATTAATTTGTACTTTAGGGGGCGGAGGAGCAAGTGATCATGCAGCAGAAGAAATGATTAAGAATTTTATGAGAAAAAGCAGCTAAAATATTTTGAGTATGAGAAAGTTTACGGTTTTACTATTCAGTTTTGTAACGTTTATTAGTTTTAATAAAGTAGAAGGAAAGAACACTAATGTGAAGAACAATAGTGTACTTAATTTTAAGGCGGAAGAAACTTCCCCTATTAAAAAGAAAAAAACAGCGATTATAAACGAAAGTAAAAAAGTAGACGATCAGGTTCAAAATGAATTAGATGCCTTGTTAGACGATTTCATGAAAGAAATGGATAACAACAAATTAGAGTTCGATAATTTGACAAGTCAAGTAATCAATACTGCTTTTGATTATGAAGGTGTGAGATATAGATTTGGAGGTATGTCTCGTAAAGGGATGGATTGTTCAGGTTTAGTTCAAACTGCTTTTGGAGATACTGAAATTAGCTTACCTCGTAGTTCAAGTGAAATGGCTCAAGTTGGTGAACGAGTGAAACAAAGAGATGCTCAAAAAGGGGATTTAATATTCTTTAAAACACGAGGAAACAGAATTAGTCATGTTGGAATAGTAACTGAGGTTTTAGATGATGAAATCAAGTTTATTCATTCTTCAACAAGTAGAGGTGTAATTGTCTCGTCAACGAAAGAGAATTATTACCAAAGAACTTTTGCTCAAATTAATAGAGTAGTACAATAAACAGAAACTTTTTCTAAAATATAGTAAAGAATTTTATTCTTTGGAGAGAATTTTGATGCATTCGTCTATAGATGAAGACATTAAAATTCTCTTTTTTGTTTTATACCTTATTCCTAATCATTGGAATATTCCTTTATGACTATATACCATTCGTAATAGCGCTCCTGTGTATGGTAGGAGCTATTTTTTTTATAGCGTTGAGCTATAAGAATAAGTTTACATTTTATCCAACTAAATTTTCTTTTGTAAGTGATGTTATTGCAATTGGCCTACTTTTTATTTCATTAGGCGTAAGCGTAATGAAAGGACAAGGGTTTGCTTTTAGTAGAGTAAATACGAACGACTTTGTAGCTGGTTTTGTAAAACAATCTGTAAAAGCAGATGTAAGAATAGAGGAGGAAGTGGCTTCAAGTTCAGGAAAGCGTTACATTGTTCAATTGCTTAGAATAAACGATACTGTTGTTTATACAAAAGCGTATTTGACCTTAAAGGAACAGGAAACTTCTTTCATTCCTGGAGATATTATTTCAACCTATACTTTTATTCGTACTATTGAAGCTCCAAGAAATATTGGTCAATTTGATTACCAAACCTATTCTAAACAGCAAGGTGTATACTTTCAACTATACGGAAAGGAGTTTGTACGTGTTGCACGAGCGAATGGTTTGAAGTATGAGATATTACGTTGGAGGTTTTATTTAACAGAACAAGTAAAGAATAGTGATGTTTTAAGCGACAATGCTAAAGGTTTATTGAATGCTTTAATATTAGGAAAGCGCAATGATATTGATAAAGGTGTTTTAGCTCAGTTCAAAGAACTTGGTGTAATGCATATCTTGGCTATTTCTGGATTACACGTTGGCCTAATCTACCTGATGTTATTGACTGCTTTTGGTTTTCTTAAACCTATTAGTAAGCAAGTGGTTGTAGTCTTGTTATTATGGCTTTTTGTTTTTTTATCCGGTTTTTCTCCTTCTGTTTTTAGAGCTGTGTTTATGTTTACCATTTTTTCATTGGCTCGTATAATTCGTAGAGAGCAGTCATTAGAGCACAACGTAGGTCTTGCATTGTTTTTTAGTTTGTTTTTTTATCCAAATTGGGTTACTGATATTGGTTTTCAACTGAGTTATTTAGCTGTAATAAGCATCGTTTATATTTTGCCTTTATTTGCTAAAAGGTATAGTGCTAATCGCATAGTAAAATACATACAAGGCATTGTATATGTGTCATTAAGTGTTCAAATAGGCTTAATGGCAATACAGCTCTATTATTTTAAGCAGTTTTCTTTACTTTTTTTAATTGGAAATCTAATCGTTATTCCTTTAGTTACAGTTTTGATCGTATTAGGTGTTCTTTATTTTATGACGCTTTTTATTCCGTTTTTAAATCAGGTGATAGGGATTGCATTTAATCTATTAACAGATATAATGTATAAAAGTGTTTCCCTTTTAGCTCAGTTTGAAGGAATTGTTATTAAGAATGTGCAGTTTAGTAAAACACAAGTGTTTATTTTTTTAGCCTTACTAATGTGTTTACTATTATTCTACTATCGAAAATCGCGTGTGTGGGTTTTGAGTAGCTTTGTATTGTTTTTTACGTTACAAGTTGTGCCATATCTATCAAGGTACTCAGAAGAAAAAAGGAGTGAACTTATTATTCCGTATTCACAAAATAGAGAGCAAGTTAGTTTATGGTATAAAAAGGGAAGTCATTTGTTGAATTGTGAAAGCGATCCTCAAGGAGAGGGCAGTTACTCAGCAGAATTGACTGCTTTGAATAGTACAATAAGTAATATGACTATACAGAGTATAGAATTAAAACCACTAATGCCAATAGAGGAACAGTTTTTATTAGTTTTAAGCGACTCACTAACGATTTATGACATTGGATTTCAAGCAGAAGTTATATTGCTTACAAAGCATCCTAAGGTCAATATAGCACGTGTATTGAATTATCACCAGCCAAAAGAAGTAGTGTTACATAATTCAATGCCAATGTGGTTTAAAGAGAAGTGTATTGAAACTTGTATAAAAAACAATATCCCTTTTCACGATATATCTGAAAAGGGATATTGGTCTAAATTATTTAAAAGCGATTAAAGCTGTTCTAACAATTGTTGAGGAGTTTTATATCCAACGATTACATTAGTAACTTCACCTTTAGCATCAAAGATAACCATAGAAGGATATCCTGGAATTCTTAAGAACATAGTAAAGTCGTGTGTCGCATTTCTACCTTTTCTATTGCTATTGTATCCAGGGTTAGTATATTTTTTTCCCTTATAGCTGATCTCTTCGTTACCTTCCGAATCAAACTTAACAGCATAATAATTCTTGTTGATATGTTCAATCACCTTACTATCAGTAAAAGTGTTTTTATCTAACATTTTACAAGGACCACACCAATCAGTGAATGCATCCATAAAGATAGGTTTAGCTTCTTTTTTTTGCGCAGCTACTGCTTCATTAAAAGTCATCCATTTAATTTCTTGAGCGTTCATAGAAAAGCTCAATAAAGCGATAGCGAATAAGAAAAACAGTTTTTTCATGTATAAAGTTGTAATTAGATTTTATAAATTATTTTACTCCGTGCATTAATTTCTTCATCAATGGGTTAAGAGCGATAACTAAAATACCAGCAATAATTGGTACAATAGTGAAGATTAAGAAGAAAGTAGACAATGAATACTTCTCTGTAATTACTTCAATTTGTCCTCCAAGTTTTGCAGCTAAGTTGTTACCAATAGCGATTGCAAGATACCACATTCCAAACATAAGTGCAATCATTCTTGCAGGCACTAATTTAGAAACATAAGAAAGTCCCACAGGAGAAGAGAACAGCTCTCCGAGTGTGTGGAATAAGTAACCAAATACTAACCACATCATAGAAACCCTTGTTCCTTCTGTAATACCATGTGCTCCATAAGCTAATACTCCAAATCCGATAGCCATAATAATAAGACCTAAACCGTATTTAATAGCAGCAGGAGGATTGTATTTAGAATCCCATAATTTAGAAACAACAGAAGCAAACGCAATAATAAAGAACGAGTTTAAAATTGAGAACCAAGAAGCAGTAATCTCTACTTGATTATCTTTAATTTCTTTTACTTCAGCGTGTACAACGTGAATTTCTTTTTGACTTTCAATGTCTGTAATTTGATTATACGCTTGTAACTCTCCTTTTATTTTCTCTTCAGCTTTAGCGTCAAGGATATTGTACTTTCCAAGTTCTTCGTATATTTTTAGTTTATCACCTTTTTCTAAACTAACCAATTCAGAAATAATAGTTGTTTGTTCCACCACTACATCTCCTTCCTTTGCAGGAGCAGACTCAGATACAGGAACGTAAGTAAACATTAAATTATTGTTGTCGTCTTTCTTTTGAACACCAGTTTCATCTAATACCGGTTTTTCAACAGCACTATAACGAACTTCATACGCGTGAGAAGACCAGTCTCTGTTTAACATCCAGATAGCAGCTCCCCATACGCCAATAAACGTAATAGCTAAAACGATATTAGAAACTAATGCTTTTTTATATGTTCTTTTTGCCAACAAAATAAGTACCCAAGAAACAATAAGTAAAGGGATAACAGTTAACAATAAGTTGAATATATTAAACAATAAAGCTTTATTTCCAGATAAAATTCTCTGTGTGTTATCTCTCGCAAAAATTACCAAAGAAGTGGCTCCTTGTTCAAAAGACATCCAGAAGAAAATAGTGAAGAAAGCAAAAATAATTACTGCAATCATTCTATCCCTTACAATTTTAGTATATCTCATAATACGAGAAATAACCAAGTATAAGAATAAAAGAAGACCTCCTACAATAACAACAGTTTTACCATCCATTCCAAAAAGAGTAGTAGGGAATAACTGTATATTTCCAATAATTCTAAACGGATCATCAAAAGCATATAAGAATCCAACGATAGTAGAAATAGCAATCAAGATATAGTCAACTTTCGTAAAAGGATTAGGTTTTAAAGAATCTTTTTCTTCTTGAGTTAATGTTGGAGCATTGACAATATCCTCAGGTTTAATCTCAATACTCTTGTTAGGAACATCTCCAATATTTCCAAAGATAGGTTTAGCTAACCAGAATTGTAGCGTACCTAAAAGCATAAAAATACCAGCTAATCCAAAACCATAATGCCATCCGATACGCTCACCAATATAACCACAAAGCATCATTCCGAAGAAAGCACCAGTGTTTACCCCCATATAGAAAATAGTATAAGCACCATCTTTCTTTTCAGGGAAAGCCTTGTACATTTCAGATAAGATAGAAGTCATATTTGGTTTAAAGAAACCAGTACCTATAACAAGACAAACAAGTCCTAAGTACATAAAGAATTCAGTTTCAAGAGTCATCGCAGCGTGTCCCAGAGTCATAATTAAGGAACCAACTACAACTGCCCATCGATAACCGATATATTTATCAGCTATAATACCACCGAAGATTGGTGTAATATAAAGTAACATAGCATAAGTTGCAAAGATTGCACCCGCGTTAGCAGTAGTCATTTCCCAACCAGGGTTTAGACCAATAACAGACATTGTTAAGAACTGAATTAAAAGAACACGCATTCCGTAAAATGAGAAGCGTTCCCACATTTCAGTAAAGAACAGAACAAATAATCCTGCTGGATGTCCCAGTACTTTTGTGTCAAAGAAATTCGGCTGTGCCGTAGTGTCAGTTTTCATTATATTTATAAAGTTTGGTGTTGTGAGTTTATTAACGTTGTGTTTACATAAGCGTTAAAAGTAATAAAATAAAGTCATAAATAATTCTCTTTGAAAAAAAATACTATATTTCTGTAGAATGTTTTATCTCTTTGGTTGATTATTAGTAATAATCTAAACCGTGAATGGGCTTTAGAATCCACAAAAAAAGCACTAAGGAATAAACCAAAGTGCTTTTTTATATATGATTTAATAGCAATTATACTTTTTTATTTTCCAAAGGGCGAATAACTAAGCGGTCGTAAATCACTAAAGTAATAACAGAAAATATTCCGATACCACATACCACGTACCATATCTTATTAGGGTTATAAGTACTCCAAAGCATATCTACCATTTCCCAATGAGACATTCCTAACTTTTGCTCTGCTAAAGTAAAATACTCATTCTTAGAGAAAGGGAAGTGAACTTGGCTAATATCTATATTTTTTGATGTAGCGAAGTCAATAAAGGATTGTTTAACAACTGTCCAGTCAACAGAATCTGCTTTTAGATTAAATTGTTTCTCAAAAGCAGACAACGACATATTTAAGGTTTTAGAACCTTGTTCAACGAATTGTTCGTGACTCACTACTTCAGGCATTGCTATATTGCGTGTAGACATTTCTGTTTTTAATAATGATAATTTGTCTGACCACGCTTGATATAAATCTCCAGAGATGTATTTCGTAACAAAGTAACTCGCCGCTACTGGTAAGAAGTATGTTCCTTGATAAAGACCTTCTTTTCCTTTAGGAGTGATAAGAGCAATAAAAGATGAAACTGTAGGACTTGACATCATTTCTCCAATAGAGAAAATCATTGTTCCAATAATAGTAAATATTGGATTATGGGTATAGAAAGTTAATCCAACACCAATACTTGCAATTACAGCACCTCTAATTACTGCGTTAATATGACGCATTTTGGTAACGAAGTACGAGATCGATACTTGACATAAGATAATCATCAATGAGTCAATATTGGTAAACCATTCTGGTTTTACTTGTCCGTCTTGTGTTAGTAACGGACCTAAAAACGATACGTTCTCATTAATCCAATTACTCAAGATAGAAGAGTTTACCCAATCTTCAATAAAGTTAGGCAGGGTGTTGAACAGCTGATTAAACATTGTCCAGAATCCGATCATTAATAACAATAAAATTCCTAAGCGAATATCTTTCAACGCCTCAAAAATCCCTAATATCGAATCTTTGATAGCTTTTCCAATCGAGTCTTTTGGCTTTTCTACTTTTGGTTCTTTGTAAAACAACAATAAGATTAAAAGGTTGATACCAATAACAACAGCTGCTTGTATGAAAATGATTTTCCATCCATAAGTTGTACGTAATCCTGATGACATAGCAGGCCCGATAAACCCACCAATATTCACCATCATATAGAAAATACCGAAACCAAGAGTTCCTGTAGATTCATCTGTATTACGTGCAATTATAGCAGAAGCAACAGGTTTAAAGAAAGCAGCTCCTATGGCTACTAACAAGAATACCGCGTATACATTGTTGTAAGCTGTTACTTCTCCCAGCAAATAATAACCGGTAATCATTATGATGAACGCAATAATCAAGGATAATTTATAACCAATACGGTCAGCAATAACACCAAAGAAAAGCGGTAAGAAGTACAATATTCCAACAATACCTCCCATGATGCTCCCTTTCTGTATGTGATCAAAGCCCAGACCACCTGTGTCCGTTGAGCCTACTAAGTATAGTCCTAACAGGGTGTAGATACCATACCATGCCCACCGTTCCATAAGCTCCATAAAGCTGGCTATCCAAAAGTTTTTATTGAACGATTTTATCGTTTGTCCAAAAGTTTTATTGTTCTGCGACATGGTAATTGATTATTTATATAATTAAGGAGGTTAAGTTAAGCTGTATATTTTATTTAGCAATGAATAACAGAGAAATATTTGCAGAAACAGCCTAAATATGCTGTTGCTAAGCTGCAAAGTAACCTTGTTTCAGTTTTAAGCAAAAAAAAGCGCCTTAGTTTGCTAAGGCGCTTTATCTTATAAAAAGAAGATGAAATTATCTTACATCTTGCATTAACTTTTTAATTACTGGAGAAAGTGCCATTAACACTATACCAGCTACTACAGCATAAAGACCTAAATCTTTGTACCCATCAGTATAAGAAATCAGGGCATCATAGTTTGTAGCATTTTCTGTATCAGTAGTTGACATACCAGCACCGATAATACCAGCTACATATTGTCCATACGCACTTGCTAAGAACCAAAGTCCCATCATCATTCCTTGTAAATTAGGTGTTGCTAATTTTGTCATAATTGAAAGACCAATAGGTGACAAACACAACTCTCCTAATGTGATTATTAATAGCGCAAATGTGAAGAAATCTAAAGAAGTCATCCCTTGTAAATCAGCGAATAATCTTGTAGCAAATAATGCGTAGTATCCAGCACCTAAAAGAACAAATCCTAAACCAAATTTAATAATTGTGTTTGGTTCAATTCCTTTTTTAGCTAACCAAATCCAAAGTAATCCCAAAACAGGAGCAATGAAGATGATAAAGAAAGCCCCTCCAGAGTTGTTCACTCCATTAGGATCTAAATGCATACCTAAAAGGTCTGAATTCAAGTTTTTAGCAGCGAAAATACTCAATGATCCTCCAGCTTGTTCGTAGATACCAAAGAATAGGATAGAGAACAAGATAAAGATTAATGCAGCAATAATTTTCTTGCGTTCAGAAGGTGTCAATTTAGACATTTCATAGAACAAGTAAATTAAAGCCAACGGACCAACAGTCATCATGAAATAATCAGTATAAGCTGTATTGTCAATCATTAATACGATCAAAGGAATCATTGCAAAAGTACCTACATACGTTAGGATCTCTTTCCAAAGAGCCATTCTTTTTTCAGTACCATCAGCAGCAACTTCAGTCGGTTGAATACCAATTGGACCTAAGTGTCTTTTTGTAAATGTAAAGTTGATTAAACTCACAAGCATTACAAAAGCAGCAAGACCAAAAGCAACATTCCAACGGTGTGCTTGATCAATCGTTTCAGCAAAGATGTGTCCTTTACCAATAGCAATACATAAGTAACCTCCAATTAAGGCACCTAAGTTAATACCTGCATAGAATAAAGAGAAACCAGCATCTGTACGACTATCACCCTTTTTGTATAAGTATCCAACCATAGTAGAGATATTTGGTTTAAAGAAACCAGTACCAATTACTGTAAAAGCGATACCCGTAAAAAAGTAAGTATGTGGTTCGTATGCTAAGATTAAACTACCTAAGATCATTAAGGAGCCCCCCCAGAATAGAGATTTTCGGAAACCTAAAATTTTATCTGCAAAAATACCTCCTAAGAAAGTGAATGCATAAACGAATGCTTGAGTAGCTCCGTATTGTAAGTTAGCTTGTGCTTCCGCAAAGTTAAGTTGGTCAATCATAAAGAATACCAACATCCCTCTCATTCCGTAGAAACTGAAACGTTCCCACATTTCTGAGAAGAATAAACTCCAGATTTGTTTCGGGTATTTACCCGAGAAACTCTGAATCTCTTCTAATGTCTGTGTCTGACTCATTTTAATTAATAATTTTTATTATCGTATAATGCACGATACCTAACGGATACCGTGCATGAATTTTTTCAATATTGGGTTTATCAACATAACCAGTATTCCAGCTGCTGCAGGAATTAATGTGAATAGGAAGAAGAAGTGACTTAATGAGTAGTCATTTTTGATAACTTCAATTTGACCTCCTAAAATAGCAGCGAATTTCTGTGCAATTGCAAGTGCCAAGTACCACATACCAAACATAAATGCAAGCATTTTTCCTGGTACAAGTTTAGATACATAAGACAGACCTACTGGCGAAATAAATAATTCCCCTAAGGTATGGAATAAGTATGTTAATATTAGGAATATCATCGACATTTTTACGCCTTCAGAACTTCCCATTGATCCAAGACCAAGAATTAAGAAACCAATAGCAACTAAAATAAGTCCAATTCCGTACTTAAATGCAGCAGGTGGATTGTATTTAGAATCCCATAATTTTGATACAGATGAAGCAAAAGAAATGATAAAGAAAGAATTTAAGATAGAGAACCAAGAAACTGTAATTTCTGATGATTCTTTTGAAAATTCATTTGATAACATCCAGATAGCTGCGGTCCAAATTGCCGCAAAACAGATGAATAGCATCAAGTTAGATAAAGCAATTTTTTTCCAAGTAGCCTTAGCTAACATAATTAATACTCCAGAAATAATGATTAAAGGAATAATTGTCAAACAAGTATTTACGATATTAAAAATCAATAATGATGTTCCTTCTAAAGATCTATCTACGTAGTCTCTCGCTACCAATACAAGTGAAGTAGCTCCTTGTTCAAAACTCATAAAGAAGAACATTAAGAAGAAAGCTAATAGAATTACAGCAAACATTCTGTCTCTAATAATCTTTCCATAACGTAAAATTCTTGAGATTACTAAGTATAAGAAAGCGATTAAAGCAACAATAGCCATAATATTTTGACCTCTTAATGCGTCAGTATCTATGAATTTGAACATATCATAAACCCCATTTTTAGATAAAGGGTCATTGAATGCGTATAATAAACCGATAATAGAAACAAATGCAATTAACACATAGTCGATAGAAGTATAAGGATTTCTTGTTTCCTCTTCTTCTTTAATCTCTTCTTGTGTTTTTTGTATTGTTGTATCCACTTTTTTAAGTTCTCCTACATTACCAAATAAAGGTTTCGCTAACCAGAATTGTACAGTTCCTAAGAACATAAAAATTCCAGCTAAAGTAAATCCATAGTGCCATCCTTGCGTTTCAGCAATATATCCACAAAGCATCATACCGAAGAAAGCTCCTGAGTTTACTCCCATATAGAAGATTGTATATGCCGCATCTTTTTTCTCAGGAAGATATTTATACATCTCACCAAGCATAGAAGGCATATTAGGTTTAAAGAAACCAGTACCGATAACTAAACAAGCAAGTCCAATAAAGAACATAAATTTAGCATCAAATCCCATTGCAGCGTGTCCTATTGTCATTATAATAGCACCAACAATAACCGCCCAACGCGATCCGATATATTTATCAGCGATAACTCCACCAAGAATTGGAGTTAAATAAAGCAACATTGCGTAAGTACCATATAAAGCACCAGCTTGTTCTGCGGACCATCCCCAGCCTGAGAAAGGATCATCAAATAAGACTTTTGCAGTCAAGAATTGAATTAATAATACTCTCATTCCGTAGAAAGAGAATCGCTCCCACATTTCAGTAAAGAATAGAACGAAAAGACCTGCAGGGTGTCCGAGCACCTTTGATTTAAAGAGGTCTGAATTAGTAGCTGTTTCTGCTGCCATTGTAATTTTATTAGTTTGTTTTAAGTTAGTACGTGATTGTATATTGTTGTTTGGTGTAGGTATTATAAATTGTTTAAAATGAAGTTTGTCATTTTAGTGTACAATTGCAATCTTGTGTTACCACCGTAAATACCGTGGTTTCTATCTGGATAGATCAGCCAATCAAAATCTTTGTTCTTTTGAACTAAAGTTTCAATCATTGCCATAGCATTTTGTACGTGAACGTTGTCATCTGCCGTACCGTGGATTAATAAATAACGTCCTTTAAGCTTGTCAGCGTGAGTAAAAGGAGAGTTATCATCATACCCTTTAGGATTTTCTTGAGGTGTTGTCATGTATCTTTCTGTGTAGATACTATCGTAATATCTCCAGTTGATAACTGGTGCAACAGCAATTGCCATTTTGAAAACATCATTTCCTTTAAGCAAACAATTAGACGACATAAAGCCTCCGTAACTCCATCCCCAAATACCAATTCTACTTGCGTCAACATAACTTTGTTCTCCCAAGTATTTAGCAGCTATAATTTGGTCTTCTACTTCGTATTTACCTAATTGAAGTTGAGTAGTTTTTTTAAACTCAGCTCCTCTGAATCCAGTTCCTCTACCGTCAACTGTTACTACAATGTATCCTTTCTGAGTAAGCATTGCGTGCCAGTAATCATTAGAGTCAAACCATTTGTCAGCTACTTGTTGTGAACCTGGTCCGCTGTATTGATACATAAAAACAGGGTATTGTTTATTAGCGTCAAAATCAGCTGGTTTCATCATCCAAGCATTTAGCTTTAAACCGTTTACTGTAGGAATTTGGATAAACTCTTTAGCCGGTAGTTGGTAAGCTGTTAGTTTTTGTTCTAACTCTTTATTGTTTAAAATCTCTTTTACCACTTTACCATTCTTAGAATTGTTTAAAGTGTATGTAGGTGCATTTTTACTTGAAGAGTAGATATTGATAAACAAATCAAACTGAGGACTAAACACAGCTGTATTCGTTCCTAAATTGTCAGTTAATCTCGTTTTGTTTTTTCCGTTTAAATCAATTGCGTATATATCACGGTAGATAGATCCACGTTCTACAGATTGATAAAATAGCTTTTTTGCTTTGGTATCAATTCCATAATAATCCGTTACTTCCCAGTTACCTTTAGTTACTTGGTTAATTAACTTTCCATCTTTGTTATAGTAGTATAAGTGGTTGAAACCATCGCGTTCGCTTAACCAAACAAAACTATTGTCTTGTAAAAAGTTAACCGTAGCTACATCAACATAAGCTTTATCCGTTTCGTTTAAGATTAGTTTTTTAGTCAATGTTTTACCATCGATAAAGAATAATTTTAAATCATTTTGGTGTCTATTGATAACCTGAGCACTTAAAAGGTTGCTGTCATTTGTCCACTTAATTCTTGGGATGTAGAAATCGTTGAATTCAGACAAATCAACTTGTGCTGTAGAATTTTGTTTTAAATCGTAGATGTGAATAGAAACCAAAGAGTTGTTTTCACCTGCCTTAGGATATTTGAATTTATCTTGTGTAGGGTATAAACCTGTTCCGTAAACATCCATTGAATATTCAGGAACGTCAGTTTCGTCAAACTTAACATAAGCTAATTTATCACCATCTTTATTCCAGTCGAACATACGAACAATGCTGAACTCTTCTTCATAAACCCAATCAGAAATACCATTAATAACGTGATTTTTTTCTCCGTCATTTGTTATTTGCTGTGTTTTTTGAGAAGTGATGTCGTAAATAAACAAGTTATTTTTGTACGCATAAGCAATTTTAGACCCATCGTTAGAAAAAGTAGGTTCTAAAATTTTATGGTCTGCAATTTTGACAAGTGTATTTTTTGTAGGATTAAACAAATAATAATCAGCCAAAGCCGAACGGCGATAGATTGGTGTAGAATTTGTTCCGATTAACAGTTGTTCTTCTTTATGGTCAAATACATACGTATCAATAGAAGTTATGTCTTTAAAATCACTTGTAGAGAAGATTGTATTAACCTTTTGTAGTGTTTGGAAACTGTATAGGTTAATTTCTTGCATGTCTTTGTTAACGCGCTCAATACGTGAGTATTGGTTGGATTTTTCCATAGCGTTGACAGATTGCATTACTTTAGTTTTGAAAGAACCATTCCAAATTTCTTCCTGTTCAATTTGTTTTTGAGCAAACCCAAATTGCGATGTAATAATGCAAAATAGTAGGGTAATCTTAAGATGTTTCATTATATATTTAATCGAAAAAACTTCCAATTTTAATGAAAAAATATGATTTACACCAATTTATTTTTCGGAATAGGCAATAAAAGCTTAAATCTATTGACGCAATTTTGCCAAAGAAAGTCATAATAAATTAAACAAAAATGAGTGTTTGTTGATTTTTTAGTTTTTTTAACCTTGTAAGAATGAGTTATCTTTGTCGCTTAAATAAAAATTATGAAGGCAGGTAATATTAATGGTTTTTCTAAGTTAAGTAAACGTGACAAAATCAATTGGATAGCTCAGACGTATTTTTCAAACCCTGAAGATGTAGTTGAATTAATCGAGCAATATTGGAATTCAGACGAGGAGTTACAAAAACTTCACGATGAGTTTATCGAGAATACAATTACGAATTTTTATTTACCATTTGGTGTAGCTCCTAACTTTCTTATCAATGACAAGTGGTACACAATTCCTATGGTAATTGAGGAGAGTTCGGTTGTTGCCGCTGCATCTAAAGCTGCAAAGTTTTGGTCTGAAAGAGGAGGGTTTAAAACGACTATTTTAGGTACAGAAAAAATAGGTCAAGTACACTTTATCTACAAAGGAGATAAACAAAAACTGGAAGAATTTATAGCAAATACGCAACAAGCTTTTTTAGATGATACTTTTTCAATTACTCAGAACATGCAAAAGCGTGGAGGAGGAATTCAAAAAATCGAATTAAGAGATAAGACTGCTGATATTCCAAATTACTATCAACTACACGTTACTTTTGAGACGGTAGATAGTATGGGGGCTAATTTCATCAACTCGTGTTTAGAGCAAATAGCTTCTACCTTAAAAGCAAAAGCAATTGCTAATATAACTTTTACCGAAGAGGAAAAACAAATAGATGTAGTAATGAGTATTTTATCAAACTACGTTCCTAATTGTGTTGTTCGCGCTGAAGTTAGTTGTCCGGTTGAAGATTTGAAATCAGCGGATATTAAAGACCCTATTTTATTTGCAGAGAAGTTTGTACAAGCTGTTCGCATTGCAGAAGTAGAACCTTTTAGAGCTGTAACACATAATAAAGGTGTAATGAATGGTGTAGATGCAGTTGTTGTTGCTACGGGTAATGATTTCCGCGCTATTGAGGCAGGAGTTCACGCCTATGCAGCTCGCAACGGACAATATAGTAGTTTATCACACGCTTCCTTAGAGAATGGTATTTTTAAATTTTGGATTGATTTACCGTTAGCTTTGGGCACAGTAGGAGGATTGACTTCATTACACCCAATGGTGAAAGTTGCTTTACAAATGTTGCAAAAACCTTCAGCTACTGAGTTAATGCAAGTAATTGCAGTTGCCGGAATAGCACAGAACTTTGCAGCTGTTAAATCGCTTACAACTACGGGAATTCAACAAGGACATATGAAAATGCACTTGATGAATATCTTAAATCAATTTAAAGCAACTGATGCTGAGCGTGTAAAAGTAGTAGCACACTTTGAAAAGCATGTTGTTTCACATAGCGCAGTAGTTGAATTATTAGAAAGCCTTAGAAAATAATGCAGACACAAAAGTTTTATAGTAACGGAAAATTACTTCTAACAGGAGAGTACTTGGTTTTAGATGGTGTACGTGCATTCGCTGTGCCTACTCGTTTTGGACAATCTATGGAAGTAACAGAAACATCAACAGGACTAATTCGTTGGACTAATTTTGATGCAGATGGCACGATGTGGATGCAAGAGGAAGTTACTATTGACGAAATAATTAATGTTAATAAACCAGATACTTCTACATTTCGTGGTGTATTGATTGATGTTTTAAGGGCAGCACATCAACAAAATGAGGTGTTGTTAAATAAAGCACAAGGCTTTGATGTTACCTGTGAATTAACTTTTCCTCGAATTTGGGGACTGGGAACATCATCAACGTGGATTAACAATGTTGCTCAATGGTTTGGAATTAACGGTTTTCAATTGTTAGATGAATCGTTTGGAGGTAGTGGCTATGACATTGCCTGTGCACAATATGACAAACCGATTTTTTATAGAAGACAAGGCAACTCGCCAGAAGTTACACCGGTTACTTTTTCGCCTAATTTTACAGACCACTTGTATTTTGTGTACTTAAATCAAAAGAAGAGTAGTAAAGAAGCAATTGCCAATTATCGCAAGAAGAAAAACTCTTTAGGAGATATTGGAAATCGCATTGAAGAATTAGGAAAAGAAATGCAAGCGTGTGTAAGTTTTGATTTTTTTTGTGATTTGATCAAAGAGCACGAAGCATTGATGAG
The DNA here is from genome assembly GCF_900099675.1 of Myroides phaeus. Taxonomy (GTDB): domain Bacteria; phylum Bacteroidota; class Bacteroidia; order Flavobacteriales; family Flavobacteriaceae; genus Flavobacterium; species Flavobacterium phaeum. The sequence goes on from NZ_FNDQ01000002.1 coordinate 22,890, forward strand.
TCAGATTCTTGAACAAGAAACCGTGAAACAGCACTTGTTTGCTGATTTTGATGGAGAAGTTAAAAGCCTTGGTGCTTGGGGAGGAGATTTTGTATTGGTAGCCACTAAAGAAAATCCATCTTCGTATTTTGAAGCAAAAGGGTATATGACTATCGTACCATATAAAAAAATGATTGCTTTTTAGTAGATAAAGTTCTATTTGTAATCATAATACAGTATATTGCTCCCGATTAAGAATGACATAGTGCTATGTTATCAAAGTTTTGATAGTTTAGTTTTTTATGAGCAAATTGGGAGATTAAACTATTGTAAAAGGGTGTCCGTAAAGGATGCCCTTTTTTTGTTTCATTACACCTACTATTTGTTTATAAGTTGAGAACTAATAATAGTTGGTCAAATAAAAATCTTAGTTACTTCAGTAGTTTCTTTTCAATTGAGTTAAGCGTTGGGATAGGGACGTTAAAACAAGGCTATTACACTATTTTTTACACTTCATTTAAAGAGTGCTTGTATAGTGTATGTATAGTACTTGTATACTGCTTGTATACTTTCTATGTAAAAGTATACAAGCATACTACATATATTAAACATTGGATATACATACAGACAGCATAAAACTTGTCTATTTTAATATAGATGTAGTTGTGCCAGATAAAGGACTTTGTTCCGATAAATATGAAAAGGATTGTGAAGTTGTAGGGTTATACAAGGATAAAGAAGTTTTTTGCTGATTTTTATGGGCGTGATTGTATTTTGATTAACATTATTTTTGTTAATTAAATAAGACTGTTATATATTTGTAAAAATTTAAAAATAACAATATGCATTATATTAATATTAAATTGTTTATAATTATTTACTTACTTATTTTGTTCTATTTCATAGTTAGTGGATATAGATTAAATACAGCTAATAAAAAGAGAAAGGTGAATAGTAAATACTTATTTTATAACATTGTTCATGTTTTACTTATTGTATTTTCTGTATATGAATATTATATAAGTGTTAGAAATTAAAGGTAAAAGAGAGGACTGAAAAGAGAACTATTTAGTGTATTGTTGTGCCATTTTTTAACTGGCGCCAAGTACCACAGAAATGTCACTTGTTGTGTGTTTTATATTTAAAATTTCATGTATTCATTTTAAAAATCACTCAATACTTCAGCAAGACTTTGCTCTTTATTTGGAACACTTTTCTTTCATTGCTTGTTCAATCTTTATGTTTTATTGAGATAATATCTGTTCTAACTGTTGTATTCTCTGAATTCTGTTCCAGTCAAATGTTTTAGTTTCTTGAGATAGATAATTTAAAAGAAGTAGAGCTTTTTGTTGATAAGCAATAGCCTGTTTAGGAGCTATAGCTTTTACTTTATTACTGGCTGTGAATAGGATATCAGCAAGTAGTTCAATATTGTTTAGGTCAAAAGCTTTGGTATGCAAAAGAAAGTCAATAGCTTCTTTACTGTTTGGTAACGCGATAAAATCATCCAATTGGATAAAGTTGTCTTCAGAAAGTTTTTTGCCCATTGCTTGAAGCTCATCCTCTGATTTAAAATCTTCAAGAGGGAGCGAATTAAAAACGGCCCTAAGTAAAAGAGCCGCTTGTTGTATCATTCGAAGAACCATATCCCTTTTTTCCACTATTTGACAGGTCTTAATGTGTTGCTGAAAGTAACTTTAAAAGGAATTTCTTTATTTGCATTGTTTTTCATTACATAAATGAATTTAAACATTTTAGCGTGATCAGCCTCAATTGTTAACTCACCTCCTGTAAAGCTATCTGTTATAATAACATCTTGTTCGTTTTCTATTCGAATAGATTTAGCAATACCAGACTTTAGGTCACTCATTGTCATTCCTCTAAAAAAAGATTTACTACCATTTTTTACTGTAATGTTCTCTCCTTTAAATCCTTTTGTTAAGATGATAACAGAATATTTGTCTTCAGAAGCTCTCATTCCTTTTAAATAGTTGTCTCTTGTTTGTTCAGATACAGAGCGAAAATCATCTCTCACTTGTGCGTATTCTGGTAAGTCAACAACATCTTTTTCGACAGGAAGTCTTTCTTCCTCTTTGATTTTTTCTATCTTTTCTTCAATAGTCAGTTCCTTTTTAGGTGTAAAAACAGACGAACCTGATTTACACATTGAGAACAAAACGATTAATGCTAAGAAGGGTAATTTTTTCATATTCTTAATTTAACGATGATAAGTATGCGATCGTAAGTAAGTATCTTTGTGGCGGTAAAGATAAATTTTTACAATAGAATAAAAAATTGTAAAAGTTGCGAATAATGTTAAAACTGTATTTTTAAATGAATTACGACGTCATATTAGTAGGAGGAGGGGCCGCTGGATTTTTTACAGCAATCAATCTTGCAGAGAGAAAAAAAGGGCTTAAAATAGCAATATTAGAAAGGGGAAAAGAAGTTCTTTCAAAAGTTAGAATTTCTGGTGGAGGACGTTGTAATGTAACTCACGCGTGCTTTGATCCTAAAGAGCTTACACAGTTTTATCCGCGAGGAGCAAAGGAGTTATTAGGACCTTTTCACCAGTTTTGTGCTGGAGATACAATAGCTTGGTTTGAAGATCACGGTGTAACCTTGAAGATTGAAGAAGACGGTAGAATGTTTCCTGATACAGATTCATCACAGACTATTATTGAGTGTTTTTTAAAGGCAGCAAGACAGTTGAAAATTGATGTTTTGACAGGAACAAGTGTACAAAGTGTGTTTAAAAAAGAGAACTCTTGGAAATTAGATACGACAAATGGAGGGTATGAATGTTCGCATTTAGTGATGACAACAGGAAGTAATCCTAAAATATGGGGATTAATCAATGAGCTTGGACATAAAATTGTAGCGCCTGTTCCGTCATTGTTTACATTTAATATCAAAGATAAACGCATTAAAGATTTAATGGGAGTAGCAACTCCTGCTGAGGTAAAAGTAAAAGGAACAAAGTTAGAAGCAAGTGGTCCGTTGTTGATTACACATTGGGGAATGAGCGGTCCTGGTATTTTGCGTTTGTCAGCTTGGGGAGCTCGTATTTTAGCAGATAAAAATTATCAGTTTCAGATTAATGTGAATTGGTTGCCAAATCACGACTTTGAGTCTGTGATGGAATTATTGCAAACAATACGCAAGGAGCACGCTAAGAAAACTGTCATCAAAAGAGTGGAAATTGATTTGCCTAATCGTTTATGGGAAAGAATTGTTGAGGTGTCTGGTTTTGCAAACGACGTAAAGTGGGCCGATGTTACTAATAAGCAGTTAGAAGTATTAGCTACTGAACTAACTAAGGCAGAAATGCAGGTTAATGGAAAGAGTACATTTAAAGACGAATTTGTAACTGCTGGAGGAATTGATTTAAAGGAAATTAATTTTAAAACAATGGAAAGTAAAATCAATACAGATTTGTATTTTGCAGGAGAAGTTGTAAACATAGACGCTATTACAGGAGGGTTTAACTTTCAGAATGCGTGGACAACAGGATTTATAGCAGCAAATGCTATTTGTGATAAAATAGAAAACCAATAAGTATGAAGTTTAACTACTATAACGTATCCAGTAGGATATTGCTATTTCTAATTTGTATAGGACCCTTTTTAGGTTGTGCTCTTTTCTTTTTGAGTATAGGAAATGTGTTGACGATTATTTTGAGTGTAGTAATGCTATTCTTATTTGTCGTGTTTTTATACAAAAGTAGCTTTATGAATGTGACTATTGACGAAAAAGGAGTCTTATATAAAAGTCTGTTTCAAGAAAAAGCATTGCAATGGGAAGAAATAAAAGATGTTTTAATCGTTGTAAGAGAGCGACGTTCTATTCCTGACTACTACAAGTTAGACGAGTGGTTGGAAGCAGGTAAATTAGGTAAAAGTTATTTTATTCTATTTAGAACAACAGAAGGTTTTCCTGAAAACCCAATGTTTATGTTTAGTGCTCCAGTTGGAAGAGAGTATATAAGTGTGCAGTTTAGAAAAGGAGTAGAGCAAGCAATTAGAAAGAATTATTTGAAGCTATAATGTAGTTTTTTATAGGTTGGTAATTACCGTATTATCCGTAAATTAGAAAAAGCTCTTTTAGATGAAAAATGCCATTGATAAGGACATTTACAATAAAAGATAGTATTTTTGTTTAAAGAAGAAGTAGTAAAAATGACAATAAAAGATTTTATATTTGATAGAGAAGTTGACTTGGCAAGTGTTGTTCAAGGAACTTTCTCGTGGAGTTCGCCAAGTAATATTGCTTTGGTGAAGTATTGGGGAAAGAAGGATAATCAGATTCCAGCTAATCCATCGTTGAGTTTTACATTGAGTAATTGTAAAACAATTACTTCTTTGGAATATAAAGTAAAGACAAAAAAGGGAATAAGCTTTGATTTGTTGTTTGAAGGAAAACCAAAAGAAGACTTTAAACCGAAAGTGCAAAAATTCTTTGAGCGAATTTTGTCTTATTGTCCTTATATCGAAGATTATCACTTTGTAATAGATACAGAAAATACCTTTCCACACAGTTCAGGAATTGCATCATCAGCGTCAGGAATGGCGGCTATGGCAGTAAATATAATGTCATTAGAAAAAGCATTATTTCCAGAGATGACAGACGAATATTTTGATAAGAAGGCATCTTTCTTAGCCAGATTAGGTTCGGGAAGTGCTTGTAGAAGTATTGTCGGAAGTGTTGTTGTTTGGGGAGAGCACAAGGATATAGCAGATAGTTCAGATTTATACGGGGTTGCTTTTCCAGAAGAAGTACACGAAGTATTTAAAGATTACTGTGATGTGATTTTATTAGTTGACAAAGGAGAGAAGAAAGTATCAAGTACAGTAGGACACGATTTGATGCACAATCATCCCTTTGCAAAAGAGAGATTTGCACAAGCCCATACAAATTTAGCTAAGTTGAAAAATATTTTAGTTGAGGGTAATTTAGAAGAATTTATTTCGTTAGTAGAAAGTGAAGCTTTGACATTGCACGCAATGATGATGACTTCAATGCCTTATTTTATTTTAATGAAGCCTAAGACTTTGAAAATTATCGAGAAGATTTGGAGCTTTAGAGAACAGACAAAGATACCGGTATGTTTTACATTAGATGCTGGGGCAAATGTTCACTTATTGTTTCCAAAACAAGATAAAGACTTTGTTATGACATTTATACGTCAAGAATTAGCAGAGCATTGTCAGGGAAAACACTTCATAGAAGATCAAATAGGCTTTGGTTCTGAGAGAATTAAATAAAAAGTTGTAAATTTATAGTATGGTATGCATATTGCATGTTAAACACTTAAAATTTGTAAATATGAAAAAGTTATTATCAATTTTGGGATTAGTATTAAGTAGTTTGTTTGGATTTCAAAGTGCTTATGCTCAAGAATTAGTTGAAGATCAAAACCCTAATTATAAAGCGAGTTTGTCTAAGTATATGGCTGCGAAAGATTCGTTGACTGCAACACTTAGTACAACAGTACAAGACACGTACAAAGCATATGATTGGTATGAAGCAAAACAAGAGCGCAAAGCTCAGAAAAGAGAATATCGCCACGAAGAGCGAATGGCTCGCGCTAAAAACCGTTCATATAATAATGGGTATTATAATAATGGTTACTATGGTAATGGGTATTATGGTAGTAGCTATTACAACAACAGTTGGAATTGGTTACCACGCATAGGATACCGCACAGGAAACTGGATGTTTTCTATCTAATTGATTGCAAAGTAAAATAGAACAAAGTAAAAATAATAAGAAGAAGATTATGCAAATTAAACGTATTGCGTTAGCTACAATATTGGCTGCATCAGGAATATTTATCACGTCATGTGGACGTCAAGTAACAAGAGTAGGGATTGAAGAAACTATCGATATTAGCGGTAGATGGAACAATACAGACTCAAGAGAAGTTGCAGAGCAAATGACAAGCCAAATCTTAAGCGGATCTTGGATTGGAGATCACCAAGAAAGCAATGCTGGAAAAAAACCAGTTGTAATTGTTGGTATGGTTCAAAATAAAAGTCATGAGCATATTGATGCAGAAACATTCGTAAAAGATGTTGAAAGATCTTTTATTCAATCACAAAGAGTACGTTTAGTTCAAGGAGGAGCAAAAAGAGAAGAATTGAGAGCTGAAAGAGCTGATCAACAAACAAACTCTTCTGTTTCTACAATGAAGAAATTCGGATTAGAGAATGGAGCAGATTATATTCTTCAAGGTTCTATCAACTCAATTGTTGACTCTCACAAAAAGAAGAAAGTAGTTTACTACCAAGTGAATTTAGAATTAACAAACATTCAATCTGGAGAAGTTGTTTGGATTGGAGAGAAGAAAATTGCTAAATACGTAAAGAACTAATTTAAAATATTATAGATGGTTTCATACAAAACCATATATTCTTTCACAAAAACATCAGTGTTATTTGCACTGATGTTTTTCGTGTTTGGATGTGCTTCTTATCACGATAGGATAACGGATTATTATCAGAAACTTGGTTCGTCTCAATTTGAAGAGGCTGAGAAAGCTTTGGACAAAAATGCATTGTTGCAAAAGTCGAGAAACAAGTTGTTGTTTTATATGGAAAAAGGCCGTGTAGCTCATTTGAAAGGAGATTATGCGAGTAGTAATAAGTACCTTAATGAAGCCGATCTATTAATAGAAGATGGTTTAAAAAGTACAGGTGATGTAGCGGTAGGATTGTTTTTAAACTCAATGTCTCAAAATTACAAAGGAGAGGAGTTTGAAATTTTTATGTTACATTATTACAAAGCTTTAAACTATTTGTACTTAGGTCAGTTTGATGAAGCTATTGTTGAGGCTCGTCGTATTACACTACAGAATTATGCACAAGGCGACAAGTATAAAGAGAAAAGTACTCGTTATTCAAAAGATGCATTTTCATTGACCTTACAAGGGTTGATTTATGAAGCAAGTGGAAATTATAACGATGCGTTTATCGCTTATCGAAATGCAGTTGAGGTATATCAGAATGCTAAAGGCGGACTTTATTATGGAGTAGCAATGCCTGAAAATCTTAAATACGATGTTATGAGAATGGCTTCGCGTATGGGATTTAAAAGTGAGTTGGATAAGTTTGAACGCGATTTTAATATGAAGTTCAAAGATTATCAAGCTACTGCTGGTGGAGAATTAGTCGTTTTTTGGGAAAATGGTAGAGCGCCAATTAAAGAACAAGAAAACGTATTTTTCTCTTTAGTAAAAGGAGAAGATGGAGGTGTGTTCTTTACAAATGCCTTGGGAATTATGATTCCAATAGACTTTGGAATAGCAGGAAAGACAAGTTTGAATGATGTTCATAGTTTGAATATTGCTTACCCGAAATATATTGTTCAGAAACCACCCTATACCTTTGCAACGGTAAAAACGAATACTGGAGATAAATATAGATTTGAAAAAGTTGAAGATATTGATGTTTTAGCTGTGAAAACATTAGATGAACGCGCAGGTAAGGAATTAAGTAAGATATTAACTCGCGTAGCTGTAAAGAAATCAGCAGAATATGCGTTGAAATCAGCAGCTCGTTCAAATGGTAAAAACGGAGATAATAATGCTTTGTTAGAGGGACTTGGTTTGGGAGTACAGTTATTTAATATGTTTTCCGAAAAAGCAGATACTCGTAACTGGCAGACATTACCAGCCCAGATTAACTATGTTCGTATTCCTCTTCAAACAGGTATGAATAAATTGACAATTGAACTTGAACGTCCAACAGGTCAACGAACAGAACAAACGATTGAAGTGGAGGCGAATGGTAAGATGAGGTTTTATAATTTTGCAACAATGCGATAAGTTATGACTAAGAACAAAGTATGTACACATTGTAAAGCACCTATTGATTGTAAAACGGAAGATATTGCTCATTGTGCGTGTAGTGAAGTAACGATTTCTAATGCTACAAGATCTTTTTTAGGAAGTTCATATCACAAATGTCTTTGTAATGATTGTTTAGTTAAGTTTAACGAGATGATTGAATTTGCGAAAGGCAAGGAATTTCCAAAGCGAAGAAGTGAGATGGAAGAGGGAATACATTATTATATGGAAAATGAGTACTTTGTATTTACAGAATTATATCATTTGATGAAAGGACAATGTTGTCAGAATGGTTGTAGACATTGTGTTTATGGCTTTAAAAACAGGTATTTATAAAAAAATATATAGGAAAGAAAGGCCTGTGAGAATATAATATGTATTTTTGCAGGGTGAATTCACTTTTATAGCTATGAAAGGACCATTATTTTATTCGAAGATTCTTCTTTTTGGAGAATATGGAATCATTAGAGATTCAAAAGGTTTATCGATTCCTTATAATTTTTATAAGGGAGCTTTGAAAATTGCAGACAAATTAGAGGGTGTTGCATTAAAATCAAATGAGAGTTTGAGAAATTTTGCTGCTTATTTAAGAGATTTGCAAGAGACAGAACCAACATTAGTGCAATTTGATTTAGATCGTTTAAATAACGAGATTGAGGAAGGGTTGTATTTTGACTCGAGTATTCCACAAGGATATGGTGTGGGAAGTAGTGGAGCATTAGTTGCTGCTATTTATGACCAGTATGCTTTTGAGAAGATAACGGTATTGGAGAACTTGACGAAAGACAAGTTACTTGTTTTAAAAGGCATCTTTGGAAAAATGGAAGCATTTTTTCACGGTACGAGTTCGGGATTAGATCCTTTAAACAGTTATTTAAGCTTGCCAATATTGATTAATTCAAAAGACAATATTGAACCAGCAGGTATTCCTTCACAAAGTGTAGATGGTAAAGGAGGAGTTTTCTTGATCGATTCTGGTATTGTTGGAGAAACAGCTCCAATGATTACTATATTTATGGAGAACTTAAAAGACCAAGGTTTCCGTCAGATGTTGAAAGAGCAGTTTGTAAAACATACAGATGCTTGTGTTGAAAACTTCTTGAAAGGAGATGTTAAGTCTTTATTTAGTAATACAAAACAATTATCTAAAGTAGTATTAAATCATTTTAAACCAATGATCCCAGAGCAATTCCACAATGTTTGGCAAAAGGGAATTGAGACAAATGATTACTATTTGAAGTTATGTGGATCTGGAGGTGGAGGATACATCTTAGGTTTTACAGCAGATATTGAAAAAGCAAAAGAATCTCTTAAAGATTATAAATTAGAAGTTGTATATCAATTCTAATTAGAAAGAAGAAATGTTATAACCTTTCGCTTAGGCGAATAAATTTAGATACAAGGAAAGAAATGTTATCTAGGAAAAATAAATTACTCTTAGCTAAGATATTCAGCTTGTTCTCTGTAGTGAGAGGTTATAATATTTTTATCATTGTAATGGCGCAATACTTAGCGTCTATATTTATATTTGCCCCTCAGAAAAGAGCACTTGATGTTGTATTAGATTGGCGCTTGTTCCTGATTATATTCGCTTCTTCATTAGCAATTGCAGGAGGTTATATTATTAATAACTTCTACGATGCTGAAAAAGATTTGATCAATCGACCTGCGAAGTCTATGTTAGATAAGTTAGTTAGTCAAGCGACTAAGTTACGTGTGTATTTTGCGCTTAACTTCTTGTCTGTTTTAATTGTACTACCTGTATCTTTTCATGTTTCTTTATTCTTTTCGGGTTATATATTTTTGTTGTGGTTCTATTCCCACAAACTAAAGAAATATCCAATTATTGGTAATTTAACAGCATCGTTACTTGCCATATTGCCTTTCTTTAGTATTCTTATGCATTTTAAATTTTTCTACTCAACAATATTTTTACATGCTTCTTTTTTGTATTTGATTATTCTAATACGCGAGTTGATTAAAGACATGGAAAATATTAAGGGAGATTTTGCTAACAATTACCAAACTATTCCGGTTCGGTTTGGAGAAAAGAAAGCAAAACAAATAATCACAGCAGTAACTGTATTAACACTTGTACCAATCTATTTGATTGTGAGTGATCACGCTTTAGAGGTAGGGTATATGGTGTATTACTTTTATATGAGTATTGGTGTATTGATCTTATTTTTGTACAAGTTATGGAAATCAGATGCTATCGGTGAGTACCATAGTCTGCATGTGAGCTTAAAGTTGCTAATACTATTAGGAGTGTTTTCAATTATATTGATTAACCCAGAGGTAGTAGTAAGCGGTAAGATTCTACTTAAAGAATCTTTATAGTAATAAAAGTTTTGTAAACTTTTATTGTAATGTTAATTAAAGCGGAGAATATCTATCTTTGCAAAAATCTTTTTGATATGAATAACGGTAAGTCGAATTCAAGAAATAATAATTCAGGTCGCTCAGGGAGTAAGAGTGGAGCGGGTAAAAAGCCTTTTGGGAAAAGTGGTAATGGTGCTAAGAAATCTTTTAGTAAGAGTGGAGATGGCGCTAAGAAGTCTTTTGCGAAAAGCAATGATGGAAAAAGTGCAGATTTAAAGAGAATTCAAGCGAATACTACTGCTTCAAAATCTTTTGATAAAAAGCCAAAAGTAAAGTCTTCTTCTAAAGAGTCTGATGAAATTCGTCTAAACAAATATATTGGTAATTCAGGTGTATGTTCTCGTCGTGATGCAGATCTATATATTGTATCAGGTAATGTAAAAGTGAATGGAGAAGTAGTAACAGAGTTAGGTTATAGAGTTAAGCCAAGTGATGTTGTAAACTTTGATGGAACTGTTCTTACACCAGAGAAAAAAATCTATGTATTATTGAATAAACCAAAAGGTTTTTCAAGTATTAATGAACCAGTAATTAGTCCTGAAAACATTTTAAGTTTAATTAAGGGAGCTTCTAAGTATCCGTTAACTCCAATTGGTCGTATGGATAAAACGACAATGGGATTAATGTTATTTACAAATGACAGTGATTTAATTCAAAAGTTGAATAAAACAGAACAACGTTCTTCTAAATTATACCATGTTTCTTTAGATAAGAATTTAAAGTATGAAGATTTAGAGAAAATTAAAAAAGGTGTGTACATTGACGAGCGTCGTGTATTTGCAGAAGATGTTGCTTATGTAGATGACCAACCAAAAACAGAGGTGGGTATTAAATTAAAAGCATCAAACGTAAAGTTAGTACGCGCTATTTTTGAGTCATTAAAATACAATGTAATCAAATTAGACCGTGTAATGTACGGAGGATTGACTAAATGGAATTTACCAAGAGGTAAATGGAGATTCTTAACAGAAGAAGAAGTACGTAATTTAAAAAACGGAAATTAATATAAAAGGCTCATCAATTGATGAGCCTTTTTTTATTGTAAATATTCAGGTAATTCCATCGGAACTTCCATTACTAAGATGTGACTATTTTCGTGTGCGTGAACCGTAAAGTTAGGTTGATTCCAAAAACCAATAGCATCTCTTTTGTCAAGTGTTATATCGTCGATTGTAATTTGTCCTTCCAAGACAAAAAGGAAGATACCATTACTTTTATCTTTAAGATCATACGTTAATTCTTTTCCAGTATCTAAATCAGCCATGTGAAACCAAGCGTTTTGATTAATCCAAACTCCTTTGTCCTCTGGATTAGGCGATAAGATTTGGTCCCATTTATTATGACGGTCATCTTTGTTTATTTGAATTTGGTCATATCTGGGTTTAACGTTTAATTTATTGGGAAATAACCAGATTTGTAAGAATTTACTTTCTTCTGTTTCACTTGGGTTAAACTCACTGTGTTGTACTCCCGTTCCTGCACTCATTGCTTGTATTTTTCCTTGGCGAATTATAGTGCCATTTCCCATACTATCTTTATGTTCTAAGCTTCCTGATAGGGGAATAGAGATAATCTCCATATTGTCGTGAGGATGAGTTCCAAAGCCCATACCAGCAGCAACATTGTCGTCATTTAAAACGCGTAGTACACCAAAGTGTATTCTATCGTTGTTTCTATAGTTTGCAAAACTAAAAGTATGATGAGATTTTAACCAACCGTGGTTAGCGTATCCCCTTGTATCTGCTTTGTATAAAATTTTATTTTCCATAGTTGTTTCATTTTGATAGTACAAAGATACAACTGAGCAAAGGTGTTATTGCTTAACGTAGGTTAAGAAACAGTAAAGGTTATTTACCTGTCAGTAAACGTTTTTTCATTTTACTAAAAAATTCTGGAGTAATGCCTAAATACGAGGCAATTTGTTTTTGAGGTAGATTGTATTTAATCTCAGGGAAACGATTGCAAAAGCGTTCATATCGCTCTTCCGCTGTCAGTCTCATATTGTCCATTAATCGTTGTTGGTTAGCAACAAGTGAGCGTTCAATTAAGATTCTAAAATATCGTTCAATTTTAGGTACGCGATCAAATAGCGCTAATTGATGATCTCTACTAATTGTCATTACAATAGCGTCTTCTACTACTTCTATATATGACTCTCCTGGTTTTTGAGAAAGAAAACTATACATATCAGCAATCCACCAATTGGTCGTTGCAAAACTCATAGTGTGTTCAGTTGTTTGATCATCTAAACAATAGTTTCTCAAGATGCCAGAAAGGACAAAACAAGAGTTTACACAAACATCACCAGCTAATAGTAATTTAGTTTTTGCAGGATATCGTGTAGTAGTAAAAGATTCTAAAACAATTTGTTGTTCTTCTTTCGTAAGAGAAACGTGCTTAGCGATACTTGAAAGTAATAAGTCCAAAATGTGATGTTTTATTGTTGATTTAAAAGTACTTAATTTCAGTAGTGGAAACAAAAAAAGGTTCTATAATTATAGAACCTTTAATATATCTAAGGAGTATTAGGCTTATTTTAAAGCCTCTTTTACTCTTCTTAATGCTTCGATTAATTGGTCTTCACTTGTAGCATAAGACATACGAATACAGTTAGGATTACCAAAAGCATCACCTGTTACAGTAGCAACGTGAGCTTTTTCAAGTAGATACATTGATAAATCATCTGCATTGTTTACTTGAACACCTTGGTATGTTTTTCCAAATAAGGCAGATACATCAGGGAAGACGTAAAAAGCTCCTTCAGGAACATTAATCTTCATACCAGGAATTTCTTTGATTAAACCAACAACTAAGTCTCTACGTTTTTGGAAAGCTTGAACCATTTCTTTTAAAACACTTGGATCAGCTTCAACCGCTGTAATAGTTGCTCTTTGAGCGATACTATTAGCACCCGAAGTTACTTGTCCTTGCATTTTAGTACACGCTTTAGCAATAAATTCAGGAGCACCGATGTATCCAATACGGTAACCTGTCATAGCAAAAGCTTTTGCGATACCATTTACAGTAATAGTACGGTTTTGTAAATTACCAATAGTACCAATACTGCAATGAGACCCTGTAAAGTTGATATGTTCATAAATCTCATCCGATAAGATGAAGATATTAGGATGTTTTTCTAATACAGTAGCAATCGCTTCAAATTCTGATTGACTGTACACAGAACCACTTGGATTACAAGGTGAACAGAACCAAATCATTTTAGTTTTAGGAGTAATTGCACTTTCAAGTTGCTCAGGAGTAATTTTGAAATCAGTGTCTATAGACGTTGGAACTTCCACAGGAATACCACCAGCTATTTTTACAATTTCAGCATAACTAACCCAATAAGGAGCAGGAATAACAACTTCATCACCAGGATTAATCATTACTTGTGCAACATTATAAAGAGATTGTTTCGCACCTGTAGAAACTACAATTTGGTTTGGAGCATAATTAAGATTGTTATCTCTCTTAAACTTTTTGCTTATAGCCTCTTTTAACTCCATGTATCCGTCTACAGGAGGGTATTTGCTGAAGTTATCTTTGATTGCTTGTATAGCAGCTTCTTTGATAAACTCAGGAGCATTAAAGTCAGGTTCTCCTAAACTTAAACTAATCACATCAATTCCTTGAGATTTTAGTTCTCTTGCTTTAGCCGCCATTGCTAAAGTTTGTGATGTTGTTAAACTGTTAATTCTATCAGATAAAAATTGAGAATTCATATTAAAATAAAGGTTTACTAATCGGTTATCTCAAAGGTAATTATTAATTGTGGTTTAATCGTTATGAGTTTTCTGTTTTTACCAATAAAAAGGCTACTTTTGTCAAAATTTTAGACATGGAAGAAATCTTAAAATATTTTCCTGATTTGACACCTTTACAGATTAGTCAGTTCGAAAAATTAGAAGAGGTTTATACTGAGTGGAATGCAAAGATTAATGTTATTTCACGTAAAGACATACAAGAGTTATATACAAAACACGTATTGCATTCATTAGGAATAGCTAAGGTAATGGAGTTTTTACCAGGAGCAAAGATTATGGATGTTGGTACAGGTGGTGGTTTTCCTGGAATTCCATTGGCTATTTTGTATCCAGAAACACAGTTTTACTTAATAGACATTATTGCTAAGAAGATTAGAGTTGTTAATGAAGTAATTCAAGCATTAGAATTGAAAAATGTTGTAGCAGAGCAAAAGCGTGCTGAAACAGTAGATGAGAAGTTTGATTTTATTGTAAGCCGTGCTGTTACAAATATGTCTGATTTTGTGAAATGGATAAGACATAAGACAGCAAAAGAAAATAAGCACGAGTTTGAGAATGGAATTCTTTATTTAAAAGGAGGAGATTTGACAGAAGAATTGAAGGATTTTCCAAAGGCGGTTGAATTTGATTTAACGAACATTTTTGACAACGAGTTTTTTGAAACAAAAAAAGTAGTTTATTTACCTTTAAAATATAAAGGTTAATCACTGTGATTGCCTTCAAGGCCACCTAAAATAGGTGGCCTTTTTTATTGGTATGTTTTCTGATTTGAGTGCAGAGTATGGCAGAGTAGTTTGTCTTTCATTATTTAAAAATCTACCATATTTATGGTATTTCAGTTTTTATGGATTCAAAATACATTTGTAACAGGAAAGTAGAGGAAAGATAATCTTTATATGTTAAGTGAATTAGTTGTTTTGGTTCGGGGCCTTTAAACAATTGTAAGGTTATCTGCCTTCTGCTTTTAAAGAATGTGAATCTAAAAATAAATAGTATGAACTCAAATTACTTACAACGGGAAGGTGTTTTCCGTATAGTTACTGTTACTGACTCTTTTATTTCTTTGCAAGCATCATCTTCGATGTGTATGTGCTGCTGTATGTAGCCAATCTTTTTTATAGGCATACTTTTCTTAGCCTAATCATTTTTTTTATACCATTAATCTTTAATAATACACAATAGCAGTTCACTGTTGTTGTGAGGATATTTATATGCAAAAAATCTACACTATTTTATTTGTATTTGCGAGTATAATTACGTTGCAAGCACAAGAAAGACTTGTATCCGGTAATGTTAGTGATACAGGGGGAACGCTACCAGGAGTGAGCGTAATAATTCAAGGAACCAATCAAGGAACAATGACTGATCTTGATGGAGGTTATTCGATCAAAGTAAATGAAGGACAAGTTTTAGAGTTTTCATTTATTGGTTATCAAACCCAGAAAGTAACTTATAAAGGACAAGAAGTAATCAATGTAACATTACAATACGAGTCAAGTGAGTTATCTGAGGTTGTAATTCAAGTTCCTTATGGTACAGCAAACAAAAAGACGTATACAGGTTCTGTTGGTTTAATTCAAGCCAAAACAATTGAAAAGTCACAAGTGAGTAATGTATCAAAGGCATTAGAAGGTTCTGTTGCAGGGTTACAATCTTTTTCAGCAAGTGGGCAGCCTGGGTCAGAAGCTACAATTCGCATCAGAGGAGTTGGTTCTATCAATGCTAAAAGTGATCCATTATATGTAGTAGATGGTGTTCCTTATGAAGGAGGATTATCTGCAATTGCAGCATCAGATATTGAGTCCATCTCTGTATTGAAAGACGCTACAGCGGCAACATTATATGGGTCTCGTGCAGCTAATGGGGTGATTATGATTACAACTAAGCAAGGGAAAAGAGAAACAGAACCACAGATTGAAATTACTGCAAAACACGGTATAAGTAATCGCGCCAGAAGTGATTATAAACAGTTAAGTACAAATCAATATATGGAGTTGCAATGGGAGGCAATTCGAAACGGGCAAATGGACAATTCAAAAATGTCTGCTTCAGAAGCCGCCGCTTATGCTTCAACAAACTTAGTAAACTCTATTGGTATTAATCCTTACGGATTAGACAATCCAAATCCAGTAGGTTTAGACGGAAAACTATTGCCAGGATTGAAACCATTGTGGAATGACGATTGGAGTGATGCATTGTCACAAAATGCAAGATATACAGATGTGAACTTAAGAGTAAGTGGAGGAAGTGCAAAATCACGATACTATGTTTCGGGTGGGTACTTGAATGATCAAGGATATGTTTTAGAATCAGGTTTTAAACGTTTTAATCTTCGTTCAAATATCATTATGGATGCGAAAGATTGGTTAGAAATAGGAATGAATGTTTCAGCTTCTCATTCTATTCAAGACTATCCAAAACAAGATGATAGTGCGATTACGAATGTAATTGGGTTTGCCCGTGGTTTGCCCTCTTTCTATCCTATTTATGAACGCAATCTAACAACAGGAGAGTATCTGATAGACCCTTCAACAGGAGAACGTATTTTTGATTATGGGAATTATAGAAAAACCTCTTATAACAAGTATAATTTAGTAGCAACGTTGCCACAAGATAAAAGTGAAATTAAAAAAGATGTAGCTACTTTCCGTACCTATGGTCAAATTAAGTTTTTAGAGAATTTAAAGTTTAAGTCTTCTTTGAACATTGATTATAATAGTACATACAATCACAATGTGTCAAATCCAGATTTCGGACCATCAGCTGCTAATGGAGGAAGTGTATCTCGCAGAAATACGCGTACTGTTAGTATGACCTTTAATAACGTTTTGAACTATAACTTAGATATTGATGATAAGAACTCATTGTCATTAATGGTAGGACAAGAATACTATCAATATGATTCAAATTATTTTGGAGGTGTTCGCCAGCAAATTATTAAGGCAGGGTTTGAAGAGCCTGATGCAGCATCGAGGTTAGTAGATTTTTACGGTAAAGCAGATGCATATAAGATGATGAGTTTCTTTGGTAATGCGCAATATTCATACGATAAGAAATATTATTTATCAGCTTCATATCGTAGAGATGGTTCTTCTCGTTTCTCACCTAAAAATAGATGGGGTGATTTTTGGTCAGTAGGTGCTTCTTGGAGAATTATTGATGAGGATTTTATGAGTAACTACCGAGATACTTGGTTGTCAAATGCATTGTTTAAAGCAAGTTATGGAGCACAAGGGAACGATAATATTGGATATTATGCCTATCAGTCATTGTTTTCTATCTATAATAATTTAGGAGAATCGGGATTAGTTGCTTCACGTTTAGAAACGCCAGAATTGTCTTGGGAAACTAATATGAACTTAAACATAGGATTAGACCTTAGTTTCTTCAATAATCGTTTAAATACTTCGATTGAGTATTTTGAGCGTAGATCAAAAGATTTATTGTTTGATAAAGCATTGGCGCCCTCATTAGGTTTTTCATCAATACAAGAAAATGTAGGAGCTGTTAATAATTATGGTTGGGAATTTACAGTAGATGGTTCGCCAATACAAACTGATGATTGGAGATTGCATTTAGGGTTGAATTTGACAACTTATAAAAATAAGATTACTTCACTTCCAACCAAAGAGATGTGGAGTGGTTCTAAGAAATGGATAGAAGGAGGCTCAATTTATGATTTCTATATGGTAGAATGGGCAGGAGTTAATTCAGCAAATGGAAATCCACAATGGTATATTCAGAATACGGATGGTACAAAAAGAATTACAGAAGACTATTCAGAATTAGAAGTAAAGGATAAGGTTTATAAAGGCAATTCACTACCAGATGTAACTGGTGGTTTTCAAGCAGAGTTGGCTTACAAGAACTGGGAGTTATCAGCTAATTTCACTTATACTATTGGTGGGAAGATATACAATAGAGATAAGTTAAGTCTATATAGAGAAAGTGGAGATGGGGGCACTTGGAGTCGTGATATGTTAGATCGTTGGACACCGGAAAATCCGAATACAGATGTTGTGAGGTTAACGACTGATCCTAAAAGCTCTTGGACAAAAGAGTCAGATCGTTTCTTAGTAGATAGATCATTTTTAAAATTAAAAAATATAACGCTGACTTATAACCTACCACAAGAGTGGTTAAGAAAAATAAAACTAAACTCAGCGAGCTTGTTTTTTCAAGCAGAAAACTTGTTTACGTTGACAAAAGAACAAGGTTTAGATCCTGAGCAAACTTTTGCTGGAACAACATATTTTCGTTACCCTTCTATGAGAACAATCTCATTAGGGTTGAATGTTAAACTATAATTTACTAAAAGATGAAAAATAGAATTTTTAAATATATAATTGGTGTTTTTGTAATTTCAACGTCTTTGGTGTCTTGTAGTTTAGATACTTCACCAACGGATGCTGTTGAAGAGTCAAAAGTGTTTACGACTACCGCTGATAACGAGAAGGTTTTGACAGGAGCTTGGGGGCAATTAATGGAATCTTTCTATACCTATGCTAATCCTGGTTATGGAGCATTTTTAAGAGCAGGAGATGCTATGGGAAGCGATGTAGTGTTGAATGGTAGGTATGGTTTTCGCGATCATTATGCGTTTAAAGCTTTATATGGAAGAGGAGGAACAAATACACATAGTTGGGAGTTGACTTATAATACAATTAATAATGTCAACCACGTTATTGCAAAAGTGGATGCTGCAGAAGGAAGTGTCAATGATAAGAAAAGAATTAAAGGACAGGCGTTAGCATTAAGAGGGTTTATGTATTTACATTTAGCTTCAAATTATTCTTTTTCGATAGATGTAAATCCAAACGCATTAACAGCTCCGATTTATTTAGAACCTACAACTATAAATAGTAGTCCTAAAGCATTAGCGAGTGTTAGTGAGTTGTATAATCAAGCTATAAAAGATTTAGAAGAGGCATTGTCTTTGATTCCAGATACGCAGACATATAAACGTGGTAATGCTAAAGATAAAATCGACCAGGAAGTTGTATTAGGATTATTGTCCAGAGCAACTTTGTATGCAAGGGATTGGGAGAAAGCTAAAAAATATTCAGATGCATTATTAGCAATAAATAGTTATTTGATGACAGAGGAGGAATATAAAGACGGTTTTAACGATGCTTCAAATAAAGAGTGGATTTGGGGACATCAACAAACACCAAATCAAAGTGATGCTTCTTATCAGTTTAACTTTTTAGATGTTACATCAAAAGAGAGTTTTTATTTTAGCTTTAATGCAGATCCTTATTTTAGAGAAATGTTTGAAGAAGAGGATTATAGAAAGAAGATGATATATTGGGCTCCTGATCCGGCAAATGATAAACCAAAAGAAGGAGATGAAGCTTATATGCGTTATGCAAAGTTTAAATTCAAGGCAGGACAAATAGCAGATATTGTTTTAATGCGTACTTCAGAGATTTATTTGATTAATGCGGAAGCAAAAGCACAATTGGGAGATGGAGATGCGTTAAATAGATTGAATGCCCTAAAAGTAGCTCGTGGAGCAAGTCAGGTGAGTGGATTACAAGGTAAAGATTTGTTAGAAGCTATTTGGATCGAGCGAAGAAAAGAGCTTTTTGGAGAAGGGTTTAGTCTTGTTGATATAATACGTAATCAACAAAGTGTAGTTAGGAAAAGTTATCCACAAACAAAGAGGGTTCCTTTTTCATATGAAGTATTAGATTCAAATGGGAAAGTGAATATAGTAACAGTAAATCTATTGCCATTAGGTCATCGTATTTTAAATTTTCCAGATCAGAGTGATTTTGTCCCTAATAGTAAATATTATTTATTTAGAGTACCATTGGTTGAAGAAAGAGAGAATGGAAATATCTAAATTAAGTAAATGATAAATTGAATTAATTAGCTTTAAATTAGAAGAAGGTTGTTATGTAGAAGAAATGCTACAGACAACCTTTTTCGTTTATATTTGATAGAAATAACGTTGTTAATTTAGATATCATATCTTTGTTGGAGAAAATAATTACGAGGAAAAATGTTGCATATAGGAGTTTTAGATGGTCAAGATATTATGAGGTATGCATTAAAGCATATCATAAGTGAGCTTACAAATTCAGCATTTGAGATAAGTGAATTAGGAAATTTGGTCGAATTGCGTCAGTTTTTAGTTTCACATTCAAATGGAGTAGTAATCTTAGATCCGTATTGCTCTACTGTTGATAGTCAAATAGAGCAGGTTGTAAGTATGCGAAATCAGTTTACAACTTCTTCGTGGTTGTTGTGTTTTAAAGAATTGAATGAATCTTGGTTAAGGCAGTTTTTAGGTAATAGAAAGCCACAATTTAATATTCTTTTTAAAGATGATAGATTAACTGTTATTAAAGAAGGATTATTGAAGACGCTTTGTTCTGAGAGGTATGTTTCTCCACGAATAAGTAATAAGATTTTAGAGCACGAGCAGAGTATTAAAAAAGTTGAGCAAGTATTAACTAATTCTGAAAGAGAAATTTTAAAAGAGATTGCATCAGGAAAGATGACAAAAGAGATAGCTTCTGATAGAAGCATAAGTGTGCATACAGTAATTACACATCGGAAAAATATATTTAAGAAATTAGGTGTTAATAACGTTCATGACGCAACACGCTATGCCATTAGAGCGGGAATAATAACTGTAAATGAGTATTACATTTAATTTTAGGTATAAAAAAAACTGCTGATAAGCAGTTTTTTTTATAGAGGTCCTTGATTTTTAAATATATCTTGATTTATTTCATCAATATAATTTAGCACTTCATCTCTACCTGTTTTGTCTTCAGATGAGGTAACGAAGTAAGGAGGCATTTCTGCCCAATTATTAGCTAACATTTGTTTTTGATATTTAGCAACAAGTTGAGGTACCTTTTGTCGACCTACTTTATCCGCTTTAGTGAAGATAATACTGAAAGGAATTTCAGATTCTCCAAGATATTGCATGAATTCTAAGTCGATTTTTTGAGCATCATGTCTAATATCAATTAAAACAAAAGCACTTACAAGTTGTTGTCTTGTTTCAAAATAGTCAGTAATGAATTTTTGAAAAGTAGACTTTGTTTTTTTAGAAACTTTAGCATATCCATATCCAGGTAAATCGACTAAAAACCAATTAGAGTTTATCTTAAAGTGGTTTATTAATTGTGTCTTTCCTGGGCGAGAAGATGTTTTTGCTAAATATTTTTGATTTGTAAGCATATTGATAAGCGAAGATTTACCAACGTTTGATCTACCAATAAAAGCATACTCTGGTATTGGTTCGTTAGGGCACTTCTTAGATTCAGAATTACTTACAACAAATTCAGCAGTGTTTATTTTCATTATTATTTGATATTTCTTTCATTAAACCAAGAGAACAAAAGTTCGTTGAATTGATCTGGATGTTCCATCATTGCGGCGTGCCCACATTTTTCTATCCAGAATAAGCTTGCATCTGGAAGAAGTTCATTAAATTCAATAGCAACTTCAGGAGGAGTTACTTTATCATTTTTTCCCCAGATAAGGCAAGTTGGAATTTGAATGTTAGGTAAGTCTTTAGACATATTGTGTCTAATAGCACTTTTAGCAATTGTAATTGTTTTGATAACTTTCATTCGATCATTAACAGTCGAAAAAACTTCATCAACTAATTCTTTTGTAGCTATAGTAGGGTCATAAAAAACATCTTCTGCTTTTTTCTTAATGTATTCGTAGTTTCCTCTTTTAGGGTAGCTATCTCCCATGGCGCTTTCATATAGTCCAGAGCTTCCTGTTAAAACCATAGCTTTAAGGTATTCAGGATACATTTTCGAAAAATATAACGCAATATGCCCGCCAAGAGAATTTCCAAGCAGGATAACTTTTTCATAGCCTTTTGTATCAATAAAATCTTTTACAAATTTTGCAAAAGCTTTTACGTTTGTTTTCAAAATGCTATTTGTATAAAGAGGTAGTTCTGGTAGAACCACCTTATAACCTTGTTTAGGGAAAAAATTTGTAACACCGTCAAAGTTGCTTAGACCTCCCATTAATCCGTGTAGAATGATAATTGGTGTTCCTTCACCAATTTCAACATAACGGAATTTACCATCTTCTTTTAAAGTTCGCTCCATGTAGTTTCTAAATGCGATTTTTAAATTCCCACAAATATACGCTTTTATAAGTGACAATATTTGTAAATAAAGTAATAATTTATAGGGAGATATGCATTTTACTTGATTTAACTATTTTAAACATAAAATTTGTGAAGAACTTTTGGTGCTGAAAAAGTGTTGAATTACTCTTAAAAAGATATGTAAAACGATTTGTAAGTTGGTAATTAAGGGCTAATTGTCAATCGATTATCATTGGAATCTCAATAAATACAATACATACGAAAAACTTATCAACAAAGTGGGTAAAAGTGGTAAATTGTGGTAAAAAAATGACTACATTTGCTAAGATTACAATTATAAGTATGCTTTGACGTCAATAATAGGGACATATGAATGCAAAATAGACACTAAGGGAAGAGTGTTGGTTCCTGCTTCTTTAAAGAAGCAGCTGCCTGCTATTGCCGATGGTTTTGTGTTAAAAAGATCTGTTTTTGAAACCTGTTTAGAGCTTTGGCCTATGCAAGAATGGAATGTTATGATGGGTAAACTAAAAAAGCTAAATCCATTTGACAAGAAAAACGATAAATTTATTCGTCGTTTCATGGCAGGGGTTAAAAATGTAGAAATTGATGATGCGGGACGTTTATTAATAGCAAAAGATTTAATAGAATTTGCTGGGATAAACAAAGAATTGGTTTTCTCGTCGAAGATAGGAATAATTGAAATTTGGGATAAAAAGTTATATGAAGCTAGTTTGATTGACGAAGATGATGATGATTTTGGGGAATTAGCACAGGATGTAATGAGTAATATTAGTTTTGATGAGTAAAGAAGAAGAATACGGATATCACAGACCAGTTTTATTGGCTGAAAGTATAGATGGTTTAATAGTTGATCCGAATGGGATTTATGTAGATGTGACTTTTGGAGGAGGAGGTCATTCGAGAGAGATTATGAAGCGCTTGGGACCTGATGGAAAACTTTTTGCTTTTGATCAAGATGAAGATGCATTGGAGAATGCAATTGATGACCCGAGATTTACATTGATTAATCAAAATTTTAGACATCTTAAAAGATATTTAAGATTTTATGGTGTTAAAGAGGTTGATGGAGTATTAGGAGATTTAGGTGTTTCGTCTCATCAATTTGATGTTGCAGAAAGAGGATTTTCTACAAGATTTGATGCAGAATTAGATATGCGTATGAATCAGTCGGGGGAATTGTCTGCTTACCATGTTGTAAATGATTACGATGAAGCAAGCTTAAGACAAATGTTCTTTATGTACGGTGAATTGAAAAATGCAGGTTCAATTGCAAATACAATTGTAAACGCAAGACAAGATAATCCAATAAAAAATACAGATGAACTAAAAGTTGTTTTAGCAAGGTTTTTACCAGTTCACAGAAGTGCTAAAATATTAGCACAAATATATCAAGCGATTCGAATTGAGGTGAATCAAGAAATGGATGTTTTAAAGGAAATGTTAGAACAAAGTTTGGAAATTTTAAAACCAGGAGGACGCTTGAGTATTATTTCATACCATTCATTAGAAGATCGTTTAGTAAAACGTTTTATGAAAAATGGAATGTTTGAAGGAGAACCTGAAAAGGATTTTTATGGAAGATTTGAAGTTCCTATGAAACAATTAGGGAAATTAATAATTCCGACAGATGAAGAAATCGCGATTAATAATAGAGCGCGTTCTGCTAAACTTAGAATTGCTGAAAAGAAATAAGAAATGAAAATAACAAGTCCAAAAGATATAATCAAAGCTAAGATCCTTGTAAATGAAGGTTCTGCTAAGACTTGGGCTTTTATTATTTATGTTATTGTTCTGAGTTTATTATTAATAGGGAATACGCAATCTTATGAGTCAAAAGTTTTTAAGATAGCAAAGCTTACACACGATGTGAAAATGTTGCGTGCAGAATTTGTTGATACACGATCAGAATTGATGGAGTTGAAGATGGAGTCAACAATCACAAAGAATTTGGAAGAGGATGGGATTTTTCCATCAGAAACGCCTCCAATGAAAATTAAGGTTTCAATTGAAAAAGGAAAAGAAAGTTTTTGGAGTAAGCTATGGCAGTAAAAGGTAAAAATATTTATACTAATATTTATCTTGTTTCTGTATTTGTATTACTTATGGCAGGAGGAATTGTCTATCGCTTAGTTCAGATTCAAGGCATTGAAGGAAAAGAATTAAGAGCGAAAGCACAAGATAAAACAAGAATTAAAGAGGTAGATATCCCTGCAAATAGAGGGAATGTTTATTCTTCAGATGGAAGTTTGCTTGCAACTTCTGTTCCGGTCTTTGAAATTCGTTTTGATGCTGTAGCACCAGCAGAAAAAGATTTTTATGATAATGTAAAGCCATTGTCAGATTCTTTATCTGTAATGTTTAAGAAGCCTTCGAGCTATTATGAAAACATGCTTAGAAAGGCGCGTAAAAACAGAAGTAGATATGTTTTTATAGCCAAAGGATTGAGCTATACACAGTATGTAAGAGTGAAGGACTTTCCTCTTTTAAGAAGAGGACCTTATAAAGGAGGCTTTATCTCATTACAAAAAACAGTGAGACAACATCCAATAGGGAAGATTGCGCAACGTACAATTGGGTATGAACGTAAGTTCGAAGATAATACTTATAGTAGGGTTGGAATAGAAGGAGCATTTACATATTATTTGAGTGGAGTTGATGGTAGACGAAAGATGCAGAGTTTGGGTAAAGATCAATGGAAGCCAATTAATGATGAAAATGAGATCGAGCCAATAGACGGACAAGATATAGTATCGACGATAGATGTGTATATACAAGATATTGCACATCATGCATTGTTAAAACAATTGGAGTATTACAGTGCAGATCACGGTTGTGTTGTAGTAATGGAAGTGAAGACAGGAGCAATTAGAGCTATTTCTAATTTAGGCCGTTCTGAAAGTGGAGATTATTACGAGACAGTAAATTATGCTGTAGGAGAAAAGCACGAACCTGGTTCTACTTTTAAGTTAGCATCATTATTGGCATTATTAGAAAAAGGGAAGTCGGACACTGCACGTATTTATGATACTTATGATGGTGTTGTGAGATTTTATAATGCCAGAGTAAGAGATTCTAAATGGGGTGGATATGGAAAAATATCTTTAGCAAGGGGAATTGAAGTGTCTTCAAATACAGTAATTACACAAGCTGTAAATGAAGGATTTAAAAATAAGCCAAGTGAGTTTACTGATTATATTAGTTCTATTTGGATGGATAGAGCCTTAGATATATCAATAAAAGGAGGGGGAGTGCCTTATGTTCCTAAACCAGGAGTTAAGGGATGGAGTGGATTAGCCTTACCGTGGATGGCATTTGGTTATGGGTTGTCTATTACTCCATTGCATACATTGACATTATATAATGCTGTAGCAAATAATGGAGAGATGGTTAGACCTCAATTTGTTTCTGAAGTAAAAGAGTTTAATAAAACGGTAGTCCAATTTGATAAGGAGGTGTTAAATCCACAAATTGCTTCTCCCGAGGTAATTAAACAAGTACAGAATGTTTTAGCTAACGTTGTTGTGAAAGGTACAGGACGAAAATTGAGTTCTC
This sequence comes from Myroides phaeus, assembly GCF_900099675.1. GTDB lineage: Bacteria > Bacteroidota > Bacteroidia > Flavobacteriales > Flavobacteriaceae > Flavobacterium > Flavobacterium phaeum. The sequence goes on from NZ_FNDQ01000002.1 coordinate 48,532, forward strand.
CTAACTTTTCAATGGCGGGTAAAACAGGTACAGCACAGGTTAATTATGGAAAAGGAAAAGGGAAGGATATGTATTATTCATCTTCTTTTGCGGGCTATTTTCCAGTAGACGATCCTAAGTATTCGTGTATTGTGGTTATTCATAAACCAGATAGAACTAAGAGTTATTATGGAGCAGATGTTTCTGGACCGGTATTTAAAAGAATTGCTCAAAAGATTTATACGGATGTGCCTACTACAAAGCAATTGAAAAATATTGATGCAGTACCAAATGTGATTGATGCTACATATGAGGATTATTATACACAAATTAATGATCCTAATGGAGTAATGCCAAATGTTCAGGGAATGTATGTTATGGATGCTGTTCCTTTATTAGAGAATTTAGGATTAGAAGTGATTGTAAAGGGAATTGGAAAGGTGAAAAAGCAATCAATAATTGCTGGAGAGAAAATAAATAAAAAACAAAAAGTAGTATTAGAACTATCGTGAAGAATTTAAAAGAGTTACTATATAAAGCAGAATTAAAACTTGTATCTGGGTCAACAGATCTTGGGATAGAAACAGTTGAATTTGATTCACGTAAGGTGAAAAAGAACTGTTTGTTTGTTGCTGTTTCTGGTTCTGTAGTTGATGGACACGAGTTTATTGAACAAGCAATTTCACAAGGGGCTAAGGCTATTGTTTGTGAAATAATGCCAGAAGTGAAACAAGAAGATGTTACTTATATAGTTGTAGCAGATAGTAATAAAGCTTTAGCAGTAATTGCGAGCAATTTATACGATAATCCTTCTGCAAAAATAAAGTTAGTTGGTGTTACTGGTACTAATGGAAAAACAACGATAGCTACATTATTATATAACTTATTTAGGAATTTAGGTTATGAAGCAGGGTTGTTGTCAACTGTTGTTATCAAAGTTGGAGGAGTAGCGTATGAAGCTACACATACGACACCAGATTCATTAACTATTAATAAGTATTTAAATGAGATGGTTAAGGCAGGATGTGATTATTGTTTCATGGAAGTTAGTTCACATGGAATAGTTCAAATGCGAACATTCGGTCTTGATTTTGATGGAGGGATTTTTACAAACCTGACACATGATCATTTAGATTATCATAAAACATTTGCAGAATATAGAAATGCGAAACAAGCTTTTTTTGACCAATTGTCGAAAAAGGCTTTTGCAATTACAAATGTTGATGATAAAAATGGGTTAGTAATGACTCAGAATTCAAAAGCAAAGTTGAAAACATATGCTCTAAAAACAGTTGCTGATTATAAAGGACTGATTTTAGAAAGTCAGTTTTCAGGGATGTTGATGAAAGTAAATCAACGAGAAATATGGGTACAATTGATAGGAGCGTTTAATGCATATAACCTATTAGCTGTTTATGCAGCTGCTGTAGAATTAGGTATTTCTGAAGACGATGCTTTACTTGAAGTAAGTAAATTACATAGTGTAGCAGGTAGATTTCAGTTTATAGTTTCTTCTAAAAAAGTAACAGCAATTGTAGATTATGCTCATACGCCAGATGCGTTGAAAAATGTAATTGAAACAATTAATTCTATCCGAACTTTCAATGAAAAGTTAATTACAGTTGTCGGTTGTGGTGGAAATAGAGATAAAACAAAGCGTCCTGAAATGGCGCAAATAGCATCTGAAATGAGTAACAAAGTGATATTCACTTCAGATAATCCTCGTTTTGAAGATCCTTATATGATTTTAGAGGATATGGAAAAAGGGGTAGAGCCACAAAATGCAATGAAGACGATTGTTGTTGAGGATAGAAAACAAGCAATAAAGCTTGCTTGTCAACAAGCTGAACCTGGAGATATAATTTTAATTGCAGGTAAAGGACATGAGTCTTATCAAGAGATTAAAGGTGTGAGAAGTCATTTTGATGACTTAGAGACGGTAACTGATTTTTTAGAACAATAGATTAGAAGAAGTATTAGGTTATGTTATATTATTTATTTCAGTATTTAGAAGAGTTTTTTAAGATTCCTGGAACAGGAGTGTTTCAGTATATTACCTTCCGTTCAGGAATGGCGTTGATTATATCTTTACTGATCTCTATTATATACGGAAAGAAGATTATCAGGTTTTTACATAATATGCAAGTTGGAGAAACTGTGCGTGAATTAGGACTTGAAGGACAGAAAGAAAAAGCTGGTACACCAACAATGGGGGGTGTTATCATTATTATAGCGACACTTATTCCTGTATTATTATTTGCTAAGTTAGATAATATCTATGTGTTGTTGTTGATATTAACAACTATATGGATGGGAGTAATTGGATTTTTAGATGATTACATTAAGGTTTTCAAAAAAGATAAAGAAGGGTTAAAAGGAAGGTTTAAAGTTATAGGTCAGGTAGGATTAGGCCTAATTGTTGGTGCTGTACTTTATTTTAGCCCGAGTGTTACAGTACGTGAAATGCCTGCAAACAGGACATTAGTGGAAACAGTTGTTAGTAAGTATGATGTTAAATCTACAGCAACGACAATTCCTTTTTTAAAGGATAACGAATTTGATTATAGCATATTGCTTTCGTGGTTAGGTGACGGATATGAAAAATATGCTTGGTTAATTTTTATACCAATTGTAATTTTCATTGTTACGGCTGTTTCAAACGGAGCAAACTTAACAGATGGTATTGACGGTTTGGCCGCAGGTACTTCTGCAATCTCAACATTAGTATTGGGAATTTTTGCATTTATATCTGGTAACGTTGTATTGTCAACATATCTAAATGTAATGTACATTCCTAACTCCGGAGAGATGACTGTGTTTATTTCCGCTTTTGTTGGTGCCCTCATAGGTTTCTTGTGGTATAATACGTATCCAGCACAAGTATTTATGGGAGACACAGGAAGTTTAACTATTGGTGGAATTATTGCTGTAATGGCTATTGCTGTTAGAAAAGAATTATTGATTCCTGTACTATGTGGTGTTTTCTTAGCAGAGAACTTATCAGTTGTTTTACAGGTGTCATATTTTAAATATACAAAGAAGAAATATGGTGAGGGACGTAGGATTTTCTTAATGTCACCACTACATCACCATTTTCAAAAGAAAGGGTATCACGAAAGTAAAATAGTTACTCGTTTTTGGATTATAGCAATCCTTCTTGGGGTATTCTGTGTAGTATCTTTAAAACTTAGATAGTATGAAAGTAGTTGTTTTAGGAGCAGGAGAAAGCGGCGTTGGTACAGCTATATTAGCCTTGAGTAAAGGGTATGAAGTATTTGTATCAGATTTCGGAAAAATAGCTGATAAGTATAAACAGTTATTAGAAGAGAATAAGATTCAATGGGAAGAAGGAAAGCATAGTGAAGATATTATTTTAAATAGTAATATAGTAGTTAAGAGTCCTGGAATTCCTGATAAAGTAGCTATTATTCAAAAAATAAAGCAAGCAGATATTGAGATTGTTTCTGAGATTGAGTTTGCTTATGCTTTTAATCCAGAGTTATCGGTTGCAATTACAGGTAGTAACGGAAAAACAACAACAACAATGCTGACTTACCATTTATTAAGTAATGGAGGAGTAAATGTTGGTCTTGCAGGAAATATAGGAGACAGTTATGCTAAACAAGTAGCTGTTGACCCAAATAAATGCTATGTGTTAGAACTGAGTAGCTTCCAATTAGATGGAATTAAGCAATTCAGACCACATATAGCAGTGATTACGAATATTAGTCCTGATCACTTAGATCGATATGATTATAAATATGAAAATTACATCGACGCTAAGTTTAGGATTACAATGAATCAAACCACCGATGATTATTTGATTTATGATTATGACGATATAGAGATTCAACGCTGGTTATCAAATCATAAGACAGCTGCTAAAAAAGTGCCATTTTCTATTACAAAAAAATTAGAATATGGAGCTTATTTAGAGGGGCAAAATATTATTGTAGCTATGGATAAGGAAACTATTGTATTGCCTATTAACGAGCTTGGTATTGAAGGGAAGCACAACGTAAAGAATGCTATGGCTGCTACAACTGTTGCACAGTTGAAACGCATAAGAAAGCAAAGTATTCGTGAAAGTTTGTCGGATTTTCAAGGGGTAGAACATAGATTGGAAAAAGTCCAAAAGATTGATAATGTTCAATACATCAATGACTCAAAGGCAACAAATATTAATGCAACTTTCTTTGCTCTTGAAAGCATGAAAACTCCAACAGTTTGGATAGTAGGAGGTGTAGATAAGGGGAATGATTATGATGAGCTTATGCCATTAGTAAGAGAGAAAGTAAAAAGCATTGTTTGTTTAGGTGTAGATAATGAAAAGATCAGAACGGCTTATGCAAATGTAGTAGATGCATTTGTTGAAGTACAAAGTATGAATGATGCTGTGAAAATGGCACAAAGTTTTTCAGAAAGTGGCGATACAGTGTTGTTATCACCAGCTTGTGCAAGTTTTGATTTATTCGCTAACTACGAAGATAGAGGAAGACAATTTAAAGAAGAAGTTAATAATTTATAGAGAAGTAAAATGAAAAAGTTTCTCCCAACATTATATGGAGATAGATACATTTGGACAATATTATTACTATTGGCCTTATTCTCGTTTGTGCCTGTATATAGTGCAAGTACGAACTTAGTGTATACCATTGGTACAGGGAAATCAACTTTTTCATATTTATTAAAACACTTTACTTTTCTAAGTATTGGTTTTGGAGTAATGTGGTTTATACATACTCGCGATTATAGATATTTTAGGGCAGTATCAATTTTTGGTATGCCAATTATTATAATTCTTTTACTCGTTACATTATTAAAGGGTCAAACAATTAATGGAGCTAATGCCAGTAGATGGTTAAACCTTGGTTTTGTACAGTTTCAGCCTTCGGCTTTAGCAGCAATTATATTGATTATGTATGTTGCTCAGTATTTAGTGAGTTTAAAGGATAAAGTTGTGGAGTTTTGGCCATCGGTGTTAGAGTTGTGGGTTCCTGTAATGATTGTTGTAGGGCTCATTTTACCAGCCAATTTTTCAACTGCCGGATTAATATTTTTTATGGCTGCTTTACTGGTGTTTGTAGGGCCTTATCCAAAGAAGTATTTAGGAGTTATTTTATTAGCTGGTATATTAATGTTGGGATTATTTGTTTTAGCAGCTAAAGCATTTCCAGGTGCAATGCCTAATAGGGTAGATACGTGGATTAGCCGTATTGATAGATTTGCAGGACCAGATGATGGAACAAAAGATTTATATCAAGTTGATAATGCAAAAATAGCTATTGCATCAGGAGGCTTACTTGGAGTTGGTCCAGGAAAGAGTATTCAGAAGAACTTCTTACCACAGTCTTCTTCCGATTTTATCTATGCAATTATAGTTGAAGAATTAGGATTGGTAGCAGGACTTACGATATTAGGATTATACCTATGGTTGTTTTATAGATTTTTAATAGCATCTCATAAAGCTCCTACAATGTTTGGTAAATTATTAGTTATTGGTCTTGGTTTTTATATCATCTTTCAAGCCTTAATTAATATGGGAGTAGCAGTGTCTTTTTTACCTACTACAGGTCAAACTTTACCTTTGATAAGTAGTGGTGGAACTTCTTCAATCATGTTGTGTTTTGCTTTTGGAATTATCTTAAGTGTAACTAAGAAAGAGCAAGAAGTAAAGGCACAGGAGGAAGAGAGAAAAGAAAGAGATAAAGCTATTCAAAAGGAGTTAGAGCGATTAGATATTGAGCGCCAAGAATTAGAAAAAAGAGAATTAATATAATTAGATATTACAATGAAAAAAGCACCGAGAGTCATATTGAGTGGTGGTGGAACAGGAGGACATATTTATCCTGCTTTAGCTATCGCAAATGAGATTAAGGCGAGACATGCAGATGCGGAAATATTATTTGTTGGTGCAAAGGGTAAAATGGAAATGCAGAAGGTTCCTCAAGCAGGATATCAGATTGAAGGTCTTTGGATTTCTGGAATACAACGTAAGTTAACTTTAGACAATCTTGCTTTTCCTTTTAAATTACTGAGTAGTATTTGGAAGTCTAAAAAGATTATAAAGGAATTTAAACCAGATGTTGTTATTGGAACAGGTGGTTTCGCAAGTGGAGCAGTCGTAAAGGTTGCTGCTGATAAAGGAATACCTACTGTAGTACAAGAGCAAAACTCTTATCCAGGAATAACTAATAAATTATTAGGGAAAAAAGCAAAGGCAATATGTGTAGCTTATGATAAGTTAGAACGTTTTTTTCCAAGTGATAAGATCTTTAAAACAGGAAATCCTGTTCGAATGGATTTAATTGATGTTAATGCAAAACGTGAAGAAGGTATTTCTTTTTTAGATTTAGATAACAATAAGAAGACACTATTAGTTCTAGGTGGAAGTTTAGGTGCAAGAAGAATAAATCAACTGATAGAGAAAAATCTTGATTTTTTTAAACAGAATAATATTCAAGTTATTTGGCAGTGTGGTAAATTATACTTTGAAGAGTATAAAAAATATGAAGGGGAAAGTGTTCAAGTAAAAGCGTTTATTGATAGAATGGATTTAGCATATGCTTCAGCTGATTTTGTTATTTCAAGAGCAGGAGCATCATCAATATCAGAACTTGCTTTAATTGGAAAGCCAGTAATATTTATTCCTTCTCCTAATGTAGCAGAAGACCATCAGACAAAGAATGCGAATAGCATTGTGGAGAAAGATGGAGCTATAATGATAAAGGAAAGTGAGCTTGATGATAAGTTCTCTCAAGTTTTTAGCAACTTAATTGTTGATGAAGAATACCAAAGAGTATTGGGTAATAATTTTAAAAAATTAGCCTTGCCGAATGCAACTAAAGATATAGTAGACCGAATAGAGTCTTTAATGAAATAAGATTATGGAAATAAGTAAGATAAAGAGCGTTTTTTTTATTGGTATAGGAGGTATTGGAATGAGTGCCTTGGCTCGTTATTTTAAATTTTTAGGAAAGAATGTTGCAGGATATGATCGTACACCAACTCAGTTAACTGATGAGTTGGAAGAAGCTGGAATTGACATTCATTTTGAAGACAATGTTGAATTATTAGAAGAAGAGTATAAAGACAAGGAGGGCACGTTAGTTGTTATAACACCTGCGATTCCTTCAAGTCATAAGCAGTGGGCTTATTTTAAAAATAATGGATTTGATATTCGTAAACGTGCAGAGGTATTAGGGTTGATAACAAAAGACACTTATTGCTTTGCGGTAGCTGGTACACACGGAAAAACGACGACAACAAGTATTTTGGGACACTTGTTGTTTCAAGCAAACATTGATGTAACAGCATTTGTGGGAGGAGTAGTAGAAAATTACCAAACGAATTTAATTGGTAGCGGTACAACAGTTACTGTTGTCGAAGCAGATGAGTTTGATAGATCTTTCTTAAAGTTATATCCGAACACTGCATGTATTACATCGACAGAGGCAGACCATTTAGATATTTTTGGAACAGCAGATGAGATGCTTACTGCATTTCATGATTTCGCGGATAAAGTTGAAGATAAAACAAGAGTTTTTACTGCTGATGGTGTAAGTTTAGAAGGAGTAAGGGTTGGTTTTGCAGAGGATGCTAAATTTAGAGTAGCAAATATTAAAATTGTTGATGGATGGTATGTATTTGATATTATTACACCAACAGAACAAATAAAAGATGTACGTTTTGGATTACCAGGACATCATAATTTATCAAATGCATTAGTTGCTTTTGCTATGGCATATACTTATGGAGTTGATAAAGATTTATTGGTAAAAGGACTTGAAAGTTTTCAAGGGGTTAGACGTAGATTCTCGTATAAATTGCGTTCAGGGAAATTGATTTATATAGATGATTACGCACATCATCCAACAGAGATTTTAGCCGTTAGTCAAGCAGTGCACGAATTATACGGAGACAAAAAGATAGTGGCAGTATTTCAACCACATTTATTCTCAAGAACAAGAGATTTTATGGGGGAGTTTGCTAAAGCGTTATCAACATTTGATAATATTGTTTTATTAGATATTTATCCTGCAAGAGAGGAACCTATTGAAGGAATTACATCTGCTGCATTATTAGAAGATATTACTTCAAGTAATAAGGAATTAGTGGCTAAAGAATCATTAATTAATTATTTGAAAGGAGTAGAAGCAGATGTTATTTTAACTATTGGAGCTGGAGATATTGGTGAGATGGTTAGTGAAATAAAGAGAGAATTAGAAAATTAAGATTAGTTTATAGTGAAAAAATGGGTAAAAAATATTAAATGGTCAGATATTCGCATATTGTTATTGTGTTTAGTCTTATTATTTATATATTCATTCACGAATAAACGCAATGATTCTCGTGTGATTACAGACATTGAGGTTTTATTTAAGGGAGGAGAAGAACATTTTGTTACAGCTGAAGAAGTTCGCGATTTGGTTAAAAATAATTTTCCAAAAATTTCCGAGATAAATAGAACTGTTTTAGATTTGAATAATCTGGAAAAAGGTGTGTTAAATAATGACCTAATCAAGGATGCTGACGTATATTTAACAGTAGACGGAAGGTTGTTTGTTGATGTTTGGCAAAAGAAGGCAATAGGTAGAATTATTGAAGATTCTAAAAACTATTACTTAGATGAATACGGACAGAGAATGCCTTTGTCAATTCATTATTCGGATCGGGTTCCTATGGTGCAAGGAAAAGTAAACCAGAGTAATGAAAAAGACCTTAAAGAAATGTTGGAATTGATAAATGAAGACGAATTTTTAAGAAAAGATATTACAGGGATTATTGTAGAGTCAGATAGGTCACTTAAGTTGATGAGTCGAACAAATAATTTCGATATTCAATTTGGGGGATTTGACGAGAAAGAAAAAAAATTGAAGAATTATAAAGCTTTTGTGCAGTATATGGTAAATGAAAATATTGAACAAAATAAGTACAAAGTAGTAAACCTGAAGTTTACCCAGCAAGTGATATGCACTAAATAGTAAAAAGGAGTATGGAAAAAGAAAATATAGCTGTAGGTTTAGACATTGGAACAACTAAGATTGTTGCAATGATTGGTAAAAAGAATGAATATGGCAAACTTGAGATTTTAGGTTTAGGTAAAGCTAAAAGTCTTGGTGTAAAACGTGGGGTTGTAAATAATATTTTACAAACTATTCAATCTATTTTACACGCAGTTGCTGATGCGGAAGCAGCAGCAGGTTATAAAATTAAGAATGTTGTTGTTGGTATCGCAGGACAACATATTAGAAGTATACAACATAGTGACTACATCAGTAGAGAAAATCCTGATGAAGTTATCGGTGACAAAGATATTGAACAGTTAATTAACCAAGTTCAAAAATTAAGTATGTTACCTGGAGAGGAAATAATACATGTTTTACCACAAGAATTTAAAATTGATGGTGAGCCAGGTATTAAGGAGCCAATAGGAATGTATGGAAGTCGTTTAGAAGCAACATTTCATGTTGTTGTAGGACAAGCGGCATTGATTAAAAATGCAGGTAGATGTATTAAAGATGCAGGTTTAGAATTAAGTGGTATCACTTTAGAACCATTAGCATCTGCAGAAGCTGTATTAAGTCAAGAAGAAAAAGAAGCTGGTGTTGCATTAATTGATATAGGTGGTGGTACAACTGACCTTGCAATTTTTAAAGATGGTATCATTCGTCATACAGCTGTAGTTCCATTTGGAGGAAATGTTATTACAGAAGATATAAAAGAAGGGTGTGCTATTATTGAACGTCAAGCTGAGATTTTAAAAGTAAGATTTGGTTCTGCTTGGCCAGGTGAAAATAAAGACAATGAAATTGTTTCTATTCCTGGATTAAGAGGTAAAGAACCAAAAGAAATCTCTTTAAAGAATTTATCGAAAATTATTCACGCACGTGTAGAAGAAATAATTCAATTGGTATTTTCTGAGATTAAAAGTTATGGATATGAAAATCCACAAAAGAAATTAATTGCTGGTATTGTTTTAACAGGTGGAGGATCTGAATTAAAACACATCAAGCAATTAGTTGAGTATATAACAGGAATAGATACTCGTATTGGATATCCAAACGAACATTTAGCAGGAGATTCAAATCCTGAGATATCAAGTCCGTTGTATGCTACTGCTGTTGGTTTAGTGATGGAGAGTAACCGCAATCAGATTAAGGGAGCAATTTCTTTAGTTGAAGAGCAAGAAGAGGTTAAAAAAGAAGAAGTGAAACAAGAGGTTGTAGAGCCGATTGTTGTGAAGCCAGTGGCAAGCAATAGAGAACAAACAGAAACAGTTCAGTATAATGAACCAGAAAGAGTTTCTGAAGAATCAAAAGAACCAAGAGAAATAAGAGATGAGTCTTTAAATAGTCCGATTGCGGAGAAATTTGAAAGCAGTTTCTTTGGTAATTTTTTTAGAAAGATTAAAGAGTTTATTGAAAAGCAAGAATAAAAGCGCTACGTATATGGAGAATACAGATTTTGGAGGAATAAAGTTTGATTTACCAAAAAACCAATCAAACGTTATTAAAGTAATTGGTGTTGGAGGTGGTGGAAGTAACGCCATTAACCACATGTTTAAGCAAGGTATTAAGGGTGTAGATTTTATAGTTTGTAATACTGACTCACAAGCTTTAGAAAATAGTACAGTGCCTAATAAAATTCAATTAGGTGTTAACTTGACTGAAGGACTTGGGGCTGGAGCTAATCCAGAAGTAGGACAGCAATCTGCTCTTGAAAGTATAGAAGAAATTGAAAAGATGCTTGATGTAAATACTAAAATGGTATTTATTACAGCAGGTATGGGGGGAGGTACCGGAACAGGTGCAGCTCCAGTAATTGCTCAATTGTCAAAAGAGAGAGATATTCTTACTGTTGGAATTGTAACAATTCCTTTTCAGTTTGAAGGGAAAGTAAGACAAGAACAAGCCTTAAAAGGTGTTGAACGATTACGTAAGCAAGTAGATTCATTAGTTGTTATCAATAATAATAAATTACGTGAAGTATATGGAAACTTAGGTTTCAAGGCTGGTTTCTCCAAAGCCGATGAAGTCTTATCTACAGCTGCGCGTGGTATTGCTGAAGTTATTACACATCACTATACACAGAATATTGACTTAAAAGATGCTAAGACAGTATTGTCTGATAGTGGTACTGCAATAATGGGATCAGCAACTGCTTCAGGTGAAACAAGAGCAAAAGATGCTATTGTAGATGCTTTAGATTCTCCATTATTGAATGATAATAAAATTACTGGAGCTAAAAACGTATTATTATTAATCGTTTCTGGTTCAAATGAGATTACTATTGATGAAATTGGAGAAATTAATGACCACATCCAAACTGAAGCTGGTCATAATGCTAATATCATTATGGGAGTTGGTGAAGATGATACATTAGGAGAAGCTATTTCTGTTACGATTATTGCTACAGGTTTCAATATTGAACAACAAAAGAATATTGTTACTACATCTGAACCAAAGATGATTATTCATACTTTAGATGATGAGCAAAAAGCAGTAAGAAATTTATCTTCAGCAGCACCATTAAGTTCTTTTAGTTTTTCTACACCAAATGAGCCTTTATCAGCTTTAAGTAGTACTGATATAGCTAATACTTTTGGTCAAACAGAAGAAGTAGAAGAGCCTAAAGAAGAAAAAATCACTATCTATAATTTAGAAGATGATTTTGATGAAGATGATAATGACGATGATTATTTAGATGGTGGTGATGATCCTGAAGATGGAGATCCAGTTTTACCAACAGGTGAAAATGATTTTACTATAATTGATAGAACAAATGAAGCTTCAAATTTAGATGTGTTTTTTGAAAATGTAACACCTAAAGAAGAGGTTAAAAAGAATATTAATTTATCAGTAGAGCAAGTATCTAATAAAACTAAGGATATTCGCGACATTAAAGTTGTGGATCCTGAGTTTGTTATAGTAGCACCCAAAGCAGAACCTTTAACTGTTGTTAATACAACTCAAAAGAGAGTGATAGAGCCAATAAGTTTGTCTGTAGAAGAAAAACACACACAACCTTTTGCAACACATTTATCTGCAAATGAAGTAACAGTAGAAAATTCTTTTGCTCCAAAAGAAGAGGTTATTCGTTTTACTTTAGAAGATTATACTGAAAAAGAAAGTGAGTTATCTGCTGCTAAACCTGTAAATAAACATCAAGAAGATATTGCAGAAGAATTTAAATTTTCTGTAAAGTCAGAAGTAAAAGCTGAACCAATTGTAAACGAAACAGAAATTGTTTTAGATGAAGAATTGGATGAAGTAAACCCAATGGAAATGAGTATTGAAGAGTTTACTTTAAGAAGTCGTGCTGCTGAAAGAAGAAAAAAGATGAAAGACTTTAATTATAAGTTTAATAACACAAATAATCAGTTAACTGAATTAGAGCGTGAACCAGCTTATAAAAGAAGTGGAGTAGATTTGAAAGATACTGATGATGTAACTGGAAAATCAAGAGTTAGCTTCGGTGTTGATAGTAATAACGATGCTAAATTAAGATCGAATAATTCTTTTTTACATGATAATGTAGACTAATATTAGGATAGACCTTATATATAGAGCCCGAAAAAGTTATTCTTTTTTCGGGCTTTTTTATATATTTGCACTTAAATAAAATATTTGATATGAGTTTACAATCTAAGATTATGGATGCAATGAAAAGTGCAATGAAAGCTAAGGATACTGTAGCTTTAGAGGCACTTAGAGCAATTAAGTCTGAGTTATTATTAGCCCAAACTCAATCAGGGGCACAAACTGAGCTAACTGAAGAAGAAGAAATAAAAATTTTACAGAAATTAGTTAAGCAACGAAAGGATAGTGCAAACATATTTTCAGAGCAAGGTCGTATGGATTTGGTAGAGCCAGAGTTAGCACAAGTAGCTGTTATTGAGCAATTTTTACCAGAGCAAATGTCAGAAGAAGATGTGAAGAAAGTTATTAATGACATTATTTCTGCTGGAGGTTTTAGTGGAATGGCTTCAATGGGACAAGTTATGGGACTTGCATCAAAAGAGTTAGCTGGTAAGGCAGATGGAAAAACAATTTCAACTATAGTGAAGTCATTATTGACAAACTAAATTATATAGTGTCCGTGTAGTTCAACTGGATAGAATATCAGATTTCGGCTCTGAGGGTTGGGGGTTCGAAACCTCCCACGGACGCAAAATGTATATAAATTGAAAAGCGAAGTATTTACTTCGCTTTTTTTATTTTAAGCAAATATCACAAAGTATGATAAAAATCATATTTTATTAACTAATTGCGAAGTAGTTTTGGGCTATTCTAAAAAGGTGCTGATATGAAACAGAGAGTTCCAGTTTCGAGTATTATGGCTTCTGATATAGTTAAGCTGAATATTACAGATTCGCTTACTTATGCAGAAGGATTGTTTAAAAAACATAAAATCCGCCACTTACCTGTTGTTTCTGGAAACAAGCTTGTAGGGATTTTAAGCTATACTGATTTACTGAAAATAAGTTTAGCAGAAACAGTGGGTGAGAATGATGAAATAATTGATATGACTGTTTATAATATGTTTACTATTGAACAAGTAATGGTTAAGGATGTTATTACGATACAAGCTGATGAGAACGTCAGAGAAGCGGCAGAAATATTAGTTGATAAAGATTTTAGATCCTTACCTGTAATGGAGGGTGATATGTTAGTAGGAATTTTAACTACAACAGATTTAATTAAGTATTTGCTTAAGCAATATGTCTAATAAAAAAAATTGCTATAAAAATAAATAGATTTTGTAGTTTGTGAGTTTGGCTACAAAATTGCATATTGTTGTTTGAAAAAAGCACTAATGTATTGGCATTAGTGCTTTTTTGTTTTTAAGAGGCATACTAAGTTCTCTTTATAATACTGAATCAGGTAAAAATCTTAAGGATTAAGTATATAACTCTCTTGTTTCTAAGAAGCAAAATAAGTAAAGATTTAAAATGTAATACATTGGATTGTTCTAGCAACAAAGAACATATGAAAGTGTAGTTTTAAACGTACCATGTTCGAGACATCTCCCACTCAAGTACCACACACTTTCGAAAAAAAGCCTTTTTTCCGAAAGTGTGTGGTACAAATGTGGTACTTGTGTGAAACAAGTTGCAAAGAAGCTTATAATAACAAGGCTTTAATACCGTTTTAAAGACTACCGAAATACATTTTTGTAAAGTACTAATTACTTTAGAACGGACTGAGATAAAGTGTTTTTTTTTAGATTAACTAAGATTTTGTTTAGTTCTCAACTTTTGTTGTTAATCCAGTAGGTGTCCTTTTTTAGTGGGCATAAAACAGAATTAGATAAAAAATACTTTTGTTAAAAAAACTTTACTAATCTTGTTTTTCTATATTTTTAGAATTCATAAGTAATTTTAATTGTAGTATGGATTATAAAGTATTATTAGAACAAGCAAAAAGTATTTTAAAAGAAAGTGGGAAAGATAAGGAACAGAAGTTATTAGGAGTTTGTCAATTGTTATTTGATTCTATACCTTATTACGATTGGGTGGGGTTTTATTTTGCCGATCATGATAGAAGAGTATTAGAGTTAGGTCCTTATGTAGGGGACGAAACAGATCACGTTATAATACCTTTTGGAAAAGGAATTTGTGGACAAGTGGCTAATAGTAACGAAACTTTTTTAGTAGATGATGTTACAGCACAAGATAATTATATAGCTTGTAGTATAACTGTGAAATCAGAAATTGTTGTGCCTTTATTTGTAAAAGGGGTAAATATTGGTCAAATTGATATAGATTCTCATACTAAAGCAGCTTTTACAGCTGAAGACCAAGAGTTTTTAGAAAACCTGAATTTAGAAGTGGCTAATATATTTTAATTTGATTTATAAAATAGTACTTGTGGAGTAATAAAAAATCTTTTAAAAAAAATCTTTACATAGTGCTTTAAATTAAAAAATAAAATTACCTTTGCAATCGAAATATAGATCGTCTATAGTTCATGCATAAAAATCATTTAAAAAGAATATTGGCATGTATTTATCAAAAGAAAAAAAAGCTGAAATCTTCGCTAAACACGGAGGACAAGCTGCTAACACGGGATCAGCTGAAGGACAAATCGCTTTGTTTACTTTCAGAATTTCTCACTTAACTGAACACTTAAAAAGAAATCGTAAAGATTATAATACTGAGCGTTCATTAGTTCTTTTAGTAGGTAAAAGAAGAAGACTTCTTGACTACTTAAAGAAAACTGAGATCAACAGATATCGTGAGATTATTAAAGAATTGAATATTAGAAAATAATCAATAGTGAAGAGGTGCCCTTGTGCGCCTCTTTTTCTTTTTAGCCTTTTGGCAAAAAAAGACTGGTTTTTCATTGGGTTTCATACAACTACACAACAACACACAACACAACACACAATTATTAATGTCTCTCTTCGGAGAGACAGAAACCCTAAAGTATTAAATTATTATGATTCCTAAGGTAACCAAAGAAATTATCGATCTTGG
This sequence comes from Myroides phaeus, assembly GCF_900099675.1. Taxonomy (GTDB): domain Bacteria; phylum Bacteroidota; class Bacteroidia; order Flavobacteriales; family Flavobacteriaceae; genus Flavobacterium; species Flavobacterium phaeum. Next base: position 63,992 of record NZ_FNDQ01000002.1, read on the forward strand.
AGATGGAAGAAGTATTTCTATCGAAACAGGAAAATTAGCGAAACAAGCGGATGGATCTGTAGTTGTTCGTATGGGAGACTGTATGCTTTTAGCTACAGCAGTTTCTGCACGTACTTCTAATCCAGGAGTTGATTTTCTACCATTAACTGTAGATTACAGAGAAAAATTTGCTGCTGCTGGACGTTTTCCAGGAGGTTTTTTCAAACGTGAAGCTCGTCCAAGTGATCAAGAAATCTTAACTATGCGTCTTGTAGACCGTGTGTTAAGACCATTGTTCCCTGATGATTATCACGCTGAAACACAAGTTATGATTCAGATGATGTCTCATGACGAAAATGTTATGCCTGATGCATTAGCTGGTTTAGCTGCTTCTGCTGCATTAGCTGTGTCAGACATTCCATTTTACAATTACATTTCAGAAGTAAGAGTTGCGCGTATTGACGGACAATTTATTATCAACCCAAGTAGAACTCAATTAGAAGAGTCTGACATCGATATGATGATTGGTGCTTCTAAAGATTCTGTAGCTATGGTTGAAGGTGAGATGAAAGAAATTTCTGAAGCTGAAATGGTAGAGGCTATTAAATTTGCACATGAGGCTATCAAATTGCAAATTGAAGCTCAAGAAAAAATGCGTGCTGCATTAAATTTAGAGTATAGAGAATATGAAGGAGAAGAGGAAGATGAAAACATCCAGTCTGCTGTTCATAATGCTGCTTACGATAAATTATATGAAATTGCATCTCATGCAAGTGCTAAACACGAAAGAAGTGAAAAATTTGCTGAAGTAAAAGAAGAGGTTTTAGCTTTATTTTCTGAAGAAGAAAGAGAAGAAAAAGCTGATTTAATTAGTAAATACTTCAACAAAACTCAAAAAGAGGCTGTTCGTAATTTAATTTTGGATCAAGGTATACGTTTAGATGGTCGTAAGACTACTGAAATTAGACCTATTTGGTGTGAAGTTGATTACTTACCATCAGCACATGGTTCTTCAATCTTTACTCGTGGTGAAACACAAGCTTTGGCAACTGTAACATTAGGTACTTCAAGAGAAGCTAACGTTATTGATTTGCCAAGTGAACAAGGAGAAGAGAAATTCTACTTACACTATAACTTCCCTCCATTCTCAACAGGAGAAGCTAAACCTTTAAGAGGTGTTTCTCGTCGTGAAGTTGGACACGGAAATTTAGCACAACGTGCATTGAAAACTATGATTCCTGCTGATTGTCCTTATACAATTCGTTTGGTTTCTGAAGTTTTAGAATCAAATGGTTCTTCTTCAATGGCAACTGTGTGTGCTGGTACATTAGCTTTAATGGATGCTGGTATTCAAATTGAAAAACCAGTTTCAGGTATTGCAATGGGATTAATTTCTGATAGCAAAACTGGACGTTGGGCTGTATTGTCTGATATTTTAGGTGATGAGGATCACTTAGGAGATATGGACTTTAAAGTTACAGGTACTAAAGATGGTATCACTGCTTGTCAGATGGATATCAAAATCGAAGGATTAGCTTATGATATTATGGTTCAAGCTTTAAAACAAGCTCGCGATGGTCGTATGCATATCCTTGGAAAATTAACTGATACAATTGCTACTCCAAATGAAACAGTTAAACCTAAAGCTCCAAAAATTGTTACTGTTAGTATTCCTAAAGAATTTATTGGTGCAATGATCGGACCTGGAGGTAAAAACATTCAAGCTTTACAAGCTGAAACTGGTACTACAATCGTTATTAATGAAGAAGGAGACTTCGGAATTATCGAAGTATTAGGAACAAGCCAAGAAGGTATGGATAAAGCATTGGCTTCTATTAGTAATACTACATTTGCTCCAGTTGAGAATGAAGTATATACTGTAAAAGTTGTGAAAATGTTAGACTTTGGTGCTGTTGTAGAATTTGTACCAGGTAAAGAAACTTTATTACACGTATCAGAATTAGATTGGAAGCGTGTTGAAAATGTTTCTGATGTATTGAAAATGGGTGATGAGTTAGAGGTTAAATATTTAGGTATTGATCCAAAAACTAAAAAAGCTAAAGTTTCAAGAAAAGCTTTAATGCCTCGTCCACCTCGTGCAGAGAAAAAAGACGAAACTCCAAATAAAGATAATCAAGCGAAATAATTCATATTTCACTTTATCATAAAAAGTAGGGTACCTTGATAAAAGGTACCCTTTTTTTGTTTTAGATGTATTTTTATGGTTTCTGTAGTTTTATAGGTTGTCAGTTGGCTTATTAATGTTAATTACAGTTTGTGATTTTTTAATTACTAATACTGAGCAGTTTTTAATAAAATATCTACATAGTGTAAAATTGAAAAAATCCGCTATATTTTTTTAATTGGTTAATATTTAATATATTAGCTATGTTACTAAAGGTAGCGAATACTTTTTTAAAAGGTATTTATGCTTGTTTAAGCACCTTTTTTGCTACCTATCTCAAATTGGATTATTATATAGATCCACCTAATAAGGGCTAAGACGTTATCCCTTTCTGTTTTAACATCCATAGTTTTTGGATGTCCTATTTAGGATGCTATTTCTGTTAGTATTCTATCTCGGCTGAGTAATCAGTAACAATCTAATTTATTAATTTCTTCGTTTATTGAAAACGAGGACAAACTTATTATGTATTTATGTCAAATTTTAAAGTAGGAATTATTGGTGCTGGTCCGAGTGGATTAGCTATGTTAAGAGCTTTTGAATCAGAACAAAAAAAAGGCAATCCCATACCAGAGATTAAATGTTATGAAAAACAAGATAACTGGGGGGGAATGTGGAACTATACTTGGAGAACAGGTGTAGGAAAATATGGTGAACCTTTGCACGGGAGTATGTATAAATACTTGTGGTCAAACGGACCAAAAGAGTGTTTAGAGTTTGCCGATTATACTTTTATGGATCATTTCAAGACGCCAATTTCTTCTTACCCTCCAAGAGAGGTTTTGTTTGACTATATAGAAGGAAGAATTAAACAGAGTAAAGCGCGTGATTTTATTAAGTTTAATACTGTGGCAAGATGGGTTGATTATTTAGAGGATAAAAAGCAGTTCAGAGTTGTTTTTGATGATTTAGTTAAAAATGAAACTTTTGAAGAGTTTTTTGATTATTTAGTTGTTGGTACAGGGCATTTCTCTACGCCAAATATGCCATATTTTAAAGGTATTGATAATTTCCCTGGAACAGTAATGCATGCGCACGATTTTAGAGGTGCAGATCAATTTATAGATAAAGATGTATTGTTAATAGGAAGTAGTTATTCTGCTGAGGATATTGGTGTACAATGTTTTAAACATGGTAGTAAATCGGTAACGATTGCTTATCGTACCAATGCTATTGGTGCTAAGTGGCCAAAAGGTATAGAAGAGAGGTCTTTGGTAACACATTTTGAAGATAATGTAGCTTATTTTAAAGATGGTTCATCTAAGGCTTTTGATGCGGTTATTTTATGTACAGGTTATCAACATAAATTCCCTTTCTTACCTGATGAATTACGATTAAAAACAAAGAATAGTTTGTATCCTGATAATTTATATAAAGGAGTTGTTTTCAATGAAAATGAAAGATTGTTATTCTTAGGGATGCAAGATCAATATTATACATTTAATATGTTTGATGCCCAAGCTTGGTTTGCCCGTGACTATATGTTAGGTAGAATAGCATTGCCAGTAAAAGAGAAACGTGATGAAGATATTAATAAATGGTTGAAAGCTGTAAAAGCTGCGAGTACGGGACCTGAACATGTTGATTTTCAAACAGCATATATTAAAGAATTAATTGATTTAACTGATTATCCTACATTCGATTTAGATAAAGTAGCAGAGATGTTTAAAAGCTGGATGAATGACAAAGAGGTTAATATTTTACATTACCGTGATAAAGTTTATACTTCGGTTATGACAGGTGTAACAGCTGAAGAACATCATACGCCTTGGATGAAAGAGTTGGATGATAGTTTAGAAAGATACTTAGATGAAGTAGAAGTAGATGAGGAAGAGTTAAGTAAAACAAATAATTATTAAACTTTTATACTGTAATATAGTATAGTTATTGTAACAAAAAGCTCCAGTTTAGAGTATCTAAATTGGAGCTTTTTTCTTAATTGAGTGTTAAATGTAGGAAAAGAATAAAACTTTTGTAACCTTTTGTAATGTTTGTACGTATAACAAATGTGACACAAGGATATTAATCGGAAAATAAGGATAGAAATAATATGAGACAACTTAAAATTACCAAGCAGGTAACAAATCGTGAGACGGCATCTCTTGATAAATACTTGCAAGAAATTGGTAAAGTGGATTTGATTACTGCTGATGAGGAAGTAGAATTAGCACAGCGAATTAAAGCTGGTGACCAAAGAGCTCTTGAAAAATTAACGAAAGCGAATTTACGTTTCGTTGTATCTGTTGCAAAACAGTATCAAAATCAAGGATTAACACTTCCTGATTTGATTAATGAAGGAAACTTAGGATTAATCAAAGCTGCACAACGTTTCGATGAAACGAGAGGTTTTAAGTTCATTTCATATGCTGTATGGTGGATTCGTCAATCAATTTTATCAGCTCTTGCTGAACAATCAAGAATTGTACGTCTTCCATTGAACAAGATTGGTTCTATTAATAAAATTAATAAGATGTACGCTTTATTAGAGCAATCTAACGAACGTCCACCTTCTGCAGAGGAAATTGCAGTAGAATTAGATATGACTGTAAATGACGTTAAAGAGAGTATGAAAAACTCGGGACGTCACTTGTCAATGGATGCACCATTAGTTGAAGGTGAAGATTCTAACTTATATGACGTATTGCGTTCAGGTGAATCTCCAAATCCGGATAGAGAGTTGATTCACGAATCTTTGAGAACAGAGATTGAAAGAGCATTAGATACATTGACTCCACGTGAGGCAGATGTTGTTCGTTTATATTTTGGATTAGGAGATCAACATCCAATGACATTAGAAGAAATCGGAGAAACTTTTGATTTAACAAGAGAGCGTGTTCGTCAAATTAAAGAGAAAGCAATTCGCAGATTAAAACATACATCAAGAAGTAAAATCTTGAAAACATATTTAGGATAAGAAATTATTAAAAGCGTTACTAACAAGTAACGCTTTTTTTTATGCTTTGTTTCTATTCTTTAGGTATGTATATTTGTGATGTGAAACAGTTTTTATTTATAATCATAACATTAGTTGTCTTTCGTCCAATAGTTCCTTTAATGAACTATTTAGTGGACTATGATTATATTGCTACTGTTTTGTGTATAAATAAAGATAAGCCTGAAATGCAGTGTAACGGAAAATGTTATTTAATGCAGGAAATGGCTAAGGTAGCAGAAGAGCAAAAAGAAAAAGACACAAAGAAGCTGTGTTCAATAGCTTTTTCTTTATTGTTTTTTGATACAAATGAAACTCAACAAGACTCTAAAGTTGATTTTACTTCAAATTGTTTAGCTATAGATGGATATAAGAATCTATATGCTGGACTTTTTTCTAATGGCGTACTTCGTCCTCCCCTCTACGTTTAATATTATTTTATCGGACTAATTTCATTGCTAAAACTTTAGCGATGACTACTATTGTATAATATTAAACCAAAATTTCTTATGTCAAGTAAGATAGTAAAGTCTTGTGCTTTAAATTATTTTACTCAAGATCAGTCTTCTTTTTATATGAAGAACATAAATGCATTGTTAGTAGATCACCCTATTTTATGTGAGTACTTCAGGGCTAATAGTTATATGTTGTTAGTGTTGAAAGAAGGAGAGTATAGTTTAAGTGTAAATGACTTTTTGTTAACGGGTATTTCTTCAAAAGTAATTGTTATAAAACCAGGAGACATTGTAAAATTTAATATATTAAAAGAGTGTAAAGGAAGTTTTATTTGTTTTGAAGAGTCATTTTTTTCTTTGAGGTACCATGAGAATGTACTTCGCTTTTTTGATTTCTTTCAAGCAGATAGTTCGCCTTCACAACAAATAGAGCCAAGCGTTTTAGGAAAGTTATCTATTTTGTTGGATTTGATGGATATTGAACATGCTTCTGAAAGACCAGATCGGGAGAAGGTTTTACGTTCTTACTTAAATATTCTTTTGTGTGAATTACAAACTATAAACAAAGAATGTGTTGTAGATAATTATAAGCAGATAAAGACTGCAGTTAATAATCGTATACTAATGTTTCAAGATTTAGTTGAACAACACTTTAAAGAAGCGAAAACACCCGCTTTTTACGCAGAGAAACTTTGTGTAACCCCAAATTACCTAAATAAACTTTGTAAGCAGGAAAAGGGCGTTACTGCAGGTCAGATAGTAAGACAACGTATTGTAGTAGAAGCAAAGCGATTATTACAGTTTAGTAGTTTTAATATTAATGAGATTGCAAGGGAGTTGTGTTTTGATAGTACATCTTATTTTGTAACTTTTTTTAAGAAGCAAGAGGGGATAACACCAGAAAACTATCGCAAGAGTTTTACTTAAAATTTCATTATTTATTCCTTTTGTTTCACTATTAGTGAATTTCAATAGATTTAAGAGGGATAACTTTAGTATAAGATTTTATACTTAAATATTTTTGGCACGTGAAAAAATTATATATCATCATAGTACTCGTATTTATATTCCGTCCGGTAATGCCGGTAGTGGAATATATGGTCAATTATGATTATATATCAACCGTTTTATGTGAGAATGTGGATAAACCACAATTAGAGTGTAACGGGAAGTGTCACTTAGCGAAGGAACTTGATAAAACATTAGAAACAAAAGCCCCAGTTCATTTAGAAAAGGCAACGGTACTTTTGGATTTTATTCCTGTTTTTACTTACAAAACAGAGCTTGACTTCGTAGATTATTCATTTAAAAAAGATTTTGAACACAGTAGTTATTTAAACTTATATAACTACTTATATAGTTCATTTGTATTACAACCTCCGATTGTATAAGTTTTAATATTAGCTTTTTAAGGTAGTTTGAGTATATCGAACAGATTACCTATTGACTTTTTTAAACTTATAAATACAATTAAAATGAACAAATTTTTATCATATATCACATTATTTTTATGCGCTTCAATTACTTTAACTTCTTGTACAAGTGATGATGCAACAGAAGAAGCATTAGACAAAAAACTTGAAGTATTAGAAGGAAAGAATACCGTTACTTTCAATTTTGATCACAAAATGTTTGGAGAGGATTTGAAGTACGATACTTTTTACAAATCAAATGGAAATAAAGAAGAGCTAAATATTACATTTTTAAAATACATCATTAGTAACTTTCAACTGACAGATGATAATGGAGAAGTGTTTACATATCCTAAAAATGAGGGCTACTTCTTTGTAGATTCAGAATCTAATGATTTTAAAGTAGTTCTTAAAGATGTTCCTGCAGGACGTTATACAGGTATTAAGTTTGGATTGGGAGTTGACCAAGAAAAATATCTTAGAGGTGTAGAAGATCAACAAGAGTTCTGGGATTTATGTAGAGAACACAACCTTACTTGGGGATGGCTTACTGGGTATAAATTTATTAACTGTCAAGGTTTCTTTACAAGTGCTGGATCTGAAGCAGATGATTTTCAATTACACATTGGTAGCCACGGAAGTAAGTTAGATAATTATAGAGAAGTTGTTTTGACAACAAAGGACGTTGTTAAAGTAAGTGATAAGTATGCTGCAACGGTTGAGTTAGACGTAGAGGTATCTAAGTTATTAGATGACAAGAACAAAATTTCTTTAGTGGAGAGACAATATATCATGGTGGACAAAGATCGCGCTCCAAAGATTATGGAGAATGCAGTGAATATGTTCAGTTTGAAAGAAGTGAAAATTACTGAATAGTTTATTATTTGATTTTATCAAGAAGGGAAGATTAGTCAGTCTTCCCTTCACTTATTTCTATGAAAAAGTTTATTTTTAGTTTAGTAGGAGTTTTTTTGTTGATTGGTTGTTCATCAGATAATTATGAAGAACTTCCAGAAGTAGATAATGATGTTTTACATTGGGAAAAGCCAAGTAATTTTCCAGCGTTAAAATATACTTTTAAAAACAATGAATTGCGACATTCAAGATTTGAATTAGGTAAGAAGTTATTTTACGATGAACGGTTGTCAGAAGATAATACAATATCATGTGCTTCTTGCCATATTAGAGAACTTGCGTTTTCAGATGCTGGTAAAGCATTAAGTATTGGAATAGATGGATTGGTAGGAAAAAGAAATGCTCCAGCTATTCAGAATATGGCTTTTTTTGAAGAATACTTTTACGATGGCGCATCGAATAATTTAGAAATGGTTCCAATTGTTCCTATTCACAATGAGGTTGAAATGCGTGAAACATTACCGACTATCTTACAGAAATTGCGTTTAGATTCTGAATACATTGCAATGTTTGCTAAGGCATATAATGACACTAAAATGACTTCTACAAGTATGATGAAAGCATTAGCACAGTATATGACGTTGTTAGTATCAAGTAATTCTAAGTACGATAAGTACGTTAGAAAAGAAGTAGGAGGTAGTTTAACAGCATTAGAAGAAAAGGGATTGTCATTATTTAGAGAGAATTGTGCTTCTTGTCATAGTACCGATTTATTCTCAGATAGTAGTTTTAGAAACAATGGACTGCCGTGGGATCCTATATTGCAAGATCAAGGAAGAATTGATGTGTCAGGAGAACCAGAAGATATAAGAAAGTTTAAAGTAAGTGCACTTCGCAATGTTGTGCTTACAGCTCCTTATATGCATGATGGACGATTTAAAACACTTGAAGAGGTGCTTAACTTCTATGTGAATGGAGTAGAAGATAGTGAAACTTTAGATCCATTATTAAAAAGAAACGATGGGAAAGTGGGGGTAGTATTATCTAAAGAAGAACAAAAAGCAATTATAGCATTTTTACATACATTGACAGACTATGAGTTTATCAATAATTTGAAATTATAAGAGTATTAAAAATAACAAAGGGGCTTTAAAGCCCCTTTATTTGTATTTGATTAGTGTTGGTACACTACGAATTTTTTGTCATCTTCCGTAACTACTTTTGTTAAGTTATGAGCAGCAAGACCTTTCATAGCCTTATCCCATTTCTTACCACTTAAAGCAGCTTGCTCTTTAAGAGAAGCAATTTCTACTTTGTTTTCATTATTCTCAAGAATTTGAACAATGATTTTTTCTTCATCCGTTAACTCTACAGTAGGAGCAGTTTTCTCTGGTCTCATTTGAGGGAAGAAAAGAACTTCTTGGATAGATGCATTATTAGTTAAGAACATAATTAATCTGTCCATACCAATACCTAAACCAGATGTAGGAGGCATACCATATTCTAATGCACGTAAGAAGTCTTGGTCAATAAACATAGCTTCATCATCTCCACGATCAGCTAAGTCCATTTGTGCTTCAAAACGCTCTCTTTGATCGATAGGATCATTTAACTCAGAGTAAGCATTAGCAATCTCTTTCCCACAAACCATTAATTCAAAACGCTCTGTAAGTTCAGGATTATCTCTATGAGCTTTAGTTAAAGGAGACATCTCTTTCGGATAGTCAGTAATGAAAGTAGGTTGAATGTAGTTACCCTCACATTTCTCACCGAAGATTTCATCAATAAGTTTACCTTTCCCCATAGTTTCATCAACAGGAATACCCATTCCTAAAGCAGCTTGACGAATTTCATCTTCTGATTTACCAGTAATATCAAAACCTGTAAACTCTTTAATAGAGTCTGCCATTGTGATACGTTTGTAAGGAGCTTTAAAGTTGATGGCATGTTCTCCGAAAGTAGCTTCTGTTGTACCATTAACAGCAATAGCACAATGTTCTAATAAACGTTCAGTGAAGTCCATCATCCAGTTATAGTCTTTATAAGCAACGTAAATTTCCATTGCAGTAAACTCTGGGTTGTGCGTTCTGTCCATACCTTCATTACGGAAGTTTTTAGAGAATTCATAAACTCCGTCAAAACCACCAACGATTAAACGTTTTAAGTACAATTCATTAGCAATTCTCAAGTATAGAGGAATATCTAAAGCATTGTGGTGTGTAATAAATGGACGAGCAGCTGCTCCACCAGGGATAGACTGTAATACAGGAGTTTCTACTTCCATATAACCTGCATCATTAAAGAAATTACGCATTGCACTAAATAACTTAGTACGTTTTACGAAAATATCTTTGTTTAATGGATTAACCACTAAATCAACATAACGCATTCTATAACGCAATTCTGGATCAGTAAAAGCATCGAAAGTATTTCCTTCAGCATCTGTTTTTGGAAGAGGAAGAGGGCGTAAAGATTTGCTTAATAAAGATAAGTTCTTAACACGTACTGTTTTTTCACCTACTTGAGTAGTGAATAACTCTCCTTCAATTCCTATAATATCACCTAAGTCAATTAACTTTTTATAAATCTCATTATATAAAGTTTTATCTTCCCCAGGACAAAGTTCATCTCTGTTAATGTACAATTGGATTTTTCCTTCACTATCTTGAATAGTAGCAAAAGAAGCCTTTCCTTGAATTCTTGAAGACATAAGTCTTCCAGCCACAACTACCTTCTTACCTTCTTCAAAATCGTTCTTTATCTGCTTAGACGTATGATCCACAGGGAATAGGTTTGCAGGATAGGGATTAACACCAAGCTCTTGTAATTTACTCAGCTTTTCTCTTCTTATGATTTCTTGTTCTGAAAGTTGCATAATAATTGTGAATTAATTTTAAAAGGCAAATATAGCCAATCTTTGAAAATGCGACAATTACTACGAGTCTTAAAACGCATTATTTTACTTTTAAATGCTTGTTTTAAAGAAACAAGCAATCAAATTTAGGAGGAGATGGCTTTATGTGATAAAAAATCACGAAATTTGTATAACTTTTAATCAATTAGAAATGAGTTTTTGGCGCGTACTATTATCGATTTTTTTACCACCTTTGGCTGTATTTGATAAAGGATGTGGGTCTATATTGATTGTTTTACTATTAACCCTGATGGGGTGGGTTCCTGGTGTAATCGGAGCTTTAGTAATATTAAACAATCCAAAATATAATAACTAAGAATTTAGTGAAATGAACAAAACAGTTAAGCTTATTGATTTAGGCGAAAAGGATTATAAAGATACTTGGGATTATCAAGAAGAGATTTTTCAATCTATATTAGCTACAAAAGTTAAGAATAGAAGAGAAGAAACTACAGAACCTACTGAGAACTACTTTATTTTTGTAGAGCACCCTCACGTTTATACGCTTGGAAAGAGTGGAGATGTTCACAATATGCTTTTAAATGATGAGCAATTAAAAGCAAAAGGAGCTACTTTTTACAAAATTAATAGAGGAGGTGATATTACTTACCACGGACCAGGTCAGATAGTTGGATATCCAATTCTTGATTTAGAAAACTTCTTTACAGATATTCATAAATACCTTCGTTTATTAGAGGAGACTATTATTTTAGTTTTAAAGGATTACGGAATTGAAGCAGGTAGGAGTGAAGGAGAAACAGGAGTATGGCTTGGAGTAGGAACACCATTTCCACGTAAAATATGTGCAATGGGAGTTAGAGCATCACGTTGGGTAACAATGCACGGGTTTGCTTTAAATGTAAATTCGGATCTTGGTTATTTTGACAATATCATTCCTTGTGGAATCAAAGGAAAAGGAGTTACTTCTTTGAATGTTGAGCTTGGAGTTGATTACGTAGATGAAGATGAAATAAGAAATAAGATTATTAAATATTTTTCTGAATTATTTGAAGCAACAGTTGTTGCCGTTGAGTAATTGAAAACAACATAAGAAAACCTAATGGCGTGTGCTGTTAGGTTTTTTTTTATCTTTGTACAAACAACACAATATAATGAAAAACACAATTATTGCGCCGTCTGTATTAGCGGCTGATTTTGGAAATTTACAACGCGACGTTGAGATGATTAATAATAGTGAGGCAGATTGGTTTCATATTGATATTATGGATGGGGTATTTGTTCCTAATATTTCTTATGGGATGCCTGTTTTAGATGCTATTAATAAACACGCTAAAAAAATATTAGACGTACACTTAATGATTGTTGATCCTGATCGTTATATCAAAACATTTAAAGATTTAGGAACTGATATTTTGACAGTGCACTATGAAGCGTGTACACATTTACACAGAACAATTCAAGCTATAAAAGCTGAAGGAATGAAGGCAGGAGTGGCATTAAATCCACATACGAATGTAAATGTATTAGAAGACATAATACAAGATTTAGATTTAGTGTTGATCATGAGTGTTAATCCTGGTTTTGGAGGACAAAGTTTTATTGAAAACACTTATGATAAGGTACGCAAGGTAAAAGCAATGATTGAGGCAAAAGGAGCTTCTACAATCATTGAAATTGACGGAGGAGTAACAAGTAAAAATGCAAAAGCTTTAGTAGATGCTGGAGCAGATGCATTAGTAGCAGGAAGTTTTGTATTTAAGTCTGAGAATCCTACAGCAACAATAGCAGAGTTAAAAGAGATTACTAAGTAGTATTCCTTTTATAAATATAATAAAGGCTGTTCTATAACGATAGAGCAGCCTTTCTTTTTGTATAAAGTTTTTTATACAGATAAAAAAACAAGGGGCTGTCTAATAAGACAACCCCCTTTGTTTTTCAGACGAGATGTTTATTACATCATTCCAGGCATACCTCCGCCCATTGGCATAGCAGCAGCACTTTCGTCTTTTATTTCAACTAATGCACACTCAGTGATTAAGATCATTCCAGAAACAGAAGCGGCATTTTCTAATGCAACTCTTGTTACTTTTTTAGGATCAATAACCCCAGCTTGTAGCATATCAACGTATTCATTTGTTTTAGCATTGTATCCGAAGTTTCCTTTCCCTTCTAAAACTTTAGCAACAACAACAGAACCTTCTGATCCAGCGTTTTCAACAATAGTTCTTAAAGGAGCCTCAATTGCTTTTGCTACGATTTGAATACCCGTTTCTTCGTCAGCGTTTTCAGCTTTAATATCAACTAAAGCTTCTTTAGCTCTTAATAAAGCAACACCACCACCAGCAACGATACCTTCTTCAACAGCAGCTCTTGTTGCGTGTAATGCATCATCAACTCTATCTTTTTTCTCTTTCATTTCTACTTCAGAAGCAGCACCAACATAAAGAACAGCAACACCACCAGCTAATTTAGCTAAACGCTCTTGTAACTTCTCTCTGTCATAGTCAGAAGTAGTAGCTTCCATTTGCGCTTTAATCTGGTTTACTCTGTTTTTGATCATATCAGCCTCACCACTTCCACTAACAATAGTCGTGTTGTCTTTATCAATGCTTACACGTTTACAAGTACCAAGCATCTCTAAAGTAGTGTTTTCTAAAGTATATCCTTGCTCTTCAGAGATAACCACACCACCAGTTAAGATCGCGATATCTTCTAACATTGCTTTTCTTCTATCTCCAAAACCAGGAGCTTTAACAGCAGCAATTTTTAAAGCGCCTCTTAATTTATTAACTACTAAAGTAGATAATGCTTCACCATCAACATCTTCAGCGATAATTAATAAAGGTTTACCAGATTGAGCAACAGGTTCTAATACAGGTAAAAGTTCTTTTAAAGAAGAAACTTTTTTGTCATATAATAAGATGTAAGGAGAATCTAATTCTACCTCCATTTTTTCAGAATTAGTTACAAAGTAAGGAGATAAGTAACCTCTGTCAAACTGCATACCTTCAACAACGTCAACAAATGTTTCAGTTCCTTTAGCTTCTTCAACAGTGATAACACCTTCTTTTCCTACTTTTTCAAAAGCTTGAGCAATTAATTCACCGATAAAATCATCATTATTAGCAGAGATAGAAGCAACTTGTTTGATTTTGTCCATAGACCCACCAACTTCTTGTGCTTGTTTTTTTAACTCTTCAACGATAATCTCAACAGCTTTATCGATACCACGTTTTAAATCCATTGGATTAGCACCAGCAGCAACGTTTTTAAGACCTTCTTTAACGATAGCTTGAGCTAAAACAGTAGCAGTAGTTGTACCATCACCAGCCAAGTCATTTGTTTTAGACGCCACTTCTTTCACCATTTGCGCCCCCATGTTTTCTAAAGTATCTTCTAACTCAACCTCTTTAGCTACAGAAACACCATCTTTAGTAACGGTTGGAGCACCAAATGATTTTCCAATAATTACGTTTCTTCCTTTAGGACCTAATGTTACTTTAACTGCATTTGCTAAAGCGTCAACTCCACGTTTCAAACCTTCACGTGCAGCGATGTCGAATTTAATATCTTTTGCCATTTTAAAATTTCTGATTTAGTTATTAATGATTCAATTTTTTAAACAATTGCAAGAATGTCGTCTTCACGCATGATAAGGTAATCTTTACCTTCAAACTTTAATTCCGTTCCAGCATATTTCCCATAAAGAACAGTATCGCCTACTTTTACAGTCATCTCGTGATCTTTAGTTCCGTTTCCTGCTGCAACTACGATACCTCTTTGAGGTTTTTCTTTTGCTGTGTCTGGAATGAATATACCTGAAGCAGTTTTAGTCTCTGCTGGTAGAGGTTCAATAAGAACTCTGTCTGCAAGTGGTTTAATGTTTAATGCCATAGTCTTATAGTTTATAAATTGAATTTAATTATTTTTAATTAATACAGATAACGAGTAGTCATAAAGTATGCCAAAGCAAAAAAGTGACAGTCTTATCAAAAAAAAATGCCAGCTTGACAGCTGGCATTTTTAATATATAAATAATATGCAATTATTATTCTTGAGTTTCAGTCTCTTGAGTAGGTGTCACAGGTTGTTCAGCCGGTGTTTGAGTCTCTTGAGAGATTGGTGCTAATGGTGCAGTAACTGCATTTGGATCTAATAATTTAGAATCTCCTGTAGCACCTCCACTAAAACTTGTAGTAGATAATAAAATTAAGATAATTAATACTGCACCTAAAGTCCAAGTACTTTTATCTAAGAAATCGTTTGTATTTTTAACACCACCAACTACTGTAGATCCTCCGAAAGATGAATCTAAACCTCCTCCTTTAGGATTCTGTACCATAATTACTACGATAAGTAAAAAACATACAATGGCGATTAATACTAAAAATATTGTAAATGTGTTCATGGTGATTAACTATTATGTTGTTGTAACGCTTTTATATCTAATATTTGGTCTGCAAAGAAACTACTTTTTTCTGGATATTTCAAAATTAATATCTCATAAGCTTGTATTGCTTTTTGATATTTTTTTTGCTCTAAGTAAATCTTTGCTAATGTCTCAGTCATCAAACTATTGTTCTCTTGTACTGAATTCTCAATGTTTACAGGTGCTGAGGTTGTTTTTTTTGTTGGCAAAATTTTAGGATTTGTTTCGATAAATTTATCTATTAAATCTAATTTTTTTTGTTTATCGGTGTCGATTATAACCTCAGTATCTGTTAAAATATCCTCTTTTTCTCTTTCAATAGGCTTTGCTTTTGCCAATTGCAGCCATTCTTGGAATGAGAATTTCTCATTTTCAGAGAAGGTAAGAGGTTTACCTATTTCTAATTTTTCCTCTAATTTTTGATGATTATCTTTTTCATCAATGTTTTCTTGTATTTCTATCACTTCTAAATGCTCTGGTGCTTCTATACAAGTTGCCTCGTCTATAATATTTTCCTCTACCAACTGTTGTTTTTCTACTTGCACACTCTCTTGTTCTTCCTCCTTTTCGTTTTCAAGAAGTGTTATTGATTGAAGTAAGCTTTTAATAGCTGTAGAAGTTTCTTTAGGGGTATTTAGCAATACTTCCTCTTCAATACTTTTATCTTCTGTTTCTTCTTGTGGTATATCGGCTATATCACTTGGTAGTTCAATTGGTTTATAACTGACAAAATCTGGTGAAATGATAAACTCAAAAAGTATATCCCGGTCTAAGGTATATGCAGCTGTTTTTTTAAGCTCTTGATTATAATGACTGCTTTTTTGCAAAAAGAGACTTTTAAGATATAAACTTCTTATTGACTGAAAATATGGGTAGTCGTGAAGTATATCCTTTAGTTCACTGGCATCATTAGCAGCAATGCTTTCAGGCTTGTGTAACAATATATCTAAGTTATCTAAATTCAAGAGTTCTAAAATTTTTAATTACCACTTAGCTAAAGATTCATTGAATACGTCTTGTGTTATTCTTTCATAAATAGCATCAAGAGCAGTGCTTAAACTTGCGCCCATTAATTGAACGTTAGCATCATAGTCATAGTAGAAAGAAAATCTTTTTTCAAAGTCATCTTCCGGTTTATTCTTGTTAAAGAAACGGACATTGATTGCAATATACAAACGGTTTTGTGCAGCTCTTTGATCCGCCGTTGCAGTCATTGGGCTAATTCTGTAATCTACAATTTCTCCTTCATAGATTAGATCACCATCATTATTAGTTAAGCTCAAGCTTGTTTGATTTTGAATTAAATCTTGCAACGCCATTGTAAATGTTCTGTCAATTCCTGGTTCTACTAAACTTGCATTATTCTGAAACGTATTAACCTGAAACGTATTAGCATCTATCTTACCAGTACCAGTAAAGTTATAATATTTACAACTATGAAGTACTATTGAGCATAGTAAAATAGAAAATAAGTATTTGATTTTCATAATTATAGGTTGTATTGCTTGATTTTTCTATATAATGTTCTTTCAGAGATTCCAAGTTCTTCTGCTGCAGCTTTTCTTTTACCTTTATTTCTTTCCAATGCTTTTTTAATTAACTCTAATTCTTGGTCAACTAAATTTAAAGGAATGTCCTCTACTGTCTCCGCTAAAAGGTAATTGTTGTCGTCTTCATCATCATCAACATGCTCGTGAAATGAGTTGTTTTGAGTTTGATGATTTTCCATTGGTAAGATATTAAAACTGCTCGTAGGAGTCGATTGTATATCTTGAATCTCATTACTTTTTTGTCCGTAGATACGTTGAATTAAATTCTTATTAGATTCTTGAACTTGTCCTTTGTCGTTTTGTAATAACTCTAAAGTTAGTTTTTTAAGATCCGTAAGATCTCCTTTCATATCAAAAAGGACCTTATATAAAATTTCTCTTTCACTACTAAAATCAGAATCTGCTTTTTTAGTATTCACCAAAGACGGCAATTGTCTGTCGTGATTTGGTAAATAAGTTTGAAGAACAGGTAATGTAATAACTCTATTTGTCTCCAATACAGATATTTGTTCAGCTACATTTCGCAATTGACGAATATTTCCGTCCCAGCGGTATCTCATTAAATAATTAGCAGCTTCCGGTTCAAGTTTGATAGGAGGCATTTTATATTTATGTGAGAAATCAGAAGCAAATTTTCTAAAGATTAAATGAATATCTTCACCTCTTTCACGAAGAGGAGGAAGGTTTATTTCTACCGTACTTAAACGGTAATACAAATCTTCTCTAAATTTTCCCTTGTCAATAGCTTCCATCATGTTAACATTCGTAGCAGCGATAATACGGATGTCAGATTTTTGAACTTTAGAAGAACCAACTTTAATAAATTCACCATTTTCAAGCACACGTAATAATCGTACCTGTGTTGTTAGAGGTAACTCTCCAACTTCATCTAAGAAAATAGTTCCTCCATCAGCTTCTTCAAAGTAACCTTCACGAGAGCCAATAGCTCCCGTAAAAGCACCTTTTTCATGTCCGAATAATTCACTGTCAATTGTACCTTCTGGAATAGCTCCACAGTTTACAGCAATATATTTACCGTGTTTTCTGTGCGATAATGAATGTATGATTTTAGGGATACTCTCTTTACCAACTCCGCTTTCTCCTGTTACTAAAACCGAAATATCAGTAGGAGCTACTTGAATAGCTTTTTCTAACGCACGGTTTAGCTTAATATCGTTTCCGATAATTTCGAAGCGTTGTTTTATAACTTGAAGGTTTTCCATCGTTTGACGTGATAATTATAATAAACTATTCTTGCATAGGAGAATATCCTACAGCTTTTCCAATTAATGTAGCAGAAGTACAATCAGTAATTTCCACCATTACAAAATCTCCTACTTTATAGTTTTCTTTAGGGAAAACAGTAGTAGTGTTTTGAGAGTTTCTTCCAGACCATTCTTGTTCAGAACGCTTAGATGTTTTTTCAATCAATACCTCTACCGTTTGACCAACAAAACGTTGTGTTCTTTCCAAACTGATTTTATTTTGAACAGCTATAATCTCTGAAAGGCGACGTTTTTTAATCTCTTCAGGCACATCATCTTCTAATTTTCTTGCTGCAAGTGTACCTGGTCTTTCAGAATAAGCAAACATAAAACCGAAGTCATATCTTACGTGTTCCATTAATGACAAAGTATCTTTATGATCCTCTTCTGTCTCAGTAGGGAAACCTGTAATCATATCTTGAGAAAGAGAAATACCTGGGATAATTTCATAAATCTTATCTACCAAGGCAATATATTCTTCTCTTGTATGTTGACGGTTCATTTCTTTTAAAATACGAGTACTTCCTGATTGCACAGGTAAGTGAATGTATTTACAAACATTGTGGTATTTAGCAATTACGTGAAGAACCTCTTCGTGCATATCTTGTGGATTAGACGTTGAAAATCTAAAACGCATCTTAGGGAAAGAAATAGCACACTGCTCTAATAATTGAGCAAAGTCCATTGCTGTTGCCTTTTGCATTTCAGTAGCTTTGTCAAAGTCTTTTTTAAGACCACCACCGTACCATAAATAACTATCAACGTTTTGACCTAAAAGAGTAATTTCCTTAAAACCTCTTTCTTGTAAGTCTTTAATTTCAGTTAAGATACTTTGAGGGTCACGGCTTCTTTCTCTACCTCTTGTAAAAGGAACAACACAGAATGTACACATATTGTCACACCCTCTTGTAATTGATACAAAAGCGGTAACACCATTACTCTGTAAACGAACAGGAGAAATATCACCATACGTTTCTTCTTTAGAAAGAATAACGTTAATAGCATCTCTGCCTTCTTCTACATCTTTTAGTAAGTTTGGAATGTCTTTGTAAGCATCAGGTCCAACAACCATATCTACAATTTTTTCCTCTTCTAAAAATTTACTTTTTAAACGTTCAGCCATACAACCAAGAACCCCAACTTTCATTCCTGGGTTTTTCTTTTTAATTCGGTTGTATTGATCAAGACGTTTACGAACGGTTTGTTCTGCCTTATCTCTAATTGAGCAAGTGTTTACTAACACTAAATCTGCTTCTTCTAAATTATCTGTTGTATTATATCCTTCTTCAGAAAGGATTGAAGCTACAATTTCACTATCTGAAAAGTTCATTTGACAACCGTAGCTTTCAATGAATAGCTTCTTACCGTTGTTCTCCTTTTTCTCTAATTGTAGGCTTGTACCTTGTTTATTTTCGTCAATTACCTTTTCCATAAGATTGCTCTAAGGGTGTTTTACTTATATGGGGCAAAGATACTTTTTTTTAGATAACTGACAAGATGACAGCTATATATTTGACACTATTTTAAAGGAGTGATAGTTGACATATAAATATGATGTTTTTGATGCGAGACTTCATCAAGTATAACTATTCTACGAGGTTTTGAGTTTTTTTTCGTAAGTAATGTTTTCGTTATAGAAGTGTTTACAACGTGAATTATAGGAGTTTCTATTGTACCATGTTCGAGAGAACTTCGAGACAAGTACCAGATTCCTTCGAAAAACAGGGGCTTTTTCCGAAGAAGAGTCGACGTAGAGTCGAATTTGAGTGAAACGAGGTCTGAATAAAACTGTTCTAAATGGTTATCTGTGGTAAAGGAATTCTCTCTTCTTGGGAAGACTAAAAGAAGTTTTGAATGATTGAAAACTACGTTTTAAGAGATTGTATTTTAAGGCAAAGTATTAATGGATATATAATACAGAAAGTAAAATTAAGGATGATATTTAGAACAAAAGAGAACTATGTTAATATACAAGAATATTGTACCTTTATATAAAGGGGGTAAATAAATACAGTTTTAAGGATGCTTGTGTAATTTAAGATTGAAAAAGACAGATAAAGATTGAAATTTAGAACTTTTTAGGATATAGTTGAAATTTATAAGATTTAGTTTGTTTGTTTGTTTGTTTGGAAAAATATTAAATTTGTTTATATCTCAGTGTAAAGTTGGGGTATTTATAGCAAAATGATTAAGTTATACCGAAATTAGTATGCGAGCATATTACTTAAAAGGACTATTAATAAAGGAGAGAGCAGATATATTCAAAAAAATCATATATTTTTGCTCTACAAAATAATGAAGTATGGCAAAGAATTTAGTGATTGTTGAGTCACCTGCAAAGGCAAAAACCATTGAAAAATTTTTAGGACAAGATTACCAAGTTGAGTCAAGTTATGGACACATAGCTGATTTACCGTCAAAAGAGATAGGAGTAGATGTAGATAATAACTTTAAACCAAAGTATGAGGTTTCAAGTGATAAGAAGGCGGTGGTCAAAAAACTAAAAGATCTTGCAAAGAAAGCAGAGATGGTTTGGTTAGCATCCGATGAGGACCGTGAGGGAGAAGCTATTGCATGGCACTTAGCAGAGGAGCTAAATTTGAAGAATGAGAATACAAAACGTATTGTTTTTCATGAGATTACCAAGACTGCTATTTTAAAAGCAATTGATAATCCAAGACAAATTGATTATAATTTAGTAAATGCACAACAAGCAAGACGCGTACTTGATAGACTTGTTGGGTATGAATTATCTCCTGTTTTATGGAAAAAAGTAAAAGGAGGTTTATCTGCAGGTAGAGTTCAGTCTGTAGCTGTAAGATTGATAGTAGAACGCGAACGAGATATTAATGAATTCAAAGTAAATTCATCTTACCACATTTCTGCCGAGTTTAAAACAGCAGAAGGAAAGGTGTTAAAAGCAAAGTTACCTAAGAACTTTGCAACGGAAAAAGAAGCACACGACTTTTTAGCTCTAAATATTGGAGCTGAATATAGAGTAGGGGATTTAGAGACTAAACCAGCTAAAAAATCTCCAGCAGCTCCCTTTACAACATCTACATTACAACAAGAGGCTGCAAGAAAACTGCATTATTCAGTAGGACAAACAATGATGTTAGCACAGCGCTTATATGAAAGTGGATTAATCACTTATATGAGAACGGATAGTGTAAACTTGTCAAAAGATGCAATGAGTGCTGCTGCTGCTGAGATTACAAAATCATATGGAGCAGAGTATTCAAAACCTCGTACCTATACTACAAAAAGTAAAGGAGCACAAGAAGCCCACGAAGCAATTCGTCCTACTAATATGGCTTTGCATGCAGCACCAGTAGACAGAGATCAAGCGAGATTATACGATTTGATTTGGAAGCGTACTTTAGCTTCTCAAATGAGTGATGCGAAATTAGAACGTACAAACGTGAAAATTGAAGCAAATAAATTTAAAGATTACTTTGCTGCTTCAGGAGAGGTATTGCTTTTTGAAGGATTCTTAAAAGTATATTTAGAAGGACACGATGATGAGGATGAAGAAGTAGAAGGTATTTTACCAGCATTACGCGTAGGTGAGTATTTACAGCAAAATGCTTTGGTTGCTACACAACGTTTTACAAAGCCAGCTGCTCGTTATACAGAAGCTTCTTTGGTTAAGAAGTTAGAAGAGCTTGGTATTGGTCGTCCATCTACTTATGCGCCGACTATTTCTACGATTATGGCACGTAATTATGTGGAAAAAGGAGAGACAGAAGGAAAAGAGCGTCCTTATAAAATGATGGTATTAAGAGGTGGAGAAATTAAGCAAAAAGAATTGGTTGAAAAAACAGGTTCTGATAAAGGGAAGTTAGTTCCTACTGATATTGGAATCATTGTTAACGACTTTTTAGTAAAGAATTTCAAAACTATTTTAGATTATAACTTTACAGCAAAAGTAGAGCAAGACTTTGATGAGATTGCTGCTGGGAATGAAGATTGGGCTAAAATGATGAAAGAATTTTATGACCATTTCCACCCAACTGTAAAGGATGTAGAAGAAAATGCAGAACGCGAATCAGGAGAGCGTATTTTAGGAATACATCCTGTGAGTGGTAAAACAGTATTAGTTCGTTTAGCTAAGTTTGGACCAGTTGCACAAATTGGAGATCCTGAAGATGAGGAAAAACAGTTTGCAAGTTTAGCACCTGACCAGAATATAGGTACAATTACTTTAGAAGAGGCATTAACTCTTTTCTTGTTGCCTAAAGTTTTAGGGCAGTATAAAGAAGAAGAAGTCGAGGTGAATAATGGGCGTTTTGGTCCGTATGTTCGTTTTGGTAAAGTGTTTATTTCATTGCCAAAAGGAGAAGAACCTTTGGATGTTACTTACGAAAGAGCAGTTGAATTAATCAAAGAGAAAGAACAAGCAGATGCTCCAATTGCAAGCTACCAAGGATTGCCAGTTCAAAAAGGTGTTGGTCGTTTTGGTCCTTACTTAAAGTGGAATGGTATTTTTATTAATGTTAATAAGAAGTATAATTTTGACAATCTTTCAAATGACGATATCAACGAATTAATCGAGGATAAAATCAAAAAAGAGAAGGAAAAAGTTTTACATGATTGGGCAGAAGAAGGAATTCGCGTTGAAAAAGCACGTTGGGGACGTTCGGTGATTCTAAAAGGAAAAGTAAAAATAGAATTAGGCAAGGAAGTTGATGCTGCAGCTTTGACGTTAGACGAAGTAAAAGCAATGATTGAGGCTAAAACACCAGCTAAGAAAACGGCTGCTAAAAAAACGACTGTTGCTAAGAAAACAACAGCTACGAAAAAAGCAACGACAAAAAAGGCAACGACAACAAAAACTACCAAAACCAAGTAGAATATGTTATATGAGTTATTAAGACCTATCGGAGATGAGTTAATAAACTTTATTGACGGATTGCCAAGTCAATCTTTAGGGAAGAAAATTACTTTTTTTTCTGGTGGTAATTTTGAAAACTATAGTAGATATCGAATTGCGATTATAGGAGTAATTGATAATCGTGGTTTTAATAACGATGATGATATTGTTGATTTATCTAAAATAAGAAAAGCTTTTTATGCTTTGTTTCCGGGAAACTGGAGTACAAATATGATTGATTTAGGTGATATTTTACCTGGAGAGCAATTGCAAGACACTTATTTTTTATTAAAAACCTTAGTTGGTGACTTAGTTAAAAATGGTGTTATTCCAATTGTGATCGGAGGCTCACAAGATATGACCTATGCTATTTATAGAGGATATGACAAATTAGAACAAATGGTTAACTTAGTGTCTATTGATGCCAAGTTAGATTTAGCTAAAGAAGGAAGCTTTCCAGCAGAGAGTTTTCTGTCTCGCATTATTATGGAAGAACCTGTTAATTTGTTTAATTTTTCTAATATAGGATATCAAACTTATTTTAATGCTCAAGAGGAGATCGACTTGATTGAGAGCCTATATTTTGAGGCATATAGAGTAGGAGAGATTACAAAGAATATAAAATTAGCAGAACCTGTTTTGCGAGATGCGGATATCATTAGCATTGATATGGGAGTTGTAAAATCAGGGGATTCAGGTAATTTTGATTTTTTCAATCCTAATGGATTTGATGGGAAAGAGATTTGTTCCTTAGCTCGTTATTCAGGATTAAGTGATAGAGTTTCATCTTTTGGTATTTTTAATTATAATAATAACAAAAATGAGACGTTACTAATAGCACAGATCTTATGGTATTTTGTAGAAGGTGTAAATTTTAGATCTAACGAATATCCATTTGTGAGTAAAGAAAGTTACTTAAAATATATTGTTCCAGTTGAGGGATATGATGATTTAATTTTCTTTAAAAGTGATGTATCAGAACGATGGTGGGTAGAAGCGCCTGTGTTCTTTAATAATACAGAGAAAAAGGTATTGTTGCCTTGTAGTTATGATGATTATGAATTGGCTATAAGTCAAAATGTACCCGAAAGATGGTGGCGTACATTGAAAAAAAGTTTGCTATAATTAAAATTTTAACTTTTTTAAGTAATTTAGTTAAATTAATTTTTAGCTTTGTTTTGTGAAAAAATAATAAAAGAAATACTCATTAGTTTTTTAAGAGTAGTATATAAAAAACCTAAAATTATATGAAGAAGATCATTACATTAGGAGCTATGTTAACCTTGTTAGCCAGTTGTGGAACTGGAGATCGTGGTGAATTGTTAGGCGGAGATCCTGGAAAGAGATGGGATGTTCAAAAACCACAAGGGATGTCAAAAATTCCTGGGGGAACATTTACAATGGGACAAGCAAATGAAGATATCTTGGGTGTTCAAGATGCTCCTATAAAAACAGTAACTGTTGGTTCATTCTATATGGATGAGACAGAAGTGTCTAATAATCAATATAGAAAGTTTGTTAACTGGGTAAAAGATTCTATCATTCGTACAAAATTAGCAATTGCTGCAGATGAAATGGGAATGACAAAAGAATCTGGAGGAATCGGTGCTTATGCATTCGTTGATGCGGAAGAAAATTTAGATAAAATGTCAGCCTACCAAAGATATATGTATGAAAATTACTATAGCTTACAAGCATCTGATGATATTTATGCAGGACGTTTATTGAATAAGAAAGTTAATTTAATAAATGATGTTAACAGATACCCAGATGAGCATTATGTTGAAGTAATGGATTCATTATATATTTCTGCAAGAGATACTTATAATGGTTTAACTACATTCGACGTGTCTAAATTGAAGTTTAAATATACTTATATTGATGTTGATGCAGCGATTAGTGATCGTTCTGCAGATACAAGAGGAAAAAGACAAAGACACCTTAAGACAGAAAACTTATTGATTTATCCAGATACAACACGTTGGATTAAAGAATTTAAGTACTCTTATAATGAGCCAATGCACAACGATTATTTCTGGCATGAAGCTTTTGGAGAATATCCAGTTGTAGGTGTTAACTGGCACCAAGCTAAAGCATTTGCTGCTTGGAGAACAATGTATAAAAACACTCATTTAAAACAAAATAAACAAGCAGTTGATATTCAAGAATACCGTTTACCAATGGAAAGCGAGTGGGAATATGCTGCAAGAGGAGGTCTTGAAGGAGCTATGTATCCTTGGGGAGGTCCTTACACAGTAGATGAAAAAGGATGTTTTATGGCAAACTTTAAACCTACAAGAAATGATTATGCAGCTGATGGTGCTTTATATACAGCAGATGTTCGTGCATATCCTCCAAACGGATATAATTTATATAATATGGCTGGTAATGTATCTGAGTGGACAAGCTCTACATATGATGTTTCAAGCTACGATTATATGTCAACATTAAAACCAAGAAATAGAAGAAGTGATAGTCCTTTAAAAGTTGTTAGAGGTGGTTCATGGAGAGATCCGGCTTATTTCTTACAAGTTGCTAAGCGTGATAAGGAATATGCTGATTCAGCAAGAAGTTATGTTGGATTTAGAACAGTTCAATCAGTATCTGGTTCTTTATCAAAAGTGAATGCAGCAAGAATGGCTCGTTAATTAAAAGGAAAAAAATAAAAAAGAAAAAAAAGCTATGGCAATACCTAAAAAAGTGATGAACTTCTGTTATGGAATGGGGGCGTCAGTTGTAATCATTGGTGCATTATTTAAAATTACGCATATGGAGTTTGGTCCATTGAACGGTAATAATATGTTAACTGTTGGTTTATTAGTAGAGGCATTTATTTTTGCGATCTCTGCATTTGAACCAGTAGATGACGATTTAGATTGGGCAAAAGTTTTCCCAGAGTTAAATGATGGGGAGTCAAAAGAAATAAGAAAATTTAAAAATGAACAAACTCAAGCAGTAAATCCTGAAGCTACTGAAGTATCACTTTCTAAGAAATTAGATGATATGTTGAAAGAAGCTAAGATTGATGGTGAGTTAATGAAAAGTTTAGGTACAAGTATTCGTAATTTTGAAGCTGCTTCAAGAGAAATGGGACCTGCTGTAGATTCTGTTGCTTCTACTAAGAAATATGCTGAAGAAATGAATTTAGCTGCTAAACAGTTAGAGTCATTAAATGCGATGTATAAAGTACAATTAGATAGTGCAAGTAAAAATGCAGAGATCAATCAAGCAGTTGCAGAAAATAACGTTAAGTTAAAAGAGCAAATGCAAGCATTAACTAATAACTTATCATCTCTTAATACTGTTTATGGTGGAATGCTTTCTGCTATGGGTGGAAATAGAAATGCTAATTAGTTTATAATTCGTAAAAATATTATAAGGTAATGGCAAAACAAAAATTGACTCCAAGGCAGAAGATGATTAACTTGATGTATCTGGTGTTTATCGCAATGATGGCACTTCAGATGTCGAAGGAGGTTCTTTCTGCTTTTGGTATGGTTAACGAGAAGTTTGAGTCTGCTAATAGCGCTGCTATTCTAAGCAATGATGAATTGTTGAATGGCTTGGGTGAAAAAGCAACAGATGATCCAACTCGTTTTAAGGGGCCTTATGAAATTGCCAAGAAAGTTTCTGGTATTACTAAGGAGTTTTATGCATACGTTGATCAGTTGAAATCTGGAATAACTGAAAGTTTTGAAGGAGAAAGAACTGCTGATGGTAAGTTACCAGCTGAGCGTATGGATAAAGGAGATTTGATTGATGCTGCTTGGTTTGCAGGGGATAATTACTCTGAAGAAGGACAAGCTTTTATCAATGCAATAGAAAAGTATAAAACTGATATTAAAACTGTTTTAGCTGATACTAAGTTTCAACCAATCGTTATTGATCTTGATAATAGATTTGATATTAACGATGTGAAAGATAGTCAGGGTATCACTAAACCATATTTGAATTATAATTTCCAAGGTTTCCCTGCAATTGCGACATTGACAAAATTGTCAACAATGCAAAATGATGCAAAGGTAATTGAGCATGAAATTTATAATAGTTTGTTAGGAAATACACTTACACAAGCTGCGTCAATGCGTAACTATGAAGCATTTGTTATTTCTGACAAGTCTACATACTTTGCAGGTGAAGCATTCAAAGGTAAAGTAGTATTAGGTAGATACGATAAATCAACAGTACCTACTAAAGTTACAGTAAACGGACAGACAATTGACTTGAATAAGTCTTTAAGTGAAGGTCAAGTTAACTTAAACTTTAATACAGGAAATGTAGGAGAACACGACATCAAAGGATTGTTTACTTTTATGGAAGAAGGTAGTCCGGTTGAGATTCCAATTAAAGGAAATTACGTTGTTGTACCAAAACCAAACTCTGCTAATATTTCTGCAGATAAAATGAACGTAGTGTATCGTGGTGTTGCTAACCCATTGACTATTTCATTTGCTGGAATTAGTGATGATAAGGTTGTAGCGTCAGCTCCTGGTTTATCTAAAGCTGGAAGAGTTGGAGCGTACATCTTAAATCCTCAAGCAGGACGTGAAGTATCTATTAATGTTTCTGGAACTTTACCTGATGGACAAAGAGTTTCTGATAGCAAAGTTTTCCGTATTAAAGATATTCCTTCTCCAAGAGGAACTGTACGTGGAGAGTATGCTGCTAAGGGACCTAAGTCAAACTTAGAGATAGTTACTGTTGGAGCTAAACTTGATGATTTTGATTTTGATGTAAACTTAACTGTTACAAGTTTTGTGCTTCAAGTACCAGGAGAGCCAAGTGTTGTAGTTGCTGGTAATAGAATGAATGACAGAGCTAAAGCAGCGATTAGAAGAGCAAGAATAGGAGATATTGTTGTGATATCTGATATTAAGGTACGTTTAGAAGGAGCAGGTAATTATGCTTTGAAAAAAACAGCTCCTTGTACTTTCGAAATCAATTAATTTAGCCGAATTTTATACGAATAAATATTAAGAATATGAATTTGAAAAACTTTTCACTATATGCAGTCCTTTCATTGTTTTCAATTGGAAGTTTTGCGCAGACAAATATTTTGAACGCAAAATCTGCAAGTGAGATTGGTATCAAACCAATTGAAGAGATTTTAATCACAGCTGAAGGACCAATTCCTTACGGACATGTTAAGGAGAGTGATATCTTATTTGGTATTAAGGTTTGGGAAAATATTTCTTTAGCTGAAAAATCAAACGAAGCTTACTTATACCCTATTGACGAGTATGATAGTGATGGTAGAAAACCATTATTTCAAGTTTTACTTGATGGTATTAAATCAGGGACTATTACAGAAGTTTATGACGATAGTGAATTTAAAGTACACAGAGCTTTAAAAGATATTGAATCATCATTTGTAAAGATTGATACTACAGATGTTGGTATTGAGTATTACAACGCAGGAGAAGCTATTCCTGAGGAGTACATTCAAAAGGTTGAATTACGTGCTTCAGATGTAAAAGAATATCACATTATGGGTATGTGGTATTTCGATAGAAATGAAGGACAATTAAAATATAGATTATTGGGTATCGCTCCTGTAGTTGCGGATTTATATACTAAAGGGTCTGCAAATGAGAATTATGTAGAGTTATTCTGGATTCTTTTTGCTGATGCTCGTGAAGTATTATTCCAGAATTATGCATTTAATCCTAAGAATCCAATGAATCCGATTAACTTCGACCATTTATTGAATTCAAGAAGATTTAGTTCTACTATTTATAAGTCTGATAATGTATATGGAAACCGTCGTGTAGATGAATACATTAAAAACAACGAGTTAAAATCACTTATGGAAGGTGAAAGAATCAAAGAATTGATTCGAAACCTTGAAGATGATATGTGGAATTAGTAATTTTGTAATTCTAATTTAGAAAGCTCTTATCTATTAAATTAGATAAGAGCTTTTTTAATGCTTTATGTTATGGTAGATTATATTGTAGTAGGAACTGGTTTAGCAGGTATCTGTTTTACAGAGAAGTTAGCAAGTGAGGGAAAGAGTTTTATTGTTATAGATAATGAAAAACGTTCTTCGTCATTGCAAGCAGGAGGGATGTACAATCCTGTAGTGCTAAAACGCTTTACAGAAGTTTGGAAAGTAGGTGAGCAATTAGCTATAGCAAAGCCTTTCTATGCTAAATTAGAGGAGAAATTGGGTGCTAAATTTATGCACGAAATACCACTGTATCGCAGACTTGTTTCTATTGAGGAACAAAATAATTGGTTTCAAGCAGCAGATCGACCTAATTTAGAGAGTTATTTGTCTTCTAATTTAGATCGTCAAGAAATCAAAGGAGTACTTTCTCCTTATGGTTTTGGTGTCGTAAATGAAACTGGTTATGTTGATACAAAAGTATTAATAAGTAAGTATAGGGCTTTATTGCATCAAGAAGGAGTCTATCGTGTAGAAGCTTTTGATTTTGATCAACTAAGTTTTGATAATGAAAAGGTAGTTTACAAAGACATAGAAGCAAAACATATTGTGTTTGCAGAAGGATTTGGAATGTTGAATAACCCATTCTTTAAAGAGTTGCCTTTAGATGGAACTAAGGGTGAGGTTATGGTAGTAAAGATTCCGGATTTGAATATCGATTTTATCTTAAAAGCAAATGTCTTTTTAATTCCATTGGGAGATAATCACTATAAAGTTGGTGCTACTTATAATTGGGAAGATAAAACTGATGACGTAAGTAAAGAAGGTTTAGAAGAACTTATTGCTGGGTTAAAAGAAGTCGTTGATTTAGATTTTGAAGTTGTACAGCATAGTGCGGGTGTTAGGCCAACGGTTAAAGATAGACGACCACTTTTAGGAAGAAGTTTGCAGTCAGATAGAATTCATGTGATGAATGGTCTGGGTACAAGAGGTGTACTTTTAGGGCCGTTTTTAGCAGATAAATTATATAATAATATTGAAAATAAAATGCCTTTAGAAGAGAATTTGTCAATTCATAGGTATAAAAAATTTAAACTTAAGTAGAATCATAGTATGTTAAATATACATAATCTTTCAGTTTCTTTTTCTGGAGAATTTTTATTCGAGAATGTAACATTCCGTATTGGAGCTGGTGACCGTGTTGGTCTTGTAGGTAAAAACGGAGCTGGAAAATCAACAATGATGAAGTTGTTATCAGGGGATATGGAACCTGATACTGGAAGTTTAGCGATGGAAAAGGATCTTCGCATTGGATTTCTAAGACAGGATATTGAATTTACGCCAGGTCGTACTGTATTAGACGAAGCATATCAGGCATTCGTTGAAATTAAAAAAGTTGAGGCGGAATTAGAGAAAGTGAACAAAGCTTTAGTTGAGCGTACGGATTATGAGTCTGATTCTTATTCTGAATTAATAGAAAAGTTAAGTGACTTAACGCATCGTTTTGAATTAATCGGAGGATATAATTATGTTGGAAATACGGAGCGTATTCTTCAAGGACTTGGATTTAAAAGAGAAGAGTTTAATAATCTAACAGATACTTTTTCTGGAGGTTGGCGTATGCGTATTGAGTTAGCTAAGTTATTACTTCAAAATAATGATGTATTATTACTGGATGAGCCTACTAACCACTTGGATATTGAAAGTATTATTTGGTTAGAGCAATTCCTTAGAACTTACCCTGGTGCAGTAGTTATTATTTCTCACGATAAGATGTTCTTAGACAATGTAACGAATCGTACGATTGAGATTTCATTAGGGAAGATATATGATTTTAATAAGCCTTATTCAGAGTATTTAGTATTAAGAGAAGAGCTTAGAGAGATGCAATTGGCAGCTCAGAAGAATCAAGCTAAGAAGATCGAGGAAACAGAGAAGTTAATTGAGAAGTTTCGCTATAAAGCGACTAAAGCATCAATGGCACAATCTTTAATTAAGAAATTAGATAAGGTAGAGCGTATTGAAGTAGATGAAGATGATAATGCTGTAATGAATATTTCTTTCCCTGTAAGTATTGACCCAGGAAGAGTAGTTCTTGAGATAGATAAGGTTACTAAGAAGTATGGAGATAAAGTAATCTTTAAAGATATTTCATTGCTTGTTGAGCGTGGTTCTAAGATTGCTTTTGTAGGACAAAATGGACAAGGTAAGTCAACGTTGATAAAAGCTATTATTAACGAGTTTGAGTATGATGGAAGTATTAAGTTAGGTCACAACGTTCAAATAGGATATTTTGCACAAAATCAAGCTGATTACCTTGATGGAGAAAAGACTATTTTGGATACAATGTTAGATGCTGCAACGGATAGTAACCGTGTTAAGGTACGCGATATGCTTGGTTCTTTCTTGTTTAGGGGAGATGACGTTGAGAAAAAAGTAAAAGTATTGTCTGGAGGTGAAAGAAACCGTCTTGCACTATGTAAAATGTTGTTGTCGCCAATTAACGTACTTTTAATGGATGAGCCGACCAACCACTTGGATATTAAATCTAAGAATGTGTTGAAGAATGCTCTTTTAAACTTTAAAGGAACACTAGTGCTTGTATCTCACGACCGTGATTTCTTACAAGGTTTAACTGAATTTGTTTATGAGTTCAAAGACCAACGTATTAGAGAGTATTTAGGAGATATTAATTATTTCTTAGAAGAGAGAAATGCTCAAGATATGCGTGAAATTGAGAAGCGATCAGATGCTCCAGTTAAAGAAAGTAAAAGAGAAGTCAAAAAGGAGAAGACACTAAGCTATGAAGAGCAAAAGAAACAAAAGTCTTTGCAAAATAGAATTAGCAAAATAGAGAGTGAGATTAATGAACTTGAAAAGAAAGTTGCTAAAGATGACGAGCGTTTGGCTGTTGACTATGAAAAGTTAATACAGGACACTGCTTTCTTCAGTGATTATGAGAAAAAGAAAAAAAGAATTAACGACTTAATGGAAGAGTGGGAACAAATCCAAGAAGAGTTAATGTAATAGCATAATAGTAAAATAACAAAGGGAGTACTTATAAAGTACTCCCTTTGTTGTTAGTAGGCGTTATAAAGCTATTTATTAAAAATAAAAAAGACCACTTCTTTTGAAAGTGGTCTCACTTAGTAGCGGGAACAGGACTCGAACCTGTGACCTTCGGGTTATGAGCCCGACGAGCTGCCTACTGCTCTATCCCGCGATATAGTGGTGCAAATATAGAATAATTATTTGGATTGACAAAATAAGTCTATGTCTGAGATGGTGCGTTGTTCTTGTTAAGTAACACCTTTAAGAAATTGAGAGGTGTGTAAATTGAAGTAAAGTGTATTGAATCAGATAGATACTTTTGTGCTTGAGCTTTTGAGTTTTAAAAAATAAAATATAGAATTAGTGTATTTATTTTTAAAAAGGATGAGTATTTATGAGAGCAGTCCAGTTTATTTTGACCTTGAAGCAAGAAGAAAGTAGTTGATATTGTATCAATCTTTACAATGCACACAAAAAAATATAAGCATAAAAAAAGCCACTTCGAATGAAGTGGCTTACTTAGTAGCGGGAACAGGACTCGAACCTGTGACCTTCGGGTTATGAGCCCGACGAGCTGCCTACTGCTCTATCCCGCGATATATTGGTGCAAATATAGTATGAATAATTGAATTGGCAAGAATTGATAGGAAATATTTTACTTTTTTTTGAGTCGTGTTGTTTTTGAATCAGAGAAAGCTCTTGTTTAAAAAAGAGTAATTTGTCTTATTTTTAAAATGGATAGAATTATGTGTTGTTGATTTATAATTAGTTAAGGTTTGTGAATTTCAAGTTTTGTATTAGAATAGAAAAGATTAGTACTATTTAGTAAGTAGGTTTGCATTGTAACTTGCGCCAAAATAATTTGAATGAGATATTATAGTAAGAAGTTACAAGTAGTACTATCAGTACTTTTTTTATTAATAGGGTATGTCTGTATTGCTCAAGAAGCTAAAGATAGTCTTAGAGAAGAGAAAAAGTTACTACCTAAAGTTGAGCACGCAGAGCCTTTGTTTAATGATTTGATGAGAGATTTAGGTGCCCGCAAAGGGGAGGCAGAGTTCAATATGGGGTTTGGTGTTGCAGATCACAAACATTATAACGAGTATTTTGGATTTATTGAATACGAATGGGCTGTTGCTAATAGGTTAGGAGTAGAAGTAGAGATTCCCTTTTCTTTTAATAGTAAAGAAAAGGGGATAGGAAATCAAATGATTCCTAATAATAGAATAGAAGGAATAAAATTAGCTACTCAATATACTTTCTTGGTAAATGAAAAAGCTCAGACTTCGATGGCAGTAGCTTATATTCACGAATTTGAAATGAACTATTTGAAGAAGTTAGATGGTGATGGGAAGTTTTTTACAGGAATGCGAATGAATCCTATTTTAGTTGTTGCTAAGAAGTTTAATAATTTCAATGCAATGGTATTTGGTGGACCAGTATTTGAGAATACATTTGATACAGGAGAGACGCATGTGTTAGGTACAATTAATGCGAGTTTACTTTATGTTTTACCTAATTCTAAGAACTTTATTGGTATTGAGAATAATATTGATTTCAAACAAGATAGATTTCAATATGTATTACACCCACAGATAAAAGTTGCTTTATTGCATAATCTTGCAGTAGGTTTTGTTACAGGGATACCATTGTCAAGTTATAAAGAGATGAAGATGGATTTCTTAACTCGTATTATTTGGGAACCGTAGAAAGAAGATAAAGGATATATCCTTTTTGTGTATATAGTTTTAAGTAAAAGCTGTTGTATTTTATATAACAGCTTTTTTATGGTATATGGTAAAATAAAAAAAGCCACTTCGAATGAAGTGGCTTACTTGGTAGCGGGAACAGGACTCGAACCTGTGACCTTCGGGTTATGAGCCCGACGAGCTGCCTACTGCTCTATCCCGCGATATAGTGGTGCAAATATAGTATGAATAATTCTAAAAAGAACAACCTAATGGGACTAATATTCTTTAAGAGTTAAAGTTTAACATTTATTGTTTTATAAGTGGTTGTATTGGAGTTTGTAAGGTTGATTTTGTTTTTAAATGTTAAAGCGAGTTTTATAAGATATAGTTCAATCTAAATAGATTTTAGCTTTAATATTGAATTAAAAGTGATGTAAAATAAAGACAAATAAATTGAATGGAAATCTAAAACTTGTAGAGTGTACACTTGTAGATATTAGTAAGCAATGTGAAGTTTATGCTATTTTTGAAAAAGATCGAATCAAGAAAGATGATTATATTAAGTATAAGCATAAAAAAAGCCACTTCGAATGAAGTGGCTTACTTAGTAGCGGGAACAGGACTCGAACCTGTGACCTTCGGGTTATGAGCCCGACGAGCTGCCTACTGCTCTATCCCGCGATATAGTGGTGCAAATATAAGATGATTATTTAGAATGACAAATTTATTCTGCTTTTATATTTTTATTTTTCCTATGTCGTTGATATAAACTACCTTTGCGCCAGAAAATAAATTAAATATGACGCATAAAGCAGGTTTTGTAAACATTATAGGCAATCCTAATGTAGGAAAATCAACGTTAATGAACGCATTAGTAGGCGAAAGACTTTCAATTATCACCTCTAAGGCACAGACAACTAGACACAGAATTTTAGGAATTGTAAATGGAGATGATCATCAAATTGTGTTTTCTGATACACCTGGTATAATTAAACCTGCATACGAATTGCAACAGTCTATGATGGACTTTGTGAAGTCTGCATTTGAAGATGCCGATCTATTAATTTATATGGTAGAGATAGGTGAGAAGGAATTGAAAGATGAGGAGTTCTTTAATCGTATCACTAAAACAAGTACGCCAATTCTGTTGTTATTAAACAAAATTGATAGATCTAATCAAGAACAGTTAGAAGAACAAATGCAAATGTGGCAAACTAAGGTTCCTAACGCTGAGATTATTCCAATTTCTGCTTTAGAGAAATTCAATACACAAACTGTGTTTGATCGTATTGTAGAATTATTGCCAGT
This sequence comes from Myroides phaeus, assembly GCF_900099675.1. Classification (GTDB taxonomy): domain Bacteria; phylum Bacteroidota; class Bacteroidia; order Flavobacteriales; family Flavobacteriaceae; genus Flavobacterium; species Flavobacterium phaeum. Next base: position 98,739 of record NZ_FNDQ01000002.1, read on the forward strand.
TTCACCTCCTTATTATCCTAAAGATTCATTAACAGATAAATCTGAGCGTTTCTTTGTAAGTGAGATTATCAGAGAGAAAATACTTTTAAACTATGACAAAGAGGTTCCTTATGCTGTAGAAGTGGAAGTGGAAGAGTTTAAAGAAGAGGAAAATATTATCCGCATTAAGTCTGTTATTATGGTTGAACGTGATAGTCAGAAAGGGATTATCATTGGACATAAAGGATCTGCACTTAAAAAAGTAGGTATTGCCGCAAGAGAAGAAATGGAAAAATTCTTTTTGAAAAAGGTACACTTAGAGTTGTTTGTGAAAGTGAATAAAGATTGGAGAACAAACGATTTTCAGTTGCGTCGTTTCGGATACAATCAAAAGAAATAAGGAATAGTAAAATTATAATTAAAATATCGCATTGAAATACTAACTTTGCGACATATTTAGATATTTATGAGTAGTATAGTAGCCATAGTTGGTAGACCAAACGTAGGGAAGTCAACTTTTTTTAATCGTTTGATTCAAAGAAGAGATGCTATCGTAGATTCGGTTAGTGGTGTAACACGTGATAGAAACTACGGCAAGTCAGAATGGAATGGACGTGAGTTTTCTGTTATTGATACAGGAGGATACGTAAAAGGTTCTGAGGATATTTTCGAAGGAGAAATTAGACGTCAGGTAAGTCTTGCAATTGACGAGGCAGACGTAATTATATTTGTAGTAGATGTGGAGCAAGGAATTACTCCAATGGATGAAGAAGTTGCACGTCTATTACGTAAAGAAACAAAGCCTATTCTTGTTGCTGTAAACAAAGTTGATAGTGCTAAGCGTATGGATGATACTTTCGAATTCTACAATTTAGGATTAGGAGAAATTTATCCATTTGCAAGTATTAGTGGTAGTGGAACAGGAGATCTATTAGATGCTGTTGTAGAGGCATTACCAGTAGAAGAGGAAGTTGAAGTAGAAGAAGATGAGTTACCAAGATTTGCTGTGGTTGGAAGACCTAATGCTGGTAAGTCAAGTTTTATTAATGCTTTAATCGGGGAGGATAGATATATCGTTACAGATATTGCTGGTACTACTCGTGATTCAATTGATACTCGTTTTACACAATTTGGTTTTGATTTTAATATTGTAGATACTGCAGGTATTAGAAGAAAAGCAAAAGTAAAAGAAGATTTAGAGTTTTATTCTGTTATGAGATCTGTACGTGCTATTGAGCATAGTGACGTTTGTATCTTAATGATTGATGCTACTCGTGGATTTGAAGGACAAGATCAAAGTATTTTTTGGTTAGCTGAGAAGAATAGAAAAGGAGTTGTTATTTTAGTGAATAAGTGGGATCTTATTGACAAGGATACAATGACTGCCAAACAGTTTGAAGAGAAAATTCGCGAAGAGATTGCCCCATTTACAGATGTGCCAATTATTTTTACTTCTACAATTACAAAACAACGTTTATTAAAAGCGTTGGAAGCAGCTGTTGAGGTTTTTGAAAATAGAAAACAACGTATTTCTACTTCGAAATTTAACGAAGCGATGTTGCCAATTATTGAGCATACTCCACCTCCAGCAATTAAAGGAAAGTATATCAAGATTAAATACTGTATGCAATTGCCTACAGATACGCCTCAGTTCGTATTTTTTGCTAACTTGCCTCAATATATCAAAGATCCTTATAAGAGATATATTGAAAACAAGTTAAGAGAAATGTACAACTTTAGTGGTGTGCCAATCGATATTTATTTCCGTCAGAAATAATAAGTTTCAACTTGAACAATATTCTAAGCGGTCTTTGTGTTAATACAAAGACCGCTTTTTTTATTATGAAAAATATATTTTGTTTCCTGTTTATGCTTACATCTGTAAGTTTATTAGCTCAGAATACTACGTCTATTAAAGGGAGAGTAGTTGATTCGTTAAATAATCCTATTGAAGCCGTTACAATTTTCCTATCTAAGGAGAAGGATTCTACTTTGGTTGAATATACTGTAAGTGATTTAAAAGGCTATTTTGATTTGAAGTTTAATAAGGTGAATACGCCTGTTGTATTTAAAGCCTCAATGATTGGCTTTTACGAGTTTTCTAGAACGTTTAAAGAAGGAATAGAGCAAGATATTGATCTGAAAAATATTATCTTAAAAGAGTATGGACAAAGTTTAGATGAGCTTGTAATTGTTGCTGAAGTACCACCAATTCGGATTAAGAAAGACACCTTAGAGTTTAATGCTTCTTCATTTAAGGTAAGACCAGATGCTAATTTAGAGGAACTATTAAAACAGTTACCTGGAGTTCAGATAGATGAGAATAAAAAAATTACAGTAAATGGAAAGGCTGTCAACGAAATACTAGTGAATGGGAAACCTTTTTTTAATGAAGATGGGCAGATTGCTCTTGAAAACTTACCATCTGAAATCATTAAAAAAGTACAAGTAACAGATAAAAAGTCTAAAAAAGAGCGTTTCACAAAAGAAAGAAGCAAGACAAATGATGCGAGTATTAATATCACAATTGACGAGGATAAAAATAAAGGGTATTTTGGGCGAGTATCTGCAGGATATGGGTCAAATGATCGTTATGAAAGTGCTTTGTTCTTAAATAGCTTTAATAAGCGCCGACAAGTAAGCGTAGTAGGGTCTGCAAATAACATAAACGCAAGTGGTTTCTCTATGAATGAAGTCTTTGACAATATGCGCACTGGTAGGTCTTCAGGAGGTATTACAGAGTCAAGGATGCTTGGTATTAATTTTGTTGAGAATGTTTCGGATAAGTTAAATGTAAACGGTAGTTATAATTATAATTTTGCTGAAGTAGAGAATTGGAATAAGTCTATAATTACGAAGTTTCTTCCTTCTGGAGAGTTTACGAATAATTCAAATTCATCAAGCAATAGTGGGACTGAAGGTCATAGAGGGAATGTGTCTGTAGATTATACAGGAGATAAAGATGCCTTTTATTTTAGTCCTACTTTTAATAAAAGTCATAATTATTCAAATAGTATAAGCGATCAAGTATCTTTTGATGAAAAAGGAGAATTGTTGAATGAAAGCAATTCACGTTCTTATACCGTAGGAGACTCTTATAATTTTGGAAGTTCTGCACGTTATATTAGAAACTTTAAAAAAACAGGGCAGTTTTTGAGTATTGAATTAACTAATTCTAATAGCAATAGCAACAATGATATTTTGTCTGAATCTGATACGAAGTTTTATCAATCAGAGAAAGAAGATGATGAGCGTAAACAATATCAAAAAAGCATTAATTCCTCAGATAATTATGGAATATCTGTAGAGTATAGTCAACCGATTACAGATTCATTGGTTGTGTCATTCGGTTCTAATTGGAATCGAAATCAATCTATTTCAGATTTAAAGGTTTATGATTTTAGTGAACTTACTGGTGGGTATAGCGAATTAAATACATTACAGACAAATCATTATAATACAGTGCAAAATGAGGTCGTACCTTTTGTAAATTTAACTCTTGTTAAGAGTAAGTTTAATGCAAATTTAATGACGCGAACAAAGATTGTGAAGAATTCTGCAAATGCTTTATATAATGCTAAGACGTATAGTTTAGATAAGTATTATATTGATCCTAATATTAATGCATTGTTTAATTATCAACTTAGTAAAAAGAACAATGTTTTTGGATTTTATAATTACAATGTAACATATCAAAGTGCAGCTCAACTGTTAGATATTACAGATATTTCGAATCCCCTTAATACGTCCATAGGTAATCCTGATTTAAAACCAACGGGTACTCATAATATTAATATGAGTTATCGTTCGTATGATTTTCAAACTCGAGCAGGTTATACAATTTCGGCAAGTACAACAATTTATAATAATAGTATTGTAAGTGCTGTCGAGTATGACGAAGATAGAAAGGGTATATCTACTTTTAAAAATATATCAGGTAATTATCAATGGTCTGTTTCAGGTGATTGGTATCGAAGTAATAAGTGGGAAGAGCATAGTTTACGATATGGAGTAGGATTGCGTTTTAATCAATCAATAAGTAAAGGATATATAGATGGCGAAACTTACGATGCAACTTCAAATGCTATTTCGCCAAGAGTCTATTTGACTTATGATTATGGTGATTTTCTTACTTTAAGACCTTCTTATACTTACAATCATTATTCGAGTAGTTATACTAACTTCTCTGTAGATAAAGCAAGTAATTTTACGCACAGGTTTAATTTGCAGACGACTTCTTATTGGCCAAAGAGTATTATTTTTGGAAATGATTTTGCATACACTTATAATTCACAGATAGCTAAAGGGTTTAAACGAGATTTCTATATGTGGAATGTAAGTTTGGCTTATGAGTTTTTTAAAAAGAAATTTAGAGCAAAAGTAAAGGTGTATGATTTATTAAATCAAAATACTAGTTCAAGAAGAACAATTGATCCAATGCAAATCGTAGATTCAGAGAGTTTAGTATTAAAGAGATATGTAATGTTTTCTTTGACTTATAAATTAAATGAATTTGCAGGAAAAGGAGGGATGCGTTCGATGCGCTCAATGAGAATGTAGTGAAATGACAGATATACAATATATAAAACAACAAAGGGCAGATAATTCTGCCCTTTGTTGTTTTATATATTGTTTGTGTTAGGTTACCAGCTTCCGCTTGATCCTCCACCAGAGAATCCTCCTCCGCCAAAACCCCCGAAGCCACCGCCGCCTCCACCGCCGAAGCTACCTCCGCCACCGAAGCCACCGCCCCAGTTACTTCCGCCACTACGTCGGCCCATATTACTTAATATGATAATATCAGCTAAGTCACTTCCAAAGCTTCTTTTCCCACGACCGCCACCGCCATTTCCTCCCCCATTATTTTTACTGAATATAATGGTTAAGAATATGATAATGATGATTAAAAATAAACAGCCCAATCCTCCAACTTCGTTATCACCTTCTAACCGAGTAGGATTGTCATTAGTATATGTTCCTAATAGCATCTCACTTACTCCATCAACGGCTTCATTGATACCTCCGTAGTAATCTCCAGCTTTAAAATTGGGAATTACTCTACTTCTAATAAGGTCTCCTCCTTGACCTGCAGTAATTTTCTCTTCTGCTCCATAACCGGGGTAAATACCTATTTGGCGATCTTTTACTGCCATTAGAATAACTACCCCATTATCTTTTCCTTTTTGACCAACTCCCCATTCATGTCCCCAACGAGGACCAAGTAAACCTATGTTTTCTCCTTGTAGAGATGGGATGACAATAACAAGAATCTGTGTTGAGGTTTCATTGCTATAATCAATTAGTTTTCGCTCAAGTTGCTTTCTTTGTCCTCCATCTAATAAATTAGCATAGTCATAGACTAAAGTTTGTTCAGAGCGAGAAGGCTTAGCAGGGATATCAAATTGAGCATAGTTTACTTGCGATAGTAATAGGAATACTGCCGTAAAAAAGAAATGATATACTTTTTTTGTTAGTTGCATCATAAGTGCTATGCTTTTGAAATTTCGTTTGGTAATTCGTTTTTGTTATCTCCTTGTGAAGGGAAATACACTTTTAATTTACTACCTGCTTTAAGGATGCCGTATATAAGTCCTTGTTTATACAATCCCTGTTTAAAGTGATTAATAACAAGTTCTTTAGTTCCTTCCCAAAAGTTTTCGTTTTTGACTTTCTCGTCTATTGCTTTATCCCCTAAGATTACGAAAGCTTTTGAGTTGATACAGATATAAAACAAAACAGCATTTTGTTGTGATGTTTTATTCATGTCTAATTCAAAAAATACTTCCTGCGCTCTTTGCATAGCTTCTTTTGTAGTAGAAGTTTCTATGTGAACTCTTATTTCGCCTGAAGTATTTTTCTCTGCTTGTTCGATAGCTTTTATGATTTCATTTTCATCATCAGTAGATAAAAAATCAGAGATCGTAGCCATAATTAAAATTCAAAGTTAACTTCTACTGGTTTTTCAGCACCTTCAACAGCATTAAAGAAAGATTTTTCTTTATAGCCAAACATACCTGCAAAAACAGAATTAGGGAATCTTAATACGTAATTATTGTAATTCATTACTGCATCGTTAAAACGTATTCTTTGTGTTTGAATAGTGTTTTCTGTACTTGCAATTTCATCTTGTAATTTCAAAAAGTTAGTATTTGATTTTAATTCAGGATAGTTTTCAGAAACAACTAATAACTTTGAAAGACTTGAAGATAACTGACTTTGTGCTTTATTAAATTGCTCAAAGTTTTCAGGAGTCATATTTGTTGGGTCAATAGTTACTTTAGTAGCATTTGCACGAGCATTGATAACGCTTTCTAAAGTGCTTTTTTCAAAATTAGCTGCCCCTTGTACAGTTTTTACAAGGTTCCCGATAAGGTCGTTTCTTCTTTGGTAAGCTGTTTGAACATCAGCCCATTGTTTTTGTTCTGTTTGTGTTAATTCTAAAGCGTTGTTTTTGATACCAACTCCATAACTAAATAGACCGATAAAGATTACAACTAATACGACGATAGGTACTAAAGCTTTTTTCATTTGTTTTTACTGTTTAAAGTTCATTTTTAATATTAATAAGGGCATTCTTAATTCCCTCTAGCTTTTTTATAATTTCGAAATTGTCTGCAATTTCTTTTGGTTTGCTTTTAAGGTAATCTTTTGCACCATCAAGAGTAAATCCTCTTTCTTTCACAAGGTGATAGATTAATTGTAAGTTCTCAACATCTTGAGGAGTGAACATACGGTTTCCCTTAGCATTTTTCTTTGGCTTGATTATATCAAATTCTTTTTCCCAAAAGCGCAATAAGGAAGCATTTACATTAAAAGCTTTTGCAAGCTCTCCAATGCTGTAATAACGTTTGTCAGGTAAATTTAATTCCATTAGTCAAGTGATTGATTTTCTTGGTTAGCCTCTTGTGCCATAAGCTCAAATTCTTTAGCCGAAATTTCGCCATAATAGTAATTAAGAGGGTTTACTACATTTCCTAAATAATGTACTTCATAGTGTAAGTGTGGTCCTGAACTACGACCACTACTACCTACATATCCGATTATGTCTCCACGTTTCACGGTTTGTCCTGCTCTTGCATTGTATTTGCTTAAGTGGGCATATCTTGTCAAGTATCCATAACCGTGGTCTATTTCAATAAGATTACCATATCCTGATAATTCATTATTTGCTCTAATTATTTTTCCATTTCCTGTTGCGAAAATAGGAGTGCCTATTTCTGCAGAAAAATCCATACCAGCGTGGAATTTTTTAATCTTTGTAAAAGGGTCACTTCGGTATCCATAACCTGAAGCCATTCTTTTCAAATCTTCATTTTTTACAGGTTGAATTGCAGGAATTGAAGCGAGAAATTCTTCTTTCTTTTTAGCTAACTCAATGATGTCATCTAACGATTCAGATTGAATTGCAACTTGTTTTGTTAGTTGATCAATCTTCATATTTGTTTCTGTTAAGAGTTTTTCATTATTTAAGCCAACAAAAGAACGATATCTGTTTATTCCTCCTAAGCCCGATTTTCGTTGTTCTTCAGGAATTGGTGAAGTATTAAAATAAGCCCGATAAATATCGTTGTCTCTAACTTCTAATTCATCAAGAACTTCAGCTACAAGGTCTAATTTTTTATTTAGTAAAACATAATTTGTTTTAAACTCAGCAAGTTCTCTTTCTTGTTTTTTTTCTTTAGGCGTTTGTAATATGTTTGTGTTGATCATGACAAAAAGGCCTAAAACACCAAAAATAGCTGCAGACAAGATAAATAAGAAAATATTACTTATTTGTTTAAACTTTTTTGGGCGTATTTTTAGGAACGCTAATTTTTCGGGGTCGTAATAATATTTTACCTTAGCCATATTTTAAAAAAACACTATTTTTGCACTAAAATTTTTTAATCCTTTAGTTTTTAAAAGTCGTTAGCTAACAAATTTAAAAAATGTTTTTGGTTTATTGATGTTTTAAGGCAACAAGGATAGATAAAAGAAAAAGGTTATTCACTAATTTACAAAATGTTTAACAAGTATAAGAATAGCTTTATATTAACAATAGAATAGATAAATTTAGTTTCCATAGGATATGAAATCACAAGAAATTCGTCAGAAGTTTTTAAGCTTTTTTGAAGAAAGAGAACATTTAATTGTTCCTTCTGCTCCGATCGTTTTGAAAGACGATCCAACTTTAATGTTTAATAACTCTGGGATGGCCCAGTTTAAAGAATATTTCTTAGGGAACGCCAAGCCAAAAAGTAATCGTATTGCTGATACTCAAAAGTGTTTACGTGTATCAGGAAAACACAATGACTTAGAAGAGGTAGGTATTGATACTTATCACCATACAATGTTTGAGATGTTAGGGAATTGGAGTTTTGGTGATTATTTCAAGAAAGAAGCTATTAATTGGGCTTGGGAATTGCTGACAGAGGTTTATAAGATACCCAAAGATATTCTTTATGTTACGGTGTTTGAAGGTAGCAAAGAAGAGAATGTTCCATTTGATCAAGAAGCTTATGATATTTGGAAAGGATTAATTTCTGAAGATAGAATTCTTTTGGGTAACAAGAAAGATAATTTCTGGGAAATGGGAGATCAAGGGCCATGTGGACCATGTTCTGAAATTCATGTAGATATTCGTTCAGCTGAAGAGAAAGCAAAAATAGCAGGTAAAGATTTAGTAAATGCAGACCATCCTCAAGTAGTTGAGATTTGGAATAATGTATTTATGGAGTTTAATCGTAAAGCAGATGGTTCTTTAGAGAAATTACCAGCACAACATGTGGATACAGGTATGGGGTTTGAACGTCTTTGTATGGTTTTACAAGGAGTTCAATCAAATTATGACACAGATGTGTTTACGCCACTAATTGCTAAGGTTTCTGAATTAACTGGAGCTAAATACACTATAAAGGCTGCTAATGAGGAAGAAGATAAGGTAAATATTGCGATTCGTGTTATTGTTGACCACGTAAGAGCAGTTGCTTTTGCTATTGCAGATGGGCAGTTGCCGTCAAACAATGGTGCAGGATATGTAATTCGTCGTATTTTACGTCGTGCTATTCGTTATGCATTTACTTTCTTAAATAAGAAAGAACCATTTATTTACCAATTAGTTGATGTGTTGAGTACTCAAATGGGAGATTTCTTCCCTGAGATTACAAGCCAAAGAGACTTAGTTAAGAATGTGATTAAAGAAGAAGAAGCTTCTTTCTTAAGAACATTAGAACAAGGATTACATTTATTAGATAATGTAATTGCACAAACTGAGGGTAAAGTTGTTTCTGGAGCTAAAGCTTTTGAGTTATATGATACTTTTGGTTTTCCAATTGACTTAACAGCGTTAATTTTACGTGAAAAAGGTTTAGAACTAGATGAAGCTGGTTTTGATGCTGCAATGGCAGAACAAAAGAATCGTTCTCGTGCTGCTTCAGAAGTATCTACAGATGACTGGACAATGTTAGTGTCTGGAAATGTTGAGCAATTCGTTGGATATGATCAATTAGAGAATGATGTTAAGATTACTCGTTATAGAAAAATTGATAGTAAAAAAGATGGTAAGTTATTCCAAATCATATTAGATGCTACTCCATTCTATCCAGAAGGAGGAGGACAGGTAGGTGACTGTGGAGTTTTAGTTTCAGCTAATGAAACTATTAAAGTGATTGACACGAAAAAAGAGAATAACTTAATTCTACATATAGTAAAAGAATTACCAAGTAATGTAAATGCAAGTTTAGTAGCAAAAGTTGATGTAGAGGCAAGAAAGCTTTCAATGGCAAATCACTCTGCAACGCACTTGTTACACCAGGCATTGCGTACAATATTAGGTACTCACGTTGAGCAAAAAGGTTCGTTAGTATCTCCTTCTCATTTGCGTTTTGACTTTTCACACTTCGCTAAAGTTACAGATGAAGAGTTACAACAAATTGAAGATTTTGTAAATGATCGCATTCATGAGCAGTTGCCTTTAGTTGAACGTAGAAGTATTCCTATGGCTCAAGCTATTGCAGAAGGAGCTATGGCATTATTTGGAGAGAAATATGGAGATGAGGTTCGTGCCATTCGTTTTGGAGATAGTATGGAATTATGTGGAGGAACACACGTAAATAATACAGCAGATATTTGGCAGTTTAAAATTGTTAGTGAAGGAGCTGTTGCAGCGGGTATTCGTCGTATTGAAGCTATAACTAATAAGGCAGCACGTAATTTCTATACAGAACAAGAAGATACGTTAAAAGAGCTTAAAATAGTTTTAAAGAATCCACAAGATACTTTGAAAGCAGTAGTTTCTTTGCAAGATGAAAATGCTAAGTTGAAAAAGCAAGTAGAGCAATTGCTGAGAGAGAAAGCTAAAAACCTTAAAGGAGAATTGAAAGGGCAAATTGAAGAAGTAGATGGAGTTTCTTTCTTAGCTGTTGAGGTAGATTTAGATGCATCTGGAGCAAAAGATTTAGCTTATGAGCTAGGTAATGAATTCACTAATCTGTTTGTGTTATTTGGAAGTGTTAGCAATGATAAACCAATGTTGACTTGCTACGTTTCAAAAGAGATTGTAGAAACAAAAGGATTAAATGCTGGTCAAATAGTACGCGAACTTGGTAAGTATATCCAAGGTGGTGGTGGTGGTCAAGCCTTCTTTGCTACTGCGGGTGGTAAGAATCCAGCAGGAATAGCTGAAGCTGTTTTACATGCTAAAGATTATTTAAAATAAAAACTAAAAAAAAAGATTCTCACTGAGAATCTTTTTTTATACTTAATTATTTCGATTTATGAAGTTTAGTACTGTAGTCCCTGTAAAAGCGATTAATAAGCAAATAACATATGATGATAAAATTGTGTCATTAGGTTCTTGTTTTGCTGTGAATATGAGCGAGAAGTTTAAATCATTTCAATTTCAAAGTATAGTAAATCCTTTTGGAATCTTATTCCATCCTATTGCCATTGAGCGTATTTTAGAATATGCAAGCAATGGATACGAGTTTACTGAAAATGATGTGTTTTGTTATAATGAAGTTTGGAGTTCTTTTATTGCTCATTCAGATATGAATGAATTAGAACAAGAAGATATTGTTACTAAGTTAAATGTCAAATTATTTGATTTACAAGTAGCCTTAAAAGAATCGTCTGTTATAGCAATTACGTTTGGAACCGCTTGGGTTTATGAACATAACGAAACAGGTGTTGTAGTTGCTAATTGTCATAAAGTACCACAATCTAATTTTACTAAAAGGCTGTTGACTTACCAAGAGTTATTAAATAGTTACTTAAAAATCATTAAATTAGTAAAAGAAATTAATCCAGGGATAGAAATAATCTTTACTATTTCTCCAGTACGTCATTTTAAAGATGGTATTGTTGAAAATCAAAGAAGTAAATCTTTATTGTTTACAGCATTGCACGATGCTATAGAACAAGTAGGAGTTAGTAGTATTAACTATTTTCCATCTTATGAAATTATGATGGATGAGTTGAGAGATTATCGTTTTTATAAAGCTGATATGTTGCATCCAAATGAGCAAGCTGTTGATTACATTTGGGAGCGCTTTGTTAGTGCATATATACATCCTGATATGGTTGCTGTTATGCAAAAGGTTCAAGAGGTTCAAAAAGGACTTAATCATAGACCTTTTAACCCTACTGCTGAACAACATTTAGTTTTTTTAGACACGTTGATTGCTAAGATTGATTATTTGTTAGAAAAGTATCCTTTTATGAGTTTTAGATAGTTATGAGAAAATTATTAAGAGTTATTTATGCACTATTTATAGTATTATTTTTTATGTTTTCTGGTGCAATATTATACAATTCTTTTTTTAAAAAGGACAGTGATAATATGCAGTATAATTCTATGTTGATTCAAGAACAATTGAAGAACGTAAGTAAATTAGTTGTTACAGAAGCCCATTACTCTCAAGTAATGACGTACAAAGATCAGCAGAAATATTTTTTAAACTTAATCTCTTTTGATAAGAAAGCTGTAGTCATTGTGAATGCAAAAGCAACTGTAGCATACGATTTAAGTCAATTGAAATATCAAATAGACGAGAAAAGAAAAGTAGTTCAATTGCTATATATTCCAGAAGCAGAAGTCCAGATTTATCCGGATTATAAGATTTATGATGTAGAACAAAGTACATTCAATCCTTTTATAGGAGATGATTATAACAAAATAAACCAAAAGATAAAAAAGGATATTGCTACTAAAATAGAAAAGTCCACTTTAAAAACGAATGCAGAAAATCGTTTAATAAGTGAACTTTCCAAGATATTAATTTTGACTAATACATTAGGTTGGACTTTAGAGTATCAAGGTAATGTAATAAGTACAGATAATGATTTAATGATGGATTTAGCTTTATAAATTATTTAAAATAATATCCATACCATCTTTTATTAAGTGAGCTACCTCAGGTCTTTTTAACTGTAAAGACTTCAGGTGGCTCATTGTTTTTTCCGTTAATTCTTTATTGTTGTTAGCATAAGCAAGCTCTAATATCTCTATTGACAATAACCAATCATTAGCATATTCGTTGATAACTGTGTCTAAAACATTGTTTAAATCACAAGAGATTTGTTTTTCTCTATATTCTCTAATTGAGAAATATAGGTTTTCTAATTTTATTCTTTGTTCACCTCGCTTAGCTTTAATAGTATGAGATGATGGTACGTGGTTTATTAAATCAAAGCTGTGATAGTCAGCAGGACCTGAAAAAGCTGAAATAATATCTGCCCCTACTGCCATATCATAAGTTCCCCATTCAGGTTGGAATAATACTTCATCATAATGTTTAACAGTACAGTCTTTAAAACTAATTAAGATGATTTTACCATGAATATTTCTAATACCTGTAATATTTGTTCCAGAAACAGTAATTCCTCCTTCAAATTCTAAGGTTACAGGTTTGTTTTCATATAGGTTATAAGCTTTTAAGTCACGAGGACTCATATCTTCAATAGCAAGGTTGATTCCTTTTAGTCTACCTAAAGCCGTTCCAAAGCCGTGAGGATGTGTTTCTGTACCGTGGCCCACTAATTCTTTTTCTCTATATGCTAATGCCGTTTTACCTGTTGTTTGTACGTATGCAGGTTTTCCTTCATGCTCAATAACTCTTGTGAAAACTCCAGAAATTTGGATACCAGTATTTAATTCGATTGTCCCTAGAGCTTTAGAATCAATTAGCTTTTTAATTCCCATTAAACCGCCTTTTCTCAAAGCCATTTTATTAGCAAACTCTTCCAAAACTTCACTTAAATAAGCAAAATCAGGTGTAACATATAATTGAGGTTGAGGTTTTGTAATATCAAACCCTTGTTGAGCAGCTTCAATTGAATAAGGGAGTTTTTTTACATTATCTGTCATACACCAAGCACTCTCTCCAATAGAAGAAAGTAATCCAGCACCATATATTTTAGGGTTGTTTACTTCACCAATTAGGCCATATTCAACAGTCCACCAATGAAGATTTCGCACTAAAGACATTTCTGAAGGTTCTCCTGCATTATTTTGTAAATACTCAACTCTTTCTTCTGCATCATCAATTTCTTTCTGATCAACACCTTCTGCTTCTTTTAAAATAGATAATAGACGTATTGCTTCGTAGATTTCGTAATCGCGACCAGAAGAGATGGCTTTACAGCCTATTTCTCCGAAACGTCTTAAATATTCAGCATACTCTGGATTTGCAATAATAGGAGCGTGTCCAGCACCTTCATGAATAATATCAGGAGCAGGAGTATATTCTATATTTTCAAGTTGTCTAATGTCTGATGCAATTACAAGAACTTTATATGCTTGAAACTCCATAAAAGCATTGGGTGGAATAAAACCGTCAACCGCTACAGCAGCCCATCCTATTTCTTTTAGGATACGATTCATGCCATACATACTTGGAATACTTTCAACAGAAATACCTGTTTTTTCTAAACCTTCAAGATATGATTCGTGAGCAACTTTAGAAAGATAATCAACATTTTTACGCATTACATATCGCCACACAGCCTGATTAATTGGATTGTAATCCTCATAATTCTGTGGTTTGATAAATTGTTTTAAATGATTAGGTAATCTTTCAATTAATTCATTGCTTTCATATTCTTGTGATTTCATATGTGATATTTGTTAATATTCATTGTAAATATAGTAAAAAACAATAGGTAGTAGTTTTATTGGTTATTTTTTTTGAGCAATAGGAAAAATCGAGATGTTTTTATTTATAATATTAAGTGATTAGATTATTTAATATTTTTTCCAATTAAATCTTAATCTGTTTTTTAAAATGTGTTTTGTGTATTTAATAAGTTAATTAAATTGCAATATTGTAATTTAATTTGTATTAATGCAGTAATACTGTTTCTTTTATATTTTGATTGATCTTTTGTTAAGATAATTTTTAACTTAATATTTTGTAAAAGAAAAATAATTTATATCTTGTGATCGAATTAATTAACTAATAAACCAATACTTATGAAGAAATTATTTATGTTTTTAGCTGTAGCTGGGTTAGCTACATTTGGAGCATCTTGTAGTAGTGATGATAACTCGGATGAACCAGTTAAAGTAGAAGCAGGTCAATTAGCTGTTAAAGCTGATAAGACTGAAATTAACGCTGGAGATTCTGTTAAGTTCTCTGTTACTTTAGATGGTAAGGAAGAAAAAGGATCAGAACTTTTTATAGGAGATGAGCAAATTTACACACCTCATAAATTTGAGAAAGCTGGTGAATTTGAAGTTGTAGCTAAGAAAAAGGGTGCTAAAGACAGTGCTGCTGTAAAAATTACTGTTAAAGGAGAAGGAGAAGAAGTTCCTGGAGATAAAAAAACGTTGGTATTGACACCAGATAAATTAGAAGTTTTTGTTGGAGGGGAAGTTAAATTTACTGTAACTGATGGTGAGGCTGCTGTTTCTGGAGTAAAAATTACTCAAGTAGGTGGTGCTGCATTAACATCTGATGTATGGAAAGCTGACAAAGTTGGTACAGCTAAATTCGTTGCAGAGAAGGAAGGTTATGGTAAAAGTAATGAAGTTAGTGTTGTAGTTGCTGAGGATAAAGCGCCAAATAAATTAGTTTTGACAATTGTAAATCTTAATGATTTGAACGAAGGAACTCCTATATCTGTTGAGGTGAAAGATCAAAATGGAAATTTAGTAGAGAATTCGGTATTCCATATCTTGAAACAAGAGTTCGTTATGAAATCAGGTAGACTTAATCTTACAGGAGCTCCAGCAGGATCTTATGAAGTATATGCTACTTTTGAGGAATTAAAATCTGATGTACAGACTATTGTTGTTAAATCTGGAGGTAAGCCTGTAGGTAGTGGTAAATTTACGTATGGAGATGTTTCTGAATCTGTTGTTTCTGAGGTGTATGGATTAGATGAAATTAAAAATATAAATGGACAAAATTTTGCAATTTGGATTTCTCAAACTAAGACTGCTACTTATGTTATTCAACAAAGTTTTGCATCTATGGTAACATTAGACGCGAATGGAAATATCATAAATGACGGATTACAAGATGAAGTTATCAAGTTTGAAATAGGATATTTCTTAGGTGCGGGTGGTGCATTTGATAAATTAGAGAGAGATGAGAAAGGTGTTGTTGACAGTGCTCAGCTGAAAATAAGCTATAAAGTGTTAGGTGCAGGTACATCTAAAGCATATAAAAAAGTTGCTATAAATAGCTCTGCAATCACTGCAAAAGGCAAGGCGACTAGCTTAGTTTTTAACGGAGATGCTAAAGAAGTTAACTGGGATAAAGGTAGTTCTAAAGGAAATACATTAAGATCTATGAAATCTGCAGTTGTTAAGTTGACTGTAGTAGAATAATTTTTAGGCTTACTATATAAACAAAAAAAACAGTAATGAGCTTTAATGGTTCATTACTGTTTTTTAAGATTTATTTCATTATGTTTTTATAGATGTAATTGAGTATATTATATAAAGAGGGCAATGTAAAAGCTTACATTGCCCTCTTTTGTTGTTTTATTTGGTGACTTTTGTTTTTTATGAGATGAATTTTTTTACAGATTAAATATTTTGGCTGTTGAGAAAGAATAACGCTTTAATTTTAAGTTGTTTTATTGTATAATTAGTTGTGTTTGTTTTAAAATATAATTAACCTTATAAAGCAAAAAGGTCGGTGTAATTATTACACCGACCTTTTTTATTTTAAAGATTACTTCCCTTTAGTTGGAGGGAAATTTTCTAAGATTTTTTGAGCAAACTCTTTAACCTTAGCCTCTTTTTTTTCAGTATTATAATTTTTACCTAATACACCAGTACCTATTCCTTGCCACACAAGGGACTTTTTCTTTGTATCTAAAACATCGATATAAAGTATTCCTTGCGTTGATGTACTTACTGTTGTATTGTTAGGCCCCCAATAAGGTCCCCATCCATAGTAACCCCATGGCGAATAAAAATTGTTATTATTTGTAATATCAACTCGTTTTTGAGCCTTAGTGAAAATATTGATTAAGAAGTCAGGATTTGAATCTGATTTTTGTAACCCTTTTTCAGTTAAAGCTTGATCTATAGCATTTAGAATACGTTTCTTATCAATGTCGTTTAATTCAACATGATCAATTCCTTCTTTAAAAAAAGCGTAAGTCTTCAAATTATTAAAGTTTACGTCTTTGTCATAATCAGAAGTAACTTGCATACTACTACAAGCGGTTACAAACAAGATTATGAAAGCAACGGGTAATAATTTCAATGTTTTCATAAGATTTAAATTTTTGATATTATAAAAGTTTTTCGTCTACTATATTTGGTAAAGTAACTTTTAATAATGGTTCAGCTTCCATTGCTCTTTTAATAGCAAATATAGCCTCGTCATTTCGTGCCCAACTTCTACGTGCTATACCATTATTAACATCCCAAAACAGCATTGATTTTAATCTGTTCTCAGCATCTTTAGTACCGTCAAGTACCATACCAAAACCTCCGTTAATAACTTCTCCCCAGCCTACACCACCACCATTGTGGATAGAAACCCAGGTAGCACCTCTAAAGCTATCTCCAATTACATTATGGATTGCCATATCAGCAGTAAATTTAGAACCATCATAGATATTTGATGTTTCTCTGTAAGGAGAATCTGTTCCTGATACATCATGGTGGTCACGTCCTAAAACAACTGGTCCGATTTTACCTGCCTCAATAGCATCATTAAAAGCCTTTGCAATTTTAATTCTACCTTCAGCATCGGCGTATAATATTCTTGCTTGAGAACCTACAACTAATTTATTCTCTTGAGCTCCTTTTATCCATCGAATATTGTCTGCCATTTGTTGTTGAATCTCTAAAGGAGAGTTAGCCATCATTTCTTCTAAAACTTGACAAGCAATTTCATCTGTTTTAGCTAAATCTTCCGGATTTCCAGATGCACATACCCAACGGAAAGGACCAAAACCATAATCAAAACACATTGGTCCCATAATATCCTGTACATAACTTGGATATTTAAAGTCAATTCCATTTTCTGCCATTATATCTGCCCCAGCTCTTGAAGCTTCTAATAAAAAGGCATTTCCGTAATCAAAGAAGTACGTTCCTTTAGCTGTATGTTTATTAATTGCTGTAGCTTGTCTTCTAAGAGATTCTTGTACGTGTTCTTTAAACTCAACAGGATTGTTAGCCATCATATCATTAGCTTCTTCAAATGATAATCCAACAGGATAATAACCACCTGCCCAAGGGTTGTGTAAAGAAGTTTGATCAGAACCTAAATCTACATATAAACCAACTTCATCAAATTTCTCCCATACTTCTACAATATTTCCTTGGTAAGCAATAGAAACAATTTCTTTTGCATCTTGTGCTTTCTTAACTCTTATTACTAATTCATCAAGATCTGTAATCACTTCATCAACCCATCCTTGAGAATGTCTTGTATGAACTGCTTTAGGATTTACTTCAGCACAAACAGTAATACAGCCAGCAATATTTCCTGCTTTAGGTTGAGCTCCACTCATTCCTCCTAAACCAGAAGTAATAAATAATTTACCAGCTAAGCTTTCGCCATTTTTCGCTATTTTTCTACCTCCGTTTAACACTGTAATGGTTGTTCCGTGTACGATACCTTGAGGTCCAATATACATATAACTACCAGCAGTCATTTGTCCATATTGTGTAACTCCTAATGCATTAAATTTTTCCCAGTCATCTGGTTTCGAATAATTAGGAATCATCATACCATTTGTAACCACAACACGTGGTGCATTTTTATGAGAAGGGAATAATCCCATTGGGTGACCAGAATACATTACTAATGTTTGTTCATCTGTCATTTCAGATAAATATTTCATTGTTAGTAAATATTGAGCCCAGTTTGAGAATACACCTCCATTACCACCATAAGTGATTAATTCGTGTGGATGTTGTGCTACAGCATAGTCCAAATTATTTTGGATCATTAGCATAATAGCTTTTGCTTGCAATGACTTTCCTGGATATTCATCAATAGGTCTTGCATATATTTTATAGTCAGGACGAAATCTATACATATAAATACGTCCATACTTTTCTAATTCTTCTTTGAACTCTGGCAATAAAGTTGCGTGATGTTCAGGTTCAAAATAACGCAATGCATTTTTTAATGCTAATTTTTTCTCTTCATCAGAAAGAATTTCCTTGCGTTTAGGAGCATGGTTTATTGTGGTGTCATAATCTTTCTTCGCAGGAAGTACCGTTGGAATCCCCTGCTGAATAAGCTCTTTAAATGTCATTATTATATGTTTTTTGTTCGTTTATGTATTTTATTTGGTAAGTACACCTATTACAGCAAATCATTAAGTATTTTTGTGTACAAATTTACTGATGTGATTTACTTCATATTTTGTGATGGTAATATAGTAATAAAGTTAGAAAAAAAAGCAAGGAGAATTCTTAAATCTAAATTAAAGAGGATGGTTGTTGTATGTCGATTTATGGTGCCTAAGAATTATGATGGAATAACGCTTTTTCCATTTATATTTTTGCGTTCTCAAGAGATGAAGCAAGATGCGGTGTTGTTAAATCACGAGAGAATTCATTTAAAACAACAAATGGAGCTTTTAGTTGTGTTTTTTTACATTTGGTATATCTTATCTTTTTTTTGGAATTTAATTAATAAAAAAGATGTCATAGAAGCTTATAAATCTATTTGTTTTGAAAAAGAGGCTTATAGTTTTGAAAGTGATTTTACATATCTACAAAGCAGAAAATCATTTGCTTTTTTAAATAAAAATAGAAACAATGTTTGAAAATGAAAATGTGTATAACCAACATATCGCAATAGAATTGCCATATAATATAGAGTTATACATTAAGAGAGAAGACTTATTGCATGAAGAGGTTTCTGGAAATAAATTTAGAAAGTTAAAATACAATATTGCTAAAGCGAAAGAGTTAGGATATAATAAACTATTGACATTTGGAGGTGCTTACTCAAATCATATTGCCGCGACAGCAGCAGCAGGTAGAATTTGTGGCATTGATACAATAGGAATTATTAGAGGAGAAGAGCTGGCAACGAAGTACAAGGATAACCATACTTTAAGTAAAGCAGTAAATGATGGAATGGAGCTTGGCTTTTTATCGCGTTCAGATTACCGATTAAAGAACGAAGAAGAAGTAATTAATCGTTTGCATACTCAATATGGAGACTTTTATTTAGTGCCTGAAGGAGGTACAAATATGGAGGCTATAAGAGGTACCGAAGAAATTTTAAAACCAACAGATTGTGATTTTGATTATGTTTGTACTGCCGTAGGAACAGGGGGTACTATTGCAGGAATTATTAATAGTTCACAAGCACATCAAACTGTATTAGGGTTTCCTGCTTTGAAAGGAGAATTCTTATATAACGATATAAAACTGTATACTGATAGAACAAATTGGGACTTAATAATAGACTATCACTTTGGAGGCTATGCTAAATATACAGATGAGTTAATCACTTTTATAAAGGGTTTTCAAGAAGAAACTGGAGTGCTTTTAGATCCTATTTATACAGGGAAAATGATGTTTGGAGTAATTCAGAAAATTAAAGAAGGTTACTTTAAAGAAGGAAGTAAAATACTTGCAATTCACACAGGTGGATTACAAGGGTGGAGTAGTAAAATTAAAAATTAGCAACATTTATTTATGTTAAGAAAAATCGGCTTTTTATTTTGTATTGTTTTATTTGTTAACTGTGGAAGCAAAAAGAGCACATTAACAGGGAAAAAAATAAAAGAGAAGGAATTAGTGTCTAAGACACAGTATAGAACACAACTGAAGAAAGTTGAGGTAGAGCGAAAAAAAGAGGAACGAGAGATTTTAGAAGCTACTTCGAGATTAAGTGTAACAACTGACATGATTAGAGATTATATCATTAAATATAAAGATGTAGCAAAATCAAATATGACTGAACATGGAATACCTGCGAGTATTACTTTAGCTCAAGGGGTGTTAGAATCAGGATCAGGACAAGGAACATTAAGTAGAAATGCAAATAACCACTTTGGAATTAAATGCCATCAAGGTTGGGAAGGGGAGTCAGTACGTCATACAGATGATGCTCCTGACGAATGTTTTAGAAAATATGCTAATCCAGAAGAGTCATATCGCGATCATTCACTTTTCTTAGTTGGTCGTTCACGTTATAACGATTTATTCAGATTAGAGAAGGATGATTATAAAGGTTGGGCACATGGGCTTAAAAAGGCAGGCTATGCTACAGATCCACGCTATGCAGATAAGTTAATTAGTATAATAGAACGTTATTCTTTATATGATTATGATATTGAGGTAGTTGGTAAAAGATCAACAGCCGCTGTTGTAGTTTCAGAACCAACTACTCCAGTAAAAGAAACAAATAAACCTACGGTTGCGTCTAAGAAAAATCAACACGTAGTACAAAAAGGAGAGACGTTATATTCTATTTCTAAAAAATATAATATGACAGTAGCTCAAGTACAAAAGATAAATAAGCTATCAAGTACATCACTTTCAATCGGACAAATTTTAAAATTAAAATAATATGTTATACCAAAGAAGTAGTAAGCTTTTTGCAGAGGCTGAAAAAGTAATTCCAGGAGGGGTGAATTCACCTGTAAGAGCTTTTAAATCTGTAGGAGGAACTCCAATTTTTGTAAAAGAAGCTAAAGGTGCTTATTTATACGATGAAGATGGTAACAGGTTAATTGATTATATAAATTCTTGGGGACCTATGATTTTAGGTCATGCTTATGCTCCTGTAGTAGAGGCAGTAATAGAAAAAGCTAAATTGGGTACTTCATTTGGAATGCCAACAGAAATCGAAACAAAGATTGCTGAGTTAGCTGTTTCTATGGTTCCTAATATAGATAAAATTAGATTTGTAAACTCTGGTACAGAGGCTTGTATGAGTGCTATTCGTTTAGCAAGAGGATACACAGATCGCGAGAAGATTATTAAGTTTAAAGGATGCTATCACGGACACTCTGATTCTTTTTTGATTTCAGCAGGTAGTGGTGCGGTTACTTTTGGCTCTCCTAATAGTCCTGGTGTAACAGCTGGAACGGCTAAAGATACATTATTAGCTAATTATAACGATTTAGCAAATGTAGAGTCAATCTTAAAAGCTAATGAAGGAGAAGTAGCTGCAATCATAGTAGAACCAGTTGCTGGTAATATGGGATGTGTGCCTCCTCAAAAAGGATTTTTAGAAGGACTAAGAGCATTATGTAATACATATGGCGCTCTTTTAATTTTTGATGAGGTAATGACAGGATTCCGTTTATCTAAAGGAGGAGCTCAAGAGTTATTTGGTGTAAATGCAGATATAGTTACTTTCGGAAAAGTTATTGGAGGGGGACTTCCAGTAGGTGCTTTTGCAGCAAGAAAAGAAATTATGGATTACTTAGCGCCAGTAGGACCAGTTTATCAAGCAGGAACATTGTCAGGAAATCCATTAGCTATGGCTGCAGGATTAACAATGTTACAAGAGATAAATAAAGATGCGGAGTTGTTTAATCGTTTGGAAGAAAAGACAGCTTACCTTGAAAAGGGAATGCGTAAAGTACTTACTGATAATAATGTACCATTTACAATTAACAGAGTAGGATCAATGATTTCTGTATTCTTTGATGAAAGAGAAGTTGTGGATTTCGAAACAGCTGGTTTTGGAAATAATGATACATTTAAAAAGTTCTTCCATGGCTTATTAGCAGAAGGGGTTTATATTGCTCCATCATCATACGAAACGTGGTTTATCACTGATGCATTAACGTATGAAGATTTAGATTATACAATTAATGCTGTAAACAAGATTTTCTCTTAATCCTTACAGTTATAAAATACAAAAGCTCCTCTTTTAATTAAGAGGAGCTTTTTTTGTGATATATGTATTAAATAAAAAGCTACATATGGTTGATATTGCTTTATGTGTTATAGGTATTAAGTTCGACACAAGTTCGACATTTCTCCCACATTCCTTCGAAAAAAAGGCTTATTTCCGAAGGAATGTGGGAGAAATGTCGAAGGAATGTCGAATTTGGTCTTAACGAAGCTTTTATAAATCTAATTTTAATTGTTCAGGTAGAAGTTTAAAAGACATTCTATGATACTTACAAGGACCATATTTTCTAATAGCGTCTCTGTGTTCTTTTGTAGGGTATCCTTTATTCTTTTTCCAATTGTACATTGGAAATTCTTCGTGTATTTTATCCATATAATCGTCTCTATATGTTTTAGCAAGAATAGAGGCAGCAGCCAAACTTAGATACTTCATATCTCCTTTAACAATTGTTTCGTGAGGAATATTTGGAATAGCCGTAAACTTATTTCCATCTACAATTAAGAACTCGGGTTGTGGATCTAATGCCAATACAGAATCTTGCATTCCTTTAATTGAAGCGTGTAAAATATTTAGATCTTCAATAATCGCTTCAGAAATATGTGTTACTTTATAAGTAAGTGCTTTTTCTTCAATCAGCTCTCTAAGAGAATAGCGAAGTTTAGCTGTGATTTTTTTAGAGTCATTTACAAATTCATTCTCAAAATCCTTTGGTAATATAACAGCAGCAGCTGTAACGGGACCTGCAATACATCCACGGCCAGCTTCGTCAGTTCCGGCTTCAAGTATAAGTCCAGAAAAATTCTTTAATAACATATTTATGATTTGGAGTAGCAAAGATAAAAGTCTTTATGAAATGTTATGTAAGCGTATTAGAAGCTTTTGTTGTTAAAGTTAAAGGTTGTTTTAGTTTTTTTTATCTTAATGTTAAAAATTACAACATGAGATTTTTTTTGTTTAGAAAAAATTAATCTTCTCAATTAACGAATTCTTTTCTTTATAATGAGAATAATGAGTAAAGTGTATTTATTTGTCATTATTTGTGTTTTAGTTGGTATTTAGTTATGCTTTGAAAAGCTCCTTAAAGTTAATAAACATAAGGGTTTGTTAGTTTTTAGATTACTTTTTTAAGTTTGTGTACTAACTAATTCAATTTAATAATGATATCAAAGTTTAAGTGGACTTTAGCACTAATCTTAGTGCTATTTGTGCAGATTTCTTTTGCACAAACGAAAACACTATCTGGTGTTGTTACTGACGGTGATTTTCCTTTACCAGGGGTTACTGTTGTAATTAAAGGAACACAAGATGGGTTACAAACAGATTTCGATGGAAAATATTCCATTGTTGTAAAACAAGGACAAATTGTAACATTCTCATTTATTGGAATGGCAGATGTTGAGTATAAGGTAGGAGCTTCTACTACTCATAATGTTGTTATGAAATCAGATGAAGAAATGTTAGAAGAGGTTGTAGTATTGGCTTACGGTCAAACTAAAACTAAAAATGAAGTTACAGGAAACGTTGTTGCTGTTAAAGGAGATGTAGTAGCTCAAACTCCAGTAGCATCTGTTGACCAAGCTTTACAAGGGCGTGTAGCAGGACTTCAAATTGCTACAACTTCTGGTTCACCAGGAGCGCAACAAAATATTAGAATTCGTGGTCGTAACTCTATGTCTGCGACGAACGAACCATTATATGTGATTGATGGAATGCCTATTATCACTGATAACTTATCAGGAGATTCTAAAGGAACAAGTTTATCTGCATTATCTGGAATTAACAGTGATGATATTGAATCAATGACTGTATTAAAAGATGCTGCTGCTACTGCTGCTTATGGTGCACGTGGTGGTAATGGAGTAATCTTAATTACTACGAAAAAAGGTAAAAGAGGAGAACCTTCTTATACTTTTAAATCATCTATAGGTATTCAAAATTTTGCTCGTAAAGGACCTAAATTTTTAACTGGTGAACAGAAAAAAGAATTATGGTTAGAGGCTAATTATAATACTTATGGAGCAAAAGAAGGATTTACTAAGGAAGAAGCTTTTGATTGGTATATTAGTGAAGATGGTTACGGGCCAAAGAATGCATTATCTCAATGGGTTGCTAATGGATCTCAAAATTATGACTGGAGAGATGCAGTACAAAATAAAAATGCAATTATGTCTTCAATTAGCTTAGGTGTTAATGGAGGAGATGATAGAGGTTCTTATTACGCAAGTTTAGGACACGATAAATATGAAGGTGTTGTTATCGGTACTGACTTTAGAAAAGTAACAGGATCATTTACTATGAATCGTAAATTAAATGAAAAACTTGATTTAACGGTTGGTGCAAATGTTTCTAATATTAAACAAAATGGTATTCCAGAAGGAGGGGCTTATTTTTCTAACCCTAACTTAACTGGTATGTTTATGAGTCCATGGACAGCAATTTATAATGCAGATGGAACACCAAATTTAAATACATCAGCAGGTCTTCATAACTCAATTTACACTATGGCAAATAATGTAAATGAGAATGATGTTACACGTGTTATTTCAAACAATAGTTTAGGGTATAAAATTTTAGATAACTTAAAATTTGAGTCTAAAATTGGTTTAGATTATACTTTAGCTAATTACAAAATGTTTGCAAATCCAGTACATGGAGATGGGTTAGCTTATAAAGGTTCTTCAAGTCAAAATGAAAGAAGAATTTTCAACTACGTTTGGCAAAACTCTTTAGACTATAGATTTTATTTAGGAGATTCTCACCGTTTTAATGTAAAAGCGTTAGTAGAGTATCAAAAAAATAAACTGAACGAATTAGAAGGCCGTGGTGAGGTTCTTCCTCCGGGAATGAACAGTTTAGGTACTGCTGCTGCTAATTACAGTGCATATGGTAACTTTTATGACTGGTCACAGTTTAGTTATTTAGGTATGTTAAACTATGATTACCAAAACCGTTATTTATTAGATGTTACTTTCCGTAGAGAAGGTTCTTCAAGATTTTCTGAAGATGACAGATGGGGTAATTTCTATGCAGTAGGTGGGGCTTGGAACATTAGTTCAGAAACATTTATGCAGAATGCTTTTGCTGTAAGTTTATTGCGTTTAAGAGCATCTTACGGGACAACAGGTAACTCTTCTATTAGCCCTAACTTGTTTATGCAACAAATGGAAGCAGGTACTTATAATAATGAATCAGCTTTATTGTCTTCTCGTTACGGAGGACCATTAGGATGGGAGAAACAAGAGAAATTTGACGCAGGTGTTGAATTCGGTTTCTTTAATAATAGATTATCTGGTAGTTTAACTTACTACAAAAGTAAGAGTAAAGACTTATTATATGCAGTGCCATTATCTCTAACTTCTGGTTATGATTCACAATGGACTAATATTGGAGATTTAACAAACACTGGTTTTGAGGCTGAATTAAATGTTGATATTTTCAGAGGAGATGATTTTAATTGGTCTGTTGGTGCAAACGTTGGTACAGTTAAGAATGAAGTAACGCGTATGCCTATTGTTAAAGGAGAGCGTTTAGAAGTATTATCAAGTTTCACAGGTACAGTAGAAGGAAAGCCTTATGCTACTTGGTATTTACCTGAATATGCTGGAGTAGATCCTCAAACAGGAAGTGCTTTATGGTATGCTGCAGATGGTAACACAACAGCTGTTTATTCTAATGCTGAAAAACGTTTCCAAAATACAAGTGCTTTACCTAAAGTTACTGGAGGTTTCAATACTCACGTTGATTTTAAAGGATTCTATTTAGATGCTTTATTCTCATTTGCTACAGGATATTCTGTATATGATTCATGGTCAGGTTTTACTAATTCTAATGCAAAAACATCTATTTATACTTACAATGGTACAACTGAGTTAATGGATAGATGGCAAAAGCCTGGAGACATTACAGATGTTCCTAAATTAAGTACAGCAAGTTCTTCTAAATATACTTCACCAAGTACAAGATGGTTGTATAAAGGAGATCATATTAGATTGAGACAAGTAACATTTGGTTATAATTTAAGCAAACAAGCTGTTAAGTCTATCGGAGTTGATGCTATTAATATTTCTATGGCAGCGATGAATCCATTTGTATGGGTAAAAGACAGTAGATTGAAATGGGATCCAGAGGTTGATTCTTCTGGTTATATTGAGTTAGCTACTCCTCCATTAAAATCAGTAGTGTTTACTTTAAACGTTAAATTTTAAGAAATGAAAAGATTATTTAGAATATTATATATTGCTGGTTTTCTTACGCTTGGAGTAACATCTTTTACTTCTTGTTCGTTAGATCCAAAGCAGTCTAATTACCAAGATGGTGAGGAACCAATTACTTCTTCAGAACAGTTATTAGCGACGTTGAACGGTGCGTATGCACGTATGACTAATTCAGCTTATTATGGAAGAGACATTATTGCTTTTTCTGAAGCAAGATCTGAATATATGTACTCTACAAATGCAACAGGGCGTTTTGGTTCAATTTCTGAAGGTACTGTTCAGCCGACACATAATTATTCTGTAGATACTTGGAAACAGATTTACAAAACAATTACAAACGCAAATAGAGTAATTGAAGCTAATCAAGTTGATGGTAATAAAGTTAACTATTATAAAGGTCAAGCTTATATTCTTAGAGCTTTAGGACATTTTGATTTAGTTAGAATTTACGGTCAACAATATGTTGATGGTAAGGGGTTAGTTGGAATGGGTGTTCCATATAAGACGACTACTAGAGATGCTAACGAAGCAATTGCACGTTTGACAGTTAAAGAGAATTTAGATTTGATCTTTGCTGATTTAGAAAAAGGAATTGCTTTATTAGAGGAAAGTGCTCCTAAAGTAGGAGAAGCTACATCTTCTGTTCGTGCACGTATTAATTTAGCATCAGCTTACGGTTTTAAATCACGTATTGCCTTATTTGCTTCTCAGTTTGATAAAAGTTATTACGATGTTGTAATTACAGCTTCTGAAAAAGCAATTGATAGTTCAAAAAGACAAGTTGCAACACGTGCTGGATTTATCGACGGATATAAAAGTGAAGAGGTTATGACAAACTCACTGTTTGAGTTGACTCAAACAGGAAGTGATAACCAATTTACTGCGAGTTTATTCTATGTATATTTCACAGATGGTACTTTAGGGTATGGTGACTTAATCTGTATGCCTGATAAAGTAGATGAAATTTTCGATGCTAAAACTGTTGCGGCAGGTAAAAAAGTTGAAGATATTCGTAGAACAGTAATGGAAGAAGACGTTACGAGTGATAAGAATTTACGTAATATGAAAAAATATACAGCTCGTACATCTAACATTAGAATTATGCGTATTGAAGAGATTATGTTGAATTACGCAGAAGCAGCTTTA
Organism: Myroides phaeus; assembly: GCF_900099675.1. GTDB lineage: Bacteria > Bacteroidota > Bacteroidia > Flavobacteriales > Flavobacteriaceae > Flavobacterium > Flavobacterium phaeum. The sequence continues at coordinate 126,367 of NZ_FNDQ01000002.1, forward strand.
GAAGCAAGTAATGGAGACAAAGCAAAAGCATTGGCTTATGTTAATGAAATTGCAGCAAAACGTTATTTGATTGATGAAAAACAAGATGATCAAATCTTCAAAGCATTAGATTTAAAAACAATTCGTTCTGAGCGTACAAAAGAGTTGATGTTTGAAGGATTTAACTTTGAGGATGTAATGCGTTGGAAAGGATCTGTGTCTAATCCTGGTATTGTAACTAATACAGAGGTTAAAGGTGGAACTATTCCTTACGGAAGTTATTTATTAGCACTTCCAATTCCTCAAAAGGAAATCAATGTAACAGGTATTGATCAAAATAAAGGTTACTAGGTTATAATATAATTTAGAAAATCATATAATTATATATCCCCTTGTGGTAGACTCAGTCTATTGCAAGGGGATTTTTTTGGATTATATTTTAAATAAATTCGTTTAGGTATCCCTTTTAATATGTTCAAACTATTATCACTTCTAATATGTGAATTTGCTTAGCTTTATTAAGAAGCTTTTGGCATTTTTATTAAATATTAATGAGCTCTCCAATAATTATAACAATTATAAATAAGGTTCAGTATGCGATTATATAAAGTTTATAGCCTCTTATTTATTCTCTTATTTTGAATAAATTCTGTATAATAAGATTTATATGGCGTATTTTGGGTTTTGTATTTTAATTTTGCTTAATAATTTAACTATTTTGATTATTAAGATATATTTAAGCTTTGTGTCGTTGCTATTTGTTTAATTTTTAAACAAATAATTGATTTTATTGTTTTAATGTATATGTTTTTATTCGTTTATATATTGTGATTTAACTATTTGGTTTTACTTGTTGTGGATTTATTGGTATAGTTTTTTCTGTTTATCAGTTTTTACAAACTAATCAATTTATATGATGAAATCTAGACTTAATTGGTTTTTGACTATTCTATTTGTAATAAGTATGCAAGTAGGATTTGCTCAAAACAAAACACTTACAGGAGTTGTGAGTGAGGATGGGCTACCATTGCCAGGTGTATCGATTGTAATTCAAGGTACTCAAGAAGGAACGCAAACAGACTTGGATGGTAAGTATTCTTTAAATGTTAAGACAGGAGATGTTCTTGTGTTTTCGTTTATAGGGATGAATGACGTTACGTATAAAGTAGGTGGGACACCTATTCATAACGTAACTATGATTGCTGAAGACAATATGTTAGATGAAGTAATTGTAGTTGGATATGGTACAGCTACAAAAGAATCATTTACTGGTTCTGCATCACAAGTAGAAGCGAAACAAATTGAAAAAAAGAATGTCTCTAATGCTGTAGCAGCGTTAGCTGGTGAGGCTGCAGGTGTACGAGTTATTGCTTCAACAGGGCAGCCAGGTGCTGAGCCTACTGTTCGTATTCGTGGATTTGGTTCTGTTAATGGTAATAGAAGTCCTCTTTACATTGTAGATGGTGTTCCATACTTTGGTAACATTAGTTCTATTAATCCTGCAGATATTGGTTCTATGACGGTACTTAAAGATGCTACTGCAACTGCAATTTATGGGGCACGTGGTGCTAATGGTGTTGTTATTATTAATACTAAGACAGGTAAGGGAGCTTCAGGTTCATTTATTGAAGTGGATATGAAAACAGGTGTTAACTGGAGAGCTTTGCCTGATTATAATGTTGTAACTTCTCCAGAGCAGTATATTGAGTATTCTTATGAAGGACTTGCAAACTATGGTAAGGTCAAAGAACATTTAACAGATGATCAAGCAAATGTTTGGGCTGGTAATAATTTGTTTGGACAACGTTATGGTATAGATCCTCGATATAATATGTGGAATGTTGCAAATGGAGGTGAATTGATTGATCCTGCTACAGGAAAAGTACGTGACGGTGTAACAAGAAAGTATAGCCCTGAAAATTGGAGAGACTATGCTTTTCAATCTTCAAGACGTATTGAAGCTAATGTTAATATGGGGGGATCTGCTGATAAGACATCTTACTTTTCTTCTTTAGGGTATTTAAAAGATGAGGGTTATTCTGTGAATTCTGATTATGAAAGATTAACAGCTCGTTTAAATTTGCAACATAAACCTAAAGATTGGCTAGATGCGAAGATGAATATTGGCTATACTCATTCTCAAAGTAATAACGCCGGACAGTCAAGTGATTCTGGGAGTGTATTCTGGTTTACCAATAATATTCCATCTATCTATCCTTTATTTTTACGTGATAAAGAAGGAAATTTTGTTAAGGATATTTACGGAGGAAATCAATATGATTATGGGGCAGGACGTGGTTTTGGTGCTTTAACTAATGCTGTTGGTGATGCAAATTATGGAAAGGATAGAAGTACAAGAGATGAAGTAAGTGCTAATGCAGCTTTTACTGTAAGTATTGCTGAAGGGTTAACATTTGAAACTAATGTGGGAGGACAATATTATAATAATACTAGAGATAGATTAAATAATAGATATTATGGTTCTGCTGCTACGATGGGAGGGTCTATCTTTAAAGTAAAAACAGAACTTTTTACTTATAACTGGTTAAAGTTATTACGTTATAAAAAATCTTTTGGCGCTCATGGTTTTGAAGTTCTTGCTGCTCATGAAAATAGTTATTATGAATCAAGATATAATGATATAAGTAAAAATAATTTGGCTGATCCAAATAGTACTGAGATTAATAATGGATCAAGTTCAAGTCCTTCTTCAGGGTACAAAAATAGATATGCTATTGAAAGTTATTTCGGGCAACTGAACTATGACTATGCTGGGAAGTATTTCTTATCAGGAACAATTAGACGTGATGGTTCTTCAAGATTTAAAAATGATAAATGGGGAACATTTGGGTCAGTTGGTTTGTCTTGGGTTGCATCAAGAGAAGAGTTTATGCTTAATCAGGACTTGATTAGTAATTTAAAATTAAAAACAAGTTATGGTGTAATTGGAGATCAAGGAGTAGGAAGTAACCATCCAGGTGAAAATTTGTGGCAAGTTGGTACCTATGGAGGTGATTTAGCAATTTATGAAACTGTTGTTGGAAATGCTGATTTAACTTGGGAAAAATCAAAAATGTTTCAGACAGGTATCGAAGTTAGTTTAAAGAAATATTTAGATGTGTCGGTTGATTATTATTTAAAAGATACAGATGATTTGATCTTTACTCGTAAAGTAGGGCCTTCTGCTGGTTATTCTATGATGACAGTGAATGACGGTAAATTGAGAAATCAAGGGGTAGAATTTAATGTAGTTGGACACGTATTGCAAACTAAAGACGCTTATTTTGATATTTCAATCAATGGTGAGTATTTAAAAAACAAGTTAATCAATATGCCAATTGATCCTTCTACAGGACAAGAAAAAGTGCTTGATATTGATGGATTGTATGGACGTTCATCAGGACACTCTATTGCTGATTTTTATATGAGAGAATGGGCTGGAGTTGATAGTGAGACAGGAAGAGCACAATGGTATACATATACTTATATTGATGGTAATGGAGACAAGCAATATGTTGCTTCATTAACTGATTTCTTAGCAGATAATCCAGATAAAGAAGGTCAGTTAACTAAGGAAAAAACTTTTGATTATGCGAAAGGTACACAACAATATGTTGGTAAATCTGCTATTCCAAAACTTAGAGGAGGTATAAATCTTAATACAGGCTATAAAGGATGGGAACTATCTGTGCAAATGCTATATAGTGTTGGTGGTTATGCTTATGACAGTGCTTATGCAAGTTTAATGAATAACGATAAAATAGGGGGAAATAACTGGCATAAAGACATTGATAACAGATGGCAAAAACCTGGAGATATTACTGATGTGCCTCGTATTTCAAGTAATGTTGATGCAAGTGTAAATGGAGTGTCTACTCGTTTCTTAACAAAGTCAGATTTTTTAAGTATTAATAATATTCGTTTAGGATACACATTGCCAAAGCTATTTGTAAAACAATTAGGATTAGCCGATTTAAGTTTTTATGTATCTGGTGACAATTTATTTTTATTTACCAAAAGAGATGGGTTTAATCCTGCTACATCTGAGTTTGGACAATCTTCAACTTATCAGTATGCTCCTTTGACAACTATTACAGGTGGAGTAAAAGTTAAATTTTAATTACTAATTAATCGAAAAAAACATGAAAAAAATAATATTATTAGCTTTAAGCGTAGGACTTATGTTTGGGGCCTGTTCAAAAGATTTCTTAGAACTATCTGCAACTGATACTATTTCAAAATCTGATATAGATAAAATTTCTGAGAACTCACCTCATTTGGGAATAGCAACTATAAAGGGACTTTATACATACAATATTAAAGAGTTTTCAGGTGGTACAACAGGGCATGATGATTTTGGACAAAAAGGATATGATATTTATACTGATATGTTGGCTGGAGATGTTAATTTAAATACTTCTACATATGGTTGGTATGATAAAATTTCAAATCTTCAAAATATAATAAACTTTACAAGTCATGAAAATTATAAGCCTTGGAGGTTTTATTATTATATGGTACGTGGTGCAAATAATATAATTGCCGGATATGAAGGTAAAGAAATTAATAATACGGAAAAAAAGGTTTTAGCTGAAGCAAAAGCTTTAAGAGCGTATATGTACTATAATCTTGTTGTTATGTATACAAAAGGCTATGAAGCAAATGAAAAACTACTTCCTATTTATCCGGCTCCTGTATTGGAAAATTTATCAGCAAAGACTACTCAAGAAGTTTTTGAATTTATGATTACAGATTTGACTGATTCAATGAGGCTGTTTGAAGAAGTTGGTGCTGTTGGAAAAGAAAAGAATTTGAATTACTCAGTTACAAAAGGAATACTTGCCTATGTTTATGCTACTAAAGGGACAAATGATGCTTTAATCGAAGCCGCAAAATTAACAGATGATATTATTTTAAGTGGTGCTTATCCTCTTGCTTCTAAAGAAGGACTATTAGGTGGATTTAATAAGATGTCTAGCAACCCTAACTGGATGTGGGGTGCTGTTTTGACTTCGGAGAATAATTTAGATTTAGTTTCTTGGTGGGGTCAGATGGATGTTTATACATATAGCTATGCATATGTTGGTGATACAAAAGGTATGTCAACAGAATTGTATAAAGCAATACCAGATAAAGATGTTCGTAAACAGCAATTTGTTAGTAATGTTGTAACAGATGTTACAGGAGTAACAATGAATATTGGAAAAGAGAATAATGTTCCGGCAAATAAATTTTATTCTGCTAAAGGAAAGCTTTTTGGAGGACAGCGTATAATTGAATCTGATTATGTATTTATGAGAGTTGAAGAAATGTACTTGTTAAATGCTGAAGTAAAAGCAAGACTTGGACAAGAAGCAGCTGCCAAAGAAATTTTAAAAGAATTCTTAGCTCTAAGAATGGCAGATGTAACATTCGTTGATAATTTAAGTGGTAGTAACTTAAAAGACGAAATTTTATTGCAAATACGTATTGAGTTATGGGGCGAGGGAAAAGCCTATGCTGCTATTAAACGTAATAAAGCAGATTTTAAATATGGTAGTAACCACATTTATTTTCCTAATGCTAATTTTAGTTTTGATGATCCAAAGATGACTTTTATGGTTCCGCAAGATGAAATGTTAAATAATCCTGTTTATAATAACTAAAATATTAAAAATAATAATCTGGAATTATTATAGTACCATAATAGAACTGAAAAGGAGCTGTCTTAGCAAGACAGCTCCTTTTTTCTTTAAGTTTTTTAGCAATAATATAATTGTTATAATACATCTTATATGAATGCTTTTGTATAAGATATAACCTTCTTTATATTATTAAATTATTTGGTAAGTGGTTTCGTTCAGAAGAATAATACTCTTTGTTTTCTTGAAAAAAGTTACTAGATAAATAGGTTGTTATTATTGTATTATTTATTTTTTTAACAATTCTTTTTATTAAAATTATTTAAATTTCTTGTGTTAAATTTTAGTCTTTTTTTGGATAATTTTCAAATGTTGTTTTGGTATTTTTATTATTTTGTGGTTAATATTTTATTTTAATTTAAGTTTTTAATTGTTTTTATTACATATGCGTTATTATAATTGTTTTGGTAAGGGTTTAAAATGCTTTGAAAATTGAATTTATTTGTTAGATTTGTCCCACTAACTAATCAATTTTTAAATGATGAAATCAAGACTTAATTGGTTTTTGACGTTCTTATTTGTTGTTATAGCTCAAATAGGTTTTGCTCAAAACAAAACACTTACGGGAGTTGTAAGTGAAGATGGTTTACCATTGCCAGGGGTTTCTGTTATTATTCAAGGTACTCAAGAGGGTACTCAAACAGATCTTGACGGTAAATACTCAATCAATGTTAAAACAGGAGATGTTTTAGTGTTTTCATTTATTGGAATGAAAGACATTAAACATAAAGTTTCTACGGCGAGTGTATTTAATGTTTCTATGGAAGCTGATGACAATCAACTAGAGGAGGTTGTTGTTACTGCGATGGGGATTAAAAGAAGTTCTAAGGCTTTAGGTTATGCTACTCAAGAGCTGAAAGCTTCAGAAATTAACAAAACTGAGAATAGTAGTTTAGCAAGTGCTTTACAAGGTAAATTAGCGGGAGTACAAATTACACCGTCTTCTGGAGCACCTGGAGCTTCTTCTCAAATTGTTATTCGTGGTGCACGATCTTTTACAGGAAACAACACTCCATTATACGTTATCGACGGAATGCCTGTAGAATCAACAGCTCCATTCTCTACTGGTAACAGTACAAGTGGTGCAGATATTGCAAACAGAGGAGTTGATATTGACCCTAGTGATATTGAAACTATCAATATCTTAAAAGGACAAGCTGCCTCAGCATTGTATGGTATTCGCGCGTCTAACGGGGTTGTTGTTATTACTACTAAAAGTGGTAAAGGTTTAGTAGAAGGTAAGCCTGTTATTAGTTTTAGTACGACTACAAGTTTTGAAACGTTATCTAAGAAACCAAATTTACAAAAAGAATATGCACAAGGATCTGGCGGAAAATATGATCCAGTGAGTTCAATGTCTTGGGGGCCGAAGATTTCTGAGTTGCCAAACGACGCTGTGTATGGTGGTAATGTAGCAAATAAACTTAATGGAGGTATTTTAAGACCAGGTAAGTATTATGTTCCTCAAAGATTAAAAGCAGGTTTAGATCCTTGGGTTGAGCCAGGTGTATATGATAATATTGATGCTTATTTTAGAACAGGACGTACTTTGACAAATAATTTTAATATTAGTCAAAATACTGGTAAAACAAATTATTCTTTTGGTTTAGGAAATACTACTCAAGATGGAATTATGCCAGGTACAGATATGAAACGTACTACTATTAAGTTAGCTGCTGAAACTAAGTTAAATAAAGAATGGACAACAGGTTTTTCGGGTAATTATATAACTAGTGATATTTATAAAGCATCAGCTGCTAATAACTCAGTTTTACCTGGTATTTATGGAGCGCCAGTAAGTTATGATCAAGCAGGTATTCCATTTGCTACACCTACTAATGAATATGAACAAGTTCACTTTAGAAATGGATCATTCAACAATCCATATTGGGCTGCAGAACATAATGAATTTAGTGAAAAAACAAGTCGTTTCTTTGGAAATGCTCATATTGCTTATTCACCTGAAATTAGCCATGATGGTTCTAAGAACTTAACTATTCGTTATCAAGGTGGATTGGATAATTATACTACTCATTATCGCAATGTATATGAATTTGGTACTGGTCATAATTTAAGTGGATCTACTGCAAATATTAATTTATTTGGAGTTACAAGTACTGTTATGAACTCTTTATTTACAATTAATTATGACATGTTATTAGGAGATAATTTCCGTTTAGATGTTATGGTTGGAAATGAAGTAAATGAGACTAATAATAAAGGTTACAATGATTATGGTTCGCGTTTCAATTTTGGAGGGTGGGCTACAATTAGTAACGCTGTTGACGTAACTTCAGAAGAAACTCGTAGAAAAAAGAGAAATGTAGGTTTCTTTTCAAATGTAGGTTTATCATATAAGGATATGTTATTTTTAAATGGTACTATTCGTAAAGATATTGTATCATCTATGCCAAGAGGAAATAGAGACTTTGTTTATCCTTCTGTGTCGTTAGGATTTGTAGTAACTGAACTAGAAGGGTTAAAAGGAATGTCGGGCTTAAGTTTTGCAAAAGTTAGAGCTTCTTATGCAGAAGTTGGTCAAGCTGGAGATTACTTAAATAATTATTTCTATACACCAAGTTATTCTGGTGGTTTTTGGTCAAGTAACCCAGTCTTATATCCTGTAAATGGAGCAATGTCTTATGTTGCAAGTCCTACTATTTATGATCCAAATCTAAAACCTCAGAATACTAAATCATGGGAGTTAGGAGCAGATTTTAGATTTTTTAATAATAGAGTTGGTTTAGATTATACTTTCTCTCGTCAAGATGTTAAGGATCAAATCTTCCCTGTGCCATTATCTGGATCTACAGGAGCAAGTTCATTAGTAACAAATGGAGGTAAATTACATACAGTAGCTCATGAGATTACTGCATTTTTCAATGTAGTTCAAACAACTGATTGGAAATGGAACTTAAATGCTAACTTCTCAAAAGTTGATTCAAAAGTTGATGAATTGAAAGAGGGAGTTGAGAATATTTCTTTAGGAGGTTTTGTTGAACCTCAAATTAGAGCACAAGCAGGTGATCGTTTCCCTGTAATTTATGGAAAATCATTTGTAAGAAATGACGAAGGTCAGATTATTGTTAATGATAAAGGTATGCCTATTGCAGGTAATGCAAAAGCAATTGGAGAAGTAGCTCCAAAGTTTATTTTAGGAGGATCTACAAGTGTAAGTTGGAAGAACTGGAACATGAGTGCTACTGTTGAGTGGAAAAATGGTGGAAAAATGTATAGTGGTTCAAATATGGGAATGAAGCTATATGGAACAGCAGCAAGTACAGGAGATAGAGAGCAAGCTTTCATTTTTGATGGTGTTCGTGAAGTAAATGGTACTTTCGTTAAAAATGATATTGAGATAGATGCAAGCAGTAGACAAGTGTATGAGAACGTTATGAGTAGTATTACTGAAAGTAATGTTTATGATGCGAGTTTTGTAAAATTGCGTGATGTTAGTTTAGGTTATTCTTTTAATAACATTTGGAAGGATAAAATTAACTTACGAGTTTCTGCATTTGCAAGAAATTTATTATTATGGTCTAAGATGCCTAATTTAGATCCTGAGGCTTCTCAAGGAAATAATAATATGAGTGGTGGATTTGAGCATTATTCTATTCCACAAGCTAAGAGTTTAGGCTTCTCAGTAAATGTTACATTTTAATAATTAAGAGAAATGAAAAGAATTAAATATATTTTATTAGGATTAGTAGCATCTTCTTTTGTACTTCAGTCTTGTTCTGAAGACAAAATGGATGACATTAATAAAAATCAGAACGACCCAGAGTTTATGGAATCTAAATACATTATTACAGATGTTATGAATAGTTCCGCTTATAATGGGATTGGAGGTGATTTAGCCTTTTATGCTTCTGTTTATACAGAGTTGTTAGGTGGGGCTCATGCCCAAATGCATAATGCGCAAGCTAGATTAAATGAACCTATTGCCAATACAACATATAATAATAACTGGAATTCACTTTATAGAAATTTACGTAACCTTCATATTATTATTAATAAGTGTTCAGAAGGTGGGGAAGAGGCAGGAAATTATCATACTTTAGGTGTAGCTCAAATTATGACGGCATTTAATTTAGGTATTTTGACTGATTTGTTTGGTGATATTCCTTATTTTGAGGCTTTAAGGCCTTTGGAAAATCCACAAGCTAAGTTGGATAAACAAGAAGATATTTATAAAGAGATATTTAGATTGTTAGATGAAAGTATTGCTAATCTTGATAAAACAAGTAAGTATGGTTCATTAGGAAATCAAGATATTATTTATTCAGGAGGAAATGTAAAAAGTTGGAAAAAAGCAGCTTATGGATTGAAGGCAAAGTATTTAATGAGACTTTCTGCTGTTCAACCTAATTATCAAGCAGTTTTAGATAATGTAGCTTTATCTTTTGAAAATAGTGCACAAGATTTTAGATATCAAAATGGTAAGGTTGATTATACTTTTTATAATTTTTATGACTCTCGCGCTGGTTTAGCTTCTTCAAAAACATTATTTGATTTAATGAGCTCAATTGATCCTCAAGATCCACGATTAAATGATTATTTTGTTAAAATAGGTGAAGGTGATGCAGCTAAGGAAATTAAATTAATTGACCATTCAACTGATGTTGCGATTGGGCAAGCATTATATTCTCCATCAGGATTGTCATATTTTACAGATAATGATGATAGAAATGCTCGAAATGCTATCTATTTAATGAGTTACCACGAGTTACTTTTTATTAAAGCTGAAGCTGAAGCAAGGTTAAATAAAACAGCTGATGCGGTAGAAACTCTAAAATTAGCAGTTGAAGCTGGATTGAATAAAAAGCAAACATTTACTTATCCGGGTTATGTAAGAAATATTCCTGCTAGTTTATCAGGTTTAGATCTTTTAAAACGTATTGCACAAGAAAAGTATATTTCTTTCTTTGAAGTAGAAAGTATAGAAGCTTTTAATGATATTAGAAGATGGAAGGCAATGGGTGAGAATTTGATAGAATTGAAACATAGAAATCCTGAATTATTTCCGAAACGTTATCCTTATGGAAATAGTGACGTATCGAATAATCCAAATGTAAGAGCTGCTTACGGAGATGGATCATATGTTTATACAGAAAATGTATGGTGGGCCGGAGGAACACGTTAAGACTTAAAACAAAAAAAAGCCAATGATGCACATCATTGGCTTTTTTTATGTTTTTTTTTAGAAATATCAATGTTTATAAGGGTTTGCAAGGATTTTGTGTATTGTGTATTTTATACATTTATCACTGCATTGTTGTTTTTTTGATATATATTATGGTTTATTATTGAACTATGTATATTGTGATTGCTAAAAAAAACTTTCAAAAGTTAATGTTATTTAAAATCTTTTGTTAGATTTGTTATACTAACTAATCAAAATAATAATAATGAAATCAAAGTTTACTTGGATCTTTATGTGTATTCTGACCCTATTTGTACAGGTTGGTTTCGCACAAGAAAAGACTCTTAGCGGAGTTGTAAGCGAAGAGGGGCTTCCTCTTCCTGGGGTTTCTGTTGTAATCAGTGGTACTACAAATGGTACACAAACTGATTTAGATGGGAAGTATTCTCTTAAAGCGAAAACAGGTGATGTTCTTGTTTTTTCTTTTGTGGGAATGAAAGACGTTAAACACACTGTCGGTACTGCATCAGTTTTTAATGTTGCAATGACAAGTGATGAAGAAATGCTTGATGAAGTTGTAGTAACAGCTTTGGGTATTAAGCGTGACAAAAAGAAACTTGGTTATTCTTCTCAGGAAGTTAAAGGAGATGAATTATCAGGAGCTGGACAAACAAACGCAGTAAATGCATTGTCTGGTAATGTTGCTGGTTTACAAGTGACTTCTCCATCTTCAATGGGAGGTTCTGCACGTATCGTTTTACGTGGTATTAAATCTGTAACAGGAAACAACCAACCTTTAATCGTTGTTGATGGGGTGCCTTTGGATAATAGTAACTTTGGGGATACTAATATGCAAAGAGGTGCTGGTGGACGTGACTATGGTGATACGTCTGCAGATATAAATCCAGATGAAATCGAATCTGTAACTGTATTAAAAGGAGGACCTGCTTCTGCTTTATATGGAAATAGAGGGGGTAATGGTGTAATCATTTATACTACTAAATCTGCGAAGAATGGTCGTACAGATATTGAGGTTAACACTGGAATTACTTTTGAGAGTGTAAACATTATGCCTAAAATGCAAAACTCTTATGGAGGTGGTTCTTCTCCAGAGTGGTCTCAAGTTGAGATTGACGGGAAAATGTATAATATCCCAGAATATTCTACTGATGAAAGCTGGGGGCCTAAGTTAGATGGTACAATGTATTTACCATGGTATGCTTTCGATCCTGAATTTTCTAATGACTATATGAAAGAAGTACCTTGGGTTAAATCTAAAAATGATGTAAGATCTTTCTTTAGAACTGGTATTACGCATAATCAATCTGTAGCTGTAGGTAAGTCTTATAAAGATAGTAATGTTAGAATGTCTTTTAGTAATAATGTTACTGAAGGTATTGTTCCTAATTCTAAGTTACAGAAAAATAACTTTACTGTAAATGCTTCTACTCAGTTAACTGATAAGTTAAAAGCGGAAACAAACATTAGTTATGTTTATACTAAAGGATTTAATAGACCTGAGGTTGGGTATGGAGATAATTCTGTAGCTCAGAAATTCTTTCAATGGTCTCAAAGACAATTGGATTTTAAAAAGCTTCAAGACTATAAATTAGAGAATGGCAATCAAAGATCTTGGAATAGAAATGATTGGAATGATGCAAGACCTGCATATTCTGATAACCCTTATTGGGTAGTTCATGAAAATACTTCTCAAGATGTTCGTAATAGAACTTATGGAAATGTGAAGTTGACTTATAACTTTAGTGATAAATTATATGCAGTAGGTACTGTATATGGGGATCGTTATAGTTTTACAGTAGAAGAGCAAGTTGCCGTTGGTTCTCAAGCTACTTCAAGTTATAGTATTTTAAAACGTAATATTTCTGAGTATAACTATGAAGGTCGTTTGCATTATGATGATCATTTTGGTGATTTTGGATTAAACGCTTTCGTTGGAGTTAATAGAAGTGAGAAAAGAAGAGATTATTTGTATGGAACTACAGTTGGAGGTTTAGATTTACCTAACTTATATAATTTAAGCAATAGTAATTCTCCTGCTCAATCTTCGAATGATAAAACTCATATGAGAACAAACAGTGTGTTTGGTTCTGTTAGCTTAAACTATAAGGAATTCTTATTCTTAGAAGGTACAACGCGTACGGATTGGTTCTCTACAGTGAAGAAGTCAGTTACTTATCCTTCTGTAACAGGTACATTTATTTTCTCAACTTTATTACCAGAAGTTGATTGGTTATCGTTCGGTAAATTAAGATTAGGATGGGCACAAGTAGGTAATGATACTGATGCTTATAGAACAAATGATTACTTTAATTTAGATGGGCCTTTCTTAGGTTCTCCTACGTATTCATTAAGTTCTACGGCTAACAATCCTGACTTAAAGCCAGAGATGATGACTACTAAAGAAATTGGTTTAGAGGCTGCATTCTTAAATAATAGAGTAGGTTTCGAAGTTTCTTATTACCAAATTGACACTAAGGATCTTATTACAAGAGTACAGTATGACCCAGCTACAGGATTTGCTTATAAATGGTTGAATGCTGGAGATATGAAAAACAAAGGGCTTGAGGCTACAGTTAATTTAGCTCCAATTAGAACACCTGATTTTTCATGGGATATTTCTTGGAACTTCTCTAAAAATAAAAATGAGTTAACAAGATTAGCTGATGGAGTTGAGTCAGTTGAAATAACAAGAGCACCATTTAATGTTTCTTTGCAAGGAAAAGTAGGTGAGGCTTATGGACAGATTTATGGTAAAGATTATGTAAGAGATGCAAATGGTAATAAAGTAGTAGGAGCGAATGGTTTATATAAATCAACAGGAGTACAAGCTTTAGGTTCATATTTGCCTGATTATAATATGGGTATTCGTAACAGCTTCCAGTACAAAAATTTCCGTTTAGGAGTTTTACTTGATATTCAAAAAGGAGGTAAATATTATTCTACTTCTCATATGTTCGGAATGTACTCTGGTATGTTAGAAGAAACTGCAGTTGATGGGATCCGTGAGAAAGGTGTGATTTTAGATGGAGTTAAAGAAGATGGAACTAAAAATGATAAAGTTGTAGATGCAATTGATTGGGCTAAAGCTCATCAAACTACAGTTGATGCACAGAACATTTTTGATGCTGACTATGTGAAATTACGTGAGATATCTTTAGGATATGATTTACCTACTAAGTGGGTTGGACCTTTTAAAGGAATTACTATTTCTATGTTCGGTCGTAACTTATTTACTTGGAATCTTGCTTGGAAAGGTATGGATCCTGAAATGGCTTCATATGGAAGTGGAAATATCCAAGCTATTGAAGGAGCTTCTTTACCTTCTACAAGAACATATGGGATGAATGTTAAATTTAAATTCTAAAGAGTATTATGAAAAAGCTTATATATAAATTGTCTTTCATTGCTTGTGTACTTACTTTAGTAAGTTGTGATAAGGATTTAGAAGACATAAATGTAAACCCAAATAAACCTACAGAAGTTCGTACAACGGGAATATTTAATGGAGCTAACAAGGCTTTAATGACTAATACAAGAGGAGGGTTTCCTTCTGCTCGTATGGCATTACCTTGGGTACAGTATTCAGCACAAAGAAACTATACTGCAGAAGATAGATATCAGTTTAGAGTTGGTGTAAATAATAGTTTATACCGTGATATATTTTTAGCAGTAAAGAAATATAAAACAATTATTGATATTTTAGAAGATCCAGCAAATGAAGCAAAAATTGCTGCGTATGGAGATCCTAAAAATCAATTAGCAGCAGCACGTGTTATGATTGCGTATGCTCAGTTACAAGCTTTAGAAATTTATGGAGATATTCCTTACTATTCTTATGGTAGTGATGATCCTGATTTTGAAGGGATGACAATTGGAACTGATAATGAAAAAGCTACTCCAAAGTTTGCTCCTCAAGAAAAAATTTATAAAGATTTGATGAAAGAGTTGAAAGAGGCTGCAGAATCTGTGAATTTACAAGCAAATAATGTGTTTTCAAGTGGAGATAACCTATTTAGAAGACCAATTGTTTTAAAACGTTTTGCAAATTCATTAAGGTTAAAAATTGCTAATCGTGTAAAAAATGTTATTCCAGAAGCTCAAGTTCATATTAATGAGGCTATTGCAAGTGGAGTGATGGAATCAAATGAAGATAATGTAATTCAAGTGTTTCAAAATGATAAGATAAATCCTGCACCATTTTATACAGCAGCATTTATTGATAATCGTAATGATTTTGCACCGACTAATACATTTGTCGAACTATTAAAAGGGGAGACTAATGTTTTTGCAGGAAAAGTTGATCCACGTTTATTCAGAATGGTTGCACCTAAAACTAATCTGAAAAAAGATGACGCAGGTGTTGAAAATGAAGTTAGAGTTTTATTTTACTCTGATCCTGAAGATACAAGTGCTCCAAGCGTTGAGGTTGGAAACTACGTTGATCGTGATGCAAGTTTTTATACAGGATTTCCTATCGGATTACAAGATAACTTTACAGGATCACAAAGAGGAGCTGCTTCTCAGTTTGGTGCAGCAGTTTATAAAGCTGATTATGGTGAAGTGTTAATGGAGTATGCTGAGGTTGCATTTTTGGTTTCTGAAAATAAGAACTGGGATGATGCAGAGTATAGAAAAGGTGTTGCTGCTTCTATGGCGCGTTGGGGCGTAGCTCAAGCTGATATTGATACCTATGTGAGTTCATTACCTGCTGCAAGTGAAGAGACAGTTTTAACACAAAAGTACATTGCTCTTTATTTACAGCCTTACGAGGCTTGGGCAGAGTATAGAAGAACAAAGTATCCAAAAACATTACTTTTACCAGGTCAAACACATGATTTGATTGCAAAAGGTCCTAATGGAGAAACGTCTTATACTTTTGTGCCTTTAGAAAACTTAACTGATTTACCAGAGAGAATTACTTATCCAAGTGATTTAGATCTTGTAAATAAAGCAAATAAAGATGCTGCTGCTGCTCGAATGGGTGGTGACAAAATGAATTCAAAATTAATATGGGCTAAAAAATAAGTGTCCAAATGTGAATAAGAAAGCCATCTTCGGATGGCTTTTTTTATTTAATTAAAAAATAAAATTACCTTTGTCCAAATTTAGTTTGTATGCGAAAGTACTTAGGTGTTTTTCTGTTTCTATTCTGTTTTATAACTTCTTATGGGCAATTCCAAAACTTGGGAGAACAAAGTAGTTATCGTCCAGACGAAGAACAAGATAACAATGGTAAAAAAGAAATAGGGAGTCTAAGAAAGAAAGTCAAGAAAGACTCAGTAGCACCTATTCGAGATTATAAGATTATTTCTATTAAGAATGATACAATTGCTGTTGACACTGCATTAAGTGTAAAGAAATATTATACGTTTAATTATTTAAGAAAAGATATTTTTGGCTTGTTGCCTTTTGCAAATGAAGGTCAAACTTATAATGTTTTAAAATATAACTATAAAGAGAACAATGTTCTTCCGGGTTTTGGTTTTGAAGCGAAACAATTTGCATACTTAGATGTAGATGATATTAATTATTATTCCTCTCCTACGCCATATACTGATTTGTATTATAGAAGTGTTATGAAACAAGGCCAAAACCTTGATGCATTTATTACTCTAAATACAAGTGAGAATTTAAATTTATTTGTGGGGTACAAAGGATTGAGATCTTTAGGAAAGTATATCAATCAATTATCTTCTACAGGTAATTTTAGAATAGGGTCAAGTTATATTTCTCCAAATAAAAAATATTTGTTGAGAACGCACTTTACTTTTCAAGATATAATGAATCAAGAAAACGGAGGTATTCGTGATTTAGATTTATTTGAAGAGAGTAAGGCTCCATACAATAAACGTGAACGATTAAATGTTTATTTCCGCGACGTAGAAACTATGTTAAAAGGGAAACGCTTTTATCTTAATCACCATTATCAGTTAAACAAGTCTTTTAAGAATGGTTTATTGTTGACTCATGAGTTTACTTATGAAGATAAATTCTTTGAGTATAAACAAGGAAATGTCAATAGTCAGTATGATGATAAAACAAGATTCGGAGATGCTTTTCAAAGTGAAATAAGTAATAAAACACGTTATTATAATTTATTTAATCGTGTTGGAGCTGCCTATCAATCTGATGTTGTAGGAAGATTTCAATTCTTTACAGACTTCTATAAATACCGCTATTATTATAAAAGTATAGCTCACATTGATGGGGGTATTGTGCCTGATCAGTTAGAGAAGAATATCAATATGATTGGGGGTAAGTATACTTATCACAAGAATAATTGGAAAGCAAATCTATTGTTGAGTACTTCTTTGGGAGATGATGATACAAGTAATATAGAAGCTGATGTTTTTTATAAATTATCTGATAATATTTCTTTTGATCTTGGATATCAAAAGTTGAATAGAATGGGTAATTTAAGTTATTATTTATATCAAAGTGACTATGTAGGATACAACTGGTATAAAGAGTTTAATAACGAAAAAATAAACCAATTTGATGCTACTATTAATACACCTTGGGTTTCTATATCAGGAAGCTACTCAGTTTTAAAAGATAAATTGTATTTTTCAAATGATGCAATGGAGTACAATCATTTTGGAATTGCTAATCAATTGTTAGTTTCTCCTAAACAGTATGGAAAAACAATCAACTATTTGTCATTACAACTTTCAAAAGATATTCAAGTTGGTAAGTTTGGTTTAGATAATACTTTCTTATATCAAAAGGTAGATCAAACTGATAATATTTTGAACGTTCCTAATTTTGTAACAAGAAATACATTGTATTACTCTGATGCTTTTTTTGACAAAGCATTAAAGTTCCAAACTGGTATTACTTTTAGTTACTTTACTAAATACTATGGTAATGATTACAATCCTTTGTTAGGAGATTTCTTTGTTCAGGATAAAGTAAAAATTGGTGGTTACCCAGTGTTTGATTTCTTTGTGAATATGAAAGTGCGTACAGCACGTATTTACTTGAAACTTGAGCATTTTAATTCAAGTATGAGTGGGTATAATTACTATTCAGCACCGAATAATCCATACCGCGACTTTATGTTTAGATTTGGAATTGCTTGGAACTTCTTTACATAATAACTTCTTGACGTTGATGTAAGAAAAAAATATAAAAAAGGGACTTCATTTATGAAGTCCCTTTTTTATTCACTAAATAATACACCTGATATATTCCAGTAACTGAGATTTTTACCTTCTGGTTTGCCCATTGGAATTTTGATTTGCAAGGTATGTGTTCCTTTTGGTATATCTCCTAACGGAATCCAAATTGGTGGGGTAATGGTACCAGGACACCAGTTGGATCTACTTAAATCAGAAGAGGATAAGCCCGTTTCAAAATTACCTGAAGCGGGATTGTAATCTCTGTAAGAGCCACAATCTTGTCGCCACGGTAAATAATCAAGAACCTTTGAGTTGTTTAAAAGGATTGTGTTTGGTTTAGGATTAAACTCATCTCCGTTTGCCCAACCACCGTGACCTGTTGTAATATAGCGTAAACGCACATTCTTCATGTCTGTTGTAGCTGTGAATTCTATTTTAAGACCTTCTGAACTTGCAAACATTGTAGGGTAGTTCTGCCCTTCCATCTCCATTACATTTGTTGTGTTGAAAAGAGGCATCATATTAATTACCTCAGTTTGTTTACTTCCGTTTGGGTGAATTGTTATATCTGCACTTATTTTATGTCCCCCCTTGTCGTAGTTTCCAATATATACACCAATATACCATTCACTATTGCTTATAAGTGAGGCAAACTCTGTAATCTCTTGTCTGTAAAAAGCCTTGTCTTGCCATTGGTAATCTAATACTTCAATATGATTAAAGCCTTTTACTCCAAAGGGAGTAAAGAATCGCATTAGCTCAATTGGAGGGGTATAGTTATTTGTAGCAACAACCCCTTGATATTTATGAGAAGACTCTTTGTTTTGATAAACAGGTAAAATATCTAAGCCTTTTTCCAAAGCATCCATCAATGATATTTCATGATAATAAGGTATCAAAAATAAACTACCAGCTCTATCATAAGCATCACCGTTTGATTGTTCTGTAAGGTTTACAAATACTTGATCTGTGTTATTTATTTTAGGGAATTTTACTTTGGTTACGAGAAGTGTTCCTTTAGCGAATCGTTGTAAATTAGGTTTGTTTATTAGGGTGTCAGAATAATTGACAAGGTCATTTTCAAAAAGAGGGATTGTCTTGAATCGACTTTCCCATACTTTCTTTTTGTAAAGTTTTTGGTCTACCATTTTGCTCCCCTCTAACTTTAGATACGGATTAATATCTATAGAAAGGTTTTGTGTTATTTTTTTAGCGGTTATTTTATAAGTACCATTTCTGTCTATTTCAAGAACAAGACCTAAGTTAGAACCTAATAATAAAGGACTTCCTTTAGCTTTGATTGCATTAGTATACCATAACGTATATTTGTTGGAGTTTATTTCTATTGTTGCTTTTTTACAAGTGTATCCAGCAATCTTTTTAGTTTCTCTATTCAGTTGAAAATTAGTATATCTATTAGTAGCTACTGTTTTGATTCTTGACTTTAAATCAAGTTGAGCAAGGGATAAGTATTCTTGGTTTTTAAAATCGATATAAGATTGTTCGTAAGGATAATCTTCAAAGCCTACATCAAGGTGCTTTTTCTGATATAAAAAAGCATACTCTAAATTGCTAATAAGCATAATTGGATTGTCTTGATTAACAAGTTTGTTATTTAAATAGCTTTCATATTCAACTAGTATATTTTGGTTAGGTTTTTGTGCAAACAAATTGATTGATAGGCAAATAAATAGTATTTGAATAAAACTTAATTGTATTCTCATAATATAAAAATGTTTGGAATAGTTTTATAAAAATACCTAAAAGGAATTAAATTAACCATTATAGCCCTTTATTTTATGAAAGAAGCATTCCTTCACTACGTGTGGGCAAATCAACTTTTTAACTCAAATGAGTTGCGCACAGCTAATAATGAAAATATAATTATCTATTCCACTGGAATATTTACGGGCTTAGATGGTCCTGATTTTTTTAATGCTAAGTTGATGATAGATGAGCAAGTTTGGGCAGGTAATGTAGAAATTCATAAATGTGCTTCAGAATGGTATGCTCATAATCACGAAAAGGACAATCGTTACAATAATGTTATTTTACATGTGGTATGGGATTATGATATGCCAGTTTTTAGAGAAGATGGGACAGAGATTCCCGTGTTGATTTTAGAAAATTATGTAGATGGTAAACTTGTAGAGAAAAGTAGTCAATTATTGTTGAGTAAAAAGCCTTTAAAATGTGGTGAGTTTATTTGTGAAGTTGATGCGTTTACTTGGATGTCTTGGAGAGATAGGTTGTTTGTGGAGCGATTGGAGTATAAAGCAAAACCTATTGAATTGTTGTTAGAGGAGACTAATTATCATTGGGAGCAAGTATTCTTTTGTTTTTTAGCGAGAAGCTTCGGTTTAAATTCTAATGGAGAGGTTTTTTTTGATGCGATACGTCAATTGCCAGTAACTGTTGTTTATAAACAAGCTAATTTATTGATACAAATAGAAGCGTTACTTTTTGGGGTTGTAGGCTTATTACATACAGATGATGAGGTAGAAGATGAGTATGTAAGGCAGTTAAAAAGTGAATGGCAATTTTTGAAGCATAAACATAATTTGAAAGAAAGGCCAAGTGGTGAACTTCAGTTTTTTCAGTTGCGTCCTCAAAACTTTCCAACTATTCGGCTAGCTCAGTTAGCCAGTTGGTATTATAATTATCAAACGCTAATTACACAAATTTTAGAGAGTAATAACATTGATGAATTGTATAGTTATTTTAATGTTGAGGTGAGTGATTATTGGAAGAATCATTATGTATTGAATAAGGAAAGTAAAAAACAAGCAAAGCGAATGACAAGAAGTTTTATAGATCTTTTAATTGTAAACGTCATTTTGCCAATGCAGATAGTTTATAAACGGAGTAAGAATATAGAAAATTATGATTTATCTGAGGTAATTGATATTGGAATGAATATCAATTCTGAAAAAAATAGTATTGTAAGTTTGTTTGCAAAGTACAATATTAAAGTTAGGAGTATAGTTGACAGTCAAGCACTCGTTCATTTGAAGAAAAAGTATTGCGATAAAGGGAGATGTTTAGAATGTGTGGTAGGGAAGAGGTTTTTGAAACAATAATTTGTATTTTTGTTATGTAATTCTAAAAAAAAACAGATATGATAACTAACCTACGTCACTTTTTTGAAAGATACGGATTTAAAGTTTCTACGCGTGTTGCAGATAGACTTGGAATGAGGGTTACAAGTGTAAGATTGTTTTTTATATATCTTTCCTTTTTTACTTTAGGATTAGCCTTTGCGCTATATGTTACATTAGCCTTTTTAGCAAAGATTAAGGATTTTTTCTACACTAAGAGAACATCTGTTTTTGATTTATAAAAGATATTTGATTAGTGTATTTTTTTTACCGATGGAATGATTAACTTTCTGTAAAAAGAAACCTATGTTATCTTCTGTCAAACAAAAGTTTTACTATTATTCTAAATCTCAAAAAAGAGGACTAATAATATTAATCGTTTTATTGGTTATTATTCAAAGTAGTTTATTTGTTTTATTCGTGTCGATTAACAAGAATAAAGTCAATAAACAAGAGACTACCTTTATTTCCTCATCTTATCTATCTAAAGTTCTATTGATAGATAGTTTATATCAATCACAACACCTTAAAAAAGATACTATATACCCTTTTAATCCTAATTTTATTAGTGACTATAAGGGTTTTTTATTTGATATGAGTAAAGAAGAGATAGATAGACTGCATCAATTTAGGGATAAAAATTTGTATGTGAATTCAGCAAAGGAATTTCAAAATGTAACCAATGTTTCAGATGAGTGGTTAGAAAAATATAGTTCTTATTTTAAATTTCCTAAATGGGTTAATCAACAGAAAGGGGAATTAAAGCATGAAAAGAAAGGGGTGACTAAAAAGGATAGAGAAGAGATTATTGAGCCAATTTGTATTAATTCTGCAACCAATGATGATTTACAAAAAGTAAGAGGAATTGGTCCTGCCTATGCAGATAGGATATTAAAAGAGAGAGCAAGCTTAGGAGGATTTGTGTCAATTGAACAGTTAAAATTTGTAAAAGGTATACCAGAGGAGACTGTGGTAGAATTATCAAAATATTTCACATTAAAGACCTATCCGGCATACACTTTATTGAATATAAATGAAGCTACAATTAATCAAATCAAAGAATTACCTTATATGAATTACTTTATAGCAAGGGAAGTTGTAAAGTATAGGAGTATGAATGGAGATTTTGTTAATAAACAGGATTTAGTGAAAATTGAGAAATTCCCTATTGACAAAGTAGATATAATTAGTTTATATTTGAAATTCACGAATTAAAACTATCAACTATGAATTTTGAATACAACGAAACTCAAGCAATGATTGCGCAATCAATCAGAGATTTTGCAGAACAACATATTCGTCCAAATATTATGGAATGGGACGAAGCACAAATATTCCCAGTAGACTTGTTCAAGAAATTAGGGGAAATGGGATTTATGGGTGTACTTGTACCAGAAGAATATGGAGGGTCTGGACTTGGGTATCATGAATATATTACGGTAGTTGAAGAAATTTCAAAAGTAGATTCATCAATCGGATTATCTGTAGCGGCGCATAATTCATTATGTACAAATCACATTTTAACTTTTGCTAACGAAGAACAAAAGAAAAGATGGATTCCAAAGTTAGCAACAGGAGAATGGATTGGTGCTTGGGGATTGACAGAGCACAATACGGGTTCTGATGCAGGAGGTATGAGTACAACTGCAGTAAAAGATGGAGATCATTGGGTATTAAATGGAGCAAAAAACTTCATTACACACGCAATTTCTGGTAACGTAGCTGTAGTAATTGTACGTACAGGAGAAAAAGGAGATTCACACGGTATGACAGCATTTGTTGTTGAGAAAGGAACTCCAGGTTTTTCAAGCGGTAAAAAAGAGAACAAATTAGGTATGCGTGCTTCAGAAACAGCAGAGCTTATCTTTGATAATTGTCGCGTACCAGATGCTAACCGTTTAGGTGAAGTAGGAGAAGGGTTTATCCAAGCAATGAAAGTATTGGATGGTGGACGTATCTCTATTGGTGCTTTATCTTTAGGTATTGCTAAAGGAGCTTATGAAGCTGCTTTAAAATACTCAAAAGAAAGAGTTCAATTTGGTAAACCTATTAGCTCATTCCAAGCGATTGGATTCAAATTAGCTGATATGGCTACAGAGATTGAAGCTTCTGAGTTATTATTACACAAAGCTGCATTCTTAAAGAATAACAACAAGCCTGTTACTAAATTAGGAGCAATGGCTAAGATGTATGCATCTGAAGTATGTGTGAAAGTTTCTAACGAAGCAGTACAAATTCACGGAGGATACGGTTATACAAAAGACTTCCCAGTTGAGAAGTTCTACCGTGATTCTAAATTATGTACTATTGGTGAGGGAACTACAGAGATTCAAAAATTAGTAATCTCTCGTAATATCTTAAAAGACTAAGTTTATTTTAAACAGCATAAAAAAAGGGAAGCTAATTAGCTTCCCTTTTTTTATGCTGTTTATCGTGAAATGTTGTTACCATTAAACTAAGTGCTCCATCTCCTACAATGTTGCAAGCAGTACCAAAACTATCTTGTAGTGCAAAAATGGTCAGTGTTAAGGCTATTCCTGCATCGTCAAATCCTAATAATTGAGTAATTAACCCGAGAGAAGCCGTTAACGCACCTCCTGGTACTCCAGGTGCCCCTAAAGCAAATATTCCTAATAATACTATAAATAGAATTAGTGTAGTTACATCTGGTAGATGGCCGTATAAAACTAAGGAAACTGTCATTACAAAGAATGTTTCTGTTATCATAGCTCCACATAAGTGAATGTTAGAAAAGAAAGGTATTGTAAAGTTAGATACCTCAGGTTTCAATATTTTACTTTTGTGAGCAGATTGTAATGCAACCCCTAAACTGGCCGCAGATGACATTGTTCCTAATGCTGTTAAGTAAGTAGGGCCATAATGCTTTAATACTTCCCAAGGATTTTTACGCGCATATAAGCCTGCTATAGTATATAAGATCCCAATCCAAACAACGTGAGCAACAATAACAATAGCAATTACTTTGATAAAAACAGGTAACTGTGATTGTATTGAGCCTCTATAGCTAAGTAATGCAAAGTTACAGGCGATGTATAGGGGGAGAAGTGGAACAAGAACTCTATTTACAAGTAAAAGAACGATTTCTCTAAAGTGATCAAAGGCTTTTTCTAATTCTTTAGACTGTATCCATAAAATTCCTAAACCAAGCATCAAGGCTAATACCAAAGAAGTCATTACATCGAATATAGGAGGAATGTCTAATTTGAAAAGCATAGCAGGTAATTCATTTAATGTAGAAGTAGATTTAGGAACATCTATCCATGGAAGTATATTATATCCTAAAGAAGCACTAAATAATCCGGCTCCTACGCTTGAAGCGTAAGCAATGATTAATGAAAATCCGATAATGATCGAAGAGTTTTGATCTAATTTAGCAATAGAGGAAACAATAAAACCTAAAATGATTAAGGGGACTAAGAATAAGATTAGCTGGCCTAATATATGTTTTGCTGAAAGAATTATTTGCAGTAATCCATCCGTTAGATAAGGACCTACAATAAGTCCTAATACAACGCCAGTTAATAATCTGAATATGGTATTGTTTAAAAGTTTTTTAATCATTTTATGTCTATTGTAAACCACATAGTAATTTATAGAGACTATGCTGTTTGTTTATTATCACTATATTTTGTTACCATTAAACTAAGTGCCCCATCACCTGCGATATTACAAGCGGTACCAAAGCTATCTTGTAATGCAAAAATAGTCAATGTTAAAGCAATCCCTGCATCATCAAAACCTAAAACAGAAGCGATGATTCCTAATGAAGCCATTACTGTTCCTCCCGGTACACCAGGAGCTCCAATTGCAAATATTCCAAGAAGTACAATAAATAAAATCATTGTACCAATATCAGGTACTGAGCCATATAATACTTGAGATACTGTCATTACAAAGAAAACCTCAGTAAGAACAGAACCACATAAGTGAATATTTGAAAAGAATGGAATAGTAAAGTTAGTGATTTCTGGTTTTAGAACTTTGCTTTTATGGGCAGATTGTAAAGCCATACCTAAAGAAGCCGCAGACGACATTGTTCCTACTGCTGTTAAATAAGCAGGTGGATAATGTTTGATAACTTCCCATGGATTTTGTTTAGAATAGATTCCTGCGATAGTGTATAGAAATGCTAACCACACAAAATGCGCTATAATTACAATAATAATTACTGTTAAAAATACAGGAAGCTGTGATTGAATAGAACCTTCATAACTTAATAGGGCAAAGTTTGCCATAATATAAAAAGGTAAAATAGGAACAAGTACTCTATTTACCAATAGGAGTACAATATCTTTAAAATGATCGAAAGCTTTTTCTAACGGTTTTGATTGAGTCCATAAAATTCCAATACCAATCATAAGTGCTAATGTTAGAGAAGTCATAACTCCAAAAACAGGAGGGATGTCTAATTTGAAAAGCATAGCAGGTAATTCTTTTAAGCTATTCGCTTTATTAGCTATTTCTAAATGAGGGATAATGTTGAATCCTAAAGCCGAGCTAAAGAATCCGGCACCTATGCTCGATAGATAAGCAATAACGATGGAGAATCCAATTACCTTAGTCGAATTAGTATTAAGTTTTGTAATTGATGAAACGACAAAACCTAAGATGATTAATGGTACTAAGAATAAGATAATTTGCCCCAGTACATGACGACCAGATAAGAATACTTGTAATAAACCATCTGTTAAGTAAGGACCAATGATTAAGCCGACTATTACTCCTAAAAGTAATCTTACAATAGTATTGTTAAGTAGTTTTTTCATTCGAATTTTAATGTGTTTTATATTAATGGGGAGTTTCTAATTAAGTGCAAAAATAAGTATTGTAATTTTTTTATAGGTAGTAGATAATGAAAATACCATATATATGGTAGAAAGTACGATTTTGTTAATCAATAGTGGGTGATCATAATTTACTGTGATTGAGAGTTATGGTTTGTGATAGGGAAAGAATAAGGTTATTTATAAACAAAAGTATTTTTTATTTGAATGTGCATCCTTGGAGTTTTATTGTTTTGATGAGGTGAATTTGTTTCAAAAGTTAGTGTCATAATACTATTCTTCTTTTGGGTGTTCCCATAGTGCTCCCATAGTGGTCCCATAGTGTAACCATAAAAAGTATGGTGTTTTATGGGTACACTATGGGAGCATTAAGTTTATATTATGGTATCATACAGTATCATATAAGAATGAGATACGTATTGGCTTACTATAGTTATACAGTTATAGTTGATAATCCTATTTTGTACTGTACACTTATTTCAGTAATCCTATTATTGCTGTACAAGTTCTGTTTTCTATTTTTTTGACTTGCGTCATTGCTTTTTTTCATATTTAACTGTTTTAAAAACTTTACAGTTTTTCAGGAGAGGTCAATACAGTTTTTATGAGAAGGTTCCTTTTAGGAGTATTCAAATTATAAATACTCCAATTTTATTTTAAAGTAAATGGTTTTTGGTTTAGGATAGATTGATAACGGTTAAGGCGGTTTTTTAAACAGCTCATGCTTAAAAAATTGATTCCCCTTTAAGAATGGGATTATTTTGAAATAAAAATCATGATAAAACAGTTGGTCTTATTGTTATTGCCATTAGTAATGTCTGCACAAGTAGTAGAAATAAGGGGTATTGTAGTTAATGAAAAAAAAGTACCTATTCACGGGGTTAATGTATTTCTTGAAGGAACTTATGACGGGGCATTGTCTAATCAAAAAGGAGAGTTTGTTTTTCAAACAGAAAAGGAAAGTATAGAAGGCTTGCTTCAATTTAGGCATGCCTTGTATTTAGATAATAGTACGGTGGTAAATCTTTCGGATGATACGAAAGAAATATATGTGCTGTTTTCTAAAAACAATGTATTAGAGAATATACAAATTCAGGTAGGTGGTATAAAAGCCTTAGGGCGTGATAAGGTTACTGCATTTACTTCACTCGATGCTGTTACTACTGCGGGGAGTCCAGGTGATATAATGGCTATTATGAGCACAATGCCAGGTGCTCAAGTGAATAGTGAAGATGGCAGGTTAATGATTCGTGGAGGTAGGGCTGAAGAAACGGGCATTTTTGTCAATGGATTACGAGTAAGGCAGCCTTATACTTTCTCGACAGGCGATTTTCCTGTACGAAGCAAGTATTCTCCTTTTTTATTTAAAGGAATGTCTTTTTCTACTGGAGCATATTCTGCAGAATATGGAAATGCTCTTTCGGGAATTTTAGAATTGAATACGAGTGATGATATTGAAAACAATAGAACGGACTTGTCCTTGTCTTCTGTAGGATTGAGTTTAGCAAAGAGCCATCAGTGGAATAAAAATTCTTTAGCGGTTAGCTTAGGGTATTTAGATTTGCGCCCTTATATGAGTATTATTCCACAGAAGTTTGATATGATTAGGCCATATAAGGGTTTGTCAGGAGAGATAAGCTTTAAAAGGGAATTGAAAAAAGGGATTTATAAGTTATATGCATCTATGGACTTATCGAAGACTCAATTTGCAAAAGAGAATAATTTTAATCAGGACATAGATTCAATTGGTTTTACAGGAAAGAATCTTTACTTGAATAGCCATTATAGTACTAAATTAAATCCATTTCTAAAACTTGAAATAGGAACGGGGTTTGGTTATACAGAACTAAAGAATAACTATAGGGATCTCGTTCATCAAGAAAACGGTTGGGATTTACATCAAAAAGTAAAGTTGTACTATAAGTGGAGTAATAAAATTGGGTTTAATGTTGGAATTGAAGGTTTTTTAGAACAAGCAAGTAATGAAGACTCTAATGTAAATAAAACGCGAGAGTTTAATATTGTCAATAATACTTATGCTGCTTTTTTAGAAAACACCTGGTCGTTTTCATCACGTTTTTCTTTAAGAAGCGGTATTCGTCCTAATTGGAATAATCAAGTAAATGAATTCGTTATAGAACCACGGTTTGCCTTTGCTTATCAAATGACGAATAATGCACAGGTGTCTTTGGCTTATGGACAATTTAATCAAACTAATGATTTGCAGTATTTAAGGTCTATTTCGAAGCCCGACTGGCTTAAGTCTACTCACTATGCTATAAACTATACTTACAACAAAAATAAACAAACGTTTCGTGCTGAAGTGTTTTATAAAAAGTATGCAAATCTTATGCAGTACCATGGTACAGTTGATGATATCAAAATAGCAAATACTGGAAGTGGTTATGCAAAAGGAATAGATGTTTTTTGGAGAGATGACAAGTCTATTAAAAATGTTACTTATTGGATTAGTTATTCGTTTTTAGATTCAGAACGAAGGGAGTTTTATTGGGATAAACAAATACAGCCAAATTATGTGGCTAAGCACAATGTATCGTTTGTTTTAAAATATTGGATTGATGATTGGAAATCAATGATTGGTGTTACTAATACTTTTAAGAGTGGTAGGAAGTTTTATAACCCTTATGAGTTAGACTATATACAGCATAAAGCAAATGATGTAAATAAGATTAGTTTGAGTTGGTCTTATTTGCTTTCAAGCCAAAAGATATTATTTCTTTCTGTAGAAAATCTGTTTGGACAAGATCCTGTTTACGCATATGAATTTTCATCTCAGTATTCATCTGTTCAGCCTGTGGGGATAACATCTGCTGCAAAGCGATTTCTATTCGTAGGATTCTTCTGGACAATTAGTAGTAATAAAAAAATAAATCAATTGGACAATCTGTAATTGCAATTCAAACATTGATATCAACAGTTGGTGCATCTTCTTTTTTCTTGTAGTGTAGATGTCTATAGTTTTACTGTATTAATTAATAAAAGTAAAAACATGAAAAAAAAGATCACAGTTGTCTTACTGCTTATAGGATTAGTAGTCAACGCACAGGGTAAGTATAGTGCTGCTATGGACAAAGCGTTTGGTGAATGGAAACAAGGGAATACTAAAAAAGCTGTAGCAATGTTTGAACGAATAGCTAATACAGAAAAGGATAATTGGATTCCTTTTTACTACCAAGTATTTATTCAAGTAACGGAAGGTTTTAATATTAAAGATGCTGAGGAGAAAGAAAAAGTAGTAAAACAAAACGCTATGTTGATTGAAACTCAAGTGGCGAAAAAAGAAAGTGCTGAGTGGTTAGTTTTAGCTGCTTTGAACATGACATTGGATATTACAACTGATCCGATGAATAAGGGAATGACTCTATCAAGTAAAGTAAACGCTCTATATGACAAAGCCTTGTTGCTCGAACCGAACAATCCAAGGGCCTTATTTCAGAAAGCAAACTTTAATCTGCAATCTGCTAAATATACAGGCATAGATACTGCTGCTTATTGTGAATTAGTTAATCGTGCTGTAAATAATTTTGACAGCCTAACTTCAGAGAAACCCTTTTATCCAAGTTGGGGAAAAGAACAAGCTATAAAAGTAAAAGAAGCTTGTGGGAAGTAAAGTGTGAATATTATATCAAAAAATAATAATATTTCTTTGAGGTGTATTTGCTAAATTAGAGGAGATGCTCAAGTTGCGAAAACAGCTGTTTTAGGGATCAGTATTGTTAAGGTGCTTATAGTACCATCTACTTAATAATTAGCAATATATTGTTGAATAAAAAAATGAGAAGATTTTGAAAGGAATAAAAGATAAGATTAAAAATAACCAAGGGGTAACCCTTGGAAAGCACTTAATAATTGCTTTTTGTGTAAGTCTGTGTATTAGTGCTTTTCTTGCTTACATTTTTTATAGTCAAAGTAATAAGGCAACTTCATTCAGTCCCTATTTGTTTTCTACAAATACATTGTTAGGGGTGATATTAAGTTTTGCGATTTATATGACAAATTATGGAGTCGTAAGTTTATTTGATAAAGTGTTTTTTCAAAATAAAAAAAAGCAGTTTTGGCAAAGACAAGTTGTTTTTGTCCTTAGTGGGATAACTGTTTCTATTATTTCCTATTATGTTTTTTTGGCGCTTTTATTAAAATTGTTTTACAAAGTTAGTTTTATAGATTTTTTCACCTCAGAGCGATTCACTTTTTTGAATTTTCTATATATTATCTTAATCTCTATATTTGTTTTGTTGACAGTATTGGCATTTATCTTATATGATAGAATTAAGAATTTGGCAATTAGAAAAGAACAAATAGAAGTAGCTCTTAAGCAGGCTGAAATTAATAGTTTGAAAGAACAACTTTCTCCTCATTTTTTGTTTAATAACTTAAATGTACTGATCAGTATTATACAGGAAGACCCGCAGAAGGCAGAACAATTTGCGCGATCTTTTACAAATATTTATCGCTATGTACTTGAGCAAATCGAAAATAGTAAAACTACAGTAGGAGAGGAAATGAGATTTGCTCGTGATTATATGTATTTGATGAATGTTCGTTATGAAAATGCTATAGATTTTGTGGTATCTAAAGAAGTTGAAAATTTCTATAATTATTCAATGCCCGCTTTAGCAATGCAAACTATTTTAGAAAATATTATAAAACATAATGCAATACCACCACAAGACAAATTAAACGTTAGTATTAGTATAGTAGATAACGAGTTTTTAGTAATTAAGAATGATAAGCTGAGCAAGGTTGAGGACACCTATTCAAGTAAATTAGGATTGAGGAATTTAAAATCACGTTATGCTTTAGCGTATCATAAAGAAGTTTTGGTAGAAAATAGTGAGAAATATTTTATGATTAAGTTACCTATTGAAATGTTGTAAATATGAGAATTGTTATCATAGAAGATGAAAAACCAGCAGCAAGATTGTTGGTTAGAATATTGGAGGAGTTGGGATACAAAGTAGAACAAGTACTTTATTCTGTAGTTGATGCGATCCAGTGGTTCTCAAAAAATAGTGAGCCTGATTTGATATTAGCAGATGTACAGTTATCAGATGGGGTGTCATTTGATATTTTTGATGTAGTAGAAATTAAATGCCCTATTGTATTTGTAACAGCTTATGATCAATATGCCTTGAAAGCTTTTAAACTCAATAGTATTGATTATTTATTAAAACCAATTGAAAAGGAAGATTTAAAGAGCGCAATTAATAAACTTCATACAAGAGGGTTGAATACTATTGCAGGATTGTCAGAAATAAAAAATTACTTCCAAAAGGATAACTATATAAAAAGATTTGTAATTAAATTGGGCATGCAAATTAAATTAGTTGCAATTGAAGACGTGGTTTGTGTGTTTCGAGAAGATAGAGGTATTTATATTCATACAAATGAAGGACGTTCATATTTATTAGATGATTCTTCTATTGAGAATGTCGTTGAAACTCTTGATCCGAAGGTGTTTTATCGTGTAAATCGCAAACAGGTAGTTGCTTTAAGTTTTATAAAAGAGATTTTGCAACTATCAACATCAAGACTCAAAATCGTGTTAGAATCATATAAAGATGAAGTGATTGTAAGTAGGGAACGAGTAACTGAATTTAAAGTTTGGCTCACAAATAATTAAAAAAAGTGTTTTTTTTATTGTGCTGTATAAAAAAAGGATTACTTTTGCACCACAAACGAGAGGAGGTGTATGAAAACATGTTGATCATTCCAATTAAAGATGGAGAAAATATTGATAGAGCACTTAAGCGCTACAAAAGAAAATTTGACAGAACTGGGACATTACGTCAGTTAAGATCTCGTCAACACTTCTCAAAACCATCTGTTTTAAAAAGAGACAAAATGCAGAAAGCTGCATACGTTCAACACTTACGTGATTCAGTAGAAATCTAGTAATGTGAACAAATTTATACTAAACCGTTATAATAAAGTACTAACTTTGTTGTAACGGTTTTTTTATGGATAAAAATTTAGAAAGATTTATCGAGTATTTGTATAAAGAGAAAAATTATTCTGCTGAAACAATTAAGGCTTATGAATATGATATAGTTACTTATGTGGATTTTTTAGCATCGAAAGATTTAGATTATTTGACTGTTAAGTATGATGGTGTGCGATTGTGGATAGTAGAATTATCTGAGCAGGGAGTTAGTAATCGTTCGATTAATAGAAAAATGAGCTCGTTGCGTTCTTATTACAAGTTTTTGCAAAAAATAGAAGAAGTAGATGTTAGTCCTTTGCAACTTCATCGTTCGTTGAAAGTAGAGAAGAAACTTCAATTACCTTTTTCTGTAAATGAAATTGATGCAGTGAGAGAGAGGTTAGATGGGTTAGAGGATTTTAACTCGATCAGAGATTTACTAATTGTAGAAATGCTTTATTGTTTAGGTTTACGTAGGGCAGAGTTAGTAGCGTTAAAAATAAGTGATGTGGATTTTTATCAGCATCAAGTTAAAGTTCTTGGAAAAGGAGATAAAGTTCGTGTTATACCTGTTGTTCAGGTAGTTGAAAAAATACTAAAAAAATATATTAGTGTTAGAGGCTTGGTTATGAGTAATATGGATAAAAATGACAATTTGTTGGTTAATGAAAAAGGTAACAAAATCAATGAAATGTTTGTTTATCGGGTTATAAATCGTTACTTTAGTAATGTAACAACGAAGGAGAAGAAAAGTCCACACGTGTTGCGACATTCATTTGCAACACATTTATTAGAGAATGGAGCAGATATTAATTCAATAAAAGAGTTGATGGGGCACGAGAGCTTGGGAACAACGCAAGGTTATGCGCAAATAAACTTGAAAGAGTTGAAAAAAGTTTACCAAGGGGCTCATCCTCGAATGAAGAAAAAGTAAAATTAACCATTTAATTAGTTATTTATGAAAGTTAACATTCAAGCCATTAATTTTAATGTAGATCGAAAATTAGTAGATTTTGTAAATGAGCGTTTATCTAAACTTGAAAAGTTTTATGATAAGGTAATTTCAGTAGATGTTTTTTTGAAATTGGAAAATACCAATGAGAAAGAAAACAAAGTAGCAGAGATGAAATTACTGGTACCAGGAGATGAAATGGTTGTTAAGAAAACTTGCAAGAGTTTTGAAGAGAGTGTGGATGCAGGAACCGATGCCTTAGAGCGTTTAGTTGTGAAATTCAAGGAGAAAACGAAATCACATTAATGTAAAAAAATAAGTAAATTGTTTTTTTTAATCAATAAAATATATACATTTGCAGTCCGTTAGAAATAGCGGACTTTTTCTGTTGAGAAGAAAAAGCCGGTGTAGCTCAGCTGGCTAGAGCAGCTGATTTGTAATCAGCAGGTCGTGGGTTCGAGTCCCTCCACTGGCTCAAAAGAAAAAAAACATCAAACAATATGTTTGAGGGGAGATACTCAAGCGGCCAACGAGGACGGACTGTAAATCCGTTGGGTAACCTTCGCAGGTTCGAATCCTGCTCTCCCCACAGAAATAAGAGGCATTAGCCGGTGTAGCTCAGGGGTAGAGTGCTTCCTTGGTAAGGAAGAGGTCACGGGTTCAAATCCCGTCATTGGCTCAGGTTTTTTTATTATATTTGAACACTAATTATATAACTAAGATTAAATTATTAAATCATGGCAAAGGAAACTTTTGACCGTTCGAAACCGCACTTAAACATCGGTACTATCGGACACGTGGATCACGGTAAAACTACTACTACTGCTGCTATTACTAAAGTTTTAGCTGAAGCAGGATTTTCAGAAGCTCGTTCGTTTGATTCAATTGATAACGCACCAGAAGAAAAAGAGCGTGGTATTACAATTAATACTTCTCACGTTGAATACCAAACAGCTAATCGTCACTACGCGCACGTAGATTGTCCAGGTCACGCGGATTACGTTAAGAACATGGTAACTGGAGCAGCGCAAATGGATGGAGCAATTTTAGTAGTTGCTGCAACTGATGGTCCAATGCCACAAACTCGTGAGCACATCTTATTAGGACGCCAAGTTGGTATTCCAAGAATTGTTGTATTCATGAACAAAGTTGACTTAGTAGATGATGCTGAGTTATTAGAGCTTGTTGAAATGGAAATTAGAGATTTATTATCTTTCTACCAATACGACGGTGATAATGGACCAGTAGTTAAAGGATCTGCTTTAGGAGCTTTAAACGGAGAGCAAAAATGGGTTGATGCATTATTAGAATTAATGGAAGAAGTTGACAAATGGATCGAAGAGCCAGTACGTGACAACGAAAAACCATTCTTAATGCCAGTAGAAGACGTATTTACAATTACAGGACGTGGAACTGTTGCTACAGGACGTATCGAAACTGGAGTTGCTAATACAGGAGATGCTGTTGAAATCATCGGTATGGGAGCTGACAAATTAACTTCTACTATTACAGGAGTTGAGATGTTCCGTAAAATCTTAGACCGTGGTGAAGCTGGAGATAACGTAGGTTTATTATTGAGAGGTATTGACAAAACTGATATCCGTCGTGGTATGGTTATTTGTAAGCCAGGTTCAGTTAAACCACACGCTAAATTCAAAGCTGAGGTTTATATCTTGAAAAAAGAAGAAGGTGGACGTCACACTCCATTCCACAATAACTACCGTCCTCAATTCTACGTTCGTACAACTGACGTAACTGGAACAATCCAATTACCAGAAGGAACTGAGATGGTTATGCCTGGAGATAACTTAACTATCACTGTTGAGTTATTAAGCCCAATCGCATTATCAGTAGGTTTACGTTTTGCTATCCGTGAAGGAGGTAGAACAGTAGGTGCTGGTCAGGTTACTGAAATTATTGACTAATCTTTCTGAGATTAAACATAAATTAGAAAGTCAGTGGTTTAGGCCACTGACTTTTATTAACAAACGGGTGTAGTTCAAGGGTAGAATAGCGGTCTCCAAAACCGTTGATGGGGGTTCGAATCCCTCCACCCGTGCAAAAACAATATAATCATGGCAAAAGTTTTTAATTACATATCAGAGGCTTTTACGGAGTTAAAAAGTAATGTTACTTGGTCTCCGTGGTCAGATGTTCAACGATACACTATAATTGTTGCTGTCTTTGCTATCTTATTTTCCCTTGCAACTTGGGGAGTGGATTCAGGTTTTGGTAAAGTTTTAGGAGTGTTTTATAGTTGGGCGAGAGCATAAGGAAATAAAAAAAATATTATGGCTGATACAAGTGTCAAAAAATGGTATGTGGTTCGTGCAGTAAGTGGACAAGAGAATAAGGTGAAAAATTATATTGAATCTGAAATCTCTCGCTTAGGTTTAGCTGATTACTTATCACAAGTTTTAGTACCAACTGAGAAAGTTGTTACAATTAATAAGGATGGTAAAAAGAAAACTACAGAGCGTGTTTACTTCCCAGGCTATGTAATGATTGAAGCAAGTTTGACAGGTGAGGTTCCTCACGTTATTAAATCAATCAATGGAGTTATCGGTTTCTTAGGTGAAACCAGAGGTGGTGAACCAGTTCCATTGAGAGAATCAGAAGTAAACAGAATGTTAGGTAGGGTTGATGAGTTAGCTGTTAAAGTTGACAAAGGAGCTATTCCTTACACTGTTGGTGAGTCTGTTAAAGTTACAGATGGACCATTTAATGGATTTGATGGTACAATCGAAAACATTAATGAAGAGAAACGCAAGCTTGAAGTAATGGTTAAGATTTTCGGAAGAAAAACACCTTTGGAATTGAGCTTTACGCAAGTAGAAAAATTATAATGTTACATACATACACATCTTGCTTCCAATTGAGATGTGCCAAATTTTTTAAGAAATGGCAAAAGAAATTAGTAAAGTAGTTAAACTACAAGTTAAGGGAGGTGCTGCGAATCCTTCGCCACCGGTTGGACCTGCTTTGGGGGCTGCTGGAGTTAACATCATGGAGTTCTGTAAACAATTCAATGCAAGAACACAAGATAAACCCGGTAAAGTTTTACCAGTACAAATTACTGTGTACAAAGACAAATCATTTGACTTTGTTGTTAAGACGCCACCTGCTGCTGTTCAATTATTAGAGGCTGCGAAAGTGAAAACTGGATCTGGTGAGCCTAATAGAAAAAAAGTAGCAAGCGTTACTTGGGAACAAGTACGTGCTATTGCGGAAGACAAAATGCCTGATTTAAATGCATTTACTGTTGAAGCGGCTATGAGTATGATAGCTGGTACTGCAAGATCTATGGGAATAACAGTAACAGGAAATGCTCCTTTTTAATTGTAAAAGAAAGAAGAAATGGCAAAATTAACGAAAAAGCAAAAAGAAGCTGCTGCAAAAATTGAAAAGAATACTTTATATTCTTTGAAAAGTGCATCTGTATTATTAAAAGAAGTTGCTTCTGCAAAATTTGACGAATCTGTAGATATCGCTGTACGTTTAGGTGTAGACCCTCGTAAAGCAAATCAAATGGTGCGTGGTGTAGTTACTTTACCTCACGGTACAGGTAAAGATGTTAGAGTGTTAGCATTAGTTACTCCTGATAAAGAAGCTGAAGCTAAAGCTGCTGGTGCTGACTATGTTGGACTAGATGAATACCTTCAAAAAATTAAAGACGGTTGGACAGATGTTGATGTTATCATCACTATGCCTGCTGTTATGGGGAAATTAGGTCCTTTAGGTCGTATTTTAGGACCAAGAGGTTTAATGCCAAACCCTAAGACAGGTACAGTTACTATGGACGTAGCGAAAGCTGTTCAAGAAGTAAAAGCTGGTAAAATCGATTTTAAAGTTGATAAAACTGGAATTGTTCACGCTTCTGTTGGTAAAGTGTCATTTGATGCTGATAAAATTACTGAGAACGCGGCTGAACTTATTCAAACATTAATCAAATTAAAACCAACTGCAGCTAAGGGTACTTATATCAAGTCTATTCATATATCTAGTACTATGAGCCCTGCTATTGCTTTAGATCCTAAAGCAGTATAATTGGTAAATAAAAAATTTCACGTATGACTAGAGAACAAAAAGCAGTAGCGATTGAAGAGTTAAAAGCTAAATTAGCTGAATCAAACATCTTCTATATCACTGATATATCAGGACTTAATGCGGAAGTTACTTCAAACTTTAGAAAAGCTTGTAACAAAGCTGGAATTAAATTAGAAGTAGTTAAAAACACTTTGCTTGCAAAAGCAATGGAGTCTTCTGACAGAGGTTATGAGGAGTTACCTTCTATCTTAAAAGGAAATAGTGCTATTATGTTTGCTGATGTTGCTAACGCACCAGCTAAAGTTATTAAAGAGTTCAGAAAGAAAGCTGAGAAACCGGCTATCAAAGGTGCTTACATCATGGAAGAAGTGTATGTAGGTGAGAACTTATTAGAAACATTAGTAGCTATTAAATCTAAAGAAGAAGTTATTGGAGAAATCATTGGATTACTTCAATCTCCAGCTCAAAGAGTTATTTCAGCTCTTAAAAACCAATTTAAAGACGAAGAATAGTCCTTGTACTAGACTAAGTTTTTAAATGTTCAAGATGAACGCACATTAATAAATTATATTTTTACAAATCATTAAAAGATAGAAAAATGGCAGATTTGAAACAATTCGCAGAACAATTAGTTAACTTAACAGTTAAAGAAGTTAACGAATTAGCAACTATATTAAAAGACGAGTACGGAATCGAACCAGCTGCTGCTGCTGTAGTAGTTGCAGGTGGAGCTGAAGGTGGTGCTGCTGAAGAGCAAACTGAATTCACAGTTGTATTAAAAGAGGCTGGTGCTTCTAAATTAGCTGTAGTTAAAGCTGTTAAAGAATTAACAGGTTTAGGATTAAAAGAAGCTAAAGATATCGTTGACTCAACTCCAGCAAACATCAAAGAAGGTGTTTCTAAAGATGAGGCAGAAGGTCTTAAAAAATCATTGGAAGAAGCAGGAGCTGTTGTTGAGCTTAAATAAGCTTTTTTCAAATAATATTTTAGGTTTAGGTCTTGGGATGCGTCCCAAAGGCCTAAACCATTTTGCGTCTAATATATTTTGGACGCAAAATTCTATTTAAATTCTTAATCAAAATTTTTTGTCCATTGATGATCACAAATCAGACTGAAAGATTAAATTTTGCCTCTACAAAGAACATTCCGGCTTATCCAGATTTTTTGGATATTCAGGTAAAGTCTTTTAAAGATTTCTTTCAATTAGAAACTAAATCTGAAGAGAGAGGTAAGGAAGGTTTATACAATACCTTCATGGAGAACTTCCCGATCACTGATACAAGAAACCAGTTCGTATTGGAGTTCCTTGATTACTTTGTTGATCCTCCTCGTTATTCAATCGAAGAATGTATTGATAGAGGACTGACTTATAGCGTTCCGTTAAAGGCTCGTTTGAAGTTATACTGTACTGATCCTGAACATGAAGATTTTGAAACTATAGTTCAAGATGTCTATTTAGGAACAATACCGTATATGGCTCCAAGCGGTACTTTCGTAATCAATGGTGCTGAGCGAGTTGTTGTGTCACAGTTACACCGTTCACCTGGTGTTTTCTTTGGACAGTCATTCCATGCAAATGGAACTAAGTTATATTCGGCGAGAGTAATTCCTTTTAAAGGATCATGGATTGAGTTTGCTACCGATATTAATAGCGTGATGTATGCTTATATCGATAGAAAGAAAAAATTACCTGTTACAACATTATTCCGTGCAATTGGATTCGAAAGAGACAAGGATATCCTAGAGATTTTTGACCTTGCAGAGGAAGTTAAAGTATCAAAAACAGGTCTTAAAAAATACATTGGACGAAGACTGGCAGCACGTGTGTTAAACACTTGGCATGAAGACTTCGTTGATGAGGACACTGGAGAGGTTGTGTCAATTGAGAGAAATGAGATTGTTTTAGACCGTGATACAGTCCTAGATAAAGACAATGTCGAAGAAATCATTGATGCTAACGTTAAAACTGTTCTTTTACATAAAGAAGACAATAATCAGGCAGATTATGCCATCATACATAATACATTACAGAAGGACCCTACTAACTCTGAAAAAGAGGCAGTAGAGCACATCTACCGTCAATTGCGTAATGCAGAACCGCCTGATGAGGAGACTGCACGTGGTATTATTGATAAATTGTTCTTCTCTGATCAACGTTACAATCTAGGTGAAGTTGGTCGTTATAGAATGAACAAGAAATTAAATCTTGATACACCAATTGACAAACAAGTTTTAACAAAAGAGGATATTATCACTATTGTTAAGTATTTGATTGAATTGATTAATTCAAAAGCTGAGATTGATGATATTGACCACTTATCAAACCGTCGTGTTAGAACAGTAGGTGAACAATTATCTGCTCAGTTTGGTGTTGGTTTAGCTCGTATGGCAAGAACAATTCGTGAGCGTATGAACGTACGTGATAACGAGGTGTTTACTCCAATCGACTTAATTAATGCTAAGACTTTATCGTCAGTTATTAATTCATTTTTTGGAACTAATCAGTTATCTCAGTTCATGGACCAAACGAATCCATTGGCAGAGATTACACACAAACGTCGTTTATCAGCTTTAGGACCTGGAGGTTTATCTAGAGAAAGAGCAGGTTTCGAGGTGCGTGACGTTCACTACACTCACTACGGACGCTTATGTCCTATTGAGACACCAGAGGGACCAAACATTGGTTTGATTTCGTCGTTAGCTGTTTATGCTAAAGTAAATAATATGGGATTCATCGAGACTCCTTACCGTCCTGTTGTAAACGGACAAGTGGATATCATAAATGATCCTATATATTTAAGTGCTGAAGAAGAGGAAGGTAAATTAATTGCACAAGCTAACGTACCTGTAGACGCAGTTGGTAATATGACTGACGAGCGTGTAGTTGTTAAAGAGGAAGGGGATTTCCCAGTAGTTGAACCGAAAGATATTCACTATACTGACGTTGCTCCTAACCAAATTGCTTCTATTTCTGCATCTTTGATTCCTTTCTTAGAGCATGATGATGCCAACCGCGCATTGATGGGATCTAACATGATGCGTCAAGCAGTTCCTTTATTACGTCCTGAATCTCCAATTGTAGGTACGGGATTAGAAAGACAAGTGGCTTCTGATTCACGTGTTTTAATTAACGCTGAAGGAGAAGGTACTGTTGAGTATGTTGATGCTCAAAAAATCATTATTAAGTATGATCGTACTGATGAAGAACGTCTAATTAGTTTTGATCCAGATGAGAAAACATACAACTTAATTAAGTTTAGAAAAACTAACCAAAGTACAAGTATCAACTTGAAACCAATCGTAAGAAGAG
Organism: Myroides phaeus; assembly: GCF_900099675.1. GTDB lineage: Bacteria > Bacteroidota > Bacteroidia > Flavobacteriales > Flavobacteriaceae > Flavobacterium > Flavobacterium phaeum. The sequence continues at coordinate 166,468 of NZ_FNDQ01000002.1, forward strand.
GTGATAGAGTTACTAAAGGTCAAGTGCTTTGTGAAGGTTATGCTACTCAATTAGGAGAGTTAGCTTTAGGACGTAACTTGAAAGTGGCGTTTATGCCATGGAAAGGGTACAACTTCGAGGATGCTATCGTAATTTCTGAGAAAGTAGTACGTGAAGATATTTTTACATCTATTCATATTGATGATTATACATTAGAGGTTAGAGATACTAAATTAGGTAATGAAGAGTTAACTAATGATATCCCTAACGTTAGTGAGGAGGCAACAAAAGACTTAGATGAAAACGGTATGATTCGTATCGGTGCTGAAGTAAAACCTGGTGATATTTTAATTGGTAAGATTACTCCTAAAGGAGAATCAGATCCAACTCCAGAAGAGAAATTACTTCGCGCAATCTTTGGTGATAAAGCTGGAGACGTTAAAGATGCTTCATTAAAAGCTTCACCATCTTTAAGAGGTGTAGTTTTAGATAAGAAATTGTTCGCAAGAGCAGTAAAAGATAAACGTAAACGTTCTAAAGATAAAGACGAGTTGGCTTTATTAGAGACTAAGTTTGAAGTTAAATTCAACGAGTTAAAAGAGCGTTTAGTTGAAAAATTATTCTTCATCGTGAATGGTAAAACATCTCAAGGTGTATTGAATGATTTAGGAGAGGAAATTTTACCAAAAGGTAAGAAATTCACTCAAAAAATGTTATATGCTGTTGATGACTTCGCTCATTTAACAAAAGGACAATGGACAACTGATGAGGATACTAATGGTATGATCACAGACTTGATTCACAACTACAAAATCAAATTGAACGATCTTCAAGGAGTTCTTAGAAGAGAGAAATTTATGATTACTGTAGGAGATGAGTTACCATCAGGAATTTTAAAATTAGCAAAAGTTTATATAGCTAAGAAACGTAAATTACGTGTAGGTGATAAAATGGCAGGACGTCACGGTAACAAAGGTATCGTAGCGAGAATCGTTAGAGACGAGGACATGCCATTCTTAGAAGATGGAACACCAGTTGATATTGTGTTGAATCCACTTGGGGTACCTTCTCGTATGAACATCGGTCAGATTTATGAAACAGTATTAGGATGGGCTGGACAAAAACTTGGTAAAAAGTTTGCGACACCTATTTTTGATGGTGCTGAATTAGATCAGATTAATGCGCTTACAGATGAGGCAGGAATTCCTCGTTTTGGACACACTTATCTATATGATGGTGGTACAGGAGAAAGATTCCACCAGAGAGCAACAGTTGGTGTTATCTACATGCTGAAATTAGGACACATGGTTGATGATAAGATGCACGCACGTTCTATTGGTCCTTACTCATTGATTACGCAACAACCATTAGGAGGTAAGGCTCAGTTTGGTGGTCAGCGTTTTGGAGAGATGGAGGTATGGGCTTTAGAAGCATACGGAGCATCAAGTACACTACGTGAAATCTTGACGGTAAAATCGGATGACGTTATTGGTAGAGCGAAAACTTACGAAGCAATCGTTAAAGGAGAAACTATGCCAGAGCCAGGATTACCTGAATCATTCAATGTATTGATGCATGAATTAAAAGGTCTTGGATTAGACATCAGATTAGAAGAATAAACTAAGATTATAGGGTAAGCAGTTAACGCTGCTTACTCTTTATCATACACTTTAACAAGTAAGTTTACCATGAATAAAAATAAAGAGAAAAATACCGTAAAAAGGTTTAATAAAATCTCAATAGGTTTAGCTTCTCCAGAATCTATTCTAGCAGAATCGAGAGGTGAGGTTTTGAAACCTGAAACAATTAACTATCGTACTCATAAACCAGAACGTGATGGTCTTTTCTGTGAACGTATTTTCGGTCCTGTAAAAGATTATGAGTGTGCTTGTGGTAAGTATAAAAGAATCCGTTACAAGGGGATCGTATGTGACCGTTGTGGGGTTGAAGTTACTGAGAAGAAAGTACGTAGAGATAGAGTTGGTCACATCAATTTAGTTGTGCCTATTGCTCACATTTGGTACTTCCGTTCTTTACCTAACAAAATTGGTTATATCTTAGGACTTCCGTCTAAGAAATTAGATATGATTATTTACTATGAACGTTATGTAGTTATTCAAGCTGGTATAGCTAAGAACGTTGATGGTGAACCTTTAAATCGTTTAGATTTCTTAACTGAAGAGGAGTATTTGAATATCTGCGATACTCTTCCAATGGAAAATCAATATTTAGATGATACAGATCCTAATAAATTTATCGCCAAAATGGGTGCTGAATGTATTATGGATTTATTAGCAACTACTGACTTAGATAAGTTATCTTACACTTTACGTCATGCTGCTAATAATGAAACATCTAAACAAAGAAAAACTGAAGCGTTAAAACGTCTTCAAGTTGTAGAGTCTTTCCGTGAGTCTAATTTAAACCGCGAGAATAGACCTGAGTGGATGATCTTGAAAGTAATTCCTGTTATTCCACCAGAATTACGTCCATTAGTTCCATTGGATGGTGGTCGTTTTGCTACTTCTGATTTGAATGATTTATATCGTCGTGTAATCATTAGAAACAACCGTTTAAAACGTTTAATGGAGATCAAAGCTCCTGAAGTAATTTTACGTAATGAAAAACGTATGCTTCAAGAAGCTGTAGATTCATTATTTGACAACACAAGAAAATCTTCTGCTGTTAAAACTGAATCTAACCGTCCTTTGAAATCTCTTTCTGATTCATTGAAAGGTAAACAAGGTCGTTTCCGTCAAAACTTATTAGGTAAACGTGTTGACTATTCTGCTCGTTCGGTAATTGTTGTTGGACCAGAATTGAAATTATACGAATGCGGATTGCCAAAAGATATGGCAGCTGAATTATACAAACCTTTCGTTATTCGTAAGTTGATCGAAAGAGGAATTGTTAAGACAGTAAAATCTGCTAAGAAAATTATAGATAAGAAAGAACCAGTTGTTTGGGATATCTTAGAAAACGTGATTAAAGGACACCCGGTATTATTAAACCGTGCTCCTACGTTACACAGATTGGGTATTCAAGCTTTCCAACCTAAGTTAATCGAAGGTAAAGCTATTCAATTACACCCATTAGTGTGTACGGCATTCAACGCCGATTTCGATGGTGACCAGATGGCAGTTCACTTACCTCTTGGACCAGAAGCAATCCTTGAGTCTCAATTATTGATGTTAGCTTCTCACAATATCTTGAACCCTGCCAATGGTGCACCTATTACTGTACCGTCTCAGGATATGGTTCTTGGATTATATTACATGACTAAGTTACGTAAGAGTACTCCAGAAGAAATTGTGTTAGGTGAAGGATTGACTTTTTACTCTGTAGAGGAAGTACATATTGCAATTAACGAAGGTAAATTAGAATTAAATGCTGGTGTTAAAGTTCGTGCAAAAGACTATAATGAAGCAGGTGAATTAGTTTACCAAATCATAGAAACAACTGCAGGTAGAATTTTATTTAACGAAGTTGTACCAGAAGTTGCAGGTTATATTAATGAGGTATTGACTAAAAAATCTTTAAGAGATATTATTGGTCGTATTCTTAGTATTACTGATGTACCAACAACTGCTGCGTTCTTGGATGATATTAAGAGCATGGGATACGGTTATGCATTCCGTGGTGGATTATCATTCAGTTTAGGGGATATTATTATTCCTCCACGTAAGCAAGAGTTGATTGATGATGCTAACCAACAAGTAGATCATATTACTATGAACTATAACATGGGGCTTATCACTAACAACGAGCGTTACAATCAGGTTATTGATGTTTGGACTTCTACAAACGCAATGTTAACTGAATTAGCGATGAAGAACATTCGTGAAGATAAACAAGGATTTAACTCAGTATACATGATGTTGGATTCTGGAGCGAGGGGTTCTAAAGAGCAGATTCGTCAGTTAACTGGTATGCGTGGTTTGATGGCTAAACCTAAAAAATCTACTGCTGGTGGTGGTGAAATTATTGAGAATCCAATTCTTTCTAACTTTAAAGAAGGTCTTTCGATTTTAGAGTATTTCATTTCTACTCACGGTGCTCGTAAAGGTCTTGCGGATACGGCGTTAAAAACAGCGGATGCTGGATACTTAACTCGTCGTCTACATGACGTTGCACAGGATGTAATTGTTAATTCAGTTGACTGTGGTACTTTAAGAGGAATTGATGTTAAGCCACTTAAGAAAAATGAAGAGGTTATCGAATCATTAGGGGAAAGAGTTTTAGGACGTGTTGCTCTTAATGCTGTAGTTAATCCTTTAAATTCTGAGGTGATTGTTGATGCTGGTGAAGAAATTACTGAGGCTATCGCAAAAGCTATTAACGCTGCTCCAATTGAGTCTGTTGAAGTTAGATCTCCACTTACTTGTGAAGCTAAAGTTGGAATCTGTGCTAAATGTTACGGACGTAACTTAGCAACTGCAAGAATGGTTCAAAGAGGTGAAGCTGTAGGGGTTATTGCTGCTCAGTCTATTGGTGAGCCTGGTACACAGTTAACATTAAGAACATTCCACGTAGGGGGTACTGCTGGTAATATTTCTGAAACATCAAGTATTAAAGCTAAGTTTAAAGGTCGTCTTGAAATGGAAGACTTAAAAACTGTAGCAGGTGAGGATAATGAAGGAAATGCAATTAATATTGTAATTTCTCGTTCTACTGAAGCTAAATTATACGATGCTAACACTGGAATTTTATTAACTACTAATAACATCCCTTATGGTTCTACTATTTACGTTAAAGATGGTGACGTTGTTGAAAACGATACTGTAATCTGTAAATGGGATCCTTATAATGGTGTGATTGTTTCTGAGTTTACTGGTAAAGTTGCTTATGAAGATATCGAACAAGGACAAACGTTCATGGTTGAGATCGATGAGCAAACAGGATTCCAAGAAAAAGTTATTACTGAATCAAGAAACAAAAAATTAATTCCTACTTTATTAATTTATGGTAAAGATGGTGAGTTAATACGTTCATACAACTTGCCTGTAGGTTCTCACTTAATGGTAAATGATGGAGATAAAATTAAAGCTGGTAAAGTTTTAGTTAAGATTCCTCGTCATACATCAAAAGCAGGGGATATTACTGGAGGTTTACCTAGAATTACTGAGTTGTTAGAGGCTCGTAATCCTTCAAACCCAGCTGTAGTATCTGAAATTGATGGTGTAGTATCATTTGGTAAGATCAAAAGAGGTAACAGAGAGATCATTGTTGAATCTAAAACAGGAGATGTTAGAAAATACTTAGTTAAGTTATCTAACCAAATCTTAGTTCAAGAGAATGACTATGTGAAAGCTGGTTTACCATTATCAGACGGAGCTATTACTCCAGACGATATTTTAAGAATTCAAGGACCATCTGCTGTTCAACAGTATTTAGTAAATGAGATTCAAGAAGTATACCGTCTTCAAGGGGTAAAAATTAGTGATAAACACTTTGAAGTGGTTATCCGTCAAATGATGCGTAAAGTTAAAATCCAAGATCCAGGAGATACATTATTCTTAGAAGATCAATTAGTTCACGCAGGTGACTTTATCCAAGAGAATGATAGATTGTACGGAATGAAGGTTGTAGTTGACGCTGGAGAATCTGATAACCTTGTAGAAGGACAGATTGTTACAACGAGAGAATTACGTGATGAAAACTCTTTATTGAAACGTGAGGATAAAAACTTAGTAGTAACGCGTGATGTTATGCCTGCTACTGGTACTCCAATGCTTCAAGGTATTACAAGAGCATCATTACAAACTAAATCGTTCATCTCTGCTGCATCGTTCCAGGAAACAACTAAGGTGTTAAACGAAGCTGCTGTTGCAGGTAAAGTAGATGGCTTAAGTGGATTGAAGGAGAACGTTATTGTTGGTCATAGAATTCCTGCTGGTACAGGGATGCGCTCTTATGAAAGCATCGTTGTAAGTAGTTTGGAAGACGATGGTTTTTTAGATAAAGAAAACGAATTAAATTTCTAAGAAATGAATGAGGAACAGAATCAATTCAATATTGAATTGGATGAAGTAACTGCTGAAGGTACTTTTTCAAATTTGGCTATTATTAATCATTCAAACACTGAGTTTGTAGTTGATTTTGTGAATATCATGCCAGGTGTGCCTAAGGCAAAAGTGAAGTCGAGAATCATTTTGACGCCAGAGCATGCTAAAAGGTTATTAACAGCATTGCAAGATAATATTCAACGTTTCGAGGCGAATAATGGAGAGATAAAGGATGTGGATTCATCACCGAGTTTATCAACTATTAATTTTGGTCCCAAAGGACAGGCTTAATTGTTAAGATATAAAGAAAAAGGTCTACTAGAAATAGTAGACCTTTTTTTATTTAGTAAGAGTATAAAATAATAAAATAATACTGATGGTTGTAAGCTAATAGACTTAGTTTTATTATGGCTTTCGTAAAATTAAGAAAGGAATATACCTTTGCTTTCTATTGGCTTGAGGTCTCTTACTATTTTCTTACTTCTAAAATTATTTGTTTGAACAGCTCGTCAATTTTTAATTGTATTATCATATTGGTAGGCAAGTATTGCATCAAAATAGAAAGTGTTTTTAAAGCTTTTGATAAAATATCTTTTTCTTTATTATATTGTTTACTTTCTCTGTATAGTTTAGCTAAACTTATACAAGTAATTACATAGCAATCACAGAAGGGAATGTTTTTAGTTAGGCAATTCCAGATATTAGATTGTAGTATCTCTGCTCTAATTAATGCTTCTGTATAGGTGTTGATAGCATTTAGATGTTGTCCTTCATTGACTAATTGTATAGCTTTTTGTGTTTTATTTTTCCAACTATTTTCGATTAATACTAAACATTCTGCACTCATGTTATTCTATGTTTTGTGATACAAAGTTCCAATTAACGTGATTCCAGAATTGCTCAATAAATTTAGGTCTTGCATTTCGGTGATCTATATAGTATGCGTGTTCCCAGACATCTATAGTTAATAATGGTTTTTTATTGAATATAATCGGTGTGTCTGCATTGCTTAAAGAGAGAATTTCTAGTTTTCTTTCCGGTGTTAATACTAACCAAGTCCATCCTGCACCAAATAGTTTGGTTGCTGTGTTACTAAACTCTTCTTTGAAAGCTTCTAAAGATCCAAAATCTCTTAGTAGTAGTTCTAACATTTGTTTAGATGGTATCTGCGTAGAATTAGGAGTGATACAATTCCAAAAAAAACTATGATTATAGTGTTGAGCGGCGTTATTGTATATTGCCATTTGCTTTTTAATATAAGCTTCTTTTATTATAGTATCTAGGTCATAACTTTCCCATTCAGAATTTTCTATTAGTTTGTTTAAGTTCGTAATATATGTTTGGTGATGTTTTCCATAGTGGTAATCAAAACCCTCTTCAGTGATGAAATTTTTAAAGGCGTCTTTCGAATAATTTAATGTTGGTAAATTGAATTTCATTGTCTTGTTTATTTTAATTAGTTGTGTAAAAATATAATTTTAGATTAAGCTAAAAAAATAATAATCAATAAATATTTTTTTAACCTGCATTAGTCTAAGTTATAATTGCTGTATTGAGAGGTGGAGGTAAAATTTAAATTGCTTTTTTAGAAGTGTAAATAGTATTTGACAAAATTGGTTTTAGGCTAAGTGTATTATTGACTAAGTACGAGTGATGTTAGTGGATAAAAGACTATTTATAGTTTTCGTTTTAAGTGTTTTTTGCATGTGTTTATGTTTTAAATATAATATTTTCTTAAAAAAAGTTTAACTATTGCTATCGATTCCAAAATATTTCAAATAAATTTTCCATTGTAAAGTAGATGTACTACTTTTGCTATTCCACAGTATTGTGGAGAATTGAGAAAGTCTGTATTTTGAGCGGAAAAGCCGCTTACGAAAAGTAAAGTCATATGAAAGAAATTACAAAAGAAGTTTATCTAAAATGGTATGAAGACATGCTATTTTGGAGAAAGTTTGAAGACAAGCTAGCCGCTTTATATATTCAACAAAAAGTAAGAGGTTTCTTGCATTTATATAACGGACAAGAGGCTGTCTTGGCAGGAGCTTTACACGCAATGGATTTGTCGAAAGACAAAATGATTACAGCATACAGAAACCACGTTCAACCAATTGGTTTAGGTGTGGATCCAAAAAGAATTATGGCTGAGTTATTAGGAAAAGGAACTGGAACATCTCAAGGTTTAGGTGGATCTATGCACATTTTTTCTAAAGAACATAATTTTTACGGAGGACACGGAATCGTTGGAGGACAAATTCCTTTAGGAGCAGGTCTTGCATTTGCTGACAAATATTTTGATAGAAAAGCTGTTACAATGTGTTACTTCGGTGATGGTGCGGCACGTCAAGGTTCATTACATGAAACATTTAACATGGCAATGAATTGGAAACTTCCTGTTGTGTTTGTTATCGAAAATAATGGATATGCAATGGGTACTTCTGTTGAGCGTACTGCAAATCATACTGATATTTGGAAACTTGGTTTAGGGTATGAAATGCCTTCAGGTCCAGTTGATGGTATGAATCCAGTTAAGGTTGCTGAAGCAATGTACGAAGCTATTGAAAGAGCACGTCGTGGAGATGGTCCAACATTGTTAGAAATGAAAACTTATAGATATAGAGGACACTCTATGTCAGATGCTCAACACTACCGTACAAAAGAGGAAGTTGAAGAATACAAAAAAATAGACCCAATTACTCAAGTTTTAGATATAATTAGAGAGAAAGGGTTCGCAACAGAGGCAGAGATAGAGGCTATGGATCAGAGAGTAAAAGAATACGTTTTAGAATGTGAGCGTTTTGCTGAAGAATCTCCATATCCAGAGAAAAATGTTATGTATGATGTAGTATACGAACAAGAGAATTATCCTTTTTTACCTCATAGATTATAAAAAAAAGTTATGGCAGAAGTAATTACAATGCCACGCTTAAGCGACACTATGACAGAAGGTGTTGTGGCTGCATGGTTAAAAAAAGTTGGAGATAAGATTTCTGAAGGAGATATCTTAGCAGAAATTGAAACAGATAAAGCAACAATGGAATTCGAATCATTTTACGAAGGAACATTGTTGTATATCGGATTACAAGAAGGAGAGTCTGCTCCAGTAGATTCATTACTTGCTATTATTGGTAATGAAGGAGAAGATATTTCATCTTTAGTAAATGGAGGTGCTAAAACTGAAATGACAGAAGAAAAAGTAATCGCTCAAGAAGAAGTTAAAGTTGCAGCTCCTGCTCCAAAAGTAGCAATGCCAGCAGGTGTTAAGATTGTAACTATGCCTCGTTTGAGTGATACTATGACTGATGGTACAGTTGCGTCTTGGATCAAAAAAGTTGGAGATAAAGTAGAAGAAGGTGATATTCTTGCTGAAATTGAAACAGATAAAGCAACAATGGAATTTGAGGCATTTGAGTCTGGAATTTTATTGTATGTTGGAATTCAAGAAGGTGAGACTGCTCCTGTAGATAGTGTATTAGCTATTTTAGGACCAGAAGGTACTGATGTTTCTGCTGTACTTAATAATATTAATAATGGTGTTGCTTCTGAAGCAGCTCCAGCACAAGAGGCTTCAACTGTTGTTGAGTCTGTTAAAGAGGAAGTAGCTGCTGCTCCAGTTGTTGAATCAATAACTACTTCTGGTAGAATTTTTGTTTCGCCTTTAGCTAAGAAAATTGCTGAAGAAAAAGGTGTTAACTTAAATGAAGTTAAAGGTTCGGGAGAGAATGGACGTATCATCAAGAGAGATGTTGAGAATTTTGTTCCGGATGCAAAAGTTGCTGCTCCTGCTCAAAATGTACAAGCTCCTGCTGCAAAAGCTGAAGTAAAAACAGAAGTGAAAACTTTTGTTCCTGCTGGTGAGGTTAGTGTAGAAGAAGTTAAAAACTCTCAAATGCGTAAAACTATTGCTCGTCGTTTAGGTGAGTCTAAGTTTACTGCTCCTCATTACTATTTAACTATTGAGATTGATATGGATAATGCTATGGCATCTCGTAAAATTATCAATGATTTACCTGATACAAAAGTATCATTTAATGATATGGTAGTTAAAGCGTGTGCAATGGCTTTGCGTAAACACCCTCAAGTAAATACACAATGGAGAGAAGACGCAACAGTTTATAACCACCATATTGCTATTGGTGTTGCTGTAGCTGTAGAAGATGGTCTTGTTGTTCCTGTATTACCTTTTACAGATCAAATGTCATTAACGTCTATTGGAGGAAAAGTAAAAGAATTAGCTGTAAAAGCTAAGACTAAAAAACTGACTCCTGCTGAAATGGATGGAAGTACATTTACTGTATCTAATTTAGGTATGTTTGGAGTTCAATCATTTACTTCTATTATTAATCAACCTAACTCTGCTATTTTATCAGTTGGTGCAATTATTGAAAAACCAGTTGTTAAAAACGGACAAATTGTTGTTGGTAATACTATGACTGTAACTTTAGCTTGTGATCATAGAACAGTAGATGGTGCAACAGGTGCACAATTCTTACAAACATTAAGAAGTTATATTGAGAATCCAGTTACAATGTTGGCATAATCAATATTATAAATATTACTAAAAGCTCATTTCATACGAAATGGGCTTTTTTGTTTTATAGATTTCGTCTTTTTACGCGTTTTCAACTTGAATTGTTTTCTTAAGTTAAAGTGCTTTTTGTATTTTTGATAAAAATATTTTAAATGAAATTATATAGTTTTCTGGTTGGACTATTGTTAGTAGGATGTTCTACTATGAAGTCATCGTCAACAGAATTAGTAAGAGCAGATAAAGAGCGTATTTCAAATACTTTATATTATTTAGCATCAGATGAGTTAGAGGGACGTGATACTGGTGCAGAAGGAAATAGAAAAGCTGCAAGTTTTTTAAGTGAACACTTAGCAGGTTATGGTATTTCTCCTTTCTTTACCTCATATAATGATACTTTAAGTAATGTAAATAATAGTTGGAATGTTGTAGGTGTTATTCCAGGAAATGATAAATTTTTGAAGGATGAAGTAGTTGTTTTGGGGGCTCACTTTGATCATATTGGCATTCAAAAAGCAATAGATGGTGATTCAATTGCTAATGGAGCAAATGACAATGCTGCTGGTAGTGCAATTATGCTTGAATTAGCCAGAAACCTAACTAAAATGGATAATAAGAGAACTATATTAGTTGCTTTCTTTACTGGTGAAGAAAAGGGACTATGGGGCTCGAAACATTTAGCAAAACGATTAAAAAGTGAAAATGTAAATGTTGTTTCTATGCTTAACTTTGAGATGTTAGGTTTAGCAATGAAGCGTGATTATATGACTTACTTAACAGGTTATGATGTGTCAAATCTTGCTGAGAAATTGAATGAGCTTGCAGGTGAACCATTGGTAGGCAAGCTTGAAAAGGCAGAGGAGTTTAAATTATTTAAACGTTCAGATAACTATCCGTTTTATTTAGAATTTAAGATTCCAAGTCAAAGCTTTAGTTCATTTGACTTTGAGAATTATGAATATTATCATCATGTAAAAGACGAAGCTCAATTTATGGACTTAGATTTCATGACTTCATTTACTAATAAATTAATACCTGTTGTTAGTAAATTAGTTAATTTACCTGCAGGTGATATAAGATTAAAATAATATGAAAAATATAATTGTAACAGGTACCAGTAGAGGTATTGGATTAGAAACTGTGAAGACGTTAGCTGCATTAGGACATAATGTTTTAGCTATTTCACGTAAAGTTTCTGAAGAGTTATTAGGAATGACTAATGTTATTTGTTTGTCTGTAGATATTACAAAGGAAGAGGACTTAAAAAAAGTTTCTATTTTTCTCGAGGACAATTGGAAGGATGTAGACGTTCTTATAAATAATGCCGGAGCCATTGTTAATAAGCCATTTGAACAATTAACAAAGCAAGATTTTGATAGTGTATACCAAGTAAATGTTTTTGGTGTAGCACGCCTAATTCAGCTTTGTATTCCATATATGAAAGTAAACAGTCATGTTGTTACTATTAGTAGTATGGGAGGAGTTCAAGGTGTAATGAAATTTGGTGGTTTAGCTGCTTACAGTTCGAGTAAAGGAGCGGTTACGATTTTGAGTGAATTACTAGCTGAAGAATATAAAGACAAAGGAATTTATTTCAATGTTGTAGCTTTAGGTGCAGTGCAAACAGAAATGTTAGAAGAGGCATTTCCAGGTTATCAAGCACCAATCACTCCAGAAGAGATGGCAGATTATATTTGTAATTTTGCTATCAATGGTAATAAGTTTTTTAATGGGAAAGTACTTCAAGTATCAAGTACAACTCCTTAAAAGTAAATAAAATTGATAGAAAAGTTAAAACCTTACATACCAGAACAAGCATTAGGAGGGGTGTTTGAGTTGATTAAACATTATGAGGTTCATCTTAAGATAGTAAATGAACGTGTTACTAGGCACGGTGATTACACAAGAAATATAGATGGAAAGCATTTGATCACTGTAAATTCAAATCTTAATCCTTATCGTTTTTTAATGACTTTAATTCATGAAATAGCACATTTAGTTGCTTTTCAGAAATATGGAGGTCGTATAAAGCCACATGGTGTTGAATGGAAAAAAACTTTTCAACTATTAATGTTACCTTTTTTAAGACCACAAGTTTTTCCAAATGCTTTATTACCACTCTTAGCTAATCACTTTAGGAACCCATCAGCGAGTAGTGATACAGATGATAGGTTGTCTATAGCAATGAGAAGGTACGATGTTCAGGATAAAAGTGATAACATGTGTTTTGTATATGAGATTCCATTAGGAAGTCATTTTAGAACGTATAATGGTAAAATATTTAAAAGAGGACCTTTAAGAGTTAAAAGGTTTGAATGCTTAGAAGTATCAACGGGTCGTATTTACACTTTTAAAGCGAATGCTGAAGTAGAAATAATGACTCATTATGTTGTAAATAGATAATATATATATGAGTTCAAATTACTATGCTGTTATAATGGCAGGAGGAGTAGGGTCACGTTTTTGGCCGGTTAGTACTCCTGAGTTTCCAAAACAGTTTCACGATATGCTTGGTTCAGGGGATACTCTGATTCAAAAGACTTTTAAGCGTTTGTCCCAACTTATTCCTCAAGAGAATATTTTGATACTTACGCACGAGAATTACAAGGGTATTGTAAAGGAACAATTGCCATTAGTAGCTGACAATAATATTATATTGGAACCAGCAATGAGAAATACAGCGCCTTGTATTCTTTATGCTGCTATGAAAATTAAAAAGAACAATCCAAATGCAGTAATGGTAGTTGCGCCAAGTGATCATTGGATTGAAGATGAGTTACAATTCATTTCGAATTTACAACGTACATTTGATGTTTGTGAACGCGATAGTGTTTTAATGACATTGGGTATTTTACCTACTTTTCCAAATACAGGATATGGTTATATTGAGTTTAATAAGTTAGATTCAAGACCTATTAAGAAAGTAGTTCAGTTTCGTGAAAAGCCTGATTATGCAACTGCACGTAAATTTGTTCAAAGTCGTCATTTCTTATGGAACTCTGGTATTTTTGTGTGGAGTGTAGGGGCAATATTGGATGCGTTTTCTGAGTTTCAACCTGCGATGTCAGAGCTTTTTGATCAAGGATTTGAAAAGTATAATACAGCTGATGAAAAGTCGTTTATAGATGAAAACTATTCAAAGGCAGAGAATATTTCTATTGACTATGCTGTAATGGAGAAAGCAAACAATGTATATGTGCTACCTGCTACTTTTGATTGGAATGATTTAGGTACTTGGGGATCTTTGTATGATAAATTACCAAAAGATAATTCCGATAATGCTATAGTTAACGCACAAGCTTTCTTTAATAATGCTACAAATAACGTAGTACGCACAGATAAAGATAAGACGGTTGTTATTGATGGCTTAAATGATTATATCATAGTTGATAAAGAAGATATCTTATTAATTTATCCGAAAAGAAAAGAACAGGAAATTAAAAATGTTAGTCGTTATGTAGAATCTGAATTGGAGAAGAAAAACAAGTCAGAAGAGTAAGCGATGAACATTGATTATATTTTAAAACAAAGGCTTAGAGGTATCTCTAAGCCTTTTGTTTTGTCTGTATCTAATATATTAAGTGAACGAAATAAAGTGGTTTAAAAAGGAGTTTGTTAAGCTTCTTGTGTCTTTAGTGTACTTATCAATGGGGGACTCTCTTTTGTAATAAAAAAAGGCTCAGTTTTTACTGAACCTTTCTTACTTAATATATTATTTATTCTCTTTACCAATATGTCGAATTGCTTCACGCACCATTCTAAATAACTCAGAAGAGTAAACGAAATCTACAACATCTTCATTATTTGTTTGAATGATTTCTTTGTTGTTACCAGACCAAGCTAAAACCCCATTTTTAAGGAATACTATATGTTCTCCAATTTCAAGAACAGAGTTCATATCGTGTGTATTAATAACTGTTGTAATACCATATTCGTGAGTGATTTCCTGAATTAAGTTGTCAATTACAATTGCTGTTTTGGGATCTAATCCTGAGTTAGGCTCATCACAAAATAAGTATTTTGGATTGTTTACAATTGCTCTTGCAATAGCAACCCTTTTTTGCATACCACCTGATATTTCAGCAGGTCTTTTTTTATGAGCATTGATTAAATTAACACGTTCAATTACCTCGTCAACACGTATTTTAATCTCTTTCTCTGTTTTTGTAGTAAACATTTTAAGAGGAAAAGCAATGTTTTCTTCAACAGTCATTGAGTCAAAAAGAGCACTACCTTGGAATACCATTCCAATTTCAGTACGTAAGTCTCTTTTTTCCTTTTGTGTCAAATTAGCATAAATACGCCCATCAAAAGAAATATGACCACTATCAGGTGTGTGAATACCTAATAGTGTTTTAAGCAATACTGTCTTACCAGAACCACTCTGTCCAATAATTAAGTTTGTCTTTCCTGTTTCAAATGTAGTACTGATTCCTTTTAAAACCTGTGTACCATCAAATGATTTGATTATATCTTTTACTTCAATCATATCTTAATTACTTAAAAGAAGAGAGGTTAATACGTAGTTTGTCAAAATGATAGCTACACTTGTCCATACGAAAGCAGTTGTACTCGCTTTACCAACTTCAAGAGCTCCACCTTTCATATAATATCCAAAGTAAGACGGAATGGTTGCTAAAAGGAAACCAAATAACGCTGTTTTAATAAAAGCATACGCAACGTGGAAAGGAATGAAAGAGTCTTGTAATCCAATTATAAATTGTTCTGATGTAACAAAATTACCCATTACACCACCAAACCATCCTCCTAAAATACCAAGGAACATACTAATTCCAATAACGAATGGGTATAATAAAACAGCTACTAATTTTGGGAAAACTAAGTAGTTTAATGAACTAACCCCCATCACTTCTAAAGCGTCAATTTGTTCAGTAACTCTCATCGTACCGATGCTTGATGTAATAAAAGATCCCATTTTACCAGCCATAATGATTGATATAAAAGTTGGAGCAAACTCAAGAATTACTGATTGTCTTGTTGCAAAACCAATAAGGTATTTTGGAATT
The DNA here is from genome assembly GCF_900099675.1 of Myroides phaeus. Classification (GTDB taxonomy): domain Bacteria; phylum Bacteroidota; class Bacteroidia; order Flavobacteriales; family Flavobacteriaceae; genus Flavobacterium; species Flavobacterium phaeum. The sequence continues at coordinate 182,007 of NZ_FNDQ01000002.1, forward strand.
AAAGGATTTGTTAAGTTTAAAGCTGTTTGGATTGCAACTACACCTCCTACGAAGAAAGATAAGAAACAAACAATTCCTAAAGAACCGATGATTAAATCATCAATTTCTTTAAAAATAAGCTCTTTCATAACCTTCCATTTAGTCATCTTGCTAAAGATTTCTTTTAGCATAAGAAAGTACTGTCCTATATGTGTTAATCCAGATTTGATCATAAAAATTAAAATATCGGCTAAATTACCAATTACAAATGAGTTTTGAGTTTATTAGAGTAAAAAAAGACTAAAGCAGTTTAGATTTTATCTTCTGCCAGCGGTATTTTCTAATGAATTTACCTTGTTCTTCATTCACTAAATAAGGTTGTTTTTCTTTTTGTGCTTTGAAGTACCCTTTTAGATAATCTACAAAAAGAAGTGTTTTTTTCTTTTTAGTTGCCAATTTTAAACCAGCAATTGTTGTAATAACTAAACCATAGTGGAGTCTGTAAAAAGCTTCACCTTGTTTATATCTTGCAGACTTATCATAATTAGCACCTGTAGGTTTAAGATGTTTCACTTTGAGAGATTCAATTGTAACTACTTTCCAATTGTAAAAACGACATAGCAATTCATCAACAGTGTCCCATCCCATAGCTGTTCTCAAACCACCAATTTGCTCAAAGCACGATTTTCTATAAGCTTTAAACGCACCACGGATATGTTCTTTGTCAGTTAAGTTTTCTAATACCCATTGTCCACTTTTCTTTATATATGCAAATCCTCCAACCATACCGATTGTATTATCTGTTGCGAACGTATTAGCAATAGTTTCAAAATAGTCAATTGGTAGGATTAAATCGGCATCTAATTTTACAATAAAGTTATAATCTATTATAGAGGAAAGAGAATTTAAACCATAGTTAAATGCTTGAACAACCTTACTACCGGGTAAATGAATAGCCTCAGATTGTTTGTTGACAAGAGTAATCCAAGAATAGTTGTTAGCATATTGTTGAACAATAGTCGCTGTATTATCAGTAGAATTGTCATTGACCACGATGAGTTGTACGGGAGGCAAAGTTTGCTGTACTATACTATCTAATGTTTTGGATATAAAATCCGCCTCATTAAACGCAGGCATAATAACAATATAGTTCATTATCTTTAAGTCTTGAAAATTTAGATTGATAGTCTAAGATAACCATCAAAAGACAAATTTAAAAAAAATAGTAGTTAAGCATTTATTAGGAAGTATATTTGTAAGCATAATAAGTTAATTAATGGGGAGTAAGATTTCTACAAAACAAGCCTTTTTGTTTACCGCGATTAATTACATCGGGGTATTAATAGGTGTAATATCTACTGTATTAATTTACCCTCAAGACAAAGAAATGCTTGGTATCATTCGCTTTGTTGATGCTTGTGCACAAATATTATTTCCTATCATTGTACTTGGAAGTACACACGCGTTAATTAATTTCTATCCTAATTTAACCGAAAACTTACAGAAAAAACTATTCAGTTTTAGTTTACTATCCTTAGGAAAGCTTGCTTTGTTAGTAGGTGGACTTATTTATATTGGCTCTTTTTTCTACAAAGGAGATGATATTAAATATGTCTATATGGGATTTCCATTAGCTATAGCAATGGCTTATATTGAGCTATTTAGAAGACAAGCTACCAATTTACAGAAATTATCTTTTCCCACATTCTTTGAAAAAATAATTCCTAAAATAGCTTTACCTGCCGTTTTTTTAATGGTGATTTATGCAGGTTATACAATTAATCAAGCTATAGGATACTACATTATTGCCTATTATATCGTTGCATTTGTAATAGGGGGGTATATTTACAAGTACTTCCAATACAAATGGTATTGGAATTATAATGACTTATTTCAGTCACTCAGTAAAAAAGAATATTACGCTTATAGCCTATTCGCTTTTGCAGGTAGCTTTGGTTCTTTTTTTGCTTTTCGAGCAGATTCACTAATGATACCATATTTCATTTCTTACGAAGCTAATGGTACATATAATATCGGAGTTACCCTTGCATCAACCTTAGCAATTCCAGCTACAGGGGTGTTTGCTTTGTATGCTCCTGTCATTTCAGATTTGATAAAGCGAGTTCAATTGCGCGAGCTTAATCAGAAGTATAAAGAAGTAGCTCGTAACTTATTTTTTATTGGAATGCTATTGTTTACGTGTGTAGCAGTCGGAATAGAACCGTTGTTTAGATTACTACCTACTTATGACAAGTTAGCTCCATCTATCCCTATAATCTATTTATTGGGAGTAAATGTGGTTATAAATATGTCAACAGGATTTAATAGTGAAATAATTTCTTATTCAAAATACTATCGCTTTAACCTTGTATCAATACTAAGTTTAATGGTATTGAATGTAGCTTTAAATTACTTGTTGTTGACACAAACTACACTGGGGATATTTGGAGTAGGATTAGCTTCTTTATTGTCATTAACCTTATTTAATATTGCAAAGACATACTACATCTATCACAAGATGAAACTATGGCCTTTCGACCTTCAGTTCTTCAAGCTATTGATGACAATGATGTTGGTTGTTTTAGGAGTATTTGCAATACCGATGGATATTCATCCTTTATTCGAACTATGTATTCGCGTAACACTTGTTTTAGTTATCAACGGGTATTTTATCTTCCGCACCAATTGGGTAATTGGAATTAGACATGTTTTAATGAAGTTTATTAGCAAGTTTTTAAAGTGATAATTTATTTATTAAGCTTCGTTTTTAAAAGTTTCACTATATTTTTTTAGATTATGTTTCGTTGTTAATATGTCTGTTATATGATTTTAAATAAAAAATTGTACAATACAAATCAAGATTATCAACTCTAACAGTACGGTGAAAGCAAGATAGTATATCTTTAGTACTGACACCTATAAAAATTGATTTCAGCGTGGCGTGCTGTTTGTTTTATTCAGTGTAAGACAATAGTGCTGCCATAAGAAATAGGTAAAATATATGTGTGATTAAGGTTGTATTATTGGAGTAAATAAAAGGAGAGTATAATTAGATAGTGATGAGGTAGAAGGGTGTTAAAAGTAAATTCAGGGGTAAGGCAAGAATTATAGATGAAGTAGATTAACTATCTACTAAGCGGAATAACAATTTATGAAAAAAATAAGGCGATGTCTTATAGAAGACACCGCCTTAGAGCTATATTGAATTGATTTGTTTTAAAGTTCTGGTTCTGGCAATACTTTTTTCTTAATCATAGTAAGTAGTATAATTGTAACAATAATACACAAACTACCTATCCAATCCATTGTATGAAATTGTACTCCGAAATAAGTTATTGCTATAAACGTAGCAGATAATGGTTCAGCACAAGCAAGTAGACTTGCACGTTGTGGACCTATATTCTTAATAGCATTTAAGAAGATATAAAAAGGAATTAAAGTTCCTAAAAATACGATAAATGCAACTACTAAATAAGTATCTGTATCCCAAATCCCTTCCAATTTATGTGGAGGGTGAATGATACTCATCGCTGTTCCTGCAATTAACATACTCCAACCAATAATTGAAATTGGGCTATATCTGTTTAATAAATGTACAGGCATAATTGTATAAGCCGCTAATGCTAAAGCAGAAGCAATACCCCAACTCAATGCTGTTGGTGTAATGTTTAAACTTGTTATGTCTCCGTGGGTAACTAATAAGAACGTTCCCAACATAGCAAGACCAATAGCTAAAAACTCAATAGGTTTAGGCCATTTTTTTAATCTTAAAGCTAAGTAAATAGCAATAAATACCGGACCTGTATATTGTAATACAGTTGCTGTTGCAGCATTTGAATGCAAGATTGTTACAAAATATGTATACTGGACCGTTAACATTCCAAGGATACTAAACACAACTAAGTTGATTGCATCTTTTTTATCCTTCCATATTTTCCACACATCAGGATTTCTTTGTAGAATACCGAAAATAAGCATAAGTACTCCTGAAACTAATAATCTAACGGTTACTAACCATTCGGCGTTGAATTCTTTTTCTGTAAAAAGAAATTGTGCGAAAGTACCTGATACACCCCAAAGCATCGCTGCGAAAATAGCAGATGCAAAGCCTAAAAATTTGTTGTTTAATTGCATTTTATATAACGTACGTCTAATACATTAAGAGTTAAAAAAAAGAAATATTCTCTATTTGAAATATTGCGCAAAAGTACATAATTAAAAGCCTGAATATTCAGATAATATAGTGGATGAGCCGTTTTATTTAGTATGCATTTTTTGGTTTATTTTTTTGACGGAATTAATGCAGTAAATCAGGAATGCTTATTTATTGTTTAAGATATTATGTTTTTTTAATTTGATTGGTAGTCTTTTGTAAAAAGAAAATAGGGGAGTGGTGAGTAATCTTGTATTGTTTTATGCTTTTTTGCTTAGATACGAATGGAAATGAAGGTTACTCTATTATAAGTGTCGTATATCTGTTTTGAAATTGGCATTAATCTTGCTCTTTGTTTTATAGATAATTAAAAAGATAGGAGGTATGAATAAGATAGGAAAGTTTATGGTGGCAATAATTGTTTTATCTACAATCGTACTATTATTGGATTTATTTGATGTTTTTGGAAGTAAAGGAATTAGGTTTGTTTGTTATGTGGTCATTTGTATAGCAGGAGCTACTTTTTTCTTTGTTAACAAAAAACATAGTGATAGTGAAAAGTGAAATTAAATGATAAAAAAAGCCCAAAAAAGTGTCTAACTTTTTTGGGCTTTTTTCTATATCTGATAAGTAAAGGCATTGATGTTCATTCCAGCTCCTACAGAAGCAAAAAGTATTATATCTCCTGTTTCAAAGCTGTGGTTTTCTAATTCTTTATTAATAATCATATCGTATAAAGTAGGAAGTGTAGCTACACTACTATTACCTAATTTTTGAATATTCATAGGCATAATGTATTCAGGCATTTCCATATCGTATAATTCATAAAAGCGTTTTACAATGGCTTCGTCCATTTTTTCATTTGCTTGGTGAATCATAACCTTTTTAATTCTCTTGATATCAATTCCACTTTTATCAACACAACTCTTCATTGCTTTAGGAACGTTTAGAAGAGCAAACTCATATATTTTACGTCCATACATTTTGATGTACTTTGTGTCTTTATCAAGATCTGGATTGTACGATTTTCCGAAATGAATAAAGAAAGCTTCTTCTAATGTATGACTTGCACTTTCAACAGATAAAATCCCTCCACCATCGTGAGTACGCTCAAGAACAGTAGCACCTGCGCCGTCAGCATAAATCATAGAATCGCGATCGTGTAGGTCAATTACTCTTGATAACGTTTCAGCTCCAATTACTAAACATCGTTTAGCCATTCCAGCATTCATAAATGCGTAGGCTTGAATTACCCCTTGTAACCATCCAGGACAACCAAATAAAACGTCAAAAGCTACGCAACTTGGATTAGCTATTTTCAAGTTGTGTTTAACTCTTGCTGCTAAGCTTGGTACAATATCGGATTGAATAGTACCGTGTTTAATATCTCCAAAGTTGTGTGCAAAGATGATGTAATCAAGAGTTTCAGGGTCAATATTTGCATTTTGAATTGCGCGTTGAGCAGCAATTGTTCCGATGTCAGTTGTTGTAAGATTATTTTCTACATATCTTCTCTCTTCAATTCCTGTAATTTGCTGAAGTTTTTTAGCTATGCGTTCATTATTATCTTTTAATGGTAAACCATTTTCATCTCTAAAATCAAACTGACCAAAGTCTTGGTTGCCTATTACTTTAGTAGGAATATAGCACCCAGAACTTACAATTTTAATATTCATGTTGTTATTGTTGGTTAATATCTTAGTAAACTTATGTTTTTCATTTTTAAAAATGAAGAAATTTGCTTTGTTTTTTAGCATATTAACGGATAAATAGGTGCACTTATTGTTTTTTTGTAGTTTATTTCTTCATTTAGTTTTAAAAATAAATAATTGAGTTGGGTTATTCCTTTTCTTTTTTGTTAATAATCATACATTTAGGATAATGTTTTTCTTTATACTGAATTAAATAATTAGCGACTGCAATTTCATTATTTTGTTGAAAATATTTTATGATAGTTGTTAGGTATTGCTCATTAGGAACTAATGTAAAGTGAAGGTTTTTACTTAAAGCATCAAAGGAGCTTTCTAACAAGTTAAGGTTTGTTTTAAGTTGCTTAAAGTTGATTTTGTATCCTTCGAAAATATATCGCAAGCCGTCTAAATTTCCTTTCATTGGAATACTACCGTGGTCTTCTCCTGTATATTGTTTGTATTTGTATTGTAGATTTAATGGTGTACTATTCTTAAGAAATTTATCAAATTCTTTAATTGCATTATAGTGTTCAGCAAGATGGTCTGTATTTTCTTTTTCGTCCACTTGAGTTAAGAATAACTTCCTGTTTTGAAAGTCATATTTTTTAGCGTCTTGATAGTTTTGTAAGATAATTTTATCGTCCCACCATATACTTGGATCGTGTACAATGTAAGCATTAAACATTGACGTTCTCGTCAGTAGGTTATTTAAAGCTGTTATGCCACCAAAAGAATGCCCTATTAAAATATTGTAGCCTACGGTTCTAAAATTTGTATTGATATATGGAAATAGTTCTGTTTCAATGAAATCAAAAAATAAAGCATTTCCTCCGGAGTCTCCCTTGATTTTGTTGCTTTGTTCTTGGGACATAGAAGAAGTGTTTTTTACTGTTGGTGTTAAATCTCTTGTCCTATTTGTATTGACAATCCCTACAATTATCATTTCAGGAATTGAAGGATAAGGATATTTAGATAGTTTTTCAACATAAGCAGATAAGTAGTTAAAGTTAGATTCACTATCTAATAAATAGATGACGGGATAGTGCTGAGGTGTTAGTGAACTATCGTTATAAGATTTAGGTAAATGAATTTGTATAGTTCTATTTTCGTTTAAAACAGAAGATAAAATAGTATAAGATGTCCCTATGTTAATAGGCTCTTGTGCAGTTGAGGCAATAGAGAATAAAAAAGTAAATAAGAGTGTAATAAAGTATTTCATAAATATGGTTGTTATGAGTACAAATATAACCCCTTGTTTAAAATCATTCTAATTAATTAGGCGTGTTTTTTGATAATTATGCGGTCAAATAATTGTAATTTTACGGTTAGTGTGTAAATTAGTGTTGATTATGAGTAGATTAGTTTTTTCGGTTATTTTTGTTTGTTGTTCTTTTATGGGATTTGGGCAACAGAATAGACCTAAAGTTGAGGTGAATGTTTTAGATTCTAAAGCCAAGGATAAAAGCTTGGTTACAGTTGTTTTGTTAAACAACACAAATGACACTTATTGGTTTCCTTGGGATACTTCAGACTTAGCATATAGTGCAAGTATTGGAAGTACTTATGAAAATATGGTGTTTTTACTGCAACAAAAAGTTTATAACGTTGCTGATAAAGTAGACGAGCCTGTCTTAGTAAGTGCGAATTTCGATTCTTCTGCTATCTTGGCAAAATGGCAAGAGAAGGTAAAAAGCAAGACTGTAAATGATTATGTAATTCTTAAGCCCAAAAGTCATATTCAATTGAGACTACCCTTTAAAGTTGTGAAAGAATTAGTCCCTGCTTGGTACGCTCCAAAAGAGAAAGTAGTAGAAGGAGGTTTTGAATATTATGTAAGTTATAATTTAATCCCTAAAAATGTTGAGCAGTTAGTAGGGGAGAAGATATTTAGTCAAGTGAAGGCTAAAGGATATAAGTTATACACAGAGCCTTTAAAATCTAATAAGGTACCGATTGTAAAGTAAATAAAAAAAGAGAAGCTGACTAACCTCTCTTTTTTTAATTTAGTAAAATAAAATAATACCTTCCTTTGGCTTTTGTAAAAGTAGTACCATATTTTAGGTCAAATTATGATAGCTGTCATTTTTTTAAATGTTTTAATTCTTTAATTAAAAAGATGATTAGAATTACAACTTCTGATTTACGTTGATTTGTGATATTTTATGTAGACAATGTGTTTGATTTGTGATATTTTAAAAGAATAATACTTTCTATATTTGATATAGAATGTGATTTGATTCATACAGAGGTGATTTATTTTTTGTAAAGGGAGAACTTTAATAGAGTTCTCCCTTTTTTTATTGCTGTGATTTAATTCTATATTGATGTACGAATTATTGTATAAGTCATTTCTGTATTATCTTTGAAAAGTATTATAAGAATTACTTCATAGTTATGTTAGATAATAAGCAAACAACTTCTTTTTTCACATCGTTATTACAGGTTTACGTAGGAAAAGACACTTCAATTATAACTAAGTATAAAGTGTTGAGAAGCTTGTTAAATAAGATTACAAAGAATATTACTGCAAAAGAAGTACTTCAGTTCTCTAATTTATTTTCTCGTTTATCATTTATCTGTAATAAATACCAGGTTTCTAAAAATATTCATTCGTTCAGAATGATTAGCAATGAACTTCGAGAAGTTAGTACAGAAGAATTAGACTTGTTTTTTCCTACCTATTGGAAAGACATCAATGAGTTTGTATCCCAAGTTTACAATGTACCAGTTCCGGATTTAAATCGACTTGCTTATCCAGAAAAAGAGATAAGACGAGAGAGAAAAGAAGAGGAGTATAGTGGTTTTGTTGATAAGCTGAAAGTAGTCGTTGTGCATAAGCAACCAGATATTTTAATCTGTGAAGTCGAAAATACTACGACAGAACAACATATTCGCGTTCGTATAAATGAATTTGGTGTTAATGATGTTTTTACTACGTGTAATCAATTGTGGGTTGGAGCTACTCTATATTTAATCAATGTTGGAATTGACGATCATCAAATTTACCATCCAAAAATTGTAGTACTTGAACCAGATTATTTAATCGATGTTTCTGCTATTGCCGAGTGTTTTCAAGATTTTGGTGCTTCTCCATTACTATTTTTAAAAGCGAAGTTTGAACCAATATCAAATAATAAGTACTTGCTGATTGGTAATTTTGCCAACGCTGTAATGGATGAATTAGTGAGTTCTGAAGATGCACGTACTGTTGAATTTGATAGCATCTTTGTAAAGCATTTTGAGACTTATCCATTTGAACATACTGCTTGTAGTGATATTTATTCATCTGAAGAATTTAGACAATATGCTTTTGTTTGTCGTTCTCATTTTAATACAATAAAGCGTGTTTACTTGAATGAATTTCACCAATACGGTATATCAAGTCAAGGGAACATTTCTTTAGAACCGAGTTTTTTGAGTAATGTTTATGGAGTACAAGGACGTTTAGATGTCTTGCATACGATACCTTCCAAAGCAAATAAGACTACAATTGTTGAGTTAAAGTCGGGAAGTACTCCATTTCCTGATGATGGCTTTAGTGTTAAACCAAATCACTCTGTACAGTTATATTTATATCACCTGATGTTGTCTGTTGTAAATAATATAAGCTTTCAGGATATCGGTAATGAACAATATTTAAGTGGTTTTATTTTTTATAGTAAAACAACAAGTGGCAATCTTCGTACAGACCACATTACTCTGGCTCGTGTGCAGGAGATATGTGATGTTCGCAATCAAATTATTTTAAACGAACAGATCTTAAAGTCTGACGATTTAGAGGCTATACAAACGTTAATTAGTAAGGTTAATCCTGCAAGGCTAATTAGCAATCCAATAAACAGTAAGTTTAAAGATATACTTACCAAGCAGATTAATGCTTTTTTAAATCCTTTATACAATGCGAGTGAGTTAGAATTGACTTATTTCTATTCCTTTGTGAGCTTTATTGCAAGAGAACAATATATCAGTAAACTTGGAATTGGAAACTATGAAGGGAATAATGGATTAGCCAGTTTATGGTTAGATGATTTAGATGATAAAATTGAGAAGTACAGTATTTTATTTGACTTAGAGATAAAGGAAAATCGCATATCTACTGATGAAAAATTGATTGTTTTTAATCGAACAATTACAGATGATTTTGTGAATTTTAGAGAAGGGGATATATGTGTTTTATACCCCAGAGAAACAGAAGCAGATATTGCTGTTTCTCATCAGATATTCAAATGTTCTATCAGAAAGATTACGAAGGATACAGTAGTGGTTGTGTTTAGACATATGCAACGCAGTATTGAATATTTTAAACAATTTAAATATTGGGCATTGGAACGGGATTTTATGGATAGTTCCTTTACCAGTATGTATAAGGGAATGTATTCATTTATGAATGCTCCAGCTAAACATCGTCAGGTGATGCTAACACAGTTGCCTCCAGCTTTAGGTGTGCCGTATGGTTTTGATAAGTCAACATTGTCTGTAGAACAAAACCGCATTTTAAATAATGCATTGAGTACAGAGGATTATTTTGTTTTGAACGGACCTCCGGGTACTGGAAAAACGTCTCATATCATCAAAGAGTTGGTGAGGGAGTTATACGTGAATAGCAATCAAAATATTTTACTGCTTGCTTATACTAATAAGGCAGTCGATGAGTTGTGTGAAACTATTAATGAAGCATTAAGTGATATTACCTCAACAAACAACTACAAGTTTATCCGTATAGGGAGCTCGCTATCTTGTAACAGTAGTTTTCACAATTGTTTGTTAGACAATATTATCATAGAGAAACGCAAACAACTTGCATTAGAGGAGGAGAAGTTTACTCGTGGTAGTTTAGCAAAAATAATAAGTAGTAATAGGATATTTGTTTCTACTGTCGCTTCTATGTCAAGTAAAGATGATGTGTTTAAATTAAAGCGATTTGATACTTTGATCATTGATGAGGCTTCTCAGATATTAGAACCGCAGATTATCGGAATGCTACACAAGTGTAAGCGATTTATAATGATTGGCGACCACAAGCAGTTGCCAGCAATTGTTGTACAAGATGAGGTAAGTTCAAAAACGAATAATGTCTTGTTACAAAATATGGGGCTGGCAGATAGACGAAATTCATTGTTTGAAAGACTGTTTAACTATTGTAAGGGCAATGGGTTTGATTATGCTTGTGATACGTTGACTTATCAAGGGCGAATGCACCAAGACATTGCTTTGTTTCCAAATATCAATTTCTATGACGGACAGTTAAAAGAGGCTTATCACCTAACTAATTTATCAGAAGGGGCAAAGAATAGTTTAGCTCGTCAAGTGCGTGAATTATCCTTCAATGTCCCTGCGGATTGTAATAGACAATTAGATACTGCGCTTGCAAATAAACGCCTTTTGTTTTTTAATAGTGAAGAAGAACAGTCTGACCAATCTGGAAAGGTTAATGAAGGTGAGGCAGATTTGGTTGTGCATATCATTCAACGATTAATTGAGATTTATGCATACAATAAGCAATCATTTGATGTAAGCAGTAGAATTGGAATAATAGCTCCGTTTAAAAATCAAATAGCCTTGATTAAGAACAAACTGGAGGAAGCAGGTATTCCAGGATTTGATTTAATAACGGTAGATACAGTAGAGCGATTTCAAGGTGGGCAACGCGATATAATTATTTATTCGTTTGCAGTAAATAATTTATCTCAATTAGATAGCGTTGTAAACTTGAATGAAGATAAGACTGTTGATCGTAAGTTGAATGTAGCTTTAACCCGTGCAAAAGAGCAAATCTTTTTAATTGGTAATGCGGGAATATTGAGTCAGAACGATGTTTATTATAAGTTGATTGAGTTCATCAGAGAAAAAGGAGGTTTTGTAGAAAATACTATTCAAGAAATTCTTTTACAAGAAACAAATGATAGTATACAAAGTGCAATAAAAGAGGAGGTACTAAGTTGTCTTGTTTTTGATGCATTTTTTAAGAGTGAAGTAGTTTTGCCTTTAAAAGAAAAGGGATTATATACTGATAATTTAATTTTTAATAGACCAGCTTTTTATATACAAAACAATGTGTTAGCATATGGTCCTACTGATTTTAATACGGGATATGATGAAGAGGGAGTTTCCATAAATGAAGAGTCTAAAGTTGATTTGTTTTATTTATTACACGGAGAAGAAGGGTATTATGGATACCAAGTAATTTCTAATCGAGTTGAACAATTTTTAGCGAATGAAATAGATAATTCGAATGGTGGAATTTCAGTTGTAGATTTTAGTTCATTGGCGGGAATTTACGCTATTGAGGTTCATCAACAGTTGCTTAAAGTTATTAACAATACTGTTGATAAGTATGTTGATAACTATGAACAAGCTGTTAGTATAAAGGTATTCAATGTTAATAAGTATAAGGTAGTTACTAACAAAGCAAAAGAGCTTATCAATGCGTATGCAAGTAAATACTCAACCAGTGATCTGTCTCTTGAATGTATTGAGTTTACTGGGATAGAAGAGTTTAATTTGGTTTTGAGACAATCGGGAGTTGTGATTTTTAATGTTGACGAGAGTTGTTTTACAACTGATTCTACAATGTTTGAATTGTTGATAAAAGTTATTAACAATGCTGTTAGTAGTTTAAAATATAGTAGTTGTATTATCGTGTATAAAAAGCAATACAATAGCAGTTTTCACTTAGAACAATTAAAGCGAATTATACAAGATGATTATCACGTAGTTACTAAAGAAATTAAGAACGTAACTTATTTGAATACTGCTTTTGGAGAAGAGAAAACACAAGTATTAAACTATGAAGTTTTATGTTTTTAGTAGCAGTAGTATTTTTGCATTATAGGGGGAGTTTTGTTTACGATAAACAAATGAGATACTTTTGTGTTTAAATATATGTAGATATGAAGAAAATTATAATAGTCCTATTGGCAGGTTTGTTTTTATTAACTTCTTGTAAGAATAGAGAAGCTGATTTGAATTTAAGTGTTTCAAAGTGGAACTCTACTATTTCTAAAATGGAAGCTGTTTATAACATAGAAAGTAGAATTGAGAAACCTTCAGATTTTGTTGTAATCAAAGGAAGAGCGACTGAAGCTAAAGAATATATTGCTAATTCAATGGAAGAGTACCTGGCAATGGACTTAGAGGAGGATGTAAAACCAATGAGAGACGCTTTGATCTCTTATATGAGAGGAAGTGATGCAACATTAGATGTTTACTTAGAAATGAGCGCAAAAGCTGATAGTTTAACTAATAGCGATATGCAACACTATTATACGAGGTTAGAAGAGTTGTCTATGGAGTTAAATCACGATGCAATTAAATTGAAAGATTTGCAACGAGAGTTTGCTAAAGAACATCATATCAGAAATTATATTATTGAAGATTAGAAAATCTCTATTGAGCATAAAAAAAGCACCATCATTAGATGGTGCTTTTTCGTATTTATAAATCCGTTTGGATTAGTTTTCCATATATACTTCAATAGGAGCACAAGAACAAACTAAGTTTCTATCTCCGTATGCATCGTCAATACGACGTACAGAAGGCCATAATTTGTTTTCAGCTACATAAGGTAGTGGATAAGCCGCTTTTTGTCTTGAGTATGGTAAATCCCAATTATCAGCAGTTAATAAAGCTAATGTATGTGGAGAGTTTTTCAACTCATTCACTGGGTTTTCAATAGTAGCATTCTCAATTTCTTTACGGATAGAGATCATTGCATCACAGAAACGGTCAAGCTCTTCTAAGCTTTCACTTTCTGTTGGTTCAATCATCAAGGTACCAGCAACAGGGAAAGATACCGTTGGAGCGTGGAATCCGTAGTCGATTAAACGTTTAGCAATATCAGTAACTTCAATTCCTTTGTCTTTAAACTCACGTACATCAAGAATCATTTCGTGTGCAGCACGACCTTTTTCACCTGTGTATAGAATAGAATAATGCTCTTCTAAACGTGTTTTAAGGTAGTTAGCATTTAAGATTGCTTGTTGTGTAACTTTCTTCAATCCGTCTGTTCCTAACATAGCGATGTAACCATAAGAGATTAAACATACTAATGCAGAACCATAAGGTGCAGCAGAAATAGAAGTGATAGCATTTTTACCACCTACCTTTACTATTGGGTTAGAAGGTAAGAACTCAACTAAGTGTTCTGCAACACAGATTGGTCCTACACCAGGTCCACCACCTCCGTGAGGAATAGCAAATGTTTTGTGTAAGTTTAAGTGACAAACGTCAGCACCAATATTTGCTGGGTTTGTAATAGCAACTTGTGCGTTCATATTAGCACCGTCCATATACACTTGTCCTCCATTGTCGTGGATGATTTGAGTAATCTCCATAATAGCAGATTCGTAAACTCCGTGTGTAGAAGGATAAGTAACCATTAAACAAGACAAGTTGTCTTTGTATTGTTCAGCTTTAGCTTTTAAGTCTGCAACGTCAATATTTCCTTCAGGAGTAGTTTTAGTAACTACAACTTTCATTCCTGCCATAGCAGCAGAAGCAGGGTTAGTTCCGTGAGCAGAAGCAGGGATTAAAGCAATATCTCTTTGGAAATCTCCTCTTGCGTGGTGGTAAGCACGAATAGTCATAAGACCAGCGTACTCTCCTTGTGCTCCTGAGTTTGGTTGTAATGTTGTACCTGCAAAACCAGTAATAACACTTAATTTATCTTCAAGGTCTTTCAACATTTCTAAGTAACCTTGTGCTTGATCAGCAGGAACGAATGGGTGAACATTATTCCATTGTGGGTTACTTAAAGGCAACATCTCAGCAGCTGCGTTTAATTTCATTGTACAAGAACCTAAAGAAATCATTGAGTGATTCAATGCTAAATCTTTACGCTCAAGTTTTTTAATATAACGCATTAACTCTGTTTCAGAGTGGTAGCTGTTAAAAGCAGCGTGTTGTAAGAACGTAGAAGTACGTTTTAATTTAGCTGGGTATTTAACAGTAGTTTCGTCTAATGCAACAACTTCAAAAGCATCTTTACCTACAGCCTTAGCAAAAATAGCTACGATTGTGTTGATGTCTTTTAATTCTACAGTTTCGTTTAAAGAAATAGAGATTGTGTTAGCATCGATATAATTGAAGTTAATTTGATTTTCAAGAGCAATTGCTTTTACTTTTTCAGCATCAGCTTTTACAGTGATTGTATCAAAGAAAGCAGCATTTGTTTGTTCAATACCTAATTTCTCTAAGCTTGTAGCTAAAGTAACCGCTTTTGCGTGTACACCGTTAGCGATTGCTTGCAATCCTTTTGGTCCGTGGTACACAGCGTAGAAACTTGCCATTACAGCTAACAATACTTGAGCAGTACAAATGTTAGAAGTAGCTTTCTCACGTTTGATGTGTTGCTCACGAGTTTGAAGTGCCATACGTAAAGCCATATTACCATCAGCGTCTTTAGAAACACCGATAATACGTCCTGGCATACTACGTTTGTATTCTTCTTTAGTAGCGAAATAAGCCGCGTGAGGACCTCCATATCCTAATGGAATACCGAAGCGTTGTGTAGTTCCTACTACAACATCAGCTCCCATTTCTCCTGGAGGAGTTAAAGTAACTAAAGATAAGATATCAGCAGCTACAGCTACTTTGATGTCTTTAGATTTTGCAGTGTGAATAAAATCAGCGTAGTCATTTACGATACCGTGTTTTCCTGGGTATTGTAACATTGCTCCATAGAATTCTTCAGAGAAATCAAATTCTTGGTGATTACCAACAACTAATTCAACTCCAAAAGGTGTTGCTCTTGTTTGTAATACAGATAAAGTTTGAGGTAAAATCTCTTCAGAAACGAAGAACTTAACAACGTTGTTTTTCTTTTGATCTCTTGTTCTAACGTCAAATAACAAGATCATAGCTTCAGCAGCAGAAGTTGCCTCGTCTAAAAGAGAAGCGTTAGCAATCTCCATTCCTGTTAATTCTATTACAGTTGTCTGGAAGTTTAACAAAGCCTCTAAACGACCTTGTGCCACCTCAGCTTGATACGGCGTGTACGCAGTATACCATCCTGGGTTTTCAAATACATTACGAATAATAGCTGCAGGTACTACAGCCTCGTTATATCCTAAACCGATAAAAGAGCGGAATATTTTATTTTTGTTACCCAATGCTTGAATATGAGATAAGTATTCATATTCGTTCATTGCAGGAGCAAGATTTAATTCTTCTTTTAAACGAATAGCGTTTGGAAACGTTTCGTCAATCAGTTGCTCGATGTTTTCAACCTTTACAGTCTTAAACATTTGTGCTAAGTCCTCAGGACGAGGACCAATGTGTCTTAAAGCAAATGCGTTTGTTTTCATTTGGACAATTAAATATTAGTTGTGTTTAAGCACACAAAAATAACCATTAATCTGACATTTTGTCGATTATTACTTTTAATTTTGAAAAC
The DNA here is from genome assembly GCF_900099675.1 of Myroides phaeus. Taxonomy (GTDB): domain Bacteria; phylum Bacteroidota; class Bacteroidia; order Flavobacteriales; family Flavobacteriaceae; genus Flavobacterium; species Flavobacterium phaeum. The sequence continues at coordinate 198,223 of NZ_FNDQ01000002.1, forward strand.
TTATAATACTATTTGATAATTATTTTCAGAATACTTATGGATTTGATGAGGAACAAGGGAATTGATTTTTATTTAAATGGAAGTATTCACGTATCGGTTGCTGTTTTCGCGCTGGTACAAATGACCTTTTACTTTTGTCGATTGCCATTTGATGGTGTTGTTTCTACTATGGCGTTTACGGGAACACTTTTTTCATACAACTTTATTAAGTATGCCGATTTTGTATATCATCACAGGTATAGTTTATCGCGTAAATTCAAGACGATAGTTACTGTTAGTTTATTAGCTTTAGTCATTGGTACAATCTGTTTTTTCTTGCTTAGTTTCAAAGCACAGTTAGTAACCATTAGTCTCTTATTACTATCTGTTTTTTACGCTATTCCTATCAATGATAAAATACCGAACCTCCGCAATTGGGCAGGGTTAAAAGTTTATATTGTTTGTCTTTGCTGGGCAACAGTTACTTTGATTGTTCCGATTGTTAATGCAGGATTGGAGTTGAGTTGGGATATTGGAATTAAGTTTGTACAACGCTTTATCTTGGTATTGATTTTAATAGGGATTTTCGAGATAGTGGACTTGCAATTTGACGATAATAAACTAAAAACTTTACCTCAAACTTTAGGGGTTGTCAATACCAAGTGGCTGTTGACATTATTGTTAATTCCCTTTTATGTAATCGAATTTTTTAAAGTAGGTTATCAACCTATACAAGCTTGGAATAATCTTGTTATTGTGTTGCTAACTCTTTTTTTTATTTGGTATGCTTCGAAAGAGAGAACGAAGATATACACCCTTTTTTGGGTGGAAAGTGTACCTATTGTATGGTGGCTTTTAGTAGTGTTGGAAAGCTTTTCTGAAACTCAAGCATAGTGTTTTTTAGTTGAGTCTAAAAAAATGTATATTTGCAATAATATAAATACACAAAGATGATACAACTTGTAAATGACGTTAAGACAAACGGAAATGTAGTTTTCGTTTTAAGCAAAGACAATAAAGGAGCTGTTGTTGTTCCTGAGTTTTTAAATGACTTCGTAAAAAGCTTTGAAGAAAGCAAAAAAGAAGAGGACTTCGCTAAAGTAGGAAGTCAATATTTCTTCTTCATAAAAGAGAATACAGATTTAGAAAAAATGCGTTTAGCAGGATTTAATATCCGCAAACAATTAGATAAGAAAGCAGATAACTTAAGCATCGTTGGTAACGGCGAAGCTACTTTAGCATTGACTGAAGGGTTTATGTTGTCTAACTACCAATTCTTGAAATACTTCAAGGAAGCAGAAGAAATGAAATATGCTTTAACTAATGTTGAGGTAAAAGGAGATTTCACTGCAAAGCAAATCGCTGACTTAAACAATACAATCAAAGCTGTTTACTGGGCACGTACAATGGTAAATGAGCCAGTAAACTTTTTAACTGCAACACAATTATCGAAAGAGATTGAATTGTTAGGAAAAGAAGCTAATTTCTCTGTAAAAGTTTTAGAACGCAAAGAAATTGAAGAGTTGAAAATGGGAGGTTTATTAGCTGTAAACAGAGGTTCTGTTGAGCAACCAACATTTACAGTAATGGAGTACAAACCTGCTAACCCAATCAACAAAAAGCCAATCGTATTAGTTGGTAAAGGTGTTGTATATGATACAGGAGGTTTAAGTTTAAAACCAACAGCTGGATCTATGGACTCAATGAAGAGTGATATGGGTGGGGCTGCTTGTATGGCAGGTACTATTTATGCTGCGGCATTAAATGAAGTAAACGTTCACGTAATTGGATTAATTCCTGCTACTGACAACCGCCCTGGTGGAGATGCTTATGCTCCTGGTGACGTTATTACAATGTATGATGGAACGACAATTGAAGTATTGAATACAGATGCAGAAGGACGTATGATTTTAGCCGATGCTATTGCATATGCTAACCAATACGAACCTGCAGTTATTATTGACGCAGCTACATTAACTGGAGCAGCATTAGTAGTAGCTGGAGATATGGCTTCTTGTATTATGGGTAATGAAGAAAAAGTTATTCAAGACATCGTTAAGTCTGGTTACAATGTTCACGAACGTTTAGCACAATTGCCTTTCTGGGATGACTACAAAGATTTATTAAAATCGAACGTAGCTGATATGAAGAATATTGGTGGACGTTATGCTGGTACTATCACAGCTGGTAAATTCTTAGAGCACTTCGCTAAACATCCATATGTACACATTGATATCGCTGGTCCAGCTTGGATGGATTCTCCAAGAGATTATAAAGGAAACGGTGGTACTGGTAGTGGAGTACGTACATTAGTTGACTTCTTGACAAATTACAAAGGATAATCTTGTAGTTAAGCGTTATATAATTTAGATAAGGGCTGTATTCTCAAATGAGAGTACAGCCCTTATTTTTTTTGGTTTAATAATGTAGTGTTTTGAGTTTAGGAAAAAAATAGATTATTGTCTTAACCTTAGTTTAAAGAGAGGGTAATGGGAACTATTTTAATCTTTTTTTGAAGCTAATTTGATGTAGATATTTACTTTTTTAGTTGTTTTTGAACGATTATAAAGGGAAATGGGATATTTTTAGTTAGGAATTTAAAACTTTATTTTTTTCGATATACTGCTTGTTAACCACTTGTAGAGGTAGATTCGGAATGTTAGTATAACCAATATATAGATGGAATATAAGTAGCTTGTTCAACAATTATCCGACAATTGTCCGACATTTGTTTGTGTATAGCTCCTGTATAGCCCGAAAATACTGAGATAGAATTATTTTTGTCGGAGAATAGTCGGACAATTGTGGGAGGATTCTCAAGTAATCGTAGGGTTAGAGATAGTAAGTATGTTTTGTGTGTGACATCATTAATGTATTGTTTTTGATGTAAAGTTTGTTTGTCTAATTGTAAAGTTTATTTTACATTTGTGACTATGAAATTTAAAACTTATGAGAAACTTACCTTTATTTCCAAACTACTTTAAATGGGTAGTAATTGCTATAATATTATTAGACATTATTATAGCTTTTGTGTTTAGAGATTTTCTAAAACAATATGGAGATTATAGCAAAGAAATTATGCTTACAATTATCAGTTTAGCTTTGTTGATATTGTTTTGGACAAAAAGAAAAGAGGATGACGAAATGTTTGTGCAGTTGAGATTAAACACGATGACAGGAGCTATTGTTTTTTTGATAATATATGTGTTGATAAATAATATTTTTAGCCTTGTTGCAGACGAAGAAGAGATTGGGCGGCTATCAGCAGGAATGGGAGTATTTACAATGATGGTTTTTATAACTTTAATGTTTGAACTGCAATTGCGAAAATTGAAAAAAAGTAACAATGAAGAATAACGTAAAAATAGAACGTACTCGTTGCGGATTAACCCAGCAGGAATTAGCTGATTTGTTAGCTGTTTCTCGACAAACAGTTAATTCTATAGAAGCGAATCGGTATGTTCCTTCTACTGTATTAGCCTTAAAACTGAGTAAGTTTCTCAAGACTAAAGTAGAGGAATTGTTTAGTTTGGAGGAGAGTGATTGATTAAAAAAGTATTTCATACTTCCCAAACAAATCGTATTCTTGTTATTCAGAGTTAATATAACAATTACATAGTTATGCAATTTAATATAACAGCAGATGGTACTATTATTAGTGCAACCAACGGTTTCCATTTAGTTGATAAAAATAATGTTCAATTAATTCGCCCGTTAGCAGAGAAGATTTGGCCAAAGACTTATGGTACAATTATTACAGAAAAACAGATAGCTTATATGTTGCCTATGATGTATAGTAATGAAAGAATATTTGGTGAAATAGAGCAAGGCTATATATGGGAAATGTATATTGAAAATAATCAACTGTTAGGGTACTTAGATTACAAATTAATGGATGATAATCGCGTCTTTCTTTCAAAAATATATGTAGATACAGACCAACAACAAAAAGGAATTGGTAAAGTAATGCTAACTCGTGTTATTGACTATGCTAAGGCACAAAAGGCTACCGCTGTATACCTAACAGTAAATAAGCAAAATACCAAAGCAATTAGTTTCTATGAACGCAATAGGTTGAAATGTATCAAGTCAGAAACATTTGATATTGGCAATGGGTATGTAATGGATGATTATATTTATCAGTGCAATATTTAAAAGGTATTGAAGATATTTTTATATGCAACAAAGCGAGGAATTATTTCTTCGCTTTTGTTGTTTTAAAAGCTTTTGTGCTAATTAGCACATAGTTAAATTTTAAGGGATTGGATAAATACAGGTATAGTTATTTTTATTTAGTTTAAATAATTTATTATATTCGCATTATAATTAAATAGCATAACCATGAGCACGAATACAACAAACCCAAATTTCGACCAAAGTAAAGTGAAACCAAAAGCTCCAAAAGTAGAAGAGTTAATCAATGAATGCAAGTCAATTATGATGGCTACAATCAATGAAGATGGAACTCCTTTGGTGAGTACTGCACCTTACTCAAGAGTTGGAAATGATTTTCAAATCTTAGTTTCTTTTATGGCTAAACACACTAAGAATTTGAGAGATAGAAAACAAGTTTCTTTTATGTTTGTAGAAGATGAGAGTGCTTCTAAACAATTATATGCAAGACACCGCTTAACTTTAGATACAGTTGCAGAATTAGTGGAAAAAGAAAATCCATTATATGAAAAGGCGATGATAGATTTAAAAGAAAGACACGGTAAAGTTGTTGAGGTATTAGGTGACTTAGAAGACTTTATTATGTTTAATTTCAAACCAGTTAAAGGGTCTTATGTAAACGGATTTGGTAGTGCGTACTTCGTTGATGAGAATTTAGAAGTAATGGAACACAGAAGAGGAATGCACGGAGCTCATAATGCTCATACAAAATAGTAGATGTAATTAGCTTTTATATATTTTATCTAAAAAGTCTTTGTATAGTTATGTACAAAGACTTTTTTATTTTAATGTAAAAATGTAGTTTTGAACAGATTTAAATAAAAGATGTCAAAAGGTCAAGTTCATATTCGATGTTATAACTGTGGTGAGTTCAATGCTAATGCAGAGGAATGTGAACATTGTGGTGCTATACTTGATTTAGTAAAGCGTCGTGAGCAAGAAAGACAAGATTACATTAAAGAGAAAGAACGCATCGAAATATTAAAGGGGCCAAGTAAAGTGGATCGCTTTTTTAGTGCAATGACTAATCACCGTTGGTTATTGGTAAGATTAGTGTTTAAACTCATCTATGGTGTTTGGATAGTATTTATGGCAATAGTGATGTTTATTGCTTGGTTTATTGGAGTGGTTGTAGCGTGAGAATATTAAAACATAGGTTGTTTATCGGTATGTTGCTTCTTGGAGTTATAATATATATACTGCAACGATTGGGGATAGTACTACCTTCTTTTGTCAATAATTATGTCAACGATTTATTAGCAGTACCTCTTACTGCGTGGCTTACTTTAGCCGTTTTAAAACAGTGGAAAGGATATATCTTTCTTTTATCTCCTTTGATGATTATGACTATTGTCTTTTATTTTTCAGTATATTTTGAATGGTATTTACCTCAGCATAATCCCAGATATACTGGCGATTTCATTGATGTTCTTTGTTATATCGCAGGTGGTATTGCTTTTTATTTTATCCAAAAGAAGTACATTCCATCTTCAAAGAAGTAATTCAGAATAGTTTTTTTTCGTATTTTTAATTCAAAGAAGATTAACTTATGAAAAAGACTTTTTACCAAATAGCGCTAATTTTATTATTAGTACTCCTTGTTTTATATAGCTTTTATCAATTTTATTTTGAGGGGAAAGGAGTATCTGTTTTTGATTATAATACTTACTTAAAGGCAGTAGATTTTTATGTTTATTTAGGTATTTCACTATTGTTTGAAGGTGCTTTAATATGGCTGGTACTTACTTTAAGTAAAGGGAAAGGACAACTCGAAATGAAGTAAATATTTAATTATCCTATAAAAAAAATCCGCTTCGGTTTAGTACTGAAGCGGAGTTTTTGTTGTTATATAAAGTTGCCTTAAGTAGGCTTTTTATTAAATAGAATAACAAGTGTTACAGATAGTAAAACAAACATTAGTCCAATACCTGAGATAAAATCAAAGTGTTCAGCAAAGAACAATGTACCTACTAATACAGCTACTACAGGTTCCATTGAACCTAAAATAGAAGTAATTGTTGATCCCGCGTGTTTTACTGCTAATACTAAGCATAAATCAGATATAAATGTAGCAAAGAAGCCCAATAAGATTAGGTTCATCCAGTCTTTACTTAAAGTGATTGGTTCTATACCTGTTGTTACCAAACAATAGAATAAGAAGATTAAACAACCCATTAACAATACATAGAAAGTTAAAGAATCAAAGTTCATATCGGCAATTCTCGACTTGTTTAAACCGACTATATATAGTCCGTATGTAAAGATTGTTATCGAGGCTAAGACAAGTCCTTTAAACAAAGCCGGAGATGGTTCTCCGTGCCAACACATCATTCCAACTCCTAATAGAGAAAGTACAGAAGCGATTAATAAGACTATTGATTTCTTTTCTTTGTAGAAAAGAATCATAACTATACTTACAAAGATTGGATATAAAAAGTGAACAGTAGTTGCTAAACCACTTGCGATGTATTCATAGGAGTCAACAATAAACTTGGCTGTTGCGGCATACAATAACGCCAAGAAAAAGACGACTGCTAAATCTTTAATAGCTATTTTTAAACTTGTTTTCTTATACACACATACGGCTCCCATTGTGGCAGAAGAAAATAGAAATCTGTAAAATAGGATGGTCGGTATGCCGATAGCTGCCACCCCTTCTGGTCGCAATTCAGGTACAATTAATGGCAAGGAAAACAAAGGCACCAAACCAAATGTACCAGAAGAAATTAATGCGAAAAAAATTCCTTTCAGGTTTTTCATTGTTTTAAAAGTTACTTATTAAAAATTTGAGCCAAAGATACGGCATCTAATAACGGTAGAAATGATGATGTAAATATTTGAGAATCTCTTAAATAATATAGATTTTAGGTATTCACGTTATTAACGAATAAGAGTTTTGAAAAATAAAATAGCAAAGAGTTTCTGAATTATATTCAGATTGAATAATAGTCTTTTTAGACATCTATGTTTGTCATTAAATTGATAAAAGATGATTGTAAGAATTGTTAAGGTGATAATTTTCACTATGTTTAAGTGACAATACTGAAATAAATAGGGTTGTGCACCTTAACTTTAATATGTATTTTGCCTCCTTCAAACTAATAGATCAAACAACTATGAGAATTAATTTAAACTTGAATACTATGGTTAAACATAGTGTTCTTGGTATTGCACTTATGACAAGTGTTATGGCAACTGCACAAAAAGCAGACCCGATAGTAGATGCTATCGTGAAAGAGGGAACAGAAAATTCACAATTAAAGCAATATGCTTTTGAATTGATGGATGTAATTGGACCTCGTTTAGTAGGAACACCACAAATGATGGAAGCACATAATTGGGTTGTTAATCAATACCAAGCAATGGGACTTGAAGCTCGTAATGAAGCGTATGGAACTTGGAAAGCTTGGGAAAGAGGTACTACGCAAATTACAATGACATCACCACGTATAAAGTCATTAGAGGGAACGCAGTTGGCTTGGAGTCCGGCTACAAAGAAAAATGGTGTAGAAGGAGAGGTAATTGTTTTAGTAGATGCTAAGAATAAAGCAGAGTTTGACGCTTGGTTACCAAAAGTGAAAGGTAAGTTTGTAATGATTTCTCAACATCAGTTTTCTGGTAGACCTGATTATCAATGGAAAGAGTATGCAACAGCCGAGTCTTATGATAAGATGAAGGAGCAACGCCGAGTGGATGCAGAAGAATGGTACCAGCGAATTGCTAACACAGGATATTCAGCTAAGGAATTACCTAAAGTTTTAGAAGAAGCAGGAGCTGTTGGAATTGTTATGTCGTATTGGACGGGTATAATGGGGGCAAATAGAATTTTTGGAGCAGAAACAATAAAAGTGCCTACGATTGACTTGTCAGTGGAAGATTACGGATTATTGTTCCGTTTAGCGGAGAATGGTAAAGCTCCAAAGATTAATGTGAATGCACAATCAAAAGATTTGGGTACTGCAAAAACATATAATACTATTGCTGAGTTAAAAGGTGGAGAGAAAGCTGATGAGTACGTTATTTTATCGGCACACTTAGATAGTTGGGATGGCGGAACAGGAGCTACTGATAACGGAACGGGTATTATCACAATGATGGAAGCTGCGCGTATTTTGAAGAAAGTATTGCCTAATCCTAAGCGTACTATTTTAATCGGTAATTGGGGAAGTGAAGAGCAAGGGTTAAATGGTTCGCGTGCTTTTGTTGCTGACCATCCAGAATTGCACAATAAAATACAGGTGGTATTTAATCAAGATAACGGAACAGGTCGTGTTGCTAATATTTCAGGACAAGGGTTTCTAAACTCATACCAGTATTTGACAGATTGGTTACACGCAGTACCAGCTAAGTATAAGAATGAAATTAAAACACACTTTCCAGGTTCTCCATCAGGAGGAGGTTCTGACCACGTGTCTTTCGTAAGTAAAGATATTCCTGGATTTATGTTGAGTTCTCTTGGTTGGGGTTATGGTGGATATACTTGGCATACAACAAGAGATACTGCTGATAAAATAGTTTATGATGATGTACAGAACAATGCTATTCTTATTGCAATCTTAGCTTATAAAGCAAGTGAGGAAGAAGAATTGGTAAATAGAGATAAGATTGTCTTGCCAATGAATAGTGAAGGAGAACGTCAAAAATGGCCTGAAGCAAAAGGTCCAAAGCGTACTGTAAATTAAAAAAGATATTAAAATTCGAGAGGTGCTATACTATAGCACCTCTTTTTTTGTTTATAGAGTATAGTATTGTAGAGATAAAGACTTATTTTTATCTCAAAGTAATTTGAACGAATTATGAGGAAAATAAATATATTTTTAATGATACTCGCTCCAATAGTAGGGTTTGGACAATCATCAAATCCTAAAATAAAGGCATTGTGGGAGAGTATTGCTAAAAAAGAACAAGGCTACGAAGTAAAAAGCCTTGCGCCAGAAGTTAAGGAGGTTCTTGACTTATCGCGTAAAGAAAAAGACTACCCAAGTGTATTAAAAGCTCTTTTTTATCAAGCTAAGATTGATATAGCAACTAAAGATGATAGTGAGTTTAATGTAAACGAAGTTTTTCAGGTATTTGAAAAGGAACGCAAAACCGCTACTGGGGTTTATGCTGCTATGCTTGATGCGTATCAAGGGCAGTTATATGCTATTTACAAAAGTGAAAACTCATATAAGTTTAGAAATAGAACAGAGCAAGAAACAGATAGTGCAACTGATGTACGTTTTATGACATTGAGTCAGTTGGAACAACGCATTGATAACTTCTATTCAAGTGCTTTGACGCTTTTGGAAAAGAATTCTACTGTATTAGTAAAGGATTGGAAGGATATGTTTGTTTATGACAAAGATAGCAAAGTAGACTTTTCTAATTATACCTTGTATGAGGCTGTGCGTTTAGATTACGCTTCAGTTTTGTTGAATGGACTTTATGGCTTCGTGTCTCAAGCAGATCAAGACTTGAATAGAGATAAGGCGTATAAGTTAATCGATGAGGTTAAGAGAGAAGTGGCTAATCACAAGAATGTAGATTTAGTGATTTACACTGCTTTGTTTGAATTAGACTTTAGATATGATTGGACAGCAACTGCTAAAAACGATAAGTACAAGCAATTGCTAAAAGACTATCCGTTAAACCTGGATTTATCAAAAGCATACTTACAATTTTTGTACAGACAGTTTGAACAGACGAGTGAAAATTCGGAGTTTAAAGTAGAAGGAACAGAGGTTATTGCTTATGCTCAAAAGGCATTAAGACTATTTTCTTTGTCAGCAGATAAAGGGCAATTAAAGATGTTTACAGATTATCAAAAACTTGTAACTAATCCTGACTTGAGTGTATCTACAATTCAAATGCTTGATGTTAATGAAACTGCCCCATTAAACATCAGTTATAAGAATACAGATAAAGTTTATGTGCAAGTAGTTAAAATAACTGAACCTGTTGCTGATTATGTGTTTAAATATGATGTACACGAAAAAGAAGGGTATCAATATATTTCTACGAAAGATAAAGTAGTAGATAGCTATACTATTGATGTTAAGAAGTATGATGATTACAAAGTACATAGTACGCGTATTGCATTGAAACCATTAACAATGGGGCGTTATGCTATTATGACAAGTACAGCTCCTTTTGATAGATTGGAGAAAGATAAAGATGTTGTAAGTTATACAGAAGTTAGTGTTTCTGCTAATGTAATCATCTTAGGAGAAAACAAACTTCGTGCGTATAACCGTGCTACGGGAGAACCTTTAATGAATAAGCGTATTCGTGTATCAAATAGTATTTCTAATAAGAGAGATAAGAATTATTGGGAAACTGTAATTACTACGGATTCAAAAGGAGAACATACGCTTGCTCTTGATATGCAATCTTCTCAACGTATTTATTCGATTGATGGGGAAGACGTGTTTTATAGAAATTATTATTATAACCCAAGAAAAGATAAATACAGCGATGATGTAGAGAGTATTTCAAGTAAATTGTTTACTGATCGTGGTATATATAGACCTGGACAAACAGTTTATTTTAAAGCTATATTGACAGAAATAAAGGGACTTACTGAGAAGGTGTCTACAAATGTGAAATATACTGTTGAATTGGTTAATACAAACAATGAAGTAATCAATAGTATTGACGCTATTTCAAACGAGTTCGGATCATTACAAGGGTCATTTGCTTTGCCTGCTTCTGGTAAGTTAGGAAACTTCTATATCAGAGTAAAAGGAATAGGTGGCTCTAAGATGTTTAAAGTAGAAGAGTACAAACGTCCAAAGTTTGAGGTAACAATGGATAGGGTAACAGAAAGTTTTCAGTTAAATGAAAAAGTATCTGTTAAGGGAAGTGCTGTTGCTTTTTCAGGGGCTAATATCGATAAGGCTAAAGTAACATATAAAGTAACGCGTGCTACTTTATGGCCTTACTTACCTTGGTATAGACGTATGTTTATGCGTTATGAAAAACCAGAGTTGATTACACAAGGAGAAACAATCACAGATAAGGATGGTAAGTTTGTTATAGACTTTACTGCTATTCCTGCTAATGAGAAAAAGGATAAAGATAACCCTCGTACATATCGCTATGTGGTAAATGTTGAGGTAACGGATGTCAATGGAGAAACACATACAGAGTCGTCTTCTGTTACAGTAGGAGATAGAGGTGTATTGCTTGACTTAAAAGTAGGGGCTAATGTAACAGCAACGGACTTAGAAACAATCAAATTAAATACAACAAATCTGAATGGTGTTGATTATCCTGCTAAAGGAGAGGTTGCTATCTATGAGTTGAAAGCACCGTATCCAAAGCGTATGCTAAATACAGGTTTGCGATCTGGAAATAAAGAGGAGGCATATACATACGATGAGTTTGTTAAGTTGTTTCCTTATTTACCTTATGCACAAGAATTAGATCAAGCTACTTGGAAAGAAGGAGCTCAGGTTTTTAAAGCGAGTTTTGATACTGCACAAGCCAAAGAGCTTAATTGGAAAGATGCTGCTAAGTTAGCAAGTGGTACTTACATTGTAAAAGGGTTTGTATATGATAAAGATGGAGAGAAGGTAAGTGTAGATAAACAAGTCACTGTTGTAAATACAAATGAGAAAAATCGTCAGGTGTATGACTTGCTTGATGTACAAGGAGGCGATGGTGTTTACAAAGTTGGTGATAAGGTAACGTACTCTTTACAGTCGGGAGAAGAGAATACAATTGTTGTTGTTTCTGTCATTTCTAAAGAAAGTGTTGTTACTCAAAAAACACTGAAAGTAGGTAAGAAGGCTGTAAAGTTTGAAGTGCCTGTTAAAGATGAAAATACTATTTCAGTGTATTTTTCAGCAGTGAAACACAACTTTTACCAAAATGATAGAAGGTTGATTAGTGTTAACAACGAAATAGGTAAACTAAATATCGAGGTTGGCTCATTCAGAGATAAGTTGGCACCAGGTCAGAAAGAAACGTGGACATTGACTATTTCAGGATTAGACAAAGACAAAGTATTGTCGGAAGTATTAGCAGGAATGTATGATGCTTCTTTAGATGAGTTTGCGTCTAATTCATTTGCTTCTTCTTTTTACAAGAGAAAGAAATACTATACTAATAACGATAGATTCAACTTCAATAATGCGTTCAATAATATTACATATACAAGTAATGCTGTAGGAAACTACTTTAGTTATGAGTCTGTGTATTTTGGTATGCCAATTACGTTAGAGACTTTCAATATTGGATTTGCAAATACACAACGTATGATGTATAGAACGATGGCTAAGAGTGCTGATGCAAATTATGTAATGGGAGAAAGTGCTGTAATGGCTGCACCAAGTACACAAAAAGTACGTGGGAAAAGTGAAATGTCGTTTGGAAGTGGAGATGCCAATAATTCGCCTCTTCAAATTATAGATGGAGTAGTTGCAGAAGAAGGTGTAGAAGTAGATAGAAAAAATATAGTTGAAATGAAAGTATTGTCTCCAGAAGAGGCTACGGCTTTATATGGAGTTAGAGGTGCTAATGGTGCAGTATTGATTACAACGAAAGAAGGTGCTTTGGCAGAATTAGGGAATGTGGAAACAAGAACTAATCTGAATGAGACAGCATTTTTCTATCCACAGTTAAAAACGGATAAGGAGGGTAATATCAAGTTAGAGTTTACAATGCCAGAAGCGTTAACGCAATGGAAGTTTATGGCTTTGGCTCATAGTAAAGATTTGCGTACGGGTTATATAGAGAAAAAAGTACGTACACAAAAAGATTTGATGGTTGTTCCTAATATGCCAAGATTTTTACGCCAAGGAGATGAGGTTGTAATTTCTAATAAGACAACAAATCTTTCTGATAAGGAAGTAAATGGAACAGTTGCTTTATTGCTTTTTGACGCATTTACAATGGAACCAATTGACGCTTCATTTGTTAATGATGACAAAGTAAAAGCAATTGCTATTGGCAAAGGAGAATCAACGGTAAGTACGTGGACTATAAAAGTGCCTAATGGTATTCAAGCTGTGGTTTATCGCGTGGTTGCAAAAGCAGGGGATTTTAGCGATGGTGAGGAGTCAGCATTACCAATTCTTTCAAATCGTATGATGGTAACAGAAACAATGCCTATCTATGTGAAAGAAGGACAAAACAAGTTCTTCACGTTAGATAAGTTGAAAGAAGGTAATTCATCAACAAGCGACAATTTCTTATTGACATTTGAAATGACAACAAATCCATTGTGGAATGCTGTATTTGCGCTTCCGTCGTTGAGAGAGTATCACTCGTCAAATGCCAATGGAATGTTCAATAAGTTTTACGGGAATGTAGTTTCTACTTCTATTATGAATAGCAATCCTCGTATTAAAAGTGTATTTGACAATTGGAATTCAAAAGGAGAGTTGGTATCTCGTTTAGAGAAAAATAAAGAATTGAGAAATATCTTGATTGAAGAGACTCCTTGGTTAATGCAAGCAGAAAGTGAAGAAGAACAAATGAAGCGCATTGCTTTATTGTTTGACTTGAATAAAATGCAACAAGAGCGCACAGAGTCTTTTGACAAATTGCTTGAAATGCAAAATGCAGATGGAGGTTTCCCTTGGTTTAGTGGTAGTAACTCTAATTTATACATTACACAATCTATCGTAGAAGGTTTTGGAAACTTGAAAAAGATGGGAATGTTAAATGAAGAGATGGGAGTTGCTTATAAAGGAATGCTGGATAGAGCAATTCAATTTGTAGACCAAGAGCAGTTTAAAGCGTATGCGAAAATAAAGAAAACAGCAGTGGTGGATTACAACCCAATCAACCTTCATTATTTGTATGTGAGAAGTTTCTTTAAAGATGACTTTAAAATGAAAGAAGAATACGGTGTAATGCTTAATTACTATTTAAAAAATTTAGAGGATAGTAAACTTAATGTAGGTTTATACAGCAAAGCAATGCGTGCGGTAGTAGCTAAACGATATGGTAAAAACCAGTTGGCAAATACAGCAATTAAGAGCATTATGGAGTTATCAGTAGATTCGGATGAAATGGGTATGTATTGGAAAGAGAATAAACCGGGATGGTTCTGGTATGATTCGCCAGTAGAAACACAAGTGATGATTATGGAGGCTTACAGTGAGGTTGTTTCTAAAGAAGACAAAGCATTGGAGGAAATGAAAGTGTGGTTGTTGAAAAATAAACAAACAACAGCTTGGAACTCAACAAAGGCTACTACTCGTGCTATTTATGCTTTATTGAATATTGGTAAGTCTTGGGCAGATTCTGATAAGGGAATTGCAGTAAAAGTTGGTGGTACGCCAATTGACTTAACAAAAGATAGTCAAATGGGAAGTGGTTACGTAAAACAGTCTTGGTCTAAAGGAGAAATAACTCCTCAATTGGCAACTGTTGAGGTAGAAAAAACTTCTCCTGGTGTGGCTTGGGGAGCAATGTACTGGCAGTATTTTGATGATTTAGATAAAATCACAGCAGCACATACAGGAGTTAAGTTCAATAAACAATTGTTCTTACGTGTGAATACAGACAAAGGAGAAGTCTTGAGACAGATTACAACAGATACTCCAATTAAGGTTGGTGATAAAGTAGCAGTACGTTTAGAAATTGTTGTTGATAGAGATATGGACTTTGTTCACATTAAGGATATGAGAGCAAGTGGTTTTGAACCAACAAATGTTTTCTCTGGTTATAGATGGAGAGGAGAGTTTGGTTATTACGAGGAAACACGTGATGCATCAACAAATTTCTTTATCTCTCGATTAAACAAAGGAAGTTATGTTTTTGAATATGATTTAAGAGCAAATACAGCTGGTTTCTTCTCAAATGGAATTACTACATTACAAAATATGTACGCTCCTGAAATGAGTGCGCATAGCGAAGGAATAAAAGTAGAGATTAAATAATAGGTATAAGTGAATACCAAATAAAGAAAGGCGAACCAATGTGTTCGCCTTTTCTTGTTGTAGGTTAAGTGTAAAAGGGAAGGTGTGGTTGTAACTTTGTAGTACAAAAAACAAAGAGATATGAAAACAAGAAATATTAAACAAGTAGTAGCACCACAACCTGCACACTTTGTAGGAGATGGTTTTAGAGTGCATAACTTTATTCCGAGTATGCCAAATATGAGTATGCAACAAATGGATCCGTTCATTATGTTTGATTATAACTCAAAATTCGTGTTCCCACCTTCTCAAATTCCTAAAGGAGTTGGTGTTCATCCACACAAAGGGTTTGAAACAGTAACAATTGCTTATAAAGGTCGTGTTGAACACGGGGATAGCAGTGGTGGAGGTGGTATCATTGGGCAAGGAGATGTACAATGGATGACTGCAGCATCAGGTGTTTTACACAAAGAATTTCACGAAACAGAGTGGAGTAAAACAGGAGGTGAGTTTCAAATGGTACAACTATGGGTAAACTTGAAAGGAGAAGATAAAAAAGGACCTGCTAAATACCAAGCGATTGAAAATGATAAAATGGCAAAACATCAATTGCCAAATGATATGGGATTGGTTGAGGTAATTGCTGGTGAATTTGAAGGAACAAAAGGAACAGCTTCTACGTTTACACCTATGCATATGTTTAATTTAAAAGCTAAAACAGGTGCTAAAACCAGCTTTACTTTTCCTTCTCATTTCACTACAATGTTGTTAGTTTTAGAAGGGGAAATTAAAGTTAATGATACTACAATTGTAAAAACAGACCACGTTGCACATATGGCGAAAGATGGAGAAGTGTTTACTGTTGAGGTTTTAGAAGACGCAGTAGTATTAGTGTTGTCAGGAGAACCGCTAAACGAACCAATTGCACACTACGGACCTTTTGTAATGAATACAAGAGATGAATTAATTGAAGCTGTAAATGACTTCAATGAAGGTAAGTTTGGTGACTTAGAATAAATAGTTTAAACAAAAGATAGTTGTGTCTTTATAGAGATTTGGTTTGGTTAAAGGAGAGATAAGTTTTTATTTCTCCTTTTCTTTTTTCTTATACATTTGTTTTTTTTTAAAGTATGAAAAAAGTAGGATTAGGATTATTGACCTTTGCGCTATGTGTTGCGAGTTGTCAAGATAAGAAAGTTGAGGTTCCAGCAGTCGAAGAAGCCACTGTAGAGAGTATACAAGAAACTGTAGAAACCAAAGAATTGAAATTGTCTGGTGAAACGATGGATACGTATATGGATTCAGAAGATGCAATGATGAATTCTTTAGTAGAG
The DNA here is from genome assembly GCF_900099675.1 of Myroides phaeus. GTDB lineage: Bacteria > Bacteroidota > Bacteroidia > Flavobacteriales > Flavobacteriaceae > Flavobacterium > Flavobacterium phaeum. Next base: position 214,562 of record NZ_FNDQ01000002.1, read on the forward strand.
AAAGACCAACTGCGTCTACAAAAAGCAATTCAGATTATCGGAAATATGAATATATTTTATACGGAAGATGAAGGTATAGATAACTATAAAACAGATGCTGCCTTTCTAAAGATTGTAGGGGGTAAGACATTTAAGCAAGTTTGTGATACTGCTGAAGGGTATTTAAAAGCAGAACAAAAAGAAGAATTAGACCGTATTCACAATTTATTAGGAACGATAAAAGATCCAAAGGCTGCTTCGGAAGTAGATAAGTATAATGAAGCGCAACAAAATCTTAAAGAAGCAAATCAAATGCCAATTACGCTGGATAATTATACATATAATGAGGAGTGTTTTCTATAAACTGTTTTTATAAAACAATTGTAATAATAAGAAAGCCCATTGTTTTTTGACAATGGGCTTTTCGTTTTATTTAATCAAACCAGCTCTTTTTAGCAAAGCATCTGGAGTAGGTTCTTGACCTCTAAATTGTTTGTATAATGTCATTGGGTGGTCTGTACCTCCTTGAGATAATACATTATCTTTAAATTTTGTTGCAATGTCTTTATTGAAGATTCCGTTATCTTTAAAGAAAGCAAAAGCATCAGCATCTAATACCTCTGCCCATTTGTAGCTGTAGTATCCAGAAGAATATCCCCCTTGGAAAATATGAGAGAAAGAAGTACTCATCGCATTTTCTCTTACGTCAGGATATTGAGCAGTAGCTTCAAATTGTGCTACTTCAAAGTCTTTTAAACTTGTAATAGTAGTAGGGTCTTGACCGTGCCATCCCATATCTAATAATCCAAAGCTCAATTGACGTACTGTTGCCATTCCTTCTAAGAAGCTTGCACTTTCTTTGATTTTTTCAACTAATTCCATTGGAATAGCCTCTCCTGTTTGGTAGTGTTTTGCAAATAATGCTAAAGCCTCTTTTTCAAAACACCAGTTTTCCATAATCTGACTTGGTAATTCTACAAAATCCCAGAATACATTAGTTCCCGATAAACTTGGATACGTTGTATTAGCTAACATTCCGTGTAAAGCGTGCCCAAACTCGTGGAATAAAGTAGTAACCTCATTAAAAGTTAATAAGGATGGTTTTGTAGCCGTAGGTTTAGTAAAATTACATACAATAGAAATGTGAGGTCTTTCATTCACGCCATTTAAAACATATTGATTTTTGAAAGACGTCATCCAGGCTCCGTTTCTCTTTCCTTTACGTGGGAAGAAGTCAGTGTAAAACACAGCAACAAACTCTCCTTTGTCATTTGTTACCTCAAATGTTCTCACGTCTTGGTGGTATTTATCTATATCTTGAACTTCAGTAAAAATTAATCCGTATAATTTATTAGCTACTTGAAAAGCACCATCCAATACATTTTCTAATTGAAAATAAGGTTTTAATAACTCATCATCTAAACTAAAGCGTTCTTGTTTCAATTTTTCAGAATAGTATGCACCATCCCATTTTTCTAATTGGTCGATATTATCTAATCTTTTTGCAAAAGCAGTAAGTTCTGCAAATTCTTTATCTGCAGCTGGTTTAGCTTTTGCTAATAATTCATTTAAAAAAGCATTCACTTTATCCGGAGATTGTGCCATACGTTCTTCCAGTACAAAGTGAGCGTGTGTTTTGTATCCTAATAAATTAGCTCTTTCGTGGCGTAATTTTACGATGTTAAGCACATTAGCTTCATTGTTGTGTTCGTTGTCTTGGAAAGCCTTTTTACCTGCCGCAATAGCCATTTCTTTTCTCAATGCTCTATTATCAGCATAAGTCATAAATGGAATATAGCTTGGGTAGTCTAAAGTAAATAACCAACCTTCTTTCCCTTCTTGTTCCGCTAAGCTTTTTGCCTCTTCAATAGCCCCTTCAGGTAAACCAGCAAGGTCTTTTTCATCTGTAATATTCAGTTGGTATTTATGTGTTTCTGCTAACACATTCTCTCCAAAAGTAAGCGATGTCTTAGATAATTCAGCATCAATTTCACGCAGTCTATTTTTTTTATCTTCAGGTAATAAAGCACCATTTCGTACAAAACTTTTGTAGTTTTTAGTCAATAGTGTTTTTTGTTCTGTATTTAAGTTCAAGTTGTCGATTTGCTCATATACCGTTTTCACGCGTTTAAACAATTCTTCATTTAAAGAAATATCATTGCTAAGAGCAGAAAGTAAAGGAGCAACTTCTTGTGCAATCTTTTGCATATCGTCATTAGTCTCCGCTGAGTTTAGGTTGAAAAAGATATTAGAGATAATATCTAAACTCATACCAGAATATGCTAAAGCTTCTATTGTATTTTCAAAAGTAGGAGCTTCAGTATTTGAAGTAATAGCATTAATCTCCTCTTTAGTTTCGTTGATTGCTTTTTCAAAAGAGGGTTTATAATCTTCTGTTTTTATTTTAGAAAAGGGAGCAGTCCCGTGTTTTGTATTGAATTGAGTATTTAATAGTGACATATTATATGTGTTCAATTTTAATGTTCGTAGTCTTTAAAAGATAAAAGTAAGTTTTTTTAGAAGAATGTGTTGTTAAATAAAATGGAATATTTTATAATAGTTTTTTAATCAGTTACTTGTGTTTTTAGTTAAAAGACAAGAAATTACTTTTTACTACTCCACCAATTCTAATTTAGTTTTTAAGAATGTGATAGGTTCCTATAGAAGAGAGCTGTAAAGTTGAAGCTTAGATATAGTATACTTAAAGTAGTATTAGTATTGTTTTGTGTATACCATGTTCGGGACATCTACCACACAAGTACCACATTAGTTCGGAAAAAAGCTCTTTTACCGAAGGTGTGTGGTAGGAATGTGGTACTTGTCTGGTAGATGATACGTCTAAGTCTTTGTTTAGAACCTATTGATTTGTGTTTTTGGAGATATAAAAGAAAAATAAATAATGTAGCGTGTATTTTTTAAATTGCTATTTTCTTTAGGATGTAATCGATGTTTTATAAAAAAGAAACGCCGAAAAAGAAACTCTATTTCGGCGTTTATATTATGCTGTAAAATGAAGGTTTACTTGATAGATTCAGCAGCTTTTAAAACAGCATCTCTTAATCCATTTTTATACTCAATCATTTTGTTTAGTACTTCTTGGTTTTGGCTACCTAAGATTTGCAAGGCTAATAAACCTGCATTTTTTGCTCCATTTAAAGCAACTGTGGCAACAGGAACACCACCTGGCATTTGAAGTATAGATAAAACACTATCCCATCCATCAATAGAGTTAGATGATTTTACAGGTACTCCAATCACAGGAAGTGGTGACATAGAAGCAACCATTCCTGGTAGATGTGCTGCTCCACCAGCACCCGCAATAATTACGTTTATTCCTCTTTTATGAGCATTTGATGAAAAGTCAAATAACTTTTCTGGAGTTCTATGAGCAGAAACAATATCTACTTCAACGTCAATTCCAAATTCTTTAATAATATTAATGGCGTCTTGCATTACAGGCATATCTGAAGTACTGCCCATTACTACTGCTATTTTCATAATTATTTGCTGATTACTTTGATGGTTTCTTTTACTTGTTGAGCAATTGCTCTTGCTTTAGTCATATCTGGATTAACGATAGTAACGTGTCCCATTTTTCTGAAGGGTCTTGTCTCTCTTTTACCATAAATATGAGGTGTTACCCCATTAATAGCTAAGATTTCTTTCATTCCTTCATAATATACTTGTCCTGTATATCCTTCGGCACCTACTAAGTTAACCATAACACCAGCAACCTTGCTATCTGTATCCCCTAAAGGTAAATCAAGGATAGCTCTGATATGTTGTTCAAATTGTGATGTATAACTTGCTTCAATAGAATAGTGTCCCGAGTTATGTGGACGAGGTGCAACTTCATTAACTAAGATGTCATCATCTTCTGTTTGAAACATTTCAACTGCAAGTAAACCAACATGGTTGTATTTTTCTGACACTTTTAAAGCGACTTCGCGTGCTTTATCAGAAACTGCAGAAGGAATTCTGGCAGGGCAAATCACATATTCAACTTGATTTGCTTCTGGATGAAATTCCATTTCTACAACTGGGTACGTTTTAATTTCTCCTGATACTGATCTTGCAACAATAACAGCTAATTCATTTTTAAAAGGAATCATTTGTTCAGCAATACATTCTACATTAGGTAGTTTGTCTAAGTCAGCCACAGAACGAACAACTTTTACTCCGTTTCCGTCATATCCAAATTGTGCTGCTTTCCATACAAAAGGAATAGTCGCTTCATTATTATTAACAGCCTCTTTTAGAGATTCGATGTCATCAAATCTTTTATAAGGTGCGGTAGGGATATTGTTCTGAGTATAGAAGTCTTTTTGTTTTCCCTTGTGCTGAATTAAACGCAGGGTAGAAGGAGAAGGAAATACGTTTAAACCTTCTTTTTCAAGTTGCTCTAAAGCATCAAGGTTAACATTTTCTATTTCAATAGTTAAAGTGTTTACTGTTTTTCCAAAGCGGTAAACAGTTTCAAAATCCATTAGATCTCCTTGGAAGAACTTGTGAGCACCAAATTGTGCGGGTGCATCAATACTTGGATCTAAGACATTCGTTGCAATGTCAAATTTTCGAGTATCATAAAGGAGCATTTTGCCAAGTTGGCCACCTCCTAAAATTCCCAAACGGAAATCAGTTGAAAAATAATTCATTGTGTTGTTGTATAGTTATAGCGACAAAGATAATTTAAAAAAGAATGAAATAGAATTCTGATGAATGAATTTAGATTTAAGGTTAAATAATTGTAGATATGATGTTTTAATGAGTAAAAGGTTTTTAGCAGAGTGTATTTTAATCTTTTATTAGTTAATTTATACTATATGTGTGTTTGTTTTGAATATAATTTATTTATTGATGATTTAATGTATGTTATTATTTGAATTAAAATATAATATTTTATTAACGAAATATTTTTTAGTTAAAAAAATTAACTTATATTTGAATTGTGATTGAGTGATAATCATTGTATAGATAGTGGATGTATAAATGATATTTAAAAGTAATCTCAACGATAGAACTATCAACTTTGGTTTTAGAGTTAGATTGAATTAGTTTGTTTTAACGTAGCGTTTTATAACGCTACGTTTTTTGTTTATACCTTAAGATATTTATTTTAAAAGGGATTAAATTCTTGAGAAATATTTTAACTTTTAGAATAAGATTTTAATCATTATCTTTAAAAAGCATACTTGGTTTTGTAACGAGATCGAGGTAAGTTTTTTTGCGTTTTAAGGCAATTCCTTTGCGTAGAAATTAATAAAGGTGTATTCTTTTTGTATATTTGCAAATTACGTATAACACAACACAATGGAAATACAAGTTTTAGATAAGGTTTTTGTTCCGTTTATTTCAAGGGAACGTATCGACAACAGATTAAAAGAAATCGCACAACAAATGATTGCAGATATGAACGGGGAAGTTCCTGTTTTTATTGGTGTTTTAAACGGATCGTTTATGGTGATTTCAGATTTAGTGAAACACTACACAGCACCTTGCGAAATGAGTTTTGTGAAGATGGCTTCATATATTGGAACACAATCTACAAATCAAGTAAATCAATTATTGGGATTAGATATTGATGTAACAGATCGTAGAGTTATAATCGTTGAAGATATTGTTGATACGGGAAATACGTTAGTAGCTTTAAAGAAGTTATTTGAACAACAAAGACCAAAAGATATCAAAATTTGTACTTTATGTTTAAAACCTGAAGCGTACACAAAAGATATCCCATTAGATTATGTAGCGTTTGAAATCGAGAATAAATTTATAGTAGGGTACGGAATGGACTATGATAAACACGGTCGTAACTTACCTGAGATCTATCAAATAAAAGAACAATAATTAATACACTAACAGTATAAAACATATATAATGATTGCAATAGTTTTATTTGGAAAACCTGGTGCTGGAAAAGGTACTCAAGCTCAATTTCTTAAAGAAAAATACAATCTTACTCATATTTCAACAGGAGATGTATTTCGTTTTAACTTAAAAAACGATACTGAATTAGGGAAACAAGCAAAGGTTTTTATCGATAAAGGGGAATTAGTACCAGATGAAATCACAATTAATATGCTTGCTAATGAAGTAGCTAATAATATGGATAAAGCAGGTTTCTTATTTGATGGTTTTCCTCGTACAATTAAACAAGCAGAAGCTCTTGAAGAATTATTGCAAGAGAAAAATATCAAGTTCGTTGCGACAATCGGAATTGATGCTGATGATGAAGTTCTTGTTTCAAGAATTTTAGAAAGAGGTAAAACAAGTGGAAGAAGTGACGATCAAGATGAGAATAAAATCCGTAACCGTTACATCGAGTACAACGAAAAAACTGCTCCATTAATCAAGTATTATGAAGAGAAATCTAAATATACTGCTGTTGATGGAATAGGTGCTATTGAAGAGGTTACTGAGAGATTAAGTAAAGTTATTGATACATTAATATAGTGTAAACTATTTAATATTCATTAAAAAATATTACATTTGCCGCCCAATTCCTATGGCATAGTGCTTTAGGGTGGGGGAAAAACTTAAGGAAATGACTGAAGGGAATTTTGTCGATTACGTTAAAATATATGTAGCTTCCGGTAAAGGAGGTAGAGGTTCTACACACTTACACCGTGAAAAATTTATTGAAAAAGGTGGTCCTGATGGTGGAGATGGAGGACGTGGAGGACACGTTTATATCGTAGGGAATGAAGGTTTGTGGACGTTGTTTCACTTGAAATTTGCACGTCATATTAAAGCTGGTCACGGTGGTGATGGTGGTAGTTCAAGAAGTACAGGAGCAGATGGTGAGGATAGAATTATTGAAGTTCCATTAGGAACTGTAGTAAAGGATAAAGAAACTGGAGAGGTATTGTTTGAAATCACTGAACACGGTGAAAAGAGAATTGTAGCTGAAGGTGGAAAAGGTGGTTTAGGTAACTGGCACTTTAGAAGTTCTACAAACCAAACTCCAAGATATGCACAACCAGGTATGCCAAGTACTGAGTTAGATGTTATTTTGGAATTAAAAGTATTGGCTGATGTTGGTTTAGTTGGTTTTCCTAATGCGGGTAAATCTACTCTTCTTTCAGTAGTTACTTCTGCTAAACCAAAGATTGCTGATTATCCTTTTACAACGCTTAAACCAAACTTGGGGATTGTAGCTTATAGAGATTTTAAATCTTTTGTAATAGCTGATATACCTGGTATTATTGAAGGTGCTGCAGAAGGAAAAGGATTAGGACATTATTTCTTACGTCATATTGAGCGTAATTCTACGCTTTTATTTATGGTTCCGGCAGATGCTGATGATATTACTAAAGAGTATAATATTCTTTTAGATGAGTTAAGACGTTATAATCCTGAAATGCTTGATAAAGATCGTTTGTTAGCAATTACTAAATGTGATATGTTAGATGACGAATTGAAAGCGGAAATGAAAGAACAGTTGGATGCTGAATTAGACGGTGTGCCTTATATGTTTATTTCTGCGATCGCAAATCAAGGTATGCAAGAGTTAAAGGATAAGCTTTGGAAAATGCTTAACAGCTCTAAATAAATAGATTTTTATAATATTACCATATAAAACCGATCTGAGTTTCAGGTCGGTTTTTTTTATTCTTACAATTGTTGCATCTGCTTTTGAAGAAAAAAACTATCTTCGCAATTCTAACACAGTATTTTAATTTATGAAAAAAGTCATTTTATTTTTAACTGCATTTTTATTAGCATTACCTTTTCAGGTAAAAGCAAATGAAGGAATGTGGTTTTTGATGTTCATTGATCGTTTAAATCAACGTGATATGGAAAAGATGGGACTGCAATTAACAGCAGAAGAAATTTACAGTATAAATAATCACTCATTAAAAGATGCAATTGTGCAATTTGATGGTGGGTGTACAGCAGAAATTATTTCTAACCAAGGTTTAGTGTTGACTAATCACCATTGTGGATACGATAAAATTGCTGACTTATCTACTCCAGAAGATGATATCTTAACAAATGGTTTCTGGGCTAAAGACAAAAATACAGAGCGTTCTGCAAAGAACTTATCTGTGCGTTTTTTCGTTAGAATGGATAATGTGACAAGTCGTATCTTGAGCGTTGTTAGAGATTCAATGACTGAAGCAGAAAGAGAAAAAGCAATTAATCAAGAAATTGCTAAAATTCAAAAAGAGAATGATGGAGATGGTAAATATACAGTATCTGTTAAATCATTCTTTCAAGGAAATGAATTCTATTACTTTGTTTACCAAGATTACAATGATGTACGTTTAGTAGGGACTCCTCCTAATAGCATTGGTAAATTCGGTGGAGATACGGATAACTGGGAATGGCCACGTCATACAGGTGACTTTTCTTTATTCAGAGTTTACACTGATAAAAACGGAAACCCAGCAGAGTACTCTCCTGAGAATATTCCAATGACTCCTAAACATTATTTACCTGTTTCTGTAACAGGAATTCAAGAAGGAGACTTCTCTATGATTTTAGGTTATCCTGGAAGAACTAATCGTTGGATGCCAGCACAAGGTGTAGAGCAAAATATTAAGTTTGCTTACCCAGCTTGGGTTGAGGGATCTAAATTAGGAATGGATGTAATGAAGAAACATATGTCTTTAGATGACGCAGTTCGTTTAAACTATGCTTCTAAATATGCTGGTGTTGCTAACTATTGGAAAAACCGCCAGGGGATGATTGATGCCTTAACGCAACACAATACAGTTGGTTCAAAAACGAAAGCAGAAGATGCTTTTAACAAATGGGCTAATAAAAAAGCTAATAAAGCAAAATATGGAAACGTAATTCAAGACATTAATAATTTCTATGCAGCTACAAATGAAAAAGCTCGTCATGATAATTATTTAATGACAATGATGCGTACTTCTATTTTGGCAGCTGCTCCTTATCGTTTAGCTGGAGGTATGGAAGCATACGCTTTAGGTGATGATAAGAAAAGAGATGAAATGCGTGAAGATTTTACAGCGTATGTAGAAAGTATTTACAATAGCGTAAGTGAGCCTTTAGAGCGTGAAATGCTTGCTAAGCAATTAGCATTATATGCTTCTAAATCGGAAGGGTATGCTATTGCTCCATACATTGCTCAGATTGAAAAAGAGTATAATGGCGATTTCGAAAAATTTGTAAATGAAGCTTTTGATAAGAGTGTATTTGCTAATAAAGCTAAGATGGAAGCTTTCTTAAAAGATCCAAAAGGTATTGTTGTATCACGTGATCCTTTATTGAAACTGTCTTCTGCTATTATGGATAAATACAGAGAGAAATCAGATGCTTTAAGTACTTTGGAAGATAAATACCAAAAAGCATATCGTTTATTTGTAGATGGTGTTCAGAAAAGTAATCCAACAGGTAAATACTATCCTGACGCAAACTCTACTTTACGTTTAACTTATGGTACTGTAATTGGATTGCCAAGAGGGAATAAAGTAAATGATGCAAAAGAGAATTGGTTTACAACATTAAAAGGGACAGTAGCAAAACACGTACCTGGTGATGAGGAGTTTGAAGTTCCTCAAAAGTTGATCGACTTATACAATAGTAAAGATTATGGAATGTATGCTGATAAAGACGGTCATATGCCTGTAAACTTTTTAACTAACCACGATATTACAGGTGGTAACTCTGGTTCACCTGTATTAAATGGTAAAGGTGAATTGATTGGTTTAGCATTTGACGGAAACATTGAGGCTATGGCAGGAGATGTTATCTATGATCCTAAATTACAAAGAACAATAAATGTTGATATTCGTTATGTGTTGTTCATCATTGATAAGTTTGCAGATGCGAAACATATCGTTGACGAAATGACCTTAGTGAAATAAGACAATTTTAAAAAATATGAAGAATGCCTAATTTATTAGGCATTTTTTTTTGCACTTTTGTTAATCTAAATAAGAGGTAATAAAATGAAGTATTTAATTTGTTTGTTTAGTTTGTTTTTGTTGCTCGGATGTGATTTTAAAAACAATAAACATTCACAAACAACCTTGTCGTATTATTATTGGCGTACGTCTTTTCAGTTAGATAGTATAGAGAAAAAGTCATTGGCAGAATTGAATGTTAAGAAACTTTATATAAGATATTTTGATGTTGTACTTCAAGGCAATCAAGCTATACCTGTGAGTCCAATCATTTTTAAAGAAAGCCTACCTCAGTTAGAAGTTGTACCTGTTGTTTATATTAAGAATGAGGTTTTAATAAACGAGCAGACTAATTTGTACATATTGGCAGAAAAAATAGTTGATTTCATTAGACAGGTAAATGATGTGAATGATATAGACTGCCAAGAAATTCAATTGGATTGTGATTGGACCTTACAGTCTAAAGATCGTTTTTTTAAGTTGATTGAGTATATAAAGAAAGATATTGATTGGAAGTTGACATCAACAATTCGATTACATCAAGTTAAGTATGCTTCAAAAACTGGAATACCTGATGTTGATAGTGGTGTGCTGATGTATTATAATATGGGAACTATTGCTTCCGATAGTTTGAATTCTATTTACGATAGAAGCATAGCGAAAAAGTATATAGGAGGATTAAAAGACTATCCTCTTGCATTAGATTATGCTTTTCCAATTTACTCTTGGGTTGTTCAAAGTAGAAATGGAAAAGTAATAAAGTTAATAAGTCGTGTACGCTTAGATGACTTAAAAGAAAAAAGTGGACTAAAGCAAATCAGTGAATTTGTTTTTAGTGTTCAAGAAGAAGGACTTTATTTTGGGGAGTATTTTCAAGTGGGAGATCAAGTAAAAGTTGAAAGTATTAAACCGGAACAGTTGCAAGAAATGAAACAAGATTTGTATCAGGCAAGTGGTAAATGTCCCTCCGAAATAATATTATATGATTTGAATTCAAAAAATGTGACTTTTTATGAGAAAGAAGTTTTGGAAGAATTGTCTCTATGCAAGTAGCTTTTCTTTAATAGTAGGAGTAGGAGCCTATACTTATGCCTGTGCAGATGATTGGTTTAGTTACTCGTCTGTGTCGTCATTTACACCAGAGGCTTTTGTAGATAATTCATATAAGCCAATGTTCTTTGCTCCAAATGAGCGCTTTTATAATTGGGGGTATATGGATAATGTTTCTATGTTCAACAATCAAATTGTTGAAGATTGGAAAGCTTATTTAGGGAATAGTGTGCCAGAGCACGTCATCAAAGAATACTTAGTAGAAAGTACTGATACCACTGATAATATACGCGATTTATATAATGATGTATTAAAGAAGAAAGCAAAAACGGGAACTTATGGTTTAAATCTTAAAGACGAAAAGGTTAGAAACTTCATTACATTCTTATATTTTGCAAAAGAAATAGAAATATATAGTGCCCAAACGATTAATTATTGGGATTACGAAAATCATATTGCTATTACAGCTTCTGATAGAGTCGTGAATGAAGTAGAGTCGTACTATAATAAGTTGAGTAAAAATGATGCTTTCTTTACAAATCGTATGTGGTTCCAAGTAATGAAAGCTAAGTTTTATTCTAAAGATAGAGCCTCTGTTATTTCTTATTTTGAGCATACTGCAAACGGACAGGTTAAAAACACTTTGTATTATCGCGCATTAGGATATGTAGCAGGTGCTTATTATCAACAAGCTAATTATGCCAAGTCTAATTTGTTGTATGCAGAAGTTTTTAATGCTGAGCCCTCAATGAGACAAGTGGCCTTGTATAATTTTAAGCCATTAGATAATAAACAACTTCAAAATGTTATCAGTAGTACCAATGATAAGGAAGTAAAAGCTGCAATTTGGGCGATTACAGGTCACTATAAAAGTGCGGCTGAAGCAATGAAAGAAGTTTACGCAATAGATCCTAATAGTAAACATATAGATTATTTATTGACTCGCTGGGTGAATGAACAAGAAAGTGCTGTGAATGTTTTTGCAGAGAGTAGTTTTAAATCGAAGGATGAGTATTTCAAGGCAATTAAAAAGAAGATTGATGCAAATACGTTGAAGTGGGTAAAACAAGTTGCTAATAATACAAAAGACGTTCATAATCCTGTATTGTGGAAGTTAGCAGCTGGTTATATGGATATTTTTCAAGGTAATTATAGCGATGCAGAGAAGTTAATTAGAGAGGCCAAAAGTTCAGTTAAGGGGTATGATCAGTTATTGGTTGACCAAGTGCGATTGTTCGGCTTAATAAATACTGTTTCACAAGTTAAGAAGATTGATAAGGCTGTTGAAAAATCGTTAATAACAGATTTAAAGTGGGTTTATAATGATTTGCCAAATGGTAATGGAGAAGGAGCGTTTAGATATGAATATGCATCAAATTGGATACGCCAGTTTTTAGCTGCTGTTTATCAGGAACAAGGTAATTTAATTATGTCTGAATTATTACTTAGTAATGGTAGTTCTTTTTATCAAGATGCAAAGCGTTCCAATGAAATGGAAGCCTTTTTTAAGAAAACGAATAAGTCTGAAATAGAAAGTTTATTTGCTTCTCATTACAGTTTTAATTTGAGTGATATTTATGAAAGTCGTGCTATTTATTTGTTTTATCAAGATAGGTTAGAAGAGGCTATTGTAGAAATGGAAAAGGCAGCCCCAATCAAGAAATACGACAGTTATAATAATGAGGAATATATTGTAGGGTATAGAGAAGCTGAACTTTATGGAAACCCATTCAATGGTAAGATAAAAGACTGTAATGATTGTGATCACGCTGCTAAGCAAAGTGTAAAATACAGCAAACTTGCTTTCTTGAAAAAGGTGAAAGAAATGCAGGACAATGTGAACAGTGGCAACGATGTGTTTAATAATGCTATGTTGTTAGGTAATGCTTATTACAACACAACTTATTTTGGGAATGCAAGAATGTTCTATTACAATAATATTGTTGGAGAGTATGGAAGTAATAGCATTATATCAGAAAACAAATCGTTTTTGTTGAGTATGAAATTAGCGCAGAAATATTACAATATTGCTAAAGCTAATGCTACAACAAGAGAGCAGAAAGCTAAGTTAGCTTACTTTGATGCTAAAATAGAACGCAATACATTCTACGTAGGGAAGTATCACACAGATAATTATTACTACGGAGCTTGGGGAGATGATGTGATGTTTAAAAAGTGGCGTGGATTTGCGGAGCTACAAACAAAGTATAGCGATACGAAATACTATAAAGAAGTAATCAATGAATGTGGTTATTTTAGAAAGTATCTGGGAATGGAATAATAAATAATAGAAACTCTGAGTAACTTAGGTTATTCAGAGTTTTTTTATTTGGTTAAAGCTAATAAGATAACAAGGTTTAATCCGATTGAAATTGTAATAGGGAAGAGTGATATTACAATTGCAAATAGAGATGGTGTGAGTTTTTTGTTGATCTTTTTAGACTTGTTATAAGAGAGAATTGAAAACAATAAAGCTGTACAGCCTAAGATGAATGCTATTATATTAACAATTGGTATAAATGATATTATAATTGCAATAAATGAACAGATAAATGATAGGAGATTGTATACAAAACAAGTACTTGTTATATTCGCTCTTTCATAATTTGTAAGTTGTTTGTTCATTAGAAAAGACTTAATAGTTAGACATATTAGTCCTAATATAGCTGTATTTTGGTTAAAAATAAGTATGTTTTCTTTTTTAAATTGTATTTTTACGCTAAGTTGAATTTATTGATCAAAATAGAAAATAATGCGTGTACATTTTATCGCAATAGGAGGGAGTGCAATGCACAATTTAGCTCTGGCATTGCATGCAAAAGGTGATGTTGTATCGGGTAGTGATGATGCTATCTTTGAACCTTCAAAAACAAGACTTACACAACAGGGATTATTGCCAGAACAAGAAGGCTGGTTTCCTGAGAAAATAACTTCAGATATAGATGCGGTAATTCTTGGAATGCACGCCAAAGGAGATAATCCAGAATTGGCGAAAGCAAAAGAATTAGGCTTAAAAATATATTCTTATCCAGAATTCATTTACGAACATTCAAAGAATAAAACGCGTGTTGTTATTGGTGGTTCTCACGGAAAAACTACCATTACCTCTATGATTCTTCACGTTATGCATTATCATGGTGTAGAAGTGGATTATTTAGTTGGTGCACAATTAGAAGGGTTTGATCGAATGGTAAACTTAACTTCAGAGAATGAATTTATGCTAATAGAGGGAGATGAATACTTGTCATCTGCTTTAGATTTACGTCCTAAATTTCATTTGTACCAACCTAATATTGCTTTGCTTAGTGGTATAGCTTGGGATCATATTAACGTATTTCCAACTTTTGATAACTACGTAGAGCAGTTCAGAATTTTCGTTGACAAAATCGTGAATGGAGGAATTTTAATCTACAATGAGGAAGATGCTGTTATTAACGAAATAGTTGAAAATACTAAAAACCCAATTCGCAAATTACCTTATACAACTCCGGAATATTCAATTGATGGAGGGGTTACTTATTTGGAGACTCCTGAAGGTCCAATGCCTTTAGAGGTGTTTGGCAAACATAATTTAAGCAACTTGAGTGGGGCTAAGTGGGTTTGTCAAAATATGGGTATTGATGAAGAAGATTTCTATGAGGCTATTGCATCTTTTAAAGGAGCATCAAAACGCTTAGAGAAGTTATGTGATAATGGAAGTACTGTTGTATTTAAAGATTTTGCACATTCTCCAAGTAAAGTGATTGCTACTACTGAAGCTGTAAAAATGCAGTATCCCAACAAGAAGGTTATTGCGTGCTTAGAATTGCATACTTACAGTTCTTTAAACGCAAACTTTTTGAGTGAGTATGAAGGAGCGCTTGCTAAAGCAGATGAAGCAGTTGTATTTTACTCTTTAGAGGCTTTGAAAATTAAGCGACTTGATGAAATCTCGTCAGAGCAAATGGTTAATGCATTCAAGAAAGATAATCTTGTAACGTATACTAATGCTGCTGATTTTAGAACTTATTTAGATGCTTTAGATTTAGATAATACCGTATTACTATTTATGAGTTCTGGTAATTACGGAGGATTAGACTTAAATGAATTTGCCAATAATTTGATTACATAATATGTATACTATTACTCCTGAAAATATTTTATTAGTAGGATCTGTTCTTTTATTTGTTAGTGTTTTAGCAGGTAGAACTTCATTCCGTTTTGGAATTCCAGTTCTTTTAATGTTCCTTTTTATAGGAATGCTTGCCGGTTCGGAAGGACTTGGTGGAATTCATTTTGATAACCCACAATTAACACAGTTTATAGGAATTGTATCGTTGAACTTTATTTTATTTTCCGGAGGATTAGATACACATAAAGATGATATACGACCCGTCGCTGCAAAAGGGATAGTACTTTCCACCTTAGGGGTGTTACTTACTGCTTTTGCGGTAGGGACGTTTGTTTATTATATTTCTCCATTTACCTTTTTGGAGTCGTTACTGTTGGGATCTATTGTATCTTCTACAGACTCTGCTGCTGTATTCTCTATACTGCGTTCTAAAGGATTAGGCTTGAAGAATAACATTAGGCCGATGCTTGAGTTGGAGAGTGGTAGTAATGACCCAATGGCATATGTTCTAACTATTACAGTTTTGAGCTTTATGCAGATTCCAGATATGAGTTGGTTTTCCATATTAGAGTCATTTGTTTTACAAATGTTAGTTGGTGCTGTTATGGGATTTGTAATGGGTAAAGCAGGTAGATATGTATTGAATAAATTAGATTTAGGGTATGAAGGCCTTTATATGGTTATCGTACTTGCGCTAATGTTCTTTACTTTCTCGTTTACAGATGTAATTCGTGGAAATGGATTTTTAGCTGTTTATATTGCAGGACTTGTCTTGGGTAATTCTAAAGTAGTTCATAAGAAACAAATCATACGATTTTTTGATGGAATGGCGTGGATTATGCAAATTGTGTTATTCTTGACTTTAGGACTTTTAGTATTTCCATCTGAAATTATTAATGTTGCTGGAATTGGTATTGCTGTTTCAATCTTTATGATTTTGGTAGCGAGGCCACTTGCAGTGTTTATATGTTTGTCTTTTTTCAAAGTAGATATTCGCACCAAAACATTTGTGTCTTGGGTTGGTTTAAGAGGAGCTGTTCCTATTGTATTTGCTACATATCCTTTAGTAGCTGGCGTTCCTCAAGCTGATATTATTTTTAATATAGTTTTCTTCATTACACTTATCTCTATTTTATTCCAAGGGAGTACAATTTCTTTGTTTGCTAAGTGGTTAAAATTAGACTTACCAGAAGAAGATAAGGTTAAGGAGCAATTGACATACGATTTAGATAATCGTGAAATGACCTTA
Source organism: Myroides phaeus (assembly GCF_900099675.1). Classification (GTDB taxonomy): domain Bacteria; phylum Bacteroidota; class Bacteroidia; order Flavobacteriales; family Flavobacteriaceae; genus Flavobacterium; species Flavobacterium phaeum. The sequence continues at coordinate 230,826 of NZ_FNDQ01000002.1, forward strand.
ATGGCTATTGTAGATGTTAAAGAACATTACCCCGTTGTTTCAAAGAGTTTGGTTGATATTGATTTGCCTTCAAGTGTTATTATAGCAATGATAAGAAGAAATAAGCGCTTCTTTATTCCAAGTGGTTCTACTGTTATTGAGGCAGGGGACAAGGTTGTACTTCTGGCAAGTGATCGGGAAGAGAAGCGAAAAACAACTGCTTTTTTTAGAGGAGAAGGCTTTTTAGGGGTTGAAGAATAAGTAATTCAAGGCTTGATTTTTGATAGTGTTTAGTTGCTATTAAAAAATCAAAAATGGAAAAACAAAGGATTACTATCAAGGAATGGGCTGAAGACGACCGGCCACGAGAAAAATTAGTTTTAAAAGGAAAGGCATCTTTAAGTGATGCCGAATTACTGGCCATACTTATTGGTTCGGGAAATAAAGAAGAGTCAGCTGTTGAGCTATGTAAGAAAATATTACTTACCTATAATAATAATTTAGGGGTATTAGCTAAGCAAGGTTTAAATCAACTAATTTCTTTTAAAGGAATAGGAGAGGCAAAGGCTATTACTATTATTGCAGCTTTAGAACTTGGTCAACGAAGACGAATGAATGAACAATTAGATTTGTCTAAGATTACTTCAAGTAAAGATGTTTTTGAGATTATGAATCCAATTATTGGAAGTTTAGATCACGAGGAGTTCTGGGTTATCTTTCTAAATAATTCAAATAAAATTAAGTTTAAGACAGCTTTAAGCAAGGGAGGAATGACAGGAACTGTTGTTGATATTCGCGTCTTATTTCAAATTGCCTTAGAGCAAAAAGCGACAGGAATTATCTTGTCTCACAATCATCCGAGTGGGAAACTTAAACCCAGTGAAGCGGATATTCACATCACCAAAAAAATAAAGGAAGCAGGGAGGGTAATGGATGTTCAAGTGTTAGATCACGTTATTGTAACTGAATATAGTTACTATAGTTTTGCAGATGAAGGTATGTTATAGTGCTTACTAAATTTAGAATACTTAATTTTGTCACTAACACAATGAAATTATAGGTATGAGTTTTGGAGGTTTTTCAGGAAAGACAAATATATTTTTTGATTTAGATCACACTTTATGGGATTTTGAAACAAATTCAGCAAAGGCGTTTGAACAAGTAATAGCTGAGTCTAATTTTCCTTTTACAAGTGAACAATTTTTAAATTTTTACATTGATATTAATGCTGCTTACTGGGATAAGTATAGCTTAAATCAAGTAACGAAGGAGGAATTAAGGGTAGGGCGTATTCGAGATACATTTGAGGCTTTGGACTATGAAAGTAGTGTAGAGGGAATTCTGAAATTAGGAGATGAATATATTCGCACTTTACCTAACTATAATCATCTATTTGATGGGGCTGTAGAATTGTTAGACTATTTACAACAAAAATATAGATTACATATAATCACAAATGGTTTTAGCGAAGTTCAACAAAAGAAGTTGTCTAATTCGGGAATTGAAGATTATTTTATTACTGTTACTAATTCAGAATTAGCAGGAGTTAATAAACCAGATCCACAAATATTTCACTTTGCTATGAATCAAGCGAAAGCAAAAGTGGACGAAGCGGTTATGGTGGGGGATAACTTATTAGCCGATATCAAAGGGGCATTAGGTGTAGGAATGGATGCTATTTATTATAATCAATTTGATAAAGAAGTATCGCCGGAGATTATACAAGTAAATGAATTAATAAAAATAAAAGACCTACTTTAATAGTAGGTCTTTTATTTTATATCTGTCCCGTCCTAAAATAGGTTTACACAAAATAGACTTATTTATGAAAGAGACAGAAAACACAAGGGAAAAGCGTAGTCAACGAGATTATACTTTA
>NZ_FNDQ01000036.1 GCF_900099675.1 Myroides phaeus
GCTCACTCCAAATTATGTGCATAAAAAAATCCAGAGAGAAAATCCCTCTGGATGTATTGTTTAAAAACTTGTCAATCTATTTTAGGACTAGTCAAGGTGTAATTGATTTATCCTTTACACTTAACTTCACATCGTTAAGTACGGCTCTTTCTCCTTTTTCGACATTAATAATACTATCTCCTTCCAAATGTCTTGCGTTAGCATTTATTTGAAGAAGGATTTCTGTAATGACTTTTGGGTTATTAATAATTGTGTGAATATTATCTATTACTTCAAAAGGGATATCAATTTTTGTAACTTTATTTGTTTCATCCGTGTAAGTAAAAACACCTTTATTGCTATCTTCTAACGTAGATACAATATTTACTTCTTTTAAAGGAACCTCAACAATATGGTCCTTAGAGTCTCTTACAAATAATGTTTTCTTATCAAGATTAACAGCTATTTCTTCATTATATGTATCTAAACCTTTAAGACCAATAATATCTAACGAATTAATTAAACGTACCCATTGTTTTCCCATCCAATAGTAATATCCTGGTGGTATATCACCTTTGGTACCAAGATTATAAATTAACAAGCTTTCTGCTGCTTTTCCACCAGCAAATGAGGCACTACTTTTTAGATCAGTTAAATTAATCCTTGGAATTAACAAACCTCTATCTGCATCAGAAGTTGCAGCAATATCTAACATTGAAGAGGCTGCTGGTCTTTCTATTCCGATACCTACCTGTCCAAATGTATACCCTGATAAAAGTAATGCAGATAATAATGTAATTTTTCTGTTCATAATGTTTTATTTAGAGGTTATTTTAAAATATTACCCCGAAGTGATATTTTTTAAAAATAATTTACTTTTTAACTTATTAATGTGCTAAATCACAATATTATTTGATTTGTGTATGCTCTAATAACTTTTTATTTGTATGTTCGGATTAACATAAATAGGACACTCTAAAGGATTTAAAGTTATAATAGCGGGATTTGATCTATACATTTCCTCTCCGTATGGTTCCCCTTGTCCTTCTCCCTTTCCTTTTATAGAATATCTCACACGTGCTCCATTTTTACTAAAATCACCTTTCGGTTGAAAACTAATAAGCGTTGTTTTTGGATTATAGCTCCACAACCCATTCTCATCCGAATAATGATGTACATCAATTAATTGTCCTCCTTCAATAGGATAAAATACAAATGAATTAGGGTCAATAAGACTACTTCCAGCCTTTGGATCAGAAATATGACCACCATAAGCATAGTCTTTCTCAAAAGGATAAAATTGAGACATCGTAGTTTCACAAACTTCGAATGCTTTATCCGTAGCAACTGCTGCATAAGGAACAGAAATCAATAAATTACGAATCATATGCACATCTACTCTTCCACCTGTAATCCCTGCAAAACCAACTTTAAATCGCTCTGGTACTGAAGCATCTAATTCCAACTTCACATCTGAACCAATTACATTCTGTAATTTTGATGTTGTTTCAAAATCACTATATTTTGCTTCTGCATTTTCATAATAAGAAATCTTAGTTTTATAATGATACTTATCAATTACAGTTGACAACTGACTTCCGTGTTGAATTTTCACACTTATAATAAACCCTCCCTCTTTATGAGGTATTAGACTTATAAATGCTTTTCTAAACTTGTCATCATTCTCATTCTCACCAATACCTCCATTTCGCAAGCTAAAAGAAATATCTTTTGAAAAGCTTGGACCAAAACTATAAGTACCATCATCCTTTAATTCACCACTACCATCAGTTTCTGTATCTGTTTTTAAAGTACTTACTGTTTTTAGTACTGGATAACCACGATATCCAAACATAGCATCTCCTGTAGGTAATTTATATTCGGCACCTCTTAAAGTAATATGACTTGGACCAGGGATATCACTTTTAGGTGATTTCCATTTATGTCCCTTAATCCCATTTATTCTATATTGGTTAATGAAAGACTGAACTTTAAAATTACCCGACATATTTAATCCAACTCCTAAATAAGCCCCTGGCAAACCTTTTTGTCTCTTATTCTTATTATCTTCAGCAGACCTATTAAAAACATATCCCATGGAACGTCCAGTTGCCCCCATGAACATATCTTCATCTTTTATAGCTGCATCATATAAAAAAACAATAAAACCATCTGTACCTGATTCATCTTTTCCTCCATAAACATTAAACTCAAAACTAATTTCTATCCCATTACTGGAAGTAAAAGACATATCTTTCATTAAGATAGCCCCAAATTGAAATTGACTTTGTCGTGTTAAAAATAGTCCTTCCTTAGTAAATCTAGCATTATTCTTTTCTGCCTGTGGCAAAAAAAGTCCATCAGGAACCTCTGTACCATCTTGTAGTGTTAAAAAAAATGGAAAACTAACTTTCTCATTTTGTGCCCATGTACAAGTAAAAGAAAGTATAAAAAACAGAATAGTTATTTGTAATCTACACATAGTTTAATTCGTTATTAACAATTTATAAAAGCATTATATCTAAAAAAACAGAAATATATGATGGTTAAAAATAAAACAAATAAAACAACAATCAACACATACTAACTAAATTAAGTTAAAAAAAACAAAATTAGATTGTTAATAAAGTAATTGTTTTAGCAACTCCGAATAACTATCTGCAAAATACAATCATCATGCCAAAAAAAAACAACTATTTAAAATTAACTCATAATTTAACACTTAAAATAAGTAGATGAAATATCTCATTTGTTTTAGAAAAAGAGTAATAATACAAATTAGGAGAAGAAAGCTATTTTTAAATTCACATTTTGAAACAAACTGAATAATATCTAAAGTAGAGAGTAAAACGATTAAATAATCTACTTGATTATAAGTAATAAGAGATCTTTACTTATAAATGACATGATTACTAAACACAGCCATTTTTACATCCTTAACAAAAAGAATAAAATTAAATCAATTCACAATCCACATAGAGAATTAGTAATATCTAAACATTAACATATGTAAAACACTTCTATAAAACATAAAAAAACTTTACATATACTTTTTTTGTTAAAAACAGCAAACAACATGTTTTATTGAGTAATCAATTAATTTAATAACATTTATTTAATATATATTTGTAAGTAACACAAAACACCTAAAAAATCCTTATTAACACCAATTCTTTAAAAATGGAAACTGTAAGTCTTAGAAAATCGTCTCAAATAGACGTAAACCAGCGTTATGATGAAATATTGCTGATGCTTGCTGATGCAAAAAAAAGAGGGGAAAACTTCATAAAAGTAGAGTACTTACCTTACGAACTTTATATGAAACTAATTGAACACAACTATGTTATTCAAAAAATGAAACAGCGTGTGTATTCCTTTCTGTTTTTGAAGAAAACAATTAAGTATTATTATATTTATCAACAAACTGCCAATTAATATTTTGACCAAATATTTATGTTGATAACAACAATAGTATTTAATTTAAACTAAAACTATTTTCAAAAATAGTATATATTCCTTACTAACGCGAAAAGCCTGAATTTCCACTCAGGCTTTTTTTAAACGATCAATTACTTTTTGAATATATGCATAATATTCACCTTTAAGATTTTTTATTGAATCTTCTACTTGCTCTTTTAAAACCCAATTATTTAACAAGGCGATTTCTTCTATACAAGCAATTTTTAAACTTGTTCGCTTTTCTAAAGTTTTTACAAATTCTGTTGCCTCTGTCAATGATTCGTGAGTTCCTGTGTCTAACCAAGCAAAACCACGTCCCATTGGTATCAACTTTAATTGCTCTTGATTAAGATACTTCAAATTCAAATCTGTTATTTCGAACTCACCTCTTTTTGAAGGCTTTATATCTTTAGCTTTTTGAACAACTGAATTAGGGTAAAAATACAAGCCTACTACTGCATAGTTTGATTTAGGCAAAGCTGGCTTTTCCTCAATAGATAGCACATTTCCCTCTTTATCAAAATCAACTACTCCATAACGCTCTGGATCATCAACATAATAACCAAAAACAACAGCTTTCTTCTCTTCTTCAACTGTTTGTATAGAGGCTTTTAATAATTTTTGCAATCCTGCTCCATAGAAAATATTATCTCCCAATACTAAACAAACGTCATCATTTCCTATAAACTCCTCTCCAATAATAAAAGCTTGTGCTAATCCATCTGGACTTGGTTGTTCTGCATAGCTTAGTGAAATTCCAAACTGACTACCATCACCAAACAGTTTTTTAAAGTTTGGCAAATCGTGAGGGGTAGATATAATCAAGATTTCTCTAATCCCTGCCAACATCAATACTGACAATGGATAATAAATCATTGGCTTATCATAGATAGGCAACAATTGCTTTGATACCGCTAATGTTAAAGGGTGTAAGCGTGTACCTGACCCTCCTGCTAATATTATTCCTTTCATATTCTTAAAAGTGATCAGTGATTTGTAATCAGTGATCTGTTTTTAAATTCGTTATGTTATTACCTCTATCTCTAAAAGCTATTTTTCTCTTCTTGCTCTTTTAAAAACTTAATTAAGCCTAAAAGCATCTTTCTTATTCTTACTACAGATTCTAAAACAGCATCTATAGAGAGTGTATATTTCAAATCTAACGCAACATAATACTGCGTTTCTAACTCAGCTAAACTTCCTAAAGCCATATACAAAAAATGAACAAACTCCTTCTTCCCTTGCCTTGCACTACCTTCCGCTATATTAGAAGCAATCGATACAGACGCCCTACGCATCTGACTACTCAATCCAAATAGCTCTTCTTTAGGAAGAAAGTCTTTCGTAAACTGATAAGTAACAACAATGAGCTTTCTACTATCCAACCAAACATTTAAGTCTTTATGTGTTTTCATAATAAATAGTTTTATAAGATACTTCACTCATTACTGCTTACTCTTTACTGCTTACTCTTTACTGCTTACTCTTTACTACCTACTTATACTGTTCCTTATAGTAATCTGCATAAGCACCACTGGTTACATTCTCTAACCACTGTTGATTATTCATATACCACTCTATTGTTTTTGCTAATCCTTCTGGGAACGTAACAGATGGTTTCCATCCTAATTCCTTGTTGATTTTAGTTGCGTCAATGGCATAGCGTAAGTCGTGCCCTGGCCTGTCTTTCACATACGTAATCAACTGCTCACTTTCTCCTACTTCACGACCTAATACTGTGTCCATTTGTTTACACAACTCACGAACTAAGTCGATGTTTTGCCATTCGTTGAACCCACCAATATTATATGTTTCTGCATTTCCTCCTTTGTGAAATACATCGTCTATCGCTCTTGCGTGGTCTATTACATACAACCAATCGCGTGTATATTTTCCATTTCCGTAAATAGGCAATGGTTTTTTATTGATGATATTGTGAATACACAGCGGAATCAACTTTTCTGGAAAGTGGTTGGGTCCGTAGTTATTAGAACAATTACTAATCACATACGGCATACCATACGTTTCTCCATATGCACGCACAAAGTGATCTGAACTTGCTTTAGAAGCGGAATAAGGCGAATTTGGATCATAAGCTGTTGTTTCATAAAAGAAACCTGTTTCTCCTAACGAGCCATATACTTCATCTGTACTAACGTGGTAAAAACGCTTTCCTTCAAAATTACTTTGCCAAAGCCCTTTAAATGCTTGTAATAAATTAACTGTACCAATTACATTTGTTCTCACAAATGCCAACGGATCTGTAATTGATCTATCTACGTGAGATTCTGCTGCCAGGTGGATAACCCCATCAAATTGTTCTTGTTGAAACAATTCATTGATAAATTGCTCATCTGTAATATCTCCCTTTACAAACGTATAGTTTGGTGCATTTTCAATATCTCTCAAGTTTTCTAAATTACCTGCATACGTCAAGGCATCCAAATTATATATTTGGTAATTAGGATAGTTCAATACGAACTGTCTTACTACGTGTGAACCGATAAATCCAGCTCCTCCTGTGATTACAATCTTTTTCATTATTTAATTCTTAATACCACAAAAATCTAAAACTACTTTATCATCAGTTAATTTTAATTCTTTAAACTCATTATGAGCAACTAAAAACACAATGATATCCGCTTTCTCAACAGCTACTTTATAGTCAGTTAATTTAAATACTTTGTGTTCGTGTACATTTGGTTCTACAATATACATATCTGCATCTCCAGAATCTTGTAATACACGCTCAGCAATATGAATAGCAGGAGACTCGCGTAAATCGTCGATATTTGGTTTAAACGCTAACCCCATAATTGCAATCACAGGTTGGCGACCGTTTTTCAATTCAAACTCTAAACGAGTTGTTTTTACTTTTTCAGCACACCAGAATGATTTATAGTTATTAATCTCTCTTGCTTGTGCAATAATACGAGATTCTATAGGGAATTCCGAAACAATAAAATATGGATCTACTGCGATACAGTGCCCTCCTACTCCACATCCTGGCTGTAAAATATTTACACGTGGGTGTTTATTGGCTAATTCTATTAATTCCCAAACGTTAATACCTGCTTTATCACAGATTAATGACAACTCGTTTGCAAAGGCTATCTGAACGTCACGAGAAGAGTTTTCTGTTAATTTACACATCTCAGCTGTACGTGCATTTGTTGGGTGTAATGTTCCTTGTACAAACTGACTGTAAAAAGCAATTGCTTTTTGAGTTGATTCTTCGTTCACTCCTCCAATTACACGGTCGTTGTGAACTAATTCATACATTACATTCCCTGGCAATACACGCTCAGGACAGTATGCTAAATATATTTTCCCTTCCAACTCTGGTCTTTCTGTAAAAATGTATTCCATCATTTTTTCAGTTGTTCCAACAGGAGAAGTAGATTCTATGATATACAAATCACCTTCTTTTAACAAAGGCATAATAGCTGTAGTAGCTGCTTTTACATAAGAAATATCTGGTTCGTGATTTCCTTTAAAAGGAGTTGGAACTACTACTAAATATGTATTAGCCTCAATTGGTGTAGTTGCCGCTTTTAAATAACCTTCTGCAACTGCCTGAGCCACTGCCTTATCTAAATCTGGTTCTACAATATGAATTTTACCCGCGTTAATTGTATCCACAACGTGTTGTGAAATATCAACTCCGTGAACTCCTATTTTATTTTGTGCAATTAAAGCAGAAGTTGGTAATCCGATGTACCCTAAACCAATTGTTACTACTTGTGTATTTTTCATTTGTATATAAAATCTTGTTTTGTTGTATTTTTTTCTTAAAAACGCAATGAATTGCGTCTATTATAATTTAGCTATAAATTCCACAATGCGCTCACACGCTTTTCCATCTCCGTAAGGATTGTGTAAGGCTGACATTGCTTGATAGCGTTTTTCATCTGTTAACAAGCTATTCGCTTCGTTCACAATCTTAGCTTTATCCGTTCCTACTAAAATAACTGTTCCTGCTTCTACAGCTTCTGGGCGCTCAGTAGTATCACGCATAACCAATACAGGTTTCCCTAAACTTGGCGCTTCTTCTTGTACTCCTCCACTGTCTGTGATAATCATAAAGCTTTGGTTCATTAACCATACAAATGATGGGTAAGCCAAAGGTGAGATTAATTGAATATTATCAATTCCTGATAAAATCTCATATACTGGTCCTTTTACATTTGGATTCAAATGTACAGGATAGATAATTTGTGCATCTTTATGTGTTAAAGCTATTTCTTTTAAGGCCTCACAAATGCGAATAAAACCATCTCCATGATTCTCTCTTCTGTGTCCTGTTACTAAAATTAACTTCTTATTTGGATCAACAATTGTTTTTAAATTGTCGATTTCTTCATTTTGTAAATCTTCAACGCGCTCTACACTTTCTAATAGTGCATCAATTACAGTATTTCCTGTAATTAAAATATCTTTTTCAGCAATATTTTCACGAAGTAGATTAGCACGAGAAGCTTCAGTTGGTGCAAAGTGATAATCTGTTACTCTACCTGTAATCTGTCTGTTGATTTCCTCTGGAAAAGGAGCACGTTTATTATGCGTACGCAATCCAGCTTCTACGTGACATACTTCTGCTCCACTATAAAAAGCAGCAATACTCGATGCCATTGTAGTAGTGGTATCTCCGTGTACATAAACATAATCTGGTTTAAAATCTTCTAATACATCTTTCAAACCATTAATTATATCCCCTGTTAAAGAATATAAATTTTGATTAGGTTTCATTAAATTCAAATCATATTCGGGTACGATATCAAAAAACGCTAAAACTTGATCAAGCATTTCGCGGTGTTGTGCAGTAACACAAACTCGTGTATCAAATTTATCGCTATGCTTTTTAAACTCTTTTACCAATGGAGCCATCTTAATAGCTTCTGGTCTTGTACCGAATACAATTAAATTCTTTTTCATATTTTATTTTATTTTAAAACTATCCTCTTCCAATTGTATAAACTTCAAAACCTATTTTCTCTAATTCTTGACGATCTAAAATACTACGACCATCAAATACAAATGCTGGCTTTTGCATATTGTCATATATCTTTTGCCAATCATACCCCTTAAACTCATCCCACTCTGTTAATACAGCTACTCCGTGTGCTCCGTTTAAAGCTTCGTAAGGGTTTGCGTGAACAGTTAAGTGTTTTTGATTTGCTTCTGCACTGCGTGTATTTAGATAATCTAAGTCAATCAACATTTGTTGTTCGGTTACTTTTGGATCGTAAACGTGGATATTCGCTTCTTCTTCCATTAAATCATTAGCCACATAAATAGCTGCTGATTCTCTGGTATCATTAGTATCTTTTTTAAATGCCCATCCTAAGAAAGCAATCTTTTTACCGTTTACAGTATTGAATAACGTAGAAACAATACGCTCTGCAAAACGTCTTTTTTGGTGGTCATTCATAATGATTACTTGTTCCCAGTAATCTGCTACTTCTTCTAAACCATACGTTTTAGCAATATATACTAAGTTTAAAATGTCTTTTTGAAAACAAGAACCTCCAAATCCTACGGATGCTTTCAAGAATTTACTTCCTATACGGCTATCTGTACCGATTGCTTTCGCTACCTCGCTAACATCTGCTCCTGATACTTCACACAATTCAGAAATTGCATTGATTGAAGAAACTCTTTGTGCTAAGAAAGCATTAGCTGTTAATTTAGAAAGTTCTGAAGACCATACATTGGTAGTTAAAATTCTCTCTGTAGGAACCCAAGCACTGTAAATATCTACTAAAGCTTGCATGGCTTCTCTACCTTCTGGAGTCTCTGCTCCTCCAATTAATACACGGTCTGGATTTAATAAATCCGTTACTGCTGTACCTTCTGCTAAGAACTCTGGATTTGAAAGTATTTGAAACTCTACTCCGTTTCCTGTTTGATCTAAAATACGTTTAATAGCTTGTGCTGTTCTAACAGGTAAAGTTGATTTTTCAACCACAATCTTATCTGTTTTTGCGACACGAGCAATCTGACGCGCACATAATTCAATGTATTTTAAATCTGCTGCCATCCCCTTACCTTTTCCGTAAGTTTTTGTTGGCGTATTTACAGAGATAAAAATCATATCTGCTTCGTCAATTGCTTTGTCAACTTCAGTAGAGAAAAATAAGTTACGACCTCTTGCTTCACCAACGATTACATCTAATCCTGGTTCGTAAATAGGTAATTTACTCAAGTCTTCCCCATTCCAAGCTGCAATACGCGCTTCGTTAAGGTCAACAACAGTAATTTGGATATCTGGATTTTTCTGTGCTATAACAGACATTGTAGGTCCACCTACATAACCAGCTCCAATACAACAGACTTTCTTTATTTTTTTCATACATTAATCTACATTATAAATACCAACATTTTGTTATTTACATTAATTTTTAAAACAAGTTATCATTTAAACAATGTTACTTCAATAAACAATAGTTATCAAAAATACAAAAGGAAATGTATAACACATACTTTTAAAACTTGTTTATCTAAACAAAAAAAGAGTCTTACCTATGTAAGACTCTTTTGGAAAATAAATTAATTCTTAACTCTAACTGCTACTAGATTAGCTTATTTTTCTAATTTTACTATTCTCTTTCTCTGCTACTTCTTTTCTAAGCGAACTACTTGAGAAACGATGATCCCTTCTATTATAATGTAACTCAATACCCGTCTCTTCACAATAAGCACGACCAGTAAAGTTTTTATCTTTATACTCATCACCTAAAATACGTACATCAATTTTAAAAGATCTTAAAATATCTTCTAAATCTTGCTCTGTAGCGTAAGGCACAATCTCATCAACAAATCTACATCCCTTTAATTGAATATATCTTTCTACAACTGTTTGTGTTGGCTTGTTCTTTTCAGGCCTATCTAATGTCGGATCAGTTTGTAAACCAACAATTAAATAATCGCACTCGCGTTTTGCCTCTTCTAACATTTTTATATGTCCTGCGTGCAATAAATCAAATGCACTAAATGTTATTCCTATTTTCATATTCCTTTTATTTTTGTTTGACTTTAAATAATATTCTATTACAAAAAATCAACCAATACTAAATATTATTTTTTTAAAAAGTAAAACAGTTTCTTATTTTTAGACAAAAAAACACTAAAACTGTAATAATTGACCAGCTTACACAACATCACCCGAAAACTTTTCTTAAAACATTATTTTATATAGTGTATTTTTTTTTTAAAACAAAAAAAAGTACTGTAAACTAGTTTATTGTCAAGTGATAAAAACATACATAAAATGTGTAAAACCTCTACAATCTAACATATACGTTTATTATACTTATCCCCTTTTTATTTGGGAAAACAAAAGTACATTAAATAAAAATTATAAACAGTAGTAATTCTGCGAAATAGCTATTTTTATTAGGGAAATATCAATAAGTAACATATGAGAAAAACAATACCACAAGATATATTCTATATCTTGTGGTGTAAAACAGAGTGGGGATTCTGTTTCTTTTTGAAAAGAACTGTGAAAGTTAAATCGAATTTGGTAAAACTATTTTAACTCTCTCTATATAAAAATTTCTCATTTTTAAGTAGCACAAACATACACAAAATACGAAGTTATCAACTAAGACCAAAGTACTAAAAAGCTTACTTCTAAAAGAAAAACAAAATACAAAAGCTATTGATTACAAACACATTAATAAAAGACTAATACTTAAGTACTATATTTTTTAACACAAAAAAATACTTTTTTTTCAAAAAACAACATATTATATATCTCTTTTTCACTATTCACTAATTAAAAACACGCATTGGCAGAAATTCCCTTGCAAATACAAAATAATCTCTCATTATTTGCATAAATTGTTTCTTAACAACAATATTATACAGATTATGAAGTCCCCACTACAAAAAAAAACAGCAAGCTATATCTTGTTATTACTGCTATTTTCATTGTTCTCATATTCACAAAAAAGCAATAGTAATATAACCTTTTTTGAAAGCTTACAATACAGTCCTTTAAAAGGAAAAAACAATACTGAAATTAGTAAAAAAATCAAGAACTATAAATGGTTAAGAATAACATTAAAAAATAGCGAAATTAATAAAGCTTGTATTTTTAAATTTCCAAGTGCTCATATTACAAACTACAGTTTTTATGTTAATAATGGCTTGAATTGGAATTTAATAAAACCAAATTATGATCTTGATGGAAATCAAATCAATACACGATACCCAGAATATCATTTTAAATCCCATACCCCTTATATATATATAAAAATTCCTCATAATTTCAATAATACAGAGCAATTTATACTAAAAGAGAGCAGTGCTTATAAAGGAGGTGGAGTCAGTATACTTATCCTAATTGGCATTTACTACGGATTTGTAATTTTATCAATACTCCTTGATTTAGGTTTCTATTATATTTCAAAAGACCAAACATTCATTATTTTTAGTCTCCTACTTGCCTTTATTGGATTAATATTTTTCCATGAAGATGGAATGTTTTATTTTCTATCGGACGGAAAATATACATTAAAACACATAATAACTTTAAGTTTTCCAATTATTAGTTTTTTACTTTCTTATTTTACTTATAATTTTCTAAGTTTTAAAAAAAGTAGAAAAGTCATCAAACTTATTGTAACCACCTTGGCATTAACTTCTATTTTATTAGCTATTTCATATACTATTACTGATCAATATTTATATCTACATATACTAAAACACGCTTGTTTAATAATACCAATCATAGGTTTTCTAATCTCTTTGTCAATAATTAAAAAAGATATATACATGAAAATATTAACTGGTATATTTATTATACTTGTTTTTCAAGTTTTAGGTTATTCTTGGTCAATAACATACGATATCTTTAATTTTAGTTTTTTCCATTTAAATGCACTTAGAATTACTATGTCTATAAGTATTGTAGCTATTAACATACTAATTCTAATGAGAGTTGAAAAATTAAACAGAGAAAATCAAATGTATCGTAATCAGATAAAGAATTATATTTTTGAGTTAAAGCAGCAAAAATTAGAGGCAGCAATATCTCATAAAAATAACCTTGCTTTTTTTATTCAGTCACCAGTAAAAGCAGAAAATACATTGACTAATGTAGAAAAAATAATTATACAATTAAGAGATGAATTCTCTTTAACAGATAGAGAAACAGATGTACTTATTGGTATTTGGGAAGGGTTAAGTAATCAAGAAATAGCAGAAAACTTATCAATTTCAGTGAGCACCACAAAACATCATGTAAGTAATTTATATGCTAAGCTTAATGTCAAAAATAGAAGTCAAACTATTTTATTAAAAGAAAGTCTTTTAAATCTACAAACAAAATAAAAAACCCCTTTCTATTCATAAACAATTAACGTTATTAATTTTAAATAACATCACTAAATACTTAGCCAAAAGTGCAAATGTTTATTTCAAGAAAGGGATATAAAAATCGCATAAGGTACTAAGTCCCCACAATTCCCTTATGCGATCACAAAATTATAATTTTTTACTACCTAAAACCAATCAACCTCCAATAATTATCACCATTTGTAGTAATTTTCTACTTTACTAAAACAATTACACTATTTACATACAATACCCAATAAAATTAACACATTCAAACAAAATGATACAAAAAAAGCTATACATTAAGTATAGCTTGTTATCCTTTTTTCTACTATTTATCTATTTTATTTCAAAAATGTAAGTACAATATCTTCTCCTGACTTCAAAATTAGCTTACCATCTACTATTTCATAGCTAGTCACGGATTGTAAAGTTTGCATATATTCTCTATCAGCTACCCCTGAACAAAACATCATTGTTGAGGCCATTTTATCTCCCAATGAAATTACATTTCCTGCTTTTACAATATACTCTCCCATAATATTATTACAACCATCATTTCCATTCACACGTTTGGTTGCAATCTCAAAATTTAATTTTGGAATCTTATTTGGAAACAAATCCTTCAACTCTTTTCCTTCAGATTTCATAGAAACTAATGTCCAATCACCTGCTAATTCTTTTGACTGATCTATACTCACTTTCTGTTCTTTTTCTGTTTGACGAATTTCTCCTGCTGTTTTACAACTTACAACTGTCATTCCTGCAATTACAGCTAACATTAAAGCTATCTTTCTCATTTCTTCTCTTTTTTAATTTTTATTCTAAACAAAAATAGACTTTATCTACTTAGATAATCTAAATATAATCATAAAATAACAGTTTTTCCCTTTCTAAAGTCACAATTTACCCTATTCAGATCGAATCATTTTTTAATAAATACAAGCTCCTTAACATTATAAAAAATCATCAAAAATTATAAAGAAATTGCTATTTAGAGAACCTATATTACCTTTCAGATAAATACTCTAAAAAATAAAACTCTATCTTATAAAACTGTTTGAAAGTTTAATCTTAACTATATAATAATACTACACAACCACTTATATACAAAAAAAAGTGCTACCGAAGTAACACTTTTTTCTATAATTAGTACATTTTAGCTCTAAGCTCTTTAATTTTTGGATCATCTAAATAATCATCAAATGTCATGTATCTATCTATTACACCATTTGGAGTTAACTCTAAAATACGAGTACCAACTGTTTGAGCAAACTCGTGGTCATGTGTAGTTAACAAGATAGTTCCTTTAAAGTTTTTCAATGAGTTATTAAAAGCCGTAATAGACTCTAAGTCTAAGTGGTTTGTTGGCTCATCTAACATTAAAACATTCGCTCGCACCATCATCATACGAGAAAGCATACAACGTACTTTTTCTCCTCCTGACAATACTCTACCAGTTTTTAAAGCTTCTTCTCCAGAGAAAATCATTTTACCTAAGAATCCACGTACGAAAACTTCATCTCTCTCTTCTTCTGTTTTAGACCATTGGCGTAACCAGTCTACAAGAGTTAAGTCATTTTCAAAATATTCGTGGTTTTCAACTGGTAAATAAGATTGACTTGTAGTAACCCCCCAATCAAACTTCCCTGCATCAGCTTGCTTTTTACCATTTAAGATTTCGTAAAATGCCGTAGTAGCACGAGAGTCTTTAGAGATAACTACAATCTTATCACCTTTTGCTACATTCAAATCAACATCTTTAAAAAGAACTTCACCATCAACAGAAGCAGCAAGTCCTTCAATGTTTAAAATTTGATCTCCTGCTTCACGCTCTTGATCAAAGATAATAGCAGGATATCTTCTTGAAGAAGGTTTAATATCTCCTAAATTCAATTTATCAATCATTTTCTTACGAGAAGTTGCCTGTTTTGACTTAGCAACGTTCGCACTAAAACGACGGATAAATTCTTCTAATTCTGCTTTTTTCTCTTCAGCTTTCTTATTCTGTTGTGCTCTTTGCTTAGCCGCTAACTGACTTGATTCATACCAGAAAGTATAGTTACCTGAATAATGGTTAATTTTTCCAAAGTCAATATCAGATACATGCGTACAAACAGCATCTAAGAAGTGACGGTCGTGAGATACAACTAATACAGTATTTTCATAGTGCGCTAAGAAATTCTCTAACCAACCAATTGTCTCAAAATCCAAGTCGTTGGTAGGCTCATCCATAATTAGTACATCTGGATTACCAAATAAAGCCTGTGCTAACAACACACGAACTTTTAACTTAGCATCCATTTCTGCCATTAATGTATAGTGAAAATCTTCAGTAATCCCTAAGTTTGAAAGTAACGTCGCTGCTGCAGACTCTGCATTCCAACCATCCATTTCATCAAACTTAATTTGCAACTCACCTATTCTATCAGCATTTTCATCTGTATAGTTTAAATAAAGCTCATCCATTTCTTTCTTAACCGAATACAAATCTTTGTTCCCCATCATTACAGTTTCTAACACTGTATATTCATCGAACATATTGTGATTTTGGTTTAGAACAGACATACGCTTTCCTGGTTCTAAAGATACGTGTCCAGAAGTAGGATCAAACTCTCCTGACAGTATTTTTAAAAAAGTAGATTTACCAGCACCATTAGCACCAATAATTCCATAGCAGTTCCCTTGCGTAAAGGTTACATTAACTTCATCAAATAAAATTCGCTTTCCGAATTGAACTGACAGATTTGAAACTGTTAACATCGTAGTATTTTATTTATATTGTCCGCAAAATTAATAAATTTATATTTAGAAACATCTTTTATTATAACTTATCACTGATCACATACACTTTAACCATCTATTAACAAATAAAAACACAGGTAAAACTTACATTTGCTGTAAGACTGTTAAATATGGTTACACATACCAACTAAGCTAATGCGTACATTTTTTTTAAACTACAAAGTTCTTTATCTCGTCATTCCCATTATTGCTTTATTCTCTTCTTGTAAAGAGAAATTTGCAAAAGATGACTACGTTGCTCATTTCCAAGGAGAAATAATCAACCCTACTTCTAATTTTGTCCTTTTCTGTAAAGATAACGAAGTAATTGATACTTTATTTTTAGATAAAGAAAATAAATTTTATAAAAAATTTGATTCTCTTGCGCCTGGAATGTATATCTACAAGCACAATCCAGAATTTCAATATGTATACTTTGATAAAAACGACAGTCTTACGTTACGCTTAAATTCAAAGGATTTTGACCATTCTATTATATTTTCAGGTAGAGGAGCTGAGAAGAATAACTTCTTAATGAATCTAACTGTTAAAAATATATTAGATGAAAGTGAGCGTTTCAGTACTTTTGACACGCCACCTGATCAATTTATTAAACGCATAGACTCTGTTCACGCAGCAAGAACTACTTATTATTTAAGAAATAAAGCAATTATTGACTGGTCTGACGGTTTTGATTTATACGCTAAAACCAAACTTGATCTACATTTCTATTCCTTAAAAGAACTATACCCTATTCTGCATTTTATACGTACTAACGATGACGTTAGAGATAAATTACCTGCAGATTATCTTGGGTTTAGAAAAAAAGTGAACTTTAATGATGAGCGCCTTTTAAAATACTCTTCTTTCACTAAGTATTTAGCTATTATGCTTAATTCGATTGTAGAAGAATCTGAAGAAGAATTTATTTCTGAAAACAGGTATGATAAATATATCGACAAATTGAATATTGTAGATACATTGATTCAAAACACAAAAGTAAGAAACGCTATTTTTGATAATATCGCTTTTATTTATTTGTTACAAGATCAAAACCTCAACAATAACGACTTGTTTTTAGAACGTTATTTCGAACTTTCAACTGATGAGGATCAACATAATGAAATCATTTTGATTCAACAAGCAATTCAAAATTTGAAATATGAAAATAAATTACCTGAAGTACCACTTGTAGATGCAAGCAATACCAATATCCAAATAAATAAGGTAATTAGAAAACCTACTTTAGTTTTCTTTTGGACTAAAAATGGTATATCTCACGCTGATGCTGCACACAGAAGAGCACATAGCTTAATGCAAGAAAATCCTAATATTGACGTTTTAGGTATTTGTATTGACGGAGACCACGGAGAGTGGTTAAGTTTATTACCTCGATACCGAGATTATAATATAAAAGAATTAAGATCAAGTGATTTTAACCAGATGAAAGATAAATGGATTATCACTAAAATTCAACGTTGTATGATTTTAGAAAAAGATGGTTCACTTAAAGATCCTTTCGTAAATATATTTGATAAAAATATAGAAGATTTATTAAAGAAATAAAATAAAAAACGCTTCATTGGACTGACCCCAAAAAGTTGGACGAAGTTATGCAATCTTTTTAATATAATGAGCTCGGTATTCTACCGGGCTCATTCCATTTAAATTAATGCGA
>NZ_FNDQ01000038.1 GCF_900099675.1 Myroides phaeus
CTTATTTTTTTCAAAGCGAAATAACGTTACTTTTTTATCTTTACTCTTTCACTATTTGTGTATGATCGTCTGCTGTAATGCGGATGCAAAAGTAGTATCTTTTTGGCTATTTCCAAACTTTACAACTCCTTTTTTGTAAGGTTTTTTATAACGTGTTGTTATGTTGCCTCTTACCTCTGAAAGTTTTTTTTTCTTTTTGTTTTTATTGGTTCAAATAGGTCTGGACTTCTTTATTAAAGTTATTCCTCATTATATATATGCATTCTTATTACTCTCCTTATATATAGTACAAAGTTACCTATATTACTTCTACAGGTATTATAAAGCGGTTATTTTGCTATCATTTGTTATCAAATGACATCATATGCACTATAAACGCTGTCCCACTTTTGTACTCAAATCTCCGCAAACCCTTACAAACAAAGGGATTGAAAGGGTTTCAAATGACATTTAGTCGCAAATAAGCCGCAAATAAGTCGTAATTACCTCACCTAAAGGCCTTTTTCGCGAACTAATTACGACTTAATACCGTATGAGATAGTAATAAATACTATCTAAGACCAATGTTTACAAGCTATTCAGAGCATAAAACATATAAAAAAGCTCTTATTAGAACTTCGTAAAAAACTTTTTCACTACTAATAATCATCAGATTATTAGCCATTTGTAACAATTAACTTCATAAACCCAAGCAAGAGATCCTGTACTAACGCCAAACAAAAAGGCCACTTAACGCTTGTGTTAAGTGGCCTTTTTATTTTTTCATATTATGTAATATCGCTTATTTCTTAGCTAATTTAAACCTCACCTTCTCCCCTGCAGCATCAATATTCATTAAATAAATACCTGTTGCCAATTCCTTAATCTATAATTTTCACTCAATAAATAAGAGAAATAAGACAATAAGATTATTTACTATAATTCAAAAAAGAGAAAGTACCAAATACAAAAAACGCTTAGCAAAAGCTAAGCGTTTTTTAAAATATTAAAGAGTGTAAATTTCTTAGTAATTACAAAATCAATAAAGGCGCAATAAATCCAACACTCAATCGTCCTGTATTATAATTCTCAAGTCCTAAATTATCTTTAGCATAACTTGAATAATTATAATAACGTCCAACATAAGAAACAAAAAATCTAATATTCATATCTTTAAAAGGCAGATATTGAACAGAAGGAATAAACCCATAACTTGTACGTAATAAATCTGTTCCGCTATTATCAGCCTTTACATCCTTTCCATAAGCATTACTCGCCATTAAAGTCATTGATAAATTCACCTTTGGCGCAACCAAATACTCCATTCTTAACCAGTTTTCCATATAAGAAACACTTTGAGCAGTATAATCACTTTGACTTTCCAATAACCCAGTAACAATACCTTTACGATCAATAGCTTCATGGCTATATTTAAAATCATACATCAAAGTCAAATTATTATTTTGGTATTTATGTCCTAAAGCATAATAATTCATCGCTTTATTCTTTGCCTCTTGAAAATAACTATAACTATATAATGTTTCTAACTTACCATCAAAGAAACTACCTCTCCAAGTACCAATATAAGCAAGGTGCATTTTTGATTTTTCAATATGCTCCGGCAACGTTCCATTATATAAATCCTCAAAATTTTGAGTACGCGAATTTAATACTTGTAAGCCAAATCCATGATTAGGAGAAACTTGGTGTGTAATACCCGCACCCGTCAAGAAATTATCAGCATACTCTAAAATATCATTATATTCCAAAATATCAATTGGATTTAAATCGAACTCAAAACCACCCCAATCTGCACTCATCTTACCAAGATTCAATTGAGTTTTCGGAGATAATTCTACACCAATAAACGCTAAATCAGTCCCCCTACTAATATGATCACGAGACCCAACATTAGGATCCTTAGTATATCTATCACGAAATCTAAAATACACTTTATCATGGATTTTACCTTTTATTTCAAGTCTAACTTGGTTATTATTAAACTCTGAATTTGTATGCGTTCCATCTTGAAAATACGTATCATATGCAAAACGCATATTCATGATTACATCAACATTATTTAGCAAACTTTGTTTACCAACTGAAATAATTGGTTTTGAAATAGTATCACTACTCGTTTGCTGACTCTGTGCAAACATTCCCGATTGCATCAAAATCAAAAGAAAAAATAAAGATTTTTTCATAATTATATTTTTTATTTGGTTATAAAAAGTGTATTTATAATAAGACAGCACCTAAAGCAAATCCAGCCGCCACAGCAACAATAATTGCAACTAAGCCAGGCACCATAAAACTGTGGTTAACCACAAACTTTCCAATTTTTGTACTTCCCGTTCTATCAAAATTAATAGCCGCAAGTAAAGTAGGATATCCCGGTAAAACAAAATCAGCATTCACAGCAGGAAAAATAGCTATCAAAGCAGGGTTAGAAACACCTAAAGCCATTCCTAAAGGCATCATTGTTTTTGTAGTAGCAGCTTGACTAAACATTAAAGCCCCAAGAACAAAAACAGCTATAGCAAAAGTCCAAGGATAAGCAGTAACAATACTTTCCATATATCCGTTAATAGCAATTTTATTATGCGCCATAAAAGTTGCACTCATCCAAACAACTCCAAAAACAGATACAACTGCAGTAGCCATTGATCCAAACAAACTCACCTTAGTTACATCAACAGCACTTGTTTTAGTAATAATCATCATTATTGCAGATGCCGTAAGCGTAATAATACTAATCACAGCAACCATTTGTAATTCACCATTTGCTTTTAGAACTAAATTAGCAACCCCTGGTTCAAACTGTGGTAATATCTGAGGGAAAGCCCCAGCTACAACAATCAACAATACAGCTATAGCAAAAACAACAACAGAAGACTTAGCTCCTTTTTTCAAAGATTTCTGAGGTCCCACTTCATTTGAATCCAAGCTTTTTGCAAACTCAGGATCCTTCATTTTTTCTTGAAAAATAGGATCATCCTCTAGTTCTTTACCTTTTTTCAAGACAGCAAAGCATCCAAACAAGATTCCTATTAAACAAGCTGGAATACAGATTTTCATAATATCTATCAAAGCCCCAGGATAAGCCAATATACTTGCACCTGCAAAAGCTGCAGTAGCCGCACTCATTGGACTTCCGGTGATAGCTAAATGAGAAGCAATAACAGAGATACTTAAAGGTCTTTCAGGTCTAATTCTTTTTTTTGCTGCTACCTCTGAAATAATAGGCAAAAGCGAATATAAAAGATGGGCAGTACCTGCAAATAAGCAAAAGAAATAAACTGTAAAAGGAGCAATAAAAATAATATTAGAAGGATTACTACGAATAACTTTCTCTGCCAATCTAACTAAGTAATCTAAACCACCACAAGCTTGTAGCGTTGCAGCAGTAGAAACAATAGCCATAATAACAAGCATAACATCAATTGGAGGATCTCCAGGCCTCATTCCAAAAATGAAAACAAAAATCATTAATCCGACCATTCCCATCACCCCTAATCCAATTCCTTTCATTTGTGACCCTATAAGAATCATTGCGATTAGGATTATAAACTGTAATAACAACATAACTATCCTATTTTAATTAACACTACTATATTAGGATAGGTATAAAAAAGGAGCGTTTATAAATACTATTAAGTATTCCGCTCCTTTATAACCTATTCTCTTACTGAGTCATATTTTAATATTTAAAAAACATATCTTGGATAGCCTGACGATCTTTCGTTTGAGTTAAAGCTAACATCAATAAAATTCTTGCTTTCTGTGGACTTAAATCATCAGATACAATAAAACCTAACGCTTGATCATCCACCTCATTAAACAATGTTACACGTCCAGCACCAGCTCTTGCAGCTCTACATACAATAATTCCTTGTTTAGACGCAGCCTCTAAAGCCTCACCCACAGGAGCATTAAAGTTTCCATTCCCCATACCTGCATATACAATTCCAGCTACACCATCTTTCGTTGCAGCTTTCACAGCTCTTGGATTAGCATCCGCATACCCATAAACAACTTCAACCTCAGGTAAAGTTTTCAATCCTTTAATATCAAATTTTTGTTCAGGAGATCTCAAAGTTTTATAGTAGTAACTAACTTTACCATCATAAATTAAACCGATTGGTCCAAAATTTCTTGACTGAAAAGTAGCCATATTTGTAGTAACTGTTTTCGTCACATCTCTTGCAGCAAATACAGCTTCATTCATTGCAGTAACAACCCCCACACCTTTACTATTTGGCGATGAAGCAACCATTACAGCATCCAATAAGTTTCTATTACCATCTTGGCTCATTGCAGTAGCTGGTCTCATTGCCCCAACTAACACAACAGGCTTATCAGACTTAACAGTCAACTCTAAAAAATAAGCAGTTTCCTCCTGAGTATCAGTTCCGTGAGTAATCACTACACCATCAGCTTCATTCTTTTCAAAAATTTCATTAATACGATTACTCAACTTTAGCCAAGTTTCGATATTCATATCCTGGCTACCAATTTGAGCAATCTGTTCACCTTTAACTTGTGCAAAGTTTTTCATTTGAGGAACAGCATTTACAAGGTTTTCAACCCCAATCTGTCCTGCTGTATAAGCTGCTTTGGTAGAAGACTCACCTGCCCCAGCAATTGTACCACCAGTTGCTAAAATAATTACTCTTGGTTGCGTGTTTTTTTCAACGTTTTTAGACTGTGCTTGAACTTGAAAAGTTAGTAGAATTCCAACTACTAAGGTTAATACTTTTTTCATAATATAATTGTTTAAATAAATTAAGAATTAATTAGTTTCGGATGGATTAAATTTTCAAGAGAATAAATTTCATCCCATTTCTCTTGAGAAATCAATTTACGTTCCAAAACTACAATTTCATGAATGTTTTTTCCTGAAGTTAATGCCTCGCCAGCAACACTTGCAGAAGCTTCATATCCCAAAATTGGGTTTAATTGAGTAACAATACCAATACTATTCATTACAAGATTAGCACAATGTTCTTCATTAGCAGTAATTCCAATTACACACTTATCAACTAAAGTTTCTATAGCATTTTTTAAATAATCCAAAGAAGTAAACATTGCAAAACCAATTACAGGCTCCATTACATTCAACTCTAGCTGACCAGCTTCAGCAGCCATAGTCACAGTAAGATCTTGCCCAATAACATAAAAGCACGTTTGATTAACCACTTCAGGTATAACTGGATTTACTTTTCCAGGCATTATAGAAGAACCAGGCTGACGAGCAGGAAGATTAATTTCGTTATACCCTGTACGAGGACCCGAACTTAACAAACGTAAATCATTACAAATTTTAGAAATTTTCACAGCAGCACGTTTAAGAGTTCCCATAATTTGTACATAAGCCCCTGTGTCACTTGTAGCTTCAATCAAATCAGGAGATAACGAAAGCTGTAAACTTGTTTCTTTAGCCAAATAATTCACACACAACTCTGGATATCCTTCAGGAGCATTTACTTTCGTACCAATAGCAGTTGCCCCCATATTTACCTCTAAAACTAATTTCTGCACCTCTCTTAGTCTAAGTAAATCCTCGCCAATAGTAGTAGCATAAGCAGAAAACTCTTGTCCTAAAGTCATTGGAACAGCATCCTGTAATTGTGTACGTCCCATTTTAAGGACTCTATCAAATTCTTTACCTTTAAGTTGAAATGCACTTTGAAGTTTTTCAAGTGCTATACAGAAATCATCTATTTTAAGATATAAAGCGATACGGAAAGCGGAAGGATAAGCATCATTAGTAGATTGAGAACAATTTACATGATTATTAGGATGAACAAAATCATATTGTCCTTTTTCATGCCCCAAATACTCTAAAGCAATATTTGCAATAACCTCATTAGCATTCATATTTACAGAAGTACCTGCACCACCTTGAATAAAGTCACTAACAAATTGATCATCATATTTTCCCGCTATTACCTCATCACAAGCATAAGAAATTGCCTCACAAATCTTATCATTTAATACACCACAATCGCGATTAGCTAAAGCTGCTGCTTTTTTAACCCACCCTAACGCTTTAATAAGTTTAGGCTCGTGGCGTAAAGTAATACCAGTAATATTAAAGTTTTCTACAGCGCGAAAAGTTTGAATACCATAATACAATTCATTAGGAATATCTAATTCACCTAAGAAGTCATGCTCTTTTCTTGTATTTTTCATATATAAAAATTTTAATTCATTACATTTTATTTGTAATTAAAAAACTTTTACTAGCCCCCACTATATATATTCCATACTACATTGCAAAGTTGCATTGAAAATAACACAATAAAGCTGATAAATTACCATATTTTAATAGTTAATATAGTCGTATATTAATAAAAACACCTCATAACTATTATTATGATATTACAATAAAAAGCAGACAAATCAACTCATTTCTACAAGTATTTACTAACTATCATCTACATTCCACTTCTTTTAACGACTTTACAAAAAATCATCTCAATACAAGATTGCCCAATAACATTAGAATTGTAAAAAATATTCAATAAAAAAAAACAGATAAAACTGTATAATAAGCATTTTATTTGGGCTAAAGCGAAAAATACAACTCATTCAACAACTATCAATCGTAAAAATAAGCTCTACAATACCATAAACATAGACTACTAAAACATTGTCAATTAAATAAATTCATACACTTTCTATTAAATAATCTAAAAATAAGACTCTTTAAACTCAGAATTAATCTATATCATTACCAAGTAATATATTTGTTTTTCAAATTACTTCATAACAATAAATACAGTAGTTTTGTTGAAAACATTCAGAAATGAAAAAATCAATCATAGCCTTACTTTTCATAAGTACAACGACATTATTTGCTCAAAAATTAGAGATCATTCCCTTAGGAGTATATGGAGGAGGAGATGAAAGTAACCTATCTTCTTATTTAATTGGAGTAGAAAACACAAACAGCTATCTTTCGTTAGATGCTGGCACAATACGCAGCGGTATAAACAAAGCTATTGAAAATAAAACTTTTAACGCTACCAATGAAACAATACTAAAAGATTATATCAAAGGATATTTTATTTCACATGGCCATTTAGACCATCTATCAGGACTAATTATAAACTCACCTGAAGACAGTCACAAACCAATTTATGCATTACCTTTTGTAATTGATATTTTCAAAAACAATTACTTCACAAATGCATCTTGGTCAAACTTTGGAAATGAAGGTGATTCCCCTATAATCGCTCGTTATACATATAACAGAGTAAAACCAGTTGTACCTTTCAATATAAACGATACCCCATTAACAGCAGAAGTTTTTGAATTAAGCCACGTTAATCCACAAAAAAGTTCGGCAATACTAGTTCGAAATAATGATGAATACATTCTATACTTTGGAGATACAGGAGCAGATAGAGTAGAGAAAACAAATCACTTAAACACGATTTGGGAATATATAGCCCCTCTTATAATAAATAAAAATCTACAAACGATAATGATAGAAGTATCATTTAGTAATAGCCAACCAGAAGATAAACTTTATGGACATTTAACTCCAAATTTACTTATTGAAGAAATTGGTAATTTATCAAAATACACAGGTAAGCAGGCTTTAGAAAACTTAAATATAGTTGTTACCCATTTAAAACCAAGTGGCAAGCAAATAGAACAAATAAAACAAGAATTAACAGAAGGCAATCTATTTAATCTTAACTATATTTTTCCAACACAAGGGATTAAAATACCTCTATAACAAAAAAAACACTTCAAATTGAAGTGTTTTTTTTGTTATTATACTATGTTGTTTGCTTGAATAACAATTTATCTAATACGAAGACCAAAGTAAAAGCAATAAAAGAAGGAACTAACCAAGGAACATCATAACTACTCATCGGTAACCATTTAATAAAATTGTTTGTCTTTTCAGAAAATTCAACAAAATCATACTTCAGTGATAAAAAAGAACTAAACTGAATTAACGCAACAATTGCAGTAGTTATAATAGCACCTACAAAAGGCGCTCTACGCTTAACTCTTTTTCCAAAAGCCACCATATAAATAATTAAAGTCAATGTTATTGGATATATAATACCTAAAAAAGGTGCAGCATAATCAATAATACTATCCACCCCATTTACAGCTAAAATTGCAGAAGAAACACACGTAATTGTTACCACTAATCGATAACTAAGAAACCCTCTTGTCAATTGGCTAAAGAAAGTTCCTGTAGCGCAAACTAAAGCAATAGCAGTAGTTAAACAAGCTAACCCTATACATAAGGACAAAGCAAAAGTTCCTTGTGTTCCTAAAACACCATTTGAAATATGCAACAATAACTCTGTTCTCTTTAAATGTTCTCCCATTGGATAACCAGAAGTAGCTCCTAAATAAACCAAGCCTCCATAAATAAATAACAAACAAAAAATTGCAACAGACCCAGCCATAAAAGTAACTTTAGTCTTTTCTTCCAATTTCACATAACCTTTTGATTTTACAGCAGATATAATAATACCAGCATAAATTACAGACGCTAACACATCCATAGTTTGATACCCCTCAGAAAAACCAAGTCTAAAAGCATCATCATTACTTCTCTCAACCAAAGCAGTTGTATCTATAGGGTTAATAATCCCCAAAACAACCATTGATACTAAAAGTAACAACAATAAAGGAGTTAAATAAGAACCAATAATATTAACAACCTTTGAAGGAGAAATAGATAGTACCAAAGTTATAGCAAAGAAAATAATCGATGATACAATAGGGCTAAAATTGGGCCAAATAGCTAAAACCCCAATTTCATAAGTTGTTGCAGCTGTCCGAGGAATAGCAACAAGAGGTCCAATACTTAAAATAATAGCAGTAGCCAATATCCAACCTAACAAACTATTAATTCTCTTTCCTAAATCTGTAAACTCGTCACCTGAAATCAATACTGCAATAATTCCTAAAAAAGGGGCTAAAATAGCAGTAATTGAAAAGCCAGAAACAGCGAAATCCCAATCCCCTCCACTTAATAAACCGATAATTGGTGGCAAAATAATATTCCCTGCTCCAAAGAACATTGCAAACAAGGCAAAACCTATTATTAAGGCATCTAATGCTGATTTTATTTTCATTGTAATTTAATTTGTATTCTATTCGTAAGTCGCTAAAAGAAAATAAAACAGCTTATAAAAAGTAAAACTTTACCTGTAAATTCTACATTTTTTAAACTAAAAATTTATTTTAGGTGCACAATATATAAAAAAAATCCCTAAAAATTGTAATTACCCCAAATCAATCTGTTCATTTTCTAACTGCTTTATAACTCAAATAATAAAAAACACCTATTTTTTTTATTAACAAACCTAAGCTAATGTTCTCAATAATTGCTAATACTACTTGTATAAAACTATTATTATCTATTAGGTTACAGGAATATTCTCAAAATAAAATATTGCTCCAATTATAAAAATACATTATTAGCTAAATAAATTATTTAAAGCACCATAAAAACAAATTAACAATACTACATAATAAATACAAATAAATACAAATAAATACAAAAAAACACAAAAAACAACACTTAATAAACATATATAACAAAAAAGACAATAAATAACACGAAATAAACAACAATAAAAAATATAACATTATTTACTTTTACATAATCAAGCAATATTTATATCACAAATAAAACTTATCGTTATAATGCTAAATAAGAAAATACATCACCATAATGGAGAAAACCAATTTAATAATTGGCCGATGAAAAATAATATTTATATTATCAAGCATTCTATAGATGAGATGCTGACGTTACCTATTGAAAATAGTAATCTATATGCTATTTCATACATCAAAGAAGAAGCAAGTTATTACAATGGATATACCACAAAAGAAATCAATAAACCTTGTTTATTCTTTTCTATTCCAAGTGCTTCAAAAGAAATAAAATTAAAAATACAGCAACCGAGTGTTATATCAGTCTTTTTTGAAAAAAGCTTACTAGGACTTAATAATCATTTACTTTACAAACTTAACAATTCTGTAAAAAGTTTCCCTTTATTACTCTTAAACGAAAAGCACGAAGAATTCGTTAGAATAATTGTTGAAAAAATAGAAGAAGAACTTGATAGCTGTTTTCCTTCTCAAAGCGAACAAATCAAAAGATTAATAGAATTACTTATCTACAAAAACTATAAAATCCAGCCAATTCAAACTTGGGACAGAGAAAACACCAACAAAGGACGTGTTTGTCAAAATTTTTTAGATTTATTAGAAATGCAATTTCCAGTGACTAAAAACGGTCTAAAATTACAAGCTAATAAACCATCATATTTTGCAGATAAATTAAATGTTCACATAAACTATTTAAATTATACAGTTAATCAATCTTTAAACATATCTACATCACAATGCATTAAAGATCGCATTATATCAGAATCTAAAAACTTGTTACATTACACTGAATGGTCAATAAGTGAAATAGCATTTACATTAGGCTTTCAGAGTCCAGGTTACTTTTCAGCATCCTTTAAAAAGGAAACAGGTCTTACACCTAATCAATTTAGAAAAACACACAAAATTATATCATAAATAATTTCAAATCATCATTATATTTCCTGTACAATCTAAAAAAATAAAAGAGGATAACCTTTTGGGGCATCCTCTTTTTCTGTTTTTACTCTAACTATTAGCTTTAACGAAATACACAAATTTTAAAACATTCATCTACCACTTTTAGGTACAGCTTATATACCCTTTATTCTGTTACAGCTCTCAGTAATTCCACTTCAAATATCAATGTACTATTAGGTCCTATCTCTTTACTTATGTGCTCTTCCTTATAAGCATATTCCGCAGGAGTTACCATTTTGAATTTTGTACCAATTGGCAATTTAGGGACAACTATTTGATAAGCTTTAATCAGCTTATTCAACTTAAATACAGCAGGTTTACCTTTTAGAATAGAGCTATCAAAAACATCACCATTAACATTTACTCCTTCATAATGACACTCAAACTTATCTTCTAACTTAATAAATTCGCCAGTCCCTAAAGAAAGAACTTGATATGCAATCCCTTCTGGCAATACAACCACATTCTCCAATTTTGAAAACTCTTTTAAAAACTTTTCACCTTCTAAAAGATTTCGATTCGCTAACTCTTCTTTTCGCTTTTTTAATAACTCAGCAACTCCCATATATTAAATTCAATTATTTCTTACTTCCCTCTGCCTTTTTCAATTGATATTTTCCTTCTATTAATTCATGCTCTTGATAAGTATGTAACTGCCAAATACACAAATTTTCAATTGCCCGTGTACAACCAATATACCACTCATAAGGAGTTAATTTATTTGGTTTATCGACAATCAAAATTACATTCTTTCGCTCCAATCCTTTAAACTTTACAGCTGTTGTATACTGCAATTTAGTCGGCTTTAATGTTAAGTTAGCAGTAGTCAACTCCTCCATCCCCAATTCAAGAATTAAGTCTGCAACGTTATTTCTACGTTGCCAAACTTTACTCTGTACAAGAACGATCACATCTTCAGCTTTCAAAGACGACTTAGGATCATTAATATTTCTAATCAAAACTTCCATTGCCTCTTGTAATTGCTCACGAGTTTGGAATGAGCGCAAATCAATTTCATCATATTCCTTATGATGCACTACATCATCCCATTCTTCTGGATGCGCTTGAATATGTTCAGCTATTTGACGAATTTGAGTTTTCTGAGCACTACGTCTTACCTTGTGTAATTTAAAATGCGTAAAATATTCTTTCATAAAATAAGCATAATCCGAAACATCACGTCCAAAAAGCGAGAAACTTTGATCCAAATCATACAACAAAATAATATTACCTTGTTTCATACCATTGTGATCTCCACAAAGCTTATGCATCATTAAATGTAAATTCCTATCAAACAAATCTTGAGCCTCATCAATAATCATATAATCATAATTAGGCAACTTATCTTCACTTTGAAGAAAATCAATAGTTTCTTTTATAAAAACCGCAAATTTAGCAGGTTCTAAATAATATAACTCACTTTCCTTTATACCTGGCAAATTATCAACTATAAACTGTGTCATTGTAATACAGTCAATATTTACATTCAAAGCCTTAAAACGTTGAGCATTATAAGTACACAATAATGCATTCCAACACAAATAAATTCCCTTACGACCTACTTGCATTTCAGCATAAGCCATTGCCATTGTAGTCTTTCCTGTACCTGGAGCTCCTTCAATCATCAAACGAGGATTCTCTGAAAGCGAATACAGTATCTCTAAATTCCTCTCTTTTAACCACTCTAAAGAATCATACGTTTGAAACAAGTTTGTATCCTGTACAACAGGGTTAAACGTATTTATAATCGTTGCAATTTCTGCTTTAGTAAGTTTTGAAAATCGAATAGGATGAATACTTTCTAATCTATTCTTTGTATATTCATAAATATGTAAAAAGAATTTCTCAATATTCTTATACCTATCCTTTTTCGTAAAATCACTATAAATCAATTGAGAATCATAAATTGTATTTTCAATTGCAATCTTAGTCGTAGGAAACGATACAGCTTCACAAAACTGTACGTGTTTAAAGTTTGGAAAAACCTTATTCATCAAGGTATACTTGTACCCTTTAACTTGTTCAAAAGGATTCTGATTTAACCATTTCTTTCTTCTTCCATCTTTAAAGCAAAATCTCCCTTGATCTACAAATATATTTCCTCCCTTTACTTCTAAAACGATCACACCAAATTCTGACACAATAATAAAATCGAGCTCAGCATCAGCTTTTGCTCGTTTTACATTACTATTATCGTGAAAAGGCAATTTCATACTGTACCAAACATACCAATCATACTTACTTTTGGAAAGGGACTCAACAATATCTCTATATACCAAAAATTCACCAAAAGGTACTTTAACACCATTAATGACCAATTGTTCTAACTCGTCCAACGGATATTCTGGATATATTTTTAAAGGCATAATTTTTTAGTTTTTCAAATCTCACTAATTTACCAAAAGATTTTAGCTCATACCTCCTAAAAACAGATAAACTTTTCAATATTCCATAAATCGCACAATAAATAATCCGAATACTTTCTCAATTCATGTAACCAGTAAAAAAGGTACATTTTTTCTACATATACAAGCAATAAAATACAGACCATGAAATTAGCTTTCACTTCTTATTTCAGCAAATTGTAAAGAATCAATTACAAAACTACCTTTTCATAATCCCACTCAACAAAAAAAGGCAATACTAAACTATAGAATTGCCTTTTTATTTTCTTTATTTCTCTTACTCTATTGGAAAAACAGGACGTCTCATTTTATATTTACTTCCTGACAAAGATTCAAGAAACGCAACCAATGCTTTAATCTCTTCCTTATTTAATTCTAATGGTTTCATTAATGAATCAGTAACAGGATATAAAGGATCAGCTAATTTCTTTTCTACTGTAGGATTAATCATTTTCATACCACTATTGTACATATTTACAATCCCCTCCAGATCATCAAATAATCCATTATGCATCCAAGGCCTTGTCAATAATAAATCTCTCAATCCTTGTGTTTTAAACTTACCTACATCATCTGGATTCATTGTAATTTCATATCTTCCTAAATCTTGATATTGACGCTTATAATAAGTCAATCCAATATTATGAAAATCTTCATCTGTAAAATACTTTCCATTATGACAATTCATACATCTGCCCTTTGTACGAAAAATATGTAAACCATAAACTTCTTGCTCAGTCAATGCATTATACTTCCCCTCTACAAAAGCATCAAAACGACTTGGCTGACTCTTTATAGTACGCTGAAATGAAGCAATTGCACCTACTATTCTATTATATGTAATTTCACTATCACCAAAAGCCTTTTCAAAATATGTTTTATAGCCTTCAATTTTTTGTAATTTAACAGGTAAATCAACAATATCAATTGCCATTTCATTATGCGCACTTAAAGGTCCTGCTGCCTGTTCTTCTAAAGAAGAAGCTCTACCATCCCAAAAAAAAGAAGCTCTCTCTGCTATATTGTACAAAGATGGTGTATTTCTTGGTCCTTTTAAATGATCATGTCCTAAAGCCACCATTCGTCTATCTGTCCACCCCAATTCAGGATCATGGCAAGTGCTACACGAAATCTGATTAGACTTAGACAACTTTGGATCAAAAAACAAAAGTTTCCCAAGAACTACCTCAGCTTTATCTTGCACTTCAAAAAAAGTAGAATCGCGCTTAATACTACTCAACTCCTCCCATTTTACTCCCTCATCAATAATAGGCTTAGGCCATTGTGCTATTGGTTTTTTATAACTGTCTATAATCGCCAAATAAGCAGGATCATCGCTTCCCACCAACTTCTCAACAATAGTATTAAAACCAACCAAACCAAAAGCCAAAACACCAGATAATAAAAAAACTACCTTTGGACTGACCCCAAAAAGTTGGACGAAGTTATGCAATCTTTTTAATATAATGAGCTCGGTATTCTACCGGGCTCATTCCATTTAAATTAATGCGA
>NZ_FNDQ01000040.1 GCF_900099675.1 Myroides phaeus
CTGATATAAAAATGAACTATATCACAAATTATGCTCAGATAAATATTAGTCGTGATGATTTGAAAAAATCAATCTACAGCAAAGTTGCTGACTTACTTAGAAAAGAAATTGACTTTGTTACAAAAGAATTAAAATAACAATGACACTTTATGATTAGTCCTTGTTTTAACAGAGTAAACTTATAATAGACATGGTATTCCTAATCTGCATATTTCTATATTAGAAAAGAATATAGTCCTCAAAGAGTTATGCTTTTTGAGGATTTTTTTTTAGGTTATCTGAAATTCATTCGCAAATACCTAAAATTCTTTATCTACAAAAAAGATATAAATTACTACGAATGAGGAGAATTAAAAACACATCCCTTGCTAAAACTACTATTTACCCCGTCCTACAATAAGCTCCCCCACCCTCCTAACTTTCTTCATTTATTTCTTTCACCATTTTCAAATTGTCCGTAAATTACTATGAGCAATTAACAAATATGGAAATGTCCTGTACTCCCTCAATAAAAACAAATGAATTCCCCCCTCTCAAACCAACAAAACTCACAAATAGGAAATTAAACTTCCTGCACACCTCTTTACTTTGTAGTGTTCAATAGGCAGTGATTTATTCTTTAAATACATGCAGCTGACTACAACAAAAAATACAATCATTCATTTTAAATTCTAATATTATGGCAACGAAACCTATTTTAAGCAAAAAACCAACTAATCAAGATAGTATTCCAGAAGGAATTGGAGAGTTTGGATGGGATGTTACAAACCCAATTCCTACCGCTTCTGTAGCTCATAATCGTCTATACTTAAATGCATTAACAATGCCTAATGGAAATAAAGTACAATACACACGTATGGGAAGTGTAGGAGCAGAAAATATTCCTGATATTATT
Source organism: Myroides phaeus (assembly GCF_900099675.1). Taxonomy (GTDB): domain Bacteria; phylum Bacteroidota; class Bacteroidia; order Flavobacteriales; family Flavobacteriaceae; genus Flavobacterium; species Flavobacterium phaeum. The sequence continues at coordinate 896 of NZ_FNDQ01000040.1, forward strand.
GATAAATACCAGATTTCTTGTAACTCTATTCTTGTCGGATATTTACACTTGTGTCCTTATCACTTAAAGACATCTGAAAAGGCGCCTAAGAACTTAAAGTTATCACATTTAGGTAAGGATATCTTGTTAGGTGTTGCTGTTGCTGATGCAATGGGTGCTCCTGTTGAGTTCTTTAAACCGACCTCAATCGACTTGAATGAAGTTCGTTCAAATTACGCGAGTGATCCTGATAGATTAACAGCATTTGGTGCCTGGTATAAACCTGTGGGTACGTTTACAGATGATTCGTCTATGACTTTTTGTTTGGCAGAATATTTAGCGAAAGGAAAGACTGATTTAAAAGATTTGATGCAGTTGTTTACAATGTGGGCCGATTCGGGATATTGGACTGCAGATGGAGAAACATTTGATATTGGAAATACTTGTTCTGCTGCTATTCATAATTTCTCTCTAAGCAATGATCCTACTACGTGTAGAATGGCTTCTGAAAAAGATAATGGCAATGGTTCGCTTATGCGTATTCTTCCTTTATTATTTCCTTTTAGACAGACAAAAGATAAAGATAAATACCAACTTGTTTCTGAGTTTAGTGGTCTTACTCACGCTCATAAAATATCGGTAGATTGTTGTTTTATCTACTTGTGGTTTGCTTCTCTTTTACATGACCGAAAGGATATTGCTGTTGCTTGGAATCAATTGCTAAAAACACTTCCTCCTCATATTTTAAACGACGAACTTTATGCTAATTTGTTTAAAGGAGACATCACACAAGCGAATGCTTCTACGTTTAATGCTAAAGGATATGTATTAGGTACATTGGAAATCGCTATCTATTGTTTATTAACTACTTCTTCGTATGAAGATGCTGTTGTAAAAGCTATTTCTTATGGAAATGACACGGATACAAATGCTGCTGTAACTGGTGGTTTAGCGGCTATTGTTTATGGTTATCAAACAATTCCGCAACATTGGTTAGCTCCATTAAAAAGAGTAAACAAAGTGGTTGAATTGGCAGAAAACCTTGAACTTGAATTTGAAAATGGATATGTTGATGCAACCTTTGACCCTATTGGCAAATATACAGAGGAACAATTAATCGAAATTGTATGTAAGTTACAAGGTAAAGTTCCGAGTTATATTGATGATTATAAAAATAGAGATTTCTTAGACCCCGAATCAGACGATTTCCATAACTATTGGATAGATATTTATACACATCTTGCTTTTGCTTATGGTGTAAAATATGGTTATATAGACTTTGATGCGTATTCGCCCTCTTTCCAATTCATTTATTTTGGGGAAGATTTTAGCCATCCTATTGCTAAAGATAATTATGATTTTGATATTTATGGTTATTATAGAGAACTTGTACCTAATGGGGATTACTATATTTTAAATAACTTAGAGTTTTATCAACACGAAAATATTGAGGCTATCTTAGATTTTGTTTAATACTTTCTTAAACAAGCTTATATAGTTTTAGCAAAATACGTCCTTTTAAAACGAGGTATTTAAAAACAAAACAGGGGTCTTTTCCGAAGAAGTCCCGATGAAAGCTACAACCGTTCTCGAAGAAATGACTTAAAGAAAAACGAACCTATTTTAAACAAGAACCAAACTAATCAATATGTAATCCCCCTTTAAAACGAGGTGTTAAAAAACAAAAGAGGATGTCTTTTATTGTAAGACAGCCTCTTTTTTATCTTATACTTTAACCGTAATTTCTAACAAACTAAATCTCATTGAATAGCAACTTATTCATCTCGGTATCTAAAATTGCTGGCAACTCCCAATAAGCAATGAAATCCATAAACATCTGACGTCCCCTATCTTCTATCGTTGCCTTGGTCCACTCTTGATAATTCAGCAAGTCTAACTCCGAACTTGTCAATCGGTACTCGTGTTTTATGGCATTGCGCACTTTATTTTGAACATTTACAAAAGTATTCGCTTCTTGTTTGTTGTACGATAAGAACATATTCCCCACTGAATACGTGTACTTATTTCTGTTTACTTTCTGTTGGCTATTGATATCTTTATACGTACTTCTCTCCATATAGTAATCTTCAGACGGATAAACCAAATTAATACGTGGCTCTCCACTGCTCAGCAGCGTTCCTTTATACTCTTCCAACGATTTTAAGAAATACTCTAAGCCTGTCCAGCTTTTAAAGCCTTCTCCTTTTTGAATGTGCTTGCTAACTTCACGCCACTTAAAGTGTTCTACACGCGACTCCATCAATGTCTCTAAAAGATACGTATTATCGTGTGCACGTCCTCGTAAATAGTAGTTGTTCACATCTCTAAACACGTCTTCTTGGTTTAGGTTGGAGTTGTTTCCTTGTAACAAAAAACACATAATATTGTGACGCTCAATGGCAAATAACAGCCTTTCAATCGTAGCTATTTTCTGAGCTATTTCTATTTCTGTAGCCTTGTCTTTCTCTGGTAAATCGTGCATCAAAATTGCTAATACCAAATTCAACATATACTTACCATATCCACGCGGAAAATTGTTTAATCGCTGTATGCTACGCTGAATCTTTTCACTGACAATGTACTTGAAATCCTCATCACCATCTACGGCAAACGGATTATTGATAAAATACCACAGTACTACTGCCTTTCGCATACTTTCTAACCATTCGGTAAGCTCACTGTATTCGGCGTAATTCTTATCGCCTAACTCCTTCTCTAAGTGGAAGTCTTGGGTAAATAGATGTTTCTGGTACGACTTAAAATCGGTGGATACCATAGAAGTACGAGAGAAGTACAACAACCAAAATGCCTTTAAAAATGCGTCATCATCCATTGCCTGCTCTGGGTTTCTTCCTAACCATTTATAGACCTCTAACCACGATTGGTTAACTTTCTTTCTACTTCTGTCAATTGTACCTTTCGTAGTCAATTGTTTAGACACAATATACAACACACGGTTTTTTAATCGCTCTAAACTCGACAATTGTTTTCCTCTAAAGTTCAACGTTTCAAAGACCATCGACACGTCTAATGGACGCTCTTTGGACTCGCTTAAGTTTAGAATTGAAAACAATAAATGCTTGGTTATTTTCTCTATCCACAGCACAATTTCTTGTTGTGGAAAATTCGCTACTTTCTGAGCAAAATACGTCTTAGCAAGGGTTAGGTTGTGCGTGTACAACGTTTCCGTTTCCTCACGCATATACGCCTCATCATTGAAGATTTCACGGATCAAATAGTTGTGTGAGGGTACATCAACGTGGTATCCGAAAATATATCGGTTACTATTGTTTTCACGCACTTTGAAATAAGTACCAATTAACGCTTGTTTGATTGGTCCATCTTCTAAAACAACTGCTAATTCAGACAAGAGGATCAATAAAGTTGTTAAACGCTGTTGTCCATCAACAAGATTCACACCATCATACGCCTTGTTGTTTACATACAACTTGTCGCCTCTCAAAGTAAATCCCTCTTTGCGAATACTCTCTTTGTCATTTGCAGTAAAGTCGGTTAATGTCAGAATACCAGTAAAATGAAAAGCGTTTCTCAATTGGTGAGTATTAGAAAGGTCGTTCCACAACTCCTCTAACTCCTTCTTAGTCCACGAATATCCCCGTTGGTAATCTGGAATACGGAATACTTTCTCTCTAAAAACCTCTTCAAATGTTACTATATTCATATTAACTTTCTTTAATCTCCTAACTTGCTAAAGTGGCTAAAGCTATAACACTTCATAGGATTGACTGCTGTTAGGGGGAGTAAAAATAAGACTATTCAAGGGAAAAATGAAATGTAAGACAAATAAGGATTTAATAATTATTTACGCTATTTCATTCATAGTTAGGCCCCTTGCTTAAACACTACAAATTGTCATTTATAAGACTTATAAAACAATATATCTGTACCATTACACTATTCATTTCAAACTGAGGCACTAAGTAAAATACGCTTCTTTTTTTTCTTAATTTTATGAGAATGAATAGTTTATTAAACAAAAAATTGATAATCACATATTGTATAGTAAACAGCTTTAAAATCAGGTAAACATTTTATATATTGCATCTTCTTATTTCGCCTTTTTTACAAGGATAAAAAAACTACTTAATTAAATATTATTTCTCTTTTAAATTTGAAACAACTTTAAGTAGCTACACAATTTTATCACTATTTGTGCGTATATAGATAGTGATGCATAAACAAGAACCTTAAATAAGCACTTGTATAATAAAAGATTAAAACACATTTAAATGAGAAAAACAATCATTCTGGCCGTTTCCTTACTAACTTTTAATACAATTTGTCTTGCTCAAGATCAAACAAACTCTATTGATAGTCAGTTTACTACACTTGTAAACGAGTCAAACAATTACCAAACGTATAAAATTGTTCCTAAGGTTAAATTGCAACAATTACAAACTAATGTAAATAATGCAATGAACAAATTACAATCAGTAATTGACAATCATGCAACTGCAACTCAAGCACAAACTGACTCATTAATATCAATGTCTAATAAGTTAGAAACTGCTCAGGCTGATTTAGCTGTTGCCTTAGAACGTGAAAATAGCTTTCAAGTTTTAGGAATGTCAACGCAAAAATCGACATTCACTTCTATTGTTTGGACTATTATCGGGATACTGATTTTAGCATTAGTATTCTTTGTTTACAGATTTAGAAGTAGTCACGCAGTTACTCGTGAGGCAAATTTAAGGTTAGCAGAAACAGAGCAAGAGTTAGAAGATTTAAGAAAATCATCTCTTGAACGTGAACAAAAAATTCGTCGTCAATTACAAGACGAAATCAACAAACACAAAAAAGCAGTTTAATATAAACTGTTTAATGACACTTTTGAACATAACAAAATACCTTATACAAAAAAGACAGACATTGAATAATGCCTGTCTTTTTTTATGTTTAATAAACTTACTAACTCATTTAATCTCTTTTCAATAGTTTTGAATAGATTAAAGCGCCTACAATAGCTCCAGCTACAGGTGCTAAAATAAACAACCACAATTGCGAAATATAATCCCCTCCAGCAAATATCGCTTGCGAGATTGAACGTGCTGGGTTTACTGATGTGTTAGTTATTGGAATAGAAATCAGGTGAATTAATGTTAGTGCTAATCCAATAGCAACTCCCCCAAACTTAGTATTTGCTTTTTCATCCGTTGCCCCCATTATAATAATTAGGAAAAATGCTGTTAAAACAAACTCTGCTACAAAAGCCGATATCACATCATATCCGTGTGGAGAAAGATAACCATATCCGTTGGCTGCAAAAGCTCCTGGCATAGTATTATCAATGACATTACCATCTATTCCTTTATAAATCACATAAAGAACAGAAGCCGCAACAACACCTCCCAATACTTGTGATCCAATATAACCAAATAAATCTTTTGGAGAGAAACGCCCTCCAGCGTAAAGTCCGATTGAAACAGCAGGGTTAAAATGCCCTCCTGAGATATGGCCAACTGCATAGGCCATAGTAAGTACGGTAAGACCAAAAGCTAAAGCTACTCCTGCATAACCAATACCAATTCCTGGTAAACCAGCAGCAAATAGCGCACTACCACATCCTCCAAATACTAACCAAAATGTTCCAAAGAACTCTGCAAAATAATTTCTCATAGCGTTTTAAAAATATTATACACTATTAAGAGCCCTAAAATCGCATTTAGTCACTTTGTTTAACTTTTGGTTCTTTTATAGAGTTTTTTACCTAACACCACCTTAGTCATATTCACAGTTTGTGCTTTTAATCCTTAATTCATTAACCTACTAAAAAAGGACTAAAACATATTTTTCTACACAAAACGTCATTTCTTTTACTACCTTAACAATAATTAGCTGGTATTGACTTCCTTTTCACGTTGTCAAATTTTACTTACAGATACAAAAAAGGTGCTTCTCTAACAGAAGCACCTTTATCTTTTATACAACCTATTTACCTATGTCTCTAAACGTACACAACTACCAGAAATTACTTTTAACCCTTCCAATGTTTTCTTCCACGTACGGATGTATTTGAATGTCCCTTCAATAGGCATATCCATAAAACGTCCTTTTGTTTGATATACACTCATTACAACAGCACAATCATCCATTATACTTATATCTTTAAAAGTTACCTCAAGATCCTCGACAATCATTGTACCTGAACGGTGTGAAGATAGTTCCATTTCTTTTGTAATCGTCAGTCCATTAGGCGCTATAAACAAAAAATCATCGTGTAGAAATTGATTTAATTTACTTAAATCACGACTTTTAATTGCTTGAGCCAATCGTTCCTCTAAGTCTTTTATATCTTGTTCTGTAATCTCCATAACTCATCTGTTTTCTGTTTCCTATAAAGTTACAAAGTCTTACTTCATTTAGCCAATTATTCAGTGTTTTTAACATCCAAATTCACATAGCTTTTAAACACTTTCTTTTTACAAATTGTGTTCGTATTCTTCCATCTTCCAAATTTCTACAAGTGCTATTAAGGCATTCATAATCCCTTCATAATACTGGTCTTGTTTAAAATAGGGAAAAGCAATATCTGTAAGAATATTAGTACACTTTTCATCAGTAAACACTTTGCTAATTTCATCACCTGTGTAAATTGCTCCTCGCTTATGTTGTAAATCAATTATGAATATTACACCATTATCTTTTCCCGCTTTTCCTAATGCCCATTTTTTTCCCAGTTCAATACAATATCTCTTAAAATCGCGTTCTATTGGTACTGATTCAAATAAAGCAATCGATATTTCATTTGATGTTTGTCTTTCAAAATCTGTAATATATTCTTCTATTGCTTTAGCCTGGTCATGCGTGAGAACATTTGTATAATCACTTAAATAACCTAAATATTCTGGAAAAACGATTTGTTGTTCTAACTTGCTATTTGTTACCTTTTTATCTTCTCCTTGCTTACAACTACTAAAAAAAATACTTGCTAACAGCATAAAGAATAAATATTTCTTTCTCATTATGCTAAATTTGTATGCTAACATACAACTATTATAAATAACTTTTAAAATATTTTAGTTTTAATCCTTTGTTTTTTAAGCACTTTGAGCATTATCAAGTTCCCTTTTAATTGAATATGTCTCATTTTAATACACAAACCGTTGTTAATTAATAATTTAACTTGTTTTTTTTTTGTAACTTGTACCTACCTTTATATAGATATATCCTTACAACCAATATGTTATAAAAGTAAAAAACCACAATCAATTATGAAAAAAGCCAATCTACAAGTACTCCATTCTTTTTTATCACCATTGGAGTACACAGCCATTTTATCTGACACAAGAGAAACAATCGATGATAATTTATTCTTGGATTTCTTGTTAGACCAAAACATCATTTTAAAGGTGGATCAAAACAGCCAACACTTGGATATTGACATCTTAAACTTTATTATGAAACGTCTTGATTGCAGAGGAAAGGCATTAGATATTGACCCTAAAAAACTCCATAAAAAAGTAATTACTGCAATTCGAAAGGAAAAAATAACGAAAGAAGAAGCTATTCCTTACATTATTAAAAACATCAAAAAGAAATTGGATAAGGACTTTTTGATTTGTAGACTGGAACGCTTTGATAATGATGCGCTTTATTTAGGAGTACTCAAGAAAAAAGAGTATAAAAAACTGAGTAAAATGGAACTGACGTATGGTGAGTTTTTCAAATATGGGAAACAGAAGTCACAGGATAATGAAAGCAATGTTGAATAAGCCAAATAAGAAAAGAGAGAAACATCTGTTTCTAGACATGCCCCAAAAAGTTAGACACTTTTTGGGGCATTTTTTATGAGTAGAAAACAGAAATACAATTTTGAATTTAAGTTACGTATAGTAACTATTATTTTGGAAGGTAAAGACAGTATGAGGGGACTTTCTCGATCAGAAAAAATCAGTGAGTTTAACCTTTATTTTTGGCTTAAACTATATGAAGTTTATGGAGAACAAGGATTACATGGAATCTCCAAAAACAAATTCACTATAGAAGAAAAAATTCATATTATTCAGGAACATCAAAATAGTGATTTATCTTTGACAGATACCTGTGTTAGATATAGAATCTCAAATCCTTCTGTCTTATTCCAATGGATAAGAAAATTTAAAAGCAAAGGATTTAAAGGTTTAGAAGACAATCGGGGTGTACATTTAAAGAAAAATAAAACA
>NZ_FNDQ01000037.1 GCF_900099675.1 Myroides phaeus
AACGACTATTTAATTCTTCAACTTTTGTAATATTGAAATGCTCTACCAAGTACTCAGGTAGGATTAGTTTTAGTATTTCTTTGCTATCCATCATGGTGCAAATATATTATTTTACAACTTCCTCCCCAACTTTTGTGCTTGATCCGTTTATCTTAAGACAATCACCAAACTAAAAGTCACTTGTCTTGCAAAAGATTACCTAAATATACCAAATTAAAAAATACGTAAAAGAAAGATTAGGAAGGTAGTAGAAATAAAAAAACCTCTTCAAAATATGAAGAGGTTTTTGTTGTGCGGGTAAAAGGACTCGAACCTTCACACCTTGCGGCACCAGATCCTAAGTCTGGCGTGTCTACCAATTTCACCATACCCGCTTGTTGGCTGGAACCAGTGTTAGTCACTGTTGTTCCTTTAAGACGTTGCAAATATACAACGCATTTTTTAATGTGCAAGAAAAAATTTATTTTTTTTTTATTCTTATGTTTGTAAGGAATAATGTAAATGTATCCTATATACTATGAAAGATTCAAAACAATTTGTTCAAGAAAATAAGCAACGTCTTTTAGATGAGCTAATTGAACTATTAAAAAAACCTTCTATCAGTGCTGACAGTGCCTTTTCACAGGATGTAATTAATACTGCAGAACACGTAAAAAAAAGTTTAGAAGAAGCAGGATGTGACCTTGTTGAATTATGTGAAACACCTGGTTACCCTATTGTTTATGCAGAAAAAATCATTGATCCTGCCTTACCAACGGTATTAGTTTACGGTCACTACGACGTACAACCGGCAGATCCAATCGAATTATGGACATCTCCTCCTTTCGAACCAGTAATCAAAAAAACAGACATACACCCAGAAGGGGCTATCTTCGCTCGTGGAGCTTGTGATGATAAAGGTCAAATGTTTATGCACGTAAAAGCGTTTGAATATATGATCGCTAACAATGCTTTACCTTGTAACGTGAAATTCATGATTGAAGGAGAAGAGGAAGTTGGTTCTGTAAGTTTAAGCTGGTTTGTGAAAAGAAACCAAGAGAAACTTAAAAACGACGTTATCTTAATCTCTGATACTGGAATGATTTCTAACGAGCAACCTTCTATTACTACAGGTTTAAGAGGTTTAAGCTACGTAGAAGTAGAAGTAACTGGTCCTAATAGAGATCTACACTCTGGTTTATATGGTGGTGCGGTTGCAAATCCAATCAACGTATTAACTAAGATGATTGCTTCATTACACGATGAAAACAACCATATCACAGTTCCTGGTTTCTATGACAAAGTAGAAGAACTTTCTCGCGAAGAAAGAGATGAAATGGCTAAACGTCCTTTCTGTTTAGATGACTACAAAAAGAAATTAGACATCGAGGATGTTTATGGTGAAGCTGGATATACTACAAACGAACGCAACTCTATCCGTCCTACTTTAGACGTAAACGGTATTTGGGGAGGTTATACTGGTGAAGGAGCTAAAACTGTTATCGCAAGTAAAGCATTCGCAAAAATATCAATGCGTTTAGTACCTAACCAAGAATGGGAAGAAATCACTGAATTGTTCAAAAAACACTTCGAAAGTATTGCTCCTGCTGGTGTACGTGTAGAAGTTAAACCTCACCACGGAGGACAAGGATATGTAACTCCTATCGACTCTGTTGGATATAAAGCTGCTGCTAAAGCGTATGAACACACTTTTGGTGTTACACCGATTCCAGTGCGTTCAGGAGGTTCTATTCCAATTGTAGCTTTGTTTGAAGAAGAATTAGGTTCTAAGTCAATTATGATGGGATTCGGATTAGATACAGATGCTATCCACTCTCCAAATGAACACTTCGGAGTATTCAACTACTTAAAAGGAATTGAAACTATTCCTTTGTTCTACAAATATTACACTGAAATGGTCAAATAGTAGTTCAATACAAAAGGCGAGTTAGTTAATTAACTCGCCTTTTTTTATTTTTTATTCTTTGCTTCTATCCACATACCGAAAAACTTAGAACTTTGAGCACTGTGATGCTTAAATACTTGTCCTAAAAAGTTACTGCGTCTATGTTTCTCTAATTTCGTATAGCAATCTACTAACCGCTTTAGAAACAACTCTCCGTACTGTTTTTTGTCGTAATTCGTTAATAAGATAGACTCACCTAAATTCTGCTTGTCTTTCCACACCGACTCATCTGAATACAATAAAACAGCTTTTTCCACCATTTCATCAAGCTCATCACAGACAAAACCACACCAAGGCAATTCTCCTTTCATTGATTCTACTCCCACAGAAGTAGTAATAGAAGGTGTTCCTACTTGAATAGCATCTACAAACTTCCCTTTTATTCCTGCTCCAAATGTAATCGGAGCCAACATAACTCTTGCATCACTAATTACCTCCAAAGCATCTTCTGCTCTACCGTGAACAAGAAAACGCTCCTTTTCATTGTGTAATTGTAGTACTTTAGGAGAAGGATAGGCTCCATAAATATGCATATTTACCTTAGGCAATCGCTTGCGCAACAGAGGCCATACTTCTTTCTTCAACCGAAGTACCGTCTGCCAATTTGGTTCATGAATAAAATTACCAATAAAAACAAAACCTTCTCTGTTGTCAAAAGTTTTCCAATTCGACTTTTCTTCTGCTGTAACCTGATCTTCTAAAAAGGGCAACGTCAAGAGCAATTTATCGCTTATGCCAAATGTTTGCGTCAATAACTCCTCTTCATATTTAGAAATCAACAAGGTCAAATCACAACGCATTATACTCGCTAATTCCCTTTTTGTACGCTCTGAATAAAGATAATCTTCTAAACTTCCCACTCCTTTCTTAATCAACTCTTGTCTCGCGTAACGCAAGAAATGCAAGTCTTCTGTGTCTAATACAGTCAGTGCAGAAGGACATTGCTCTGCAACTCGCCAACCGAACTGTTCTTCAATCATAAACCGGTCAAACATAACAATATCAGGATTTAAAGATTTCAAAGCTTCATCTGTTCGTTCATCATTCAACCAAATCTCAAACTCTGTTACACCGAACGCAGATAGATCATCACTATAGTTACTCTTCTTAGCAGCACTACTAAAGTAAATATCCATCCCCCATTGTTTAAAACAAGCTAATAATTGCAACATTCGCTTACCGGCAGCAGATGATTTAGATTCAGGCCAAACCTGACCAATAACAACAATTCGTTTATTCTGAAATACCTTTTCCATACCACAAAAATAAGCATTCTCACAAATGTAACAGACTCATTTTTAATCTATCTAATTATTGCTATTTTTGCATAAAACGAAAAGGAATTATGCTTGGATTAAAATTATTAACGGACCCTCGTTGGGCTAATATTGCAGAAGGTAATTTAGAAGAAATTTTAACAGACCACTGCTGGTGTGAACAAAAAGCAGCTACCAATGCAATTACAATAATCACTTACAACTCTGAACATGAGGATTTAGTAACTGCTATGACTGAAATTGCTATCGAAGAAATGGAGCATTTCAAAATGGTACACAATATAATCAAAGAACGTGGATATACTTTGGGTAGAGAGCGCAAAGATGACTATGTAAATAAATTATACAAGTTCTGTAGAAAAGACGGTAGTCGAAATGATGCTTTTATAGATAGGTTATTATTTGCTGCAATGATTGAAGCAAGAAGCTGCGAGCGTTTTAGAACATTATCGCAGAACATCAAAGACCAAGAATTAGCAAAGTTTTACTACGACTTAATGGTGTCTGAAGCAAATCACTACACTACTTTTTTGAAGTTTGCTAAAAAATATACTGAAAAAGTTGATGTTGATAAACGTTGGAAAGAATGGTTAGACTTTGAAGGAGAACTTATTCAAAGCTACGGAAACAGTGAACAAATACACGGGTAATTACTTGATATCCTAACCAAAAAACGTTGTATTATGATTACAAAGAAAAACAATCCGTACAGAAATGCTTTTGCAATCTTTACTGCTACTACCCTTTTCTTAACAGCTGGTATAGCAACGGTACAAGCACAAGAAGTAAAAAAACAACCCTCTACTTCACAATCTTATGACAACGAAGTTTTTGTAGCTGTAGAGAAACGCGCAGAATATCCAGGAGGAATGAATGCCTTTAACAATGACTTTATTTCAAAATTTGTTACGCCTAAAGGAATAACAGATTCAACTATATCGACTATCGTACAATTCGTTGTAGAAGCAGATGGTTCTATTTATGATGCAAGTGTTATTAAAGACCCTGGTCATGGAATTGGACAACAAGTAATCCAAATTTTAAAAACAATGCCTAAATGGTCTCCTGCTGAACATAAAGGAAGAAAAGTTAGAAGTCAATTCACAATACCTATTAAAATTCAAGTAAAAATAGACCAAGAAAACTAATAGATAATAATAGCCCTAACTATCCATACTAAAACGCTTTGAGAGTTCTCAAGGCGTTTTTTGTTAGCTATAACTGTTTAAACAAATAATAAAGCATTACTAACATCAAGAAACCTTAACATCTTAAAAAGATATGTATAACTTATAAAAGCTCTCTCCTATCCTAATAAAACAAAGACTTTCTTATTTTCAAACAATTGCTTAAAATCAGAATACATAGACACTAATCTGAGTATTCTCCGACAATTCTCCGACAAAACACCCTATATCCCAGTATTCTCGGAGGATTGTCCCTCATAAGTCAGAGAATCTCTTTATAAAAGTAAATGATATCTACATCAAAATTACAACAAAAAAAACACTATAACCTCAATAAACATAAGGCTTACCACAGGTTTACACATCACTAATAATTACATTTTTTCAAAGGGAAAAACAGCGACAAAAAAGCTTTTTTAAACAAAAAACGTAATTATCAACCCCTATTTTCCTGAAAAAAGAGTCAAAAAAAGTAAAAATCATTCCATTTTTATCACATACAAAAAGAGAAACTAATGATTAGTTTCTCTTTTTGTATTTACTTTAAAATCTCTTCTTTCAATTTCTTTGTTAGCCCTTGAAATACCAAATCATACGAATGGTCTATCAACTCTTTTAAAAAACCCCAATTAACTGAGCCTCGAACTGCAATGGTATTCCAATGTTTCTTACTCATATGGTAACCTGGTGTAATCTCAGTGTATTCTACTCTTAGTTCTTCTGCACGATCAGGATTACACTTAAGATTTAAACTGTGCTCTCCTTCCTCCCACTTCTTAAGATTAAGCAATAAGAATATTTTACCTCCTACCTTAAAAGTAAGTACTTCTTCATCAAACGGAAAGTCCTCTGTTACCCCTTGTTTGTGTAAACAGTAATCATAAATAACTCCAATATCCATAAATTACTTGATTAGTTGATATAACACAGGCTTACTTGGTGAGGCATCATTGACAAAAGAAGCTATTTGCAGGTTCAAAAAGTAAAAGCCATCTTCTATGTCATTAGCCACATAAATCATCTCTGTAATTGTTGCATTTAAACGAGCATCGTCATTTAGTTGACTTACATTCGTTACATTCCAAAATGCTTTGTGTGCAAGTAACTTGCCTTCATCCTTTTCCTTGTCCACACTTGGCAAATCAACTAATAAATGATCTACACCTTTCGCTCTTAAAAAAACACATACTTCCCACGATAAGTAAGGCGGATTTGTATGTGAATATTTCGCTGATTTTTTTCCTTCTGGATTAGGTAATGTTCTAAAAACAATTGCTTTCTGACCTTGTTCAATCCACGCATTTTCCACCTGCTCTAATGTAATTACAAAGTCGCCGTTTGTTTGTAATTCAGGCTCAATTGTAACCAACTGCCCCAAAAAGAAAAACTCCTTTAAACTGTCGTTTACACTGTAAAAAGCTTTAGTAATATGTCCTAAACATTCTGTATGCGTACCGTGTGCGTGAGGATTAAAAGTAATATTATTAAAATTCGTAGACGAATTACCCTCGCTCACCTTGCCGATCCAATCACCCATTTCAACTGGAGAAATATCGGGTTTCTCTAAATACCACGCAATTGGATTGCTTTCTGTATTAACAAGGGGAATAGATATATCTATTGGCTGTGATAAGTCAATTTGATATACGCAATCGGATAAGGTTATACTTGCTATCACGGTTTTATTTCAAATCTAACCAAAATAAATCAGATGCAATACCGTCACTTAAGAATTTTCCTTTATCAGTAATCGTCAGTACATCTCCCTCGCGATGCATTAGACCATCTGCAATAAAATGAGTTGATTCTTGTATTAGGTAATCATAGAAATCTTGACCAAAATCACGGTGTACGCGGTTAACGTCAACACCCCATATCGTACGCAATCCAGTCATAATATACTCATTATAGCGATCAGAAAGAGACAACTCTTCTATTTCTAACGGAAGCTTTCCAGATTGAATATCCTTTATGTACAATGGATTGTTAGCAATATTCCAACTGCGGTGTACGCCGTCAAAACTATGAGCAGACGGTCCTATCCCTAAATACTTTTTACCCAACCAATAAGCAGAGTTATTCTTTGAATAATACCCTGGCTTAGCAAAATTGGATAGTTCATAATGAATATAGCCATTCCTGCGCAAGGTCTCAATTAGCAACATAAAGTGATTATGTGCTACTTCTTCTTTCGGACTTGGAATTACACCTTTTTTGATTAATTTATTCAATGCTGTACGCTCCTCAACTGTCAACGCATAACAAGAAATATGTGGAATTCCTAAATCAAGAATACGCTGAACATTAGCTAACCAACGTTCATTGCTCATATTAGGAATACCATAAATAAGATCAATTGAAATATTGTCAAAATGCTTAACTGCCTCTTCTAAACAGCTTATAGCCTCTGAAGAATTGTGTGCACGATTCATCATTTTCAGGTCTTCTTCTACAAAAGACTGAATTCCGATGCTTAAACGATTTACTTTAGACTCTGCCAGTTTGTGAATTGTAGTATAGTCTAAATCGTCAGGATTTGCCTCTAATGTTATTTCTGGATTATCTGAAACGGAAAACAAGTTATAAACGGCTTGTATCAAATCGTTTATTTCACCTACTTCCAAAATACTTGGGGTTCCACCTCCAAAGTAAATGGTTTCTACCACCTCATTGTGCAATTCCTCTTTTCGAAGTACTAACTCCTGTTTCAAACTTTGCAACATCTCTTCTTTTTTCTTTAAGGAAGTAGAAAAGTGAAAGTCACAATAGTGACAAGCTTGCTTGCAAAAGGGAATGTGAATATATATACCTGCCATTACTTCTTAACTCGGTCTTGATTTTGTTTGATGAATGCGTCCCATCCAGAATAACTTTTTCCGGTTACGATTTTATTTGAATTATAGAAATGACAAACCGCAGCGGCAAGACCATCTGTACTATCTAAATTTTTAGGCAACTCTTTTAACCCCAACAATTGTTGCAACATTTTTGCCACTTGTTCTTTACTTGCGTTACCGTTTCCTGTTATAGCCATCTTGATTTTTTTAGGCTCGTATTCTGTAACAGGAATATTGCGAGACAAAGCAGCAGCCATTGCTACGCCTTGTGCTCTACCTAACTTCAACATTGATTGTGGGTTTTTTCCTAAGAAGGGTGCTTCAATAGCAATTTCATCTGGCAAATGTGTTTCTATCAATTCAATTGTACGTTCAAAAATAAGCTTCAAACGCGTATAGCGGTCCTCATACTTGGATAATAGCAACTCATTCAACTGTATAAACTCCATCTTCTTATTTACCACTCTAATCAACCCGAAACCCATAATTGTGGTTCCAGGGTCAATACCTAATATGATTCTATCTACTGTCAATTTAATATTTTTTTACACTTTTATATCCCTGCCCAACAAAATATTATCTTATTTTGCAGTGATGAAAATTCTATCAGACAAAACTAAGCAATATCTCGTACTTCTAATTAAAATATTAGTTGTTGCTTCTGCTTTTTATTATATCTACAACCAATTATCAAATGATAAAACCCTTGATTTTAAAGTGTTGTTAGAGGTAATGGCTAAAAAAGAAAACTACTTTGCTCTTTTTATTTTAGCGTGTCTGACTTTTTCTAATCGCTTTATTGAAATTTTAAAATGGCAGAATCTCTCGTCATTAATCAAACCAGTTAGCGTTTGGCAGGCAACTAAGCAAGTGTTAAGTGCGCTTACTCTGGGGATATTTACGCCTAATGGTATTGGTGAATATGCAGGAAAGGCATTGTATTTTGAGAAAAAAGACGCAAGTAGAGTTATCTTTTTAAATATGATCTGTAATGGCGTTCAAGTCATTTATGCCATTGTATTTGGATTGATAGGCTTAAGTATTCTTAATCAATTCCACGAAATAATTCCAAATTACTATTTGTTTATTGCCTATGCTATAATTGCAACTGTAATTTTAATCTTGTTTTCACTGCGCCATTTTACGATAAAAGGGTACTCTATTAAATCACTTATCGAAATGATAAATGAAATCCCTCGTCAGAAACATCGCAAAAACTTAATCTTAGCGTTCTTTCGCTATGCTTCGTTTACCCACCAATATGTGATTTTATACTACTTATTAGGTGTTGACATTCCTTATTTTGAATTGTTATGTGCGGTTTCTGCTATCTATTTAATGGCATCATCTCTTCCTAACTTTCAGTTTTTAGAGTTTGCCGTAAAAGGTAGTATTGCTATGTTTATTTTCACCGCTTTAGGAGTTAATCAATGGGTAGTGGCCTTAGTCGCAACATTAATTTGGTTGCTAAACATTGTATTGCCAATCAGCATCGGTAGTATCTTTGTGATGACTTATAGAGTAAAGCAAAAAGAAGAAGCTGATTTATAACGTGACAAACAGTTCCAAGATTCTTAAAAAGAATAACTATTGTTTATTTAAAACAACTGGGATAATAAATTGACTTGTAACTGGTACGCCTCTTTTTACAGCTGGATGAACTACTGAAAATACTTGCCCTTGTTCGTGTAAAAACTTATTAATTGTTTTTGTTTGTTCGATTAGCGTTTCTGGCAAATCATATAATTCAAAGTCTACCTGTGAATCTGTCTTAACTGTTACTAATATTTTTAAGGTATCAAGCTGAGTAAAATTCCCCTCAATAGTATCTGCATTAAAACGAACTTGTAAATTCTGAGTAATAAAAGCAAAGAAACAATCCCTTTTAGACTTGTCATCTAACAAAGAATCACACAAATCTACTGTCGGATATGCATCAACTTTAGTCCAATCAATTTTATCTAATTCTTCTTTTAGCAACACTTCCTCATCTGGCAATTGATTGTATTTCAATTGACAGGAAACTGTTAAAACCAATAAAAAGATAAACATCAGTGATTTTTTCATAGCTTGGATTATTGTACCTTTATTTCTCAAAAATACAAAAAATCCGAATGGAATATTTACTATTAATCGTTGCACTTGTTTTATTGGCAGGCGGAGTGGTCGGAAGTGTGCTTCCTGCCCTACCCGGATTACCCCTAAGTTGGTTTGGAATACTGTGTTTGTATCTAACAAAAGGTGTTGAAATAAATCACTATATCTTGTGGATTACTTGTGTAATTACCATCGCAATTTCAATTTTAGACTACGTTATTCCTGCACAGGGGACAAAGCGTTTTGGTGGCTCATCCTACGGAATATGGGGTACTAACATCGGTTTGATCGTTGGTTTAATTGCTCCTATTCCTTTTGGTTTTATAATCGGTCCTTTTGTTGGGGCACTTTTAGGTGAGTTATTATTTGACTATAAAAATATCAACCGAGCACTAAAAGCTGCTTCTGGTTCTTTCCTTGGTTTTTTAGTATCAACTTTTATGAAAATAGTTGTTTCTATTGTATTTGTAGCCCTTGGAATTAGCATAATTTGGAAAAATGCCAGTATATGGTTCTAAAAAAAACGACGTATTATCACTAATACGTCGTTTTTTTTATTCCTAATAGGTGATTTACTATTTCAAACTCACTTCTTTTTTTCCTCCTATAATTGGCTTTTCAACAAATGTTATCCCAATTCCAAATAGAATAATTGCTCCTCCATAAATCATCTGCATTGTAATCTCTTCATTTAAGAACATCCAAGCTAAAAAGGCTGCTAATAAAGCTTGACTCAATAAACTTAGTGAAACTCTCGTTGCTCGCATATGCTTTGTTGCAAAGCTTAATAGGAACCAAGCGATTAACTGACATACAACTCCTTGCACAACTAATGTTAACCATCCCATACTACTGAATCCAGAAAACTCTGACCCCATTGCAAAGTTTGTAATTCCTAAAAAGATTGAAGAAACCAATAAACTGTATGACATAAATGGTATTATCTCTACTTTTTCTAAAACCTTTTTACTGAATAAAATATAGCACGCATATAAGATACCTGACAAAATTCCAAAAGCAAATGGCAAGTCAAAAGATAAGTCCATAAATACATCTACCCCTACTAAAACAACCATTCCTGTGATAGCGAATACGGTCCCTATCCAAAAATTGATACTTGGTTTTGAACTCAAGAAGAAATAACTTCCTATTCCTACCCAAACGGGCGCAAGATTAGTTAGCAATGTAGCTTGAGTAGCTGTTGACCCTTGAATAGCAAAGTTCCAAACGCCTATATCTGCACCAAAGAAAAAACCACATAATACAATTAGCATCATCGTTTTAAAATCGTACAGCTTCATTTGCTTTGTAAATAAGGCATAAGGCACTACAAATACAGCTGCAATAGCCATTCGATAAAATGCTGAAATTAGAGGTGGTGTCAAGTCTAATTTTACGATAACAGGAAAAATCGAGATACACACGATTCCTATTATTAATGCTAATCTTGGTTTTGATAACATTGGCGTGATTTTAATTTATTTGATTTTGCAAAGAAAACAATTCATTTGAAATATATTTACACAAAAATCAAAATGTTGGAACAATTTATTCCTTTATTAAATAATTTTTCAGAATTACAAACAGCTTCTTTTGTAACCAATTATTGTTCATTCCCTGAAAGTAATGAGTATAATGCTTGTTCTTTTTCAATCGACAACTACAAGATAATTTACCGAGAAGCTAAGGTCACACCCAAGAAAACGGGACTTTTTGTAGCTATCTGGAAAAGGAATGAACAAGGGATTACAGAACCTTATCACATTGCTGACGACTTTGATTTTATGATTATCTCTTGTGTTGAAAATGACAACAAAGGCTATTTTATCTTCCCAAAAGAGGCATTGGCTACTTTAAACATTATTTCATCAGCCAATAAGGAAGGAAAAAGAGGTATGCGTGTATATCCTACTTGGGATATTCCGACCAATAAGCAAGCGATTACAACACAGAAAAAACATAAGGACTTTTTTACAATTCTATAATTATTCCGAGATATATGTAACAAAAGCATAGCATATTGATACTATGCTGTTTAAATTACTTTTTTAAGATATTATTTTATATATATTTGTAACTGATTCTATGGTTGTCTTTCGAGATATTAAAAGGGAATTAGGTGTAAATCCTAAACAGACCCGCTGCTGTAAGCTCGTCCAAAAAAACAAACCGCGTTATCCACTGTTGTTTCTGCGCAATGGGAAGGATGTTTGTTTTGAGTAAGTCAGAATACCTGCCGTTTTATCGTAATTGTTTGATGTTTTCGGGTATAAAACAGCGAACGCACTTCTTCGTTTATTGCTAACGATTGGTTAGATGCGTTTCTTTCTTCCCTTTTTCATCAACGTTGTTAGCTGACTAAACTATGAACTTAAAACTACTCCCTTTAGGAATATGTTGCTTGATAGGAACTTCCCTATTCGCACAGCAAAAACAAGATACGATTACTTCTCTGAATGAGATTGTAATTGAAAAAGAAGTTTTTAAAGACCTTATTCCTGTACAAACTTTACAAGGTGAACAACTTGAAAGATTAAACAGCCATAGTGTTGCTGATGCTTTACGCTATTTTGCGGGTATCAAAATCAAAGACTATGGAGGAATGGGGGGACTAAAAACAGTGGATGTCCGCAATATGGGTACGCATCACGTAGGTGTGTTTTACAATGGTGTTCAAATTGGAAATGCACAAAATGGTATTGTAGATTTAGGTAAATTCTCTTTAGATAATGTAGAAGCTGTAAAACTATACAACGGACAACGCAGTGCTATTTTTCAATCTGCAAAGGAATACGCTTCTGCTTCTACTGTCTATATTCAAACTAAAAAACCTGTCTTTAAAGAGGGAAAAGATTATAACTTTTCTGCTAAGTACAAAGCAGGGTCTATTCAGTTAGTGAATCCTTCTGTTAGAACGGAATACAAAGTAAATGACAATGTGAGTACCAGTATTAGTGCTGAGTATATTTACTCTAATGGGGATTATAAATTCAGACAAAAAAAACTCAACATAGATGGTTCGGTTGCTTATGATACAATTGGACACAGACTTAACAGTGACATTGAAGCGTATAGAATTGAAAATGCTTGGTATGGTAAAGACGATAAGAATACTTGGCAAGCAAATGTGTATTACTACCAATCAGACAGAGGATTACCTGGTGCTGTGATTAAAAAGAGTGATACTACTATTGAAACAGAAAACATCAATGAACGCCAAGGAGATAAAAACTTTATGGCACAGGCAGAGTGGACACGCTTTGTAACTGACAGATACTCTTTTTTATTAAAAGGGAAGTTTGCTTATGATTTGATGCACTATAAATCTCGTAAAACAGTAGGTTTTGAAGGGGAAGAGGTTACGTATAACCCACAATTTGACAATACCTTTTACCAACAAGACTGGTATATATCGGCAGCTCACCTTTACAAAATAACCGATATTTGGGAGGTATCTTTGGCTACTGATATTCAATATAACAAACTAAATGCTACGCGAAAAGGACAAGGAACTTTGTTTTCTTATCCTGAGAGATATACTTTCTTGACATCGTTAGCTACATCTGTTAATCTTGGAAAGGTAAAGGCTCAAGGGAATATTCTCGGAACGTTTACCAAAGAAAAAGTACGCCATAACCTGCAAGCTCCTGACCGTTCTGTGTGGGCTCCTTCTCTATTCTTGAGCTACAAACCTTGGGATAGTGAAGACTTTGTAGTGCACGCTTTCTACAAATACATCTTTAGGCTACCTACTTTTAATGATTTGTATTATACACAATTGGGGACGTCTAATTTGCGACCGGAAGTATCAAGACAATTCAACGTAGGTTTTACTTATAGCAAACCATTAAACACACGTTTCTTTGATGAAGTACATTTATCTGTAGAGTCATATTATGCAAATATCACAGATAAAATCATTGCTTCTCCTACCTCAAGTATGATGCGTTGGATGATGACCAACTTAGGTAAGGTTGAAAATTATGGTATAGAATCGGCGGCAGGAACAACAGTTAAGATTGTAGATGACCTAAAACTTGGTGTTAATCTAACGTATGAATATACTGTTGCTAAAGACAAAAGTACTACCTTATTTGGAAAACCTTCGTATTATGGTGACCAAATCCCTTATGCTCCTTGGCATTCGGGGTCTTCAATTGTGTCGTTAGACTATAAAGATTGGGCATTTAACTATAGCTTTATCTATGTTGGAAAACGATATAACGGTAATAAAAATAACATTAAACGCAATGAGATACAACCTTGGTACACACACGATTTATCATTGCAAAAAAGCTTTAAATGGAGTAACTACCGTTTTAAAGTATCTATAGAAGCTAACAATATAGCTAATCAATATTATGAAGTTGTAACTAACTTCCCTATGCCAGGGCGCAACTTTCGTTTTACTTTAAACTTTGAATTATGAGATTAAAAAATATATACTTACTCCTTTTCTCTTTAATTCTATTAACGAGTTGTAGAAAAGATGAAATGATATTCTTATCGGATAGTTCTACTGTTTCTATCCCTGCACCTTCAGACCAATACAGAGGTTTCTATCTGTTAAACGAAGGGAATATGGGTATGAATAGAGCTTCAATTGACTTATTTGAATATGATAGTGGAGTTTATACACGAGATATATTTTCTGAGAGAAACCCTAACATTACTAAAGAATTAGGAGATGTTGGTAATGATATCCAAATCTATGGTAAGAAGGTTTATGCTACGATAAACGTTTCAAACTTTGTAGAAGTATTTGATGTTGAAACAGGAAAACATATCAAACAAATTCACGTTCCAAATTGTCGTTATTTAAAATTTAAAGGCGGTAAGGCTTACGTGAGCTCTTATTCGGGAAAAGTTGAAATCAACCCGAATGCAGAAATTGGCTTTGTTGCTGAAATAGACACTTTATCCTTAGAGGTTACACGCAAAGTAGTGGTAGGTTACCAGCCTGAGGAAATGGTTATAAAAGGCAATAAACTATATGTAGCTAACTCTGGTGGATATCGAGTACCAAACTACGACACTACTGTATCTGTAGTAGATTTAACTACGTTTACTGAAATCAAAAAAATAGATGTAGGAATTAACTTACACCGTATGCAAATGGACCGCAATGGTGATATATACGTAAGCTCACGTGGTGATTATTACAATGAAGAACCAAGTTTATATGTAATTGACTCTAATACAGACAAGGTGAAACAAAAGTTAGACATCCCTATTTCTAATATGACAATTGATGATGATAAATTATATTATTACGCGACTTCATATAAACACAATACGGGTCAGAATACTATTTCATATGGTATTTTAAATACAAATACAAAGCAAATTATAACAGATAATATTATAACCGATGGGACAGATAAACAAATATTAATCCCTTATGGAATTGCAGTAAACCCAGAAACAAAAGATATATATATGACAGATGCTCAAGACTATGTGGGTACTGGATTTGTATATTGTTATTCCCCTGAAGGAAAACTAAAATGGCGAACTACTGGAGGTAATATACCTGCACACTTTGCTTTTATTAAAAAATAAACTGAAAATATGATACAAAAAACATGTAGAATAAGCCTTATTTCAAGCTTATTCTTAGCTTCAATTTTAGGAAGTAGTTGTTCATCAAGTGACGACAATAGCACAATAATTGACAATAATGAAACTATCACTTCTTCTTATAGCGATATTACAAAGGTTTTTGACTACAAGCCAGCTTATGGTCAATTCACTAACAAATTACCTCTTTATGAAGTTGGGGACACGCAAGAAGCAATGAATAAAAAAGCTCTAAAGGCTATCTCTGGTAAGAAACCAACTATGATTACTCTAGGTGGATTTGGTGGATATGTTGTTGTAGGTTTTGATAAAACTATTGAAAATGTACCTGGAAAAAGAGATTTCCGTGTATTAGGAAATGCCTTTTGGGCAGAATCAAACCCAAATTCTACAGCATCAAATCGAGGAGGAAGTTGTGAACCAGGAGTAATAATGGTCGCTTATGACAAAAATAAAAATGGTTTACCTGACGAAGATGAATGGTACGAGATTGCAGGAAGTGAACATAATAATTCTAAAACAATTAAGAATTATGAAATTACTTTCTATAGACCTGAAGCGAATAAAGAACCTATAAAAGACCCTGCTCTTACTTGGGCTACAGATTTAGAATATATGAAATGGGAAGATAATCAAGGACACAAAGGTTTTAAACCTAAAAACTCATTTCATAATCAAAGTTATTTCCCAGAATGGATTAAAGAAGATAAAGTCACATTCAAAGGAACTCTGTTACCAAATAATGCAATTGACGAAAGTGGTAAAGGTAATTATTGGGTTTTATACAGTTTCCAATTTGGTTATGCTGATAATGCACCAAATAATGATGATGAATCTGCAATTGATATTTCATGGGCAATTGATAAAAATGGTAATAAAGCTAATTTACCAGGAGTTGATTTCATCAAAATTTACACAGGTTTAAATCAAGAAGCAGGTTGGTTAGGAGAAACTTCAACTGAAGTAAGCGGAATAATTGACCTACACAAAGCTAATATTTCAATACCAACAAGATAATTTAAAAACTATATAACCAACACTATAATAAATTATGAAAAAACATTTTTTAAAGTTCAGTACATCCCTACTTTTAGGAATAACATTACTTACTACAAGTACTTTTACAAGCTGTTCAAATGACGATACAGCTCCTTATTCGGTACCTGTATTTAACGGTCAAGTTGAATCTATAACTTTTGATGAAGTTGTAATTGACCCAAAAATTAATAATCCTAATGCTTCTTACAAATGGATTGATAATGCTAGTCAAGAAGTTCTTTCAACACAACCAATATTAAGACATACATTTAATAAACCAGGTACTTATAAGTTAGTGTTATCAGAACAAAATGGCAGTTCATATCAATACTTTACTTATAATGTAGTTGTTAGTAAAAGTTATGATTATAATTATGTAACATTAGATTTAAGTGACTTCGACTTTTCAAATGCTATTGAAACTTTAGGAGGAAAGTATTGGGAAAACACATATGAAGGAGGAACTTATGTAGAAAGTCAAATATTCAAATTCTCGCATACAGCAGAAAGATCATGGAACTATTGGGACGGCTTTGTCACATCAAACAGTAATGACAATACTAGTCACTCAAATAATGGTGGTTCAGAAGGATGGTTATCGTACCAATGGGGAAATATGGCTAAAGGAGGATTAAAAGGTGAAGGTACTCCTTACATCGTTGGATACTGGGGATATTATATGAAAGATTGGCAAGCAAATAAAGAAATATTCTCTGAAGAAGAAAGATCGAACTGGATTAAAATTGGAGATAAATCTGATTCTTACAATGCCATTAGTATTGCGATTGCAAACCACCCATGGCCTTATTGGGGAAATTTAAATGGAGATGGATTCGCTAGAGCATTTGAAAAAGGTGATTATTTTAAAATCACTATCCATGGTGTAGGAAAAGACAATAAAATAAAACCAAATTACGTTACGCATTACTTAGCTGATTATAGAGGTGATAAATTAATCATGCCAGAAGATTGGCAAATTATAAATATTAAGGAACTAGGAGAAGTTAGTTATATTTTCTTTGAATTAGATTCTACTGATGCTGATCCAACTGTAGGGCCTAATACTGCAGTTTATTTCTGTATAGACGGATTAACCGTTGACAAACAATAGGGGATCAAGCACAAAAGTTGGGGAGGAAGTTGTAAAATAATATATTTGCACCATGATGGATAGCAAAGAAATACTAAAACTAATCCTACCTGAGTACTTGGTAGAGCATTTCAATATTACAAAAGTTGAAGAATTAAATAGTCGTT
>NZ_FNDQ01000044.1 GCF_900099675.1 Myroides phaeus
TTAGAATGATGTATAGAGGTGTAAGAGATAAGTCATTTTTCCTGTTTAGATTGACGAAACTTTTTGCTTAGTCCCCAACTTTTGCACCTGATCCAAAATAAATCCAATGAATAATAAATACTAAGCTAAAAAGAGTATAAAACAAAAAAGCCTCCCTTAAAAGGGAGGCTTTTGAGCCAGTGGAGGGACTCGAACCCACGACCTGCTGATTACAAATCAGCTGCTCTAGCCAGCTGAGCTACACCGGCGATTAACCGTATTTTATACAATATAGATTCTCTATGAGAATTTGAGCCAGTGGAGGGACTCGAACCCACGACCTGCTGATTACAAATCAGCTGCTCTAGCCAGCTGAGCTACACCGGCGACTCAACTATATTGTATATTAATTTAATTTCTTTGAAGAATTTGAGCCAGTGGAGGGACTCGAACCCACGACCTGCTGATTACAAATCAGCTGCTCTAGCCAGCTGAGCTACACCGGCAACTCAATTATATTGTAATATGAATTCTTTAAAAGAATTTGAGCCAGTGGAGGGACTCGAACCCACGACCTGCTGATTACAAATCAGCTGCTCTAGCCAGCTGAGCTACACCGGCGACTCAACAATATTACAATATAAACTCTTCAAAAAAATATGAGCCGATGGAGGGACTCGAACCCACGACCTGCTGATTACAAATCAGCTGCTCTAGCCAGCTGAGCTACACCGGCGACTCATTTTGCGAGTGCAAAGATAGCACGCTTTTTGTATTTTACAAGACCTTCAGCGTTTTTTTTTATCTTTTTTTTCTACTAAAGAGCATTTATTTTCTCAACTAATTGACCAGCAACAGTTTCAAGTTTTGTATAAACTCCTTTAAAATGTGCTTTTTTATTTTCAATATTCTTAGCATTTACTTCATCGATCAATTCATCGAATGAATTTAATGCTTCTTCTAATAATGCATTAGTAGATTCAGTAACTCCATTAGTAGTCATTTCGTGAATATAAATAGCTTGAATAATATCACCTAATACATAGTGAATATCTTTTTTTAAGTTTTTTACACTTGCCATAATTCTTTCTTATTTAAAATTTGAAACAAATCTACAATTTTAAAATATCCTATACTACTTTTTTAAGAAACAAATATTTCTAAAAGTGTAGCATCCCCTGACAATTGAATATTTTCAATTAAAGCTGGTACTAAAATTGTATTTCCTTTTTGAAATTGATACTTCTCAGAACCAATAGTCATCGTACACTCCCCCTCTGTCACTACATAAATATAAAACCTTTGAGAATCTTTCTTTTTTAAAAACTCTCCTTTTAAAGGAATATAATTAACCGAGAAAAAAGGACACTCTACTATTTTATTGATAGTATTCTTTTCTTGTGAATATTGTAATTCTACTTCTTTCTTATTATAATCTATAGCATCCAGAGCTAAATCTACATGCAATTCTCTTGAATTGCCTTTAGCATCAACCCTTCCCCAATCATAAACACGATATGTAATATCAGATGTTTGCTGAATTTCAGCAAGTAATACACCTTTTCCAATTGCATGGATAGTACCTGCATCTATAAAGAAAACATCTCCTTTCTTAACAGGAATTTCTTTAAGAATAGAAGGTAATGTATTCTTTTTTAAGTGTTCTAAATAACTTTCTTGAGTAACTCCTTCTTTAAAATCGACTACAACTCTTGCTCCTGGATCTGCTTGCATAACATACCACATCTCTGTTTTACCACAAGAATTGTGACGTTTTTGTGCTAATAAATCATTAGGGTGCAATTGAATTGATAGATCCTCCTTAGCATCTAAAAACTTAAATAATAATGGAAAGTGTAATCCAAAACGTTCTATGATTGAATTACCCAATACTTCTTGTGGATAAGCTGCTATAAGTTTATCCAATTCCATACTCTTATATGCTCCATTAGCAACAATACTAATGTCGTTAGGCACTCCAGAAATCTCCCAACTCTCTCCTACTTCACTAGAATGAATATCTTTTCCAAGTACTGATTCTAGCTTCGTTCCTCCCCATATTCGATCCTTTAGTATTGGATTAAATAGTATTGGATATTGTATAAAATTCATACGCTAAATCAAATCAATTAATATATAGACCGAAGTCTATTAAACTTTTCCTTTTCGCTTTTCAAAAAAAACGAAGGCGCAAGTTACAACTTTTACTAATAAGACTTAAATTTTAGTTTTCTCCTTTATAAGAAACAAAATTTCTTGCAGTCTCATATAGTTCTACTTCTAAAGCTTTATCTTGAGGGATAAAAGGCCTTAATTTTTGCCAAATTACCACCGCTATATTCTCAGCGGATGGAATTAAATCTGCAAACTCTGGAACATCTAAGTTTAGGTTTTTATGATCAAAAGTTTCTTCTATCTCTCTCTTAATCAAATCTGAAAGCTCTTTCAAATCCATTACAAAACCAGTCTCTAAGTCCAATTCACCAGTAACATGAACTATCAGTTCATAGTTATGACCATGATAATTGGGATTATTGCATTTCCCAAAAATCCTTTGATTTTTTTCATCAGACCATTCTTTTCTAAACAACCGATGTGCTGAATTAAAATGGGCTTTACGACTAACTCTTAATTTCATATATTACTTTTTTTGAGCCTCTATATAATGGTAAAACTTAGAAAAGATTATTTTAAACCATTCAGTGTAAATTTCTGGATGTTTCTCCATATCTAATTTAATCCCTTCAACAGACATCCATTTCCAAGCTTCTACTTCTTCTAAATTAATATTAGGTTCTTCATTATAATACCCTATCATTACGTGATCAAATTCATGTTCTGTTAGTCCATTGTCAAAAGGGGCTTTATAAATAAAATTAAAAACATCTTTCAATGGTACTTCAAATCCCATTTCTTCCATCAAACGTCTTCTACCTGCCTCAATATTAGTTTCACCTACACGCTGGTGACTACAACAGGTATTTGTCCATAACAAAGGAGAGTGATATTTCTCTGAAGCACGTTGCTGTAACATAACTTCATTTTTATCATTTAAAATAAAAACAGAAAAAGCACGATGCAATAAAGCTTTTTGATGCGCTTCAATTTTTTCCATTGAACCTATCTGTTCGTCTTTTTCATTAACTAATATCACAAATTCTTCTTTCATACCGTAAAAATTATAACAATTTCAAAAATACAAAAAAGATATGGTATAACTAATTTCTTTAATTATTCCTCTAAAACTATTTCTAATAGAAAAACAATAACATAACTACCTACTTCTCTTTTTTTAAGTAAAAAAAGCTATAAAAAAGCTACTTTTAAAGTAATATGAACTCAAAAAAAGAAAATAAACGAAAAAAAACACCTTCTAATACGAAGTATTTTTTTTTCAAAAAATAGCCCGTATCGCCTATTCTACAAGACATACAAGCATATTTTTATACAATAATTGATTTAATCAAATACGATAATTCTCCGACTATTGTTGCACAATTCTCCGAGTTTAAAGGGATTGGAGCTATTTTGTCGAAGCATAGTCGGATCACTGTCCCATCATTGTCCGTAGAAACTTCTTTAAAAAAGTACTAATTCATACAAAACTCCTATAAAAAGTATACTCATAATTTCTTCTAAACCTCACTTTTCTTTAATACAAATCACTTTTACTTAACGCCCTCTGTAAATAATAATTAACTTAATGTTATTTATTTTTACTTACTTTTGAGCCAAATACGATAATAATAATGGA
Source organism: Myroides phaeus (assembly GCF_900099675.1). Classification (GTDB taxonomy): domain Bacteria; phylum Bacteroidota; class Bacteroidia; order Flavobacteriales; family Flavobacteriaceae; genus Flavobacterium; species Flavobacterium phaeum. Next base: position 3,734 of record NZ_FNDQ01000044.1, read on the forward strand.
ACGAAAAATTAAACTAATTTGGGATTTTAAAGGTCCTGCAGGAGAAAAAACAGCTGAACATCACGTTATCCATTTGAAAGAATATGTTGCTATTGAAAAACTTCCTATTTCAATAATAGATTACAGTCAGCTGTCAGAATTTCACTCTATTGCGTACATGGTAGTTAATGATGAGCAAATGAGACAACTTCGTGATATACTAAAACCTCACAGAGGAGAATTATACCAAGATTAAAAACAAAAAAAGAGGCTGTCTAAAAAGATTATATAGAGGATAGGAAATTCAAACCCCTTATCGCTATTTCAGGACGGGACACAATACAGAAATAAAAAAGGGTGATCTTACAGACCATAGACATGCCCCAAAAAGTTAGACACTTTTTGGGGCATTTTTTATGAGTAGAAAACAGAAATACAATTTTGAATTTAAGTTACGTATAGTAACTATTATTTTGGAAGGTAAAGACAGTATGGGGGGGACTTTCTCGATCAGAAAAAATCAGTGAGTTTAACCTTTATTTTTGGCTTAAACTATATGAAGTTTATGGAGAACAAGGATTACATGGAATCTCCAAAAACAAATTCACTATAGAAGAAAAAATTCATATTATTCAGGAACATCAAAATAGTGATTTATCTTTGACAGATACCTGTGTTAGATATAGAATCTCAAATCCTTCTGTCTTATTCCAATGGATAAGAAAATTTAAAAGCAAAGGATTTAAAGGCTTAGAAGACAATCGGGGTGTACATTTAAAGAAAAATAAAACA